>NZ_AOMA01000001.1 GCF_000337895.1 Halobiforma nitratireducens JCM 10879
TGATATCAGCTGATTAGATCGCTCTTCAACAGAGCAATTCAGAGTTGTTCGAAAAGAGAGCGAGTGCGTTGCACGTAGCTATTTTTGTTCCAGCTACGAGTCGTGCTGATATTGTCGAGAAGCGTCAGTGCGTCACCTGAGGATAATTGATCAGTACGAACGAAGATCGAGAGAAGCGTTGGAGTCGTGACGAGGCGCGTATTTGCGAGAGAAGCGTGGATGAGTCCGAGTTGATTGAATTCGTCGCAGAGGAACAACGATGCATCGCACTCATTAGCGAGCGTAACAGCGGCATTTTCGCCGTCGTCGAGTGGAAACGTCGAATCGAGGTCAACGGTCTCTGTGGTGAGTGCATCGCGTCGGTCGAGAACGACTGTTGCGGCCCGACCGTGATCGTCATCATACGAAGCGATATCTCGGAGTTCTTCGACAACTTCCGGTGGAACGGTCACGTCGTAATCTGTGAGAAACACCGAGAGCGGGTCGGGGGGAGACTCAGCGACGACGCCGAGACTGACGAGTGCTGAGGAGTCTGCAACTGCTGTTGGCATCTATAACTCGGCGACTTCCTCGACGAAGTCCTCGTTGAGTTGCTGTTTGAGCACCCGGAAGTTGGCTGCCTTCTCAGCGCCGACGAGAGATTTGAGTTGGTCGAAGGTAATCTCGCCGTCGTAGTACGCGACTGCGATCTCTTGAACGAGTGCATCGTCGTGTGTGGCGTCCTGAAGGTACTCACGGAGTGCAGTGACGAGAATGTCCGTCCGGTCCTCGCCGAGGACATCTGCGAGCGCGTCAGTTCGGTCGATAAGCCGGTGGGGCGCACGAAACTGGACTCGTTTTTTCTCACTGCTCATTATGTGTACAATGTGAGTGTGTCTACTTAGGTATTGTCGTGTGTACACTGTGAGCTGCACAGTCGCGCTACTCAGAAAACATACTATATCTAACCAATAACCAAATAGATACATATGCATCACGGGAAAGTTTCGTACTCAAATTGTCGCCACTATGATCTGTTGGGCTGAAGTTCACTGACGAGAGAAGGCCCAGGTGGTGGGGAAGCGAATAGTTGAGCGTTACCGTACGAAGTCTTCGAACTCTTCTACAGACTCCGCTGGGCCTGCTGCGATGAGACTGTCTCCCTGCTGGAACACGAAATCGGTTCCAAATTCCGTGATGAACTGGTCGTTTCGTTCGATCGCAACGATGGTACAGCCGGTCCGGTTCCGGACATCGGCCTCTCTCACGCTCTGTCCCTCCAGTGCAGGTGCTTCCGTTCGGACGAAGTCGAAGTCGTCAGTCGTGGTGAAAATCGCCGCTTCATCGATGAGTGCGGAAGCAAGTACCTCACCCGTCACGTCAGGAAGCGAAAGGACGTAATCAGCACCAGCGTTGTAGAGTTTCCATACGTTTTCGGGGTCGTTCGCCCGTGCGATGATTTCGACATCGGGTGCGTGACGTTTGACGAGCAGCGTGGCATAGATCGCTATCGCATCGCTATTGACCGCGAGGACGAGTGATCGTGTGTTTTCGATATCGGCTCGCTCTAGCGTCTCTTCGTTAGTGATGTCGCCTACCACGTCGACAGCGTCACTCTTTCCAGCATCAACGACCGTCACGTCGATATTCTCGTTTCTGAGTTGTCGGGTCGTGGCGCTGCCGACGTCACCGTGCCCACAGACGACTACCCGCGACGGATGCCCGACGTGAGAGGGAAGTTTGCGAAGATCGGTATTCTCCAGGCGTGCTCGCTTCCCGGTAATCAAAAGAATCGTATTCTCCGGAATCATCGTGTTCGGCGATGGGGAGATGAGAAAGCGTGCGCCGAACCAGCCCCCGATAACAGTCACGTCTCCACCGAACGTATCGATTTCCTGAATTGTTTTGCCGACGAGATCGCTCCCTTCCTCGACGAGATACTCGTCGAACTCCAGATCGACGTCGGGATCGACTTCTTCCTGGAATCGCTCGGAGATCGTCTTCATCGACCGTTTGGCTAGACTTTCACCCAGACTCTCCTTCGAAATGACGACTTGATCTGCCCCGGCATATTCCTGGTAGGGGGCTGCATCACGGGTCCGGACGACACTGATGATCTTCATCGCGGGGTTGATTCTGGCTGCCGACAGAATGACAGTCGGGTTCGTCTCATCGTCAAGATCGGCTACTAATGCCCTAGCGCTTCTCGCATTTGCGTTCTCGAGTGTCTGGATCTCTTCAGCATTTCCGTAGATAGCGGTCATATCGGCGTCGTTTAGCCGCTTGACCATTTCCGGATCGGAGTCGATGAACAGGTACGGAATTTCGGCTTCTTCCAGTTCAGATTTCAGCACGTCGTCCATCGCCGAGAACCCACAGATGATGACGTGATTGGTGAGGTCCGTCTTCGTTGGAGGTGTGGTGTCCAATGCTTTGCGGAGCAACGGAACGCCGAACAGCGGAATCGCAAGGAAGAC
>NZ_AOMA01000002.1 GCF_000337895.1 Halobiforma nitratireducens JCM 10879
GAGGCACCCGCGCTCGAACGGCAAACAAATCAGTTAAGGGGAAGGTGCCGCTTCGATTCGGTACGTGGACGGAACCGTGAGTCAATGATCTATACTTCCACCAATTACGAGCAATAAAAATGACACATAACGTAATTCTCTCTCGCTCCTTGAGTCGAACGGGAGGGATAAGATGAGTGACGAAGAACTCGCCAAGGACCTCGGGCTAATCTCGGCACTGGCGGTCGGTATCGGGACGATGATCGGTGCGGGCATCTTCGTCCTACCTGGCATCGCTGCCCAGGAGGCGGGTCCAGCCGTCGTCATCTCGTTTATCATCGGCGGGCTGATAGCCATGATCAACGCGTTCTCGGTGAGCGAACTCGGGACGGCGATGCCCAAGGCCGGCGGCGCGTACTACTACATCAACCGCGCCCTGGGGCCGCTGTTCGGTTCGATCTCGGGGATGGGCGACTGGATCGGACTCGCCTTCGCGAGCGCGTTCTACGCCATCGGGTTCGGCGGCTACCTGGCCGATCTGCTCGACGGAGTGGTGGTCCCGATCCCGGGAGTCGGTGAACTCGCACTCCTCCCGACGATCGCGATCGGCTCGTTCGTCCTCACTGAGGTCCAGATCGGAGCCGTGCTTGCAGGAGTCGTCTTCGTCGGCGTCAACTATATGGGCGCAAAAGAGACCGGTGGCATTCAGACCGCTATCGTCACACTTCTGCTTGGCATCCTCACCATCTTTGCCATCGTCGGCTTCTTCTCGTTCGACTGGGGCACCGTCACCGTCGACGGCAGCTACACGCCCGAAGGAACCGGGGCTATTCTCCCCGGTGCGGCGCTCGTGTTCGTCTCCTACCTCGGCTACGCGAAGATCGCGACGATCGGCGAGGAACTCAAGACCCCCGGCCGCAACCTCCCGATCGCGATCATCGGCAGCGTCGGGATCGTGATGGTAATCTACACGATCATCGTCGGCCTCCTGATGGGCCTGATCCCACACGAGGCGTTCTCCCTCGATACCGTCGAGGAAGCACCGATGTCCTACGCCGCCGAGATCGTCTTCGACTACGCGTTCACGGTCGCCGGCCTCGAGATCTCCCTTCTCGGCGTCGGCGTGACCTCGATCAGCGTCGGCGCACTGCTCGCGACGGCCTCGAGTGCGAACGCCTCTATTCTGGCGTCAGCCCGGATCAACTTCGCGATGGGCCGAGACAAGATCGTCTCGGACAAACTCAACGCGATCCACCCCCGGTTCGCAACGCCGTACCGCTCGATCGCGATCACCGGTGCGATGATCATCGTCTTCATCGTCGCGCTCGGCGAGACCGTCGAAATCCTCTCGAGTGCGGCCAGCATCCTTCATCTGGTCGTCTACGCGCTAATCAACGCCTCGTTGATCGTCTTCCGCGAGACGAACCCGCCGGAGTACGACCCGGACTTCGAGGTACCGTTCTACCCGTACCTGCCGATCTCAGGGTTCGTCCTCTCGCTTGCACTGATCTATTTCATGGACAACCTCGCGACCGCGATCGCCGGCGCGTTCGTCGTCTTTGCGATCGCCTGGTACTTCTGGTACGCCCGCACCGAGACCGAACTCGAGGGCATTCTCGGGTCGTACGTTCTCGACCGCTCGAGCGAGATGCCGGACGTGGCCGTGACCGCGGCCAACGCCGTGCGGCCGTCCGGCGGCGACGAGCATACGGTCGTCGTCCCGGTGTCGAACCCGCGAACTGAATCGAACCTGCTTTCGCTTGCAAGCGTCGTCGCCAAGGCAAACGACGGTGTCGTCAAAGCAGTCCACATCGTTGAGGTACCCGACCAGACACCCCTACAGGAAGGGTCCGAGCACGTCAAGCGGATCGACGAGGAGTCCCAGAAACTCATGGAACAGGTCCGAGAGAGCACCGAGACGCTGGACGTCCCCGTCGAGGTGACGACAGTCGCCTCCCATCGCGGCTTCGAGCAAATCTTCGACCTCGCTCGTCAGGAACGGGCCGATACCGTCGTCATGGGCTGGGGGCCCGGTCGACCGTGGTCGGCTGGCCGCGCCGAAGGACCGATCGACGAACTCACACACGACCTGCCCTGTGACTTCCTCGTGTTCAACGACGAGGGCCTCGAGACCGACCGGGTGCTCGTCCCGACTGCCGGCGGTCCCGACTCCGATCTCAGCGCCGAAATCGCACGAGACATGCGCGATCAGCTCGGCTCCGAGATCACCCTGTTGCACGTCGTCGATGACGAGAGCGAGCGCGAATCCGGGGAGGCGTTCCTCACCGAGTGGGCCGGGGAACACGACCTCGCTGAGGCCGATATCCGGATCGACGCGTCCGGAGACGTAGAGAGTGCGATCGCTGCGGGTGCCCAAGACCACTCGCTGATCGTCATCGGTGCGACCGAGCGCGGCCTCCTCTCGCGGCTCCTGCGAGGCTCACTCGCCTACGACGTGGTCACGGAGGTCGACCAATCTGTACTGCTGGCCGAGCGGCCAACGAGTCGCTCGCTGCGCGAACGGCTGTTCGGTCGGTAGTCGAAGTCGGCGACTGACGCCCCTGTCAAGTCCTCGATTCCGACTGAGTGTCGGGACACTCTATTGGATTTTCTGTCTTTGTGAATAGAGGGCGCGAATGTCCCACGGATTCGGTCTGTGAAGTAGTGGTCGGTTAGCGCTTCAGAACGGTCGTGTCTGGAAGGTACAATTGATCAGAACAGCGTAGTGAGTACTGCACAGTGTGATCTCGTAGTTCGAGAACGTCACGACAACTGTTGAGTCAGGGGTTCTACGCCGACCGACTGTAGACCGAGCCGAGGTCTGCATTCCGGACGAAAAAGAACCGACATATTTGGTGATTATGACCCAGTATAGATATGTTGTGTTGGTGGGCCGGAAACAGGTAGATAGCTACACAAGCCACTTACGACGATCGAAGAGCGGCCGAATAATAGCTCGTAGCATGCCTATATATAAATAAACTATATATTTGTGTGAAAGAGAATATAATTACCTTCAACTATTTCATCTTCGGTCGTCGAGTACGAGCCATGAGTCTGGATGGCGATCGGAGTGGGGAAAGCGACAGTGGGGCCGTACCGGCGGACGACGGCGAGGACCAATCAGCACGCTCGCCCGACGACGCCGCCGAACCAGGGGTTTCCGACGATATCGACGACAACCTCGAGCGGATTCGGGAAACGATCGGACGGTGTGCCGACGGTGACCTGACGGTTCGATTAGACGAAGACGCCGACGACGAGCGCATCGCCGCAATCGCGTCGGAGTTCAACCGACTCATCCGTACGTTCTCCGAGACGATCGAGGACGTCGACGAGTTCGGCGACCAGGTGATCGGTGCCAGCGATCACGTCGAGTCCCGCGTCAACGAGGTGAAAGCTACGAGTAAGGATGTCAGTGCGTCGGTTTCACACATTGCTGACGGCACCACCGATCAGCGTGACCGCATCGATGCGGCCAGCCAGGAACTCCAGTCAGTGTCGGCCGCAACGGAAGAAGTCGCGAGTTCTGCGGAGGAAGCCGCAGCGACCGCTCAGACCGTCGCTGATCGGGGACGGGACGGACACGACGCGGCGACGACCGCACTCGAGGAACTGGACACCGTCGAGCAGCAGACTGACCGTGCTCGCGAGTCCGTCCAGCGGCTAGAGGACCGCATCGCCGAGGTCGAAGACGTGGTCGAGTTGATCGCCGATATCGCCGACGAGACGAACCTGCTCGCGTTGAACGCCTCGATCCAGGCCGCCCGCGCCGGTGAAGACGGTACGGGGTTCGCCGTCGTCGCCAACGAGGTCAAGACTCTCGCCGAGGAAGCCGACGACGCAACTGGCGACATCGAAGACGCGATCGAAGAGATCAGAGCCGAAACGGACGAGACCGTCGCCGAGATCGAGGAGATGCACGACCGGGTCACCACCGGTGTCGAGACCGCCGAAGAGGCCCTCGAGGCCTTTACCGATCTCGTCGACGACGTCGAGGAGACGACCGTCGCAGTCGAGGAAATCTCCGACGCGACCGACGACCAGGCGGCCTCGCTCGAGGAGATCGCTACGATGGTCGAAGAGGTGGCCGATGTCGCTGCCACTACCGCTACCGAGACGGAAGAGGTGACAGTCGCGGCGCGGGAACAGACGACATCGCTGACGGAAGTCGCAGCAAGCGTCTCTTCGCTCGAAGAACGCGCGACCGCGATCGATTCCGTGCTCGACCGGTACGACACCAGCAGAGCCCGGACCGACGACGACGCCACCGTCCTCGAGTTCTGGCACGCGATGAGCGGCGAGAAGGGGCTGCTCGTCGACGATCTCGTCTCGGAGTTCGAACAGCAGGCGGACGGAATCCGGATCGAGACTCGCTCGAAGGGAAGTTACCGGGGGACGTTCGACTCGACGCTCTCGGCGATCGAACGTGGCTCGCCGCCGACGATCGCTCAGTTGTACGAGATCGGGACCAAACGCGCCTTAGACAGCGACAGCTTCGTTCCTCTCGAGCAGGTTCTGCCTCGCCATGCGCTGTCGGTCGAGGAGTTACTCGATCCCGTCCTCGAGTACTACCGGACCGACGGCCAACTGTACTCGATGCCGTTTAACTCGTCGACGCCGGTGTTGTACTACAACCGGGACGCGTTCGATCGGGCCGGAGTTCGCCGGAACAGGACACCGGAGACCTTCGACGAAGTACGCGAGGTGTCCGAACGCCTAGTCGAGGCGGGCGTTACGGACGTGGGGATCACTTTCGCGAACTACTCGTGGTTCGTCGAACAGTGGTTCGCCGAACAGAACCAGCCGCTGGTCGACGCGAAAAACGGCCGCGACGGCACACCGACCGAGGCCTACTTCGACAGCGAGGCCGGCCGGACGATCTACGATTGGATTACCGGTCTCGAGGGTGACGGCCTCTATCACAACCCCGGGATCGAAGCTCGTGGCCAGGCCCGAGAGGTGTTTCACGCCGGTGAGGCGGGGATGTTGATCGACTCCACGTCGTCGCTGACATCGGTCGTCGAAGGTGCCGACTTCGATGTCGGGACGGCCTACTTCCCCGTCCCCGACGAGCGCCACGGGGTCGTCGTCGGCGGCGGCTCGCTGTGGGTCACCGCAGACTCGAGCCGGGCGGAACAGCGCGCGGCCGCCGAGTTCCTCGCCTGGCTCGCCCAGCCCGAACAGCAGGCCCGATGGCATACCGAGACCGGTTACTTCCCGATCCACGAAGGGGCGATCGACCGCCTCGAGCGTGACGGCTGGTTCCGGGAGAACCCCGGCCACGAGACCGCAATCGAGCAACTGCTCGCGTCCGAGAGCACGCCGGCGACCAACGGTGCGCGGATCGGACCGTTCAATACCGTCCGGACTCTGGTCGCCGACGCCTACGCAGACCTCATCCCCGAGTTCGGTGTCGAGGAGGGACTCGAGCGGCTCAACGAACAGGTCGAACTCCAACTCCAGCGCTACCGCGACGAGCAACGCGTCGGGAATCGGTGAGACGGATTCCGGCCCCGATCGTCGGGGAGGGTCGTCTCTCTCGTGATTGGCGGTGAGATCACGGGTCGGGGGCCACGAGGCAGTAGATCGCCCGACCGTCCTCCCGAGACAGCGTGTTGGGTCATCGGCGGAGACTTTAGTTCCTGACTGTACAATCAGCACGTACTATGCCAGACGATGCACGTTCCGAGTGCGAGAACAGGGATCTCGACGACACTGATATCGGGGATCTAGTCGCAGATAATTTGGATAGTATCGATTATGATATTTACCGCATCCTGAACGAAGACGGTCGGATATCGGATACGGAACTCGGTGAGCGAGTCGACCTTTCCCGGACCGCCGTTCGACGCCGTCGGAAGAAGCTACAGGAAGAAAACGTCATCAAAATCATCGGAGTGCTCGTTCTCCAGGAAGTCGATCTCAACTACGCAGACGTTCAAGTGAACCTTCGAGCGGATGCGTCCCGAGAATCGATAGACGAGCTCATCGAGTTTCTCGTCGATCAGGAGCTCGTCTACGAGGTAGACGAGTACCTCGGAAGCTCGGATATGCTCGTTCGCGTCTGGCACGAGTCACTGCAGGACATCAAGCGATACGTGAACGAACTGCTACAAGACGAGATCGTCGAGGCGTACGAAATCACACCAGTGACACGGACACACAAGGCGTGGCACAGCGAGATCGACGGCAACGACGAGTAATACGTCCGGGGTCACACGAACCAGCAGTCAGTCCAAGTCCGAACAGCGTGCTGTCCTGCAAGCAGGGTGACCAGCGTGAAATCGATCGAGTCTGGCCGTTAGTCTGTGTCGTCGTGATGTACACATCGACTGGTGTGGTCGGGACCGACATCGACCAGTTCCGGTTCGGTTCGACTACACTCGTCGACTGTCCGGTGACAGCGCGGGTGGAACGAGCAACCGGACGGCGGATCGGACGGGTCCGGTGTCTCTCCCTGAATCGAGATCCGATCCGGCTTGTACGCTGCCTCCGACTCTTCGACGATCGGGATCGCCGAAAGCAACTGCTCCGTGTACGGGTTCTGCGGGTCGTCGAACAGGGACGCTGCAGGCGCTTTCTCCATGAGCTTCCCTAGATACATGACCCCGATACGGTCGGCGATGTTTTTGGTCAAACTCAGATCGTGCGTGATCATGAGATACGACAGTCCGAGGTCGTCCTGTAGCTCCTCGAGGAGCGAGATCACTTTCGCCTGCACGCTGACGTCGAGTGCACTCGTCGGTTCGTCGAGGACGAGCAAGGACGGGTTGAGCGTTAGCGCACGGGCAATTGCGACTCGCTGTTGTTGGCCGCCGGAGAGTTCGCTGGGATAGCGGTAACGGAAGTCCTCGGGAAGATCGACCCGGCGGAGCAACTCGACGACGCGCTCGCGCCGTTGTGCTTTCGTTCCGATGTCGTGGACCGTCATCGGCTCGGCGACGATGTCCTTGATCCGTTTTCTGGGGTTGAGCGACGAGGTCGGGTCCTGATAGACGACCTGAATCTCTCGACGGACCGGCTTGAGTTCCCGTTCGGACAGTGTGCCGATATCCTGTCCGTCGAAGAGAATCGACCCGCCGGTGGGTTCGTGGAGTCGTGCGACCGTCTTGCCGAGCGTCGTCTTCCCACACCCCGACTCACCGACGATGGCGAGCGTCTCGCCGCGGCCGAGTTCGAAGGAGACGCCGTCGACCGCCTTCACCTCACCGACCTTCTTTTTGAGTAGGCCGCCGGTGATCGGATAGTACTTCTCGAGGTTTTGAACCCTGAGGAGCGGGTCGTCCGTTCGATCGTCCGTGGCGTCACTCATTGGCGTCCTCCATGCGTTGGGTCAGTGATTCGATCGACTCGTCCGACTCTCTGGGTCCGGAGGAACGACCATGTGTGGTCCCTGAACCACGGTTCGTATCGGCCTCGGTGGCCGCAATCTCGTTTGCCGCTGCCGGCGACAGGCCGTCCTCGTAGAGGAGACACGCGACTTCCCGACCGTCGGCCAGTTCGAATCGTGGCGGTCGAGTCACGTCACATTCTCCCGCCACCGCGGCGGGACAGCGTGGATGGAAGCGACAACCCGATGGCGGCTCCGTATAGTTCGGAATGAGCCCTTCGATACCCTCGCGGTCGAACTCGGTTAGTTTCGGGACGCTATCGACGAGCCCACGACTGTACGGATGGAGCGGTTCGTCGAGAATGTCTTCACAGCTTCCGACCTCGGCGATCTCACCGGCGTACATCACGTAAATTCGGTCGGCGATACGTCGTGCGACGCCGAGGTTGTGGGTGATATACAGCATCGAGAGGTCCTCTCGCTTGACCTGCTCGCTCAGTAGATCGAGGATTTGGTCCTGGACGGTCACGTCGAGTGCCGTCGTCGGCTCGTCCGCGATGAGAAACTCCGGCTCCCCGAGCATCGCCATCGCGATCAGGACGCGCTGGCGCATCCCGCCCGAGAGCTCGATCGGATACCGGTCGAGGATTCCTTCCGGGTCGGGAATTTGGAGCCGATCGAGCAACTCGATGCACCGGTCGTGCATGTCCGCTTCGGAGACATCACGGCGGCCGACGATGTTGCGGAAAATCTCGAGCCAGCCGACGTTCGTCTTGTTCTGATACGTCATCACGTCTCTCATCATTTCACCGACGGTAAACACCGGTGAGAGGCTCGTCATCGGGTCCTGGAAGATCATTCCGAGCGATTCGGTCTTGACCCGTTCGTGTGCCGTCTCGTCACCGAGGAGTTCTTCATCGCGGTAGTAGAGCTCCCCGTTGACGATCTCGCCGGGCGGTTGTGGTAGCATTCCCATCACTGTCTCCGCGGTGACGCTTTTCCCACAGCCGGACTCGCCGACGATGGCGACCGTCTCACCTTCTTCGACGGTGAGATCGACGCCGTTGATGACTTCGGCACGCCCGTCGAAGGTGTTGAAGTGAACCTCGAGATCACGAAGCTCGAGTATCGGGTCGGTCATATTAGTCCACCTCCACGTCGAGGACGTCCCGGAGGCCATCGCCGAGGAGGTTGAATCCGAGGACGGCGAGGAAGATTGCGAGTCCAGGGAACGTCGAGTACCACCACTGTGCTGGGAGATATGCGCGGCCTTCGGCGATCATCGTTCCCCACTCGGGCGTCGGCGGCTGTGCGCCGAGTCCGAGAAAGCCGAGTCCGGCACCGATCAGAATGGCATAGCCCATGTCGAGACTGAACTTGACCGTAATCGGAGCCATGACGTTGGGAAGAATCTCGCGGAAGATGATCCGGAGCCGGCTCGCACCGATACCGCGGCTCGCTTCGACGAACTGTTCTTCTCGGACCGATACCACCTCGCCATAGACGAGTCTCGCGTACCACGGCCACCAGACGACCGCGATCGCGATCATCGCGTTTCGCAAACTCGGCTGCAGCGGCACCGCGACTGCAAGCGCCAGGACCAGCGGTGGCACCGAGAGGAAAACGTCCGTCAACCGCATCAGTGCCTGTCCGACGAACCCGCCCACGTAACCGGCAACGAGTCCGACGGGAACACCGATACCGATCGCAAACGTCAGGACGAACAGTCCCAGAGCGAGGGAGTACCGAGTCCCGAAGATCACCCTAGAGAGGATGTCCCTGCCGGCTTGATCCGTCCCGAACGGGTGAGCGAGGCTCGGCTCCGCGAACCGGTTCGCGAAGTCGACTGCTGGTTCGCCCATGTAGCCGGCGTCCTGCGGGTGACGTGCGATGTACGGTGCGAAGATCGCAACGAAGACGAGTCCACCGATGATCCCGAGTCCAACGAGTGAGAGCGGATTCTGTCGGAATCGGTACGCGATCCGTCGTGCACTCTCCTTGCGGTTCTCCATCGCCTCCGACTGAACCCAGTTCGTGAGTGAACTCATTCTTCGTCACCTCCGTACCGCACCCGTGGGTCGAAGTAGCCATAGAGGATGTCGACGACCAGATTCGCGACGATGAAGACGACCCCCACGACGAGTGTCACACCGATGATCGCGTTGATGTCGTTAGCGAGGATCGCGTCGACGCCGTAGCGGGCCATACCGGGCCACGCGAAGACGATCTCGATGAGAAATGCCGACCCGATGAGAAAGCCGTAGTCGAGGGCGATGATCGTCAACGTCGAGGCGAACGACGCCTTCAGCACGTATTTGTATGCGATCAGCTTCCCCGGGATACCGGAGGAGTGCAACGCGTGGACGTAGTCTTTGTTGAACTCCTCGATGAAGCTCGAGCGGGTCATCCGGGCGATATCGGCCATGGGTGCAAGCGCGAGCGTAAACGCCGGTAGCAACAGATGTGCCAGTGCGCTTCGGAACGCCTCGAAATCGGTCGCGACGAGGCTGTCGACCAGCATCAGGCCAGTGATCCGGGGCGGAGCTTCGACGCCGATGCGTCCAGTTGCCGGAAGCAGTCCCAGATGGAACGCAAACAGGAGTTGGAGTAATATCGCTGCCCAGAAGGCAGGCATCGATACGCCGAAAAACGCGAACAGTCGGCTCGCGTTGTCTTCGGCTTCGTCTTTGTTCTGGCCAGCGATGATCCCAAGCGGGATGCCGAGTACGATCGCTATGAGCATCCCGACCGTGATCAGCTCGAACGTGGCAGGGAAAAAATACAGCAGGTCCGCTGCGACGTTGCGGTTCGTCGTCAGCGAAATACCCATATCTCCCTGGAACAGCCCGGCCATGTAATCGAGATACTGGACGACGATCGGATCGTGAAGGCCCATCTCTTCGCGTAGCGACTGTACAGCTTCTTCCGAGGCACGTGGTCCGAGCGCGAGCCGCGCCGGGTCCCCGGGAAGTACGCGGGCCAGCGTAAAAATGAGAATCGAGAGACCGATAAACACGGGTATGCCGGCCAGCGTCCGTCTAATCACGTAGCTTTTGAAACCCATATATCAGAACGTAGCTGTTTCGCGGTCGACTACGATTCCTCGTAGAGACGCCAGAACGCTTTCGAGTAGCCGACGAGTCCGTTGTCGACGTACCCGCCGATGCGTTCATTGACGCCGTACAGCTCCGCTTCGTTGACCAGGAACAACGCGGGTGCCTCTTCGGCGATGATCTCCTGTGCTTCCTCATAGTACTCGGTCCGCTGATCGACGTCGACCTCCGTGCGGGCGTCGTCCAACAGTTGATCGACCTCGTCGTTTTCGTACCAGGCGGCGCTCTCCCAACTGCCGTGGGAACTCGAGTGCCACGCCGGATAGAGGAAGGTGTCCGGGTCCACGTAGGAAAACGAGAGGTAAATCGCGTGCATGTCAGAGGTCGTGTCCTGGCTCGTCGTCATATCCGTGATCCGGGTCCACGGTGCAGCCTCGAGTTCGAGATCGATGCCGAGTTCGTTGAGGTTCGTCTGGAGTAACAGCCCGATGTTTTCGGTAACTGTCAGGCCGGTCACGTAGGTGTAGGTCAGTTCGATATCCTCGGGGTCGTGATCCGACTCGTCTAAGTACTCTTGGGCTTGATCGATATCCTGCTCGTACTGGATGGCGTCGTCGTTGTGCCCCCACATCTCCGCGGGAAGCGGCCCCTGCATCTGATCGGCGTTCCCGAGCAGAATATCGTCGACGATCTGTTGGTAGTCCACGGCATAGGAGATCGCCCGTCGGACGTTCACGTCGTCGAGGGGCTCGCGCTGGGTGTGCATGAAGACGTACAGTGGGGAGAACGTCACCTCGTCGCTGACCCACACGTGATCGAGGTCGTCGAGTTCTTCGTAGGACTCGACGGAGAGCCACTCGTCGGTGATATCGGCCGAGCCATCGCCCATCATTCCGTTGACTGTCCCCTCTTCCGGGACGATCTCGAGCGTGACTTCCTCGAAGGGTTCGCCGGCGGGATCGTCACCCCACCAGTCGTCGGCCCGCTCGAGGACGATTCGCTCTTCGCGCTCGTGTTCGACCAGTTCGTACGGACCGCTGCCGGCGTCGTTTTGCTCGAGCCAGTCTTCGTCGTTCTCCTCTACTTCGGCTTCGTTGACGATGGGGTGGTACGGAAGGGTAAAGAGGAACGGGGCGAACGTTCGTTCGGTCTCGATTTCCACGGTCGTTTCGTCGATTGCAGTGACTCCTTCCGGTTCGATCGTTCCGTCCCACATCCACGACAGGCCGTCCTGCAGTTCCTGCATCCGTTCGAACGAATACGCAACGTCGCTAGCAGTCACCGGATCGCCGTTGTGGAACGTCGCGTCGTCGCGGAGGGTAAATTCGTAGGTCTGTTCGTCGTCACTGACTTCCCAGTCGGTCGCAAGCCCTGCTTCTAGTTGTGGCGGCGAGTCGTCGGTGTAGTTCAGCAACGAATCGTAGACGTTGACGGTGTAGATGTTTTCGAAGTTGTCCGACGCTCGCATCGGGTCGATCGTGGACGGCGAGATCGTCGTTGCGTACACGAGTGAAGCGTCGTCGCTGTCGTCTAGTCCGTTGTCGGTCGTCTCTTCGGGTTCTTCCCCGGAGCAGCCGGCCAGAGCGGTCGTGAATCCGGCCGCGCTCGCGTATCCGATCAGTTGCCGACGCGTAATGTGGCCCCCTTCCCCGTGGTTCTTGCCATCTTTACCCATGGTGCCACTTACCGTATTCCACTGGTATATAACTTTCGCATTATGTAATATATGGTACCCGATTTGGCTCCCAAAACAATGTTCCGGTTACAAAACGGCGAAAGATACTGGAGAAACGTTACTCGGTCGGCTGTTCGTCCCAGACGCCCCGCGTCGGGAAGTCGGCTGGCACTTCCCAGTCGTGAATTTCGGTGGGACGTGGCGATTCGTAGCCGCCAATCTTGCTGTGTGTCCAACCGAGGTCGGCGAGTTCGGCCTGGAGCTCGGCGAATTTGAACGGTGCAACGACAGCGTCGAGGACGGGTACGCCGAGTTCCTCCTGTACCGTTTCGTGGAAACCGTACTCGGCGGTACAGCCCAGAATGACGACCGCTGCACGATCCTCCTCGATCGCAGCGCGTGCGGCTGTGGTCAATCGCTGCCGTGTCCGCTCGGGATCAGCCTGAAAATCGAGGACGCCGAGGTCGACGGGACGGAACGACGCCAATCGGTCGTCGAGTCCGTACCGCGAAATCGTCGCACGCATCTGTGGAATCCACTTGCGCCGTCCTACGACCACCGAGAACGTATCACCCATCGTTGAGGCGAGATGAGTCGTCGCCTGGGCTGGTCCCATCACCGGCATCGAATCGGAAACCTCGCGGGCCTCTTCGAGTCCGAGGTCGTAGAAACAGCCGATGACGGTCGCGTCGTACCCGTCGTTTTCGGCTGCTTTGACTCGATGGAGGACTTCCGGCAGAACGAGCGATTCGTAGTAGTGGTACTCGACGTGATGGGGGCCACGATCGAGACTATCGACGTCGATCTCGGTCCTCTCGCGTTTTGCAGAACACAGCAGCTCTTCGATATCGCCGCGGAACTCGTCGTGTCCAACTGGATCGATCCATTTGATTCGGGTGGTATCGCTGCTCATGGGGCTACTCGGTGGACTCGGTCGATAGTTGCCGGCGTCGCCTCTCGGTCGCTTCGACGTCGAGGTCACCGTCGTCGGTGAGGACGACGCCATACGTCTCCTCCGCTGTTTCGGCCGTGATATAGTCGTCCCGGTAGTCGTCGAGGACACGCTCCGGGTCCCGCTCGAGCGGGTCTCCCCACCCGCCGCCGGCGCTCGTGACGAGCCGGGCGGTTTCTCCGTCCTCGAGGTCGTAGTTCGTCAACTTCCGGTGCCGTTCGGTGGAGCCGTCGTGTTTGACGATCTCGATGTAGTTACCGTCGCCTGGCTGTCCCCCCTCGACTCCCCAGGGAGGGAACTCCGATCGGCCGAACGACGCCGTGATGAACGCACCACTTTCGTTGTACACGTTGTAATCCTGTACCAGCCCCGTGCCACCGCGGAACTCGCCGTGACCGGCTTCCTGGGGAGTGTCTAATGCGAACTGATCGAACAGCAACGGGAATCGCGTCTCCATCACCTCGACGGGCATCTCGAGGGTGTCGCCATCGCCGCTACAGACGAGGACGTCCGCTCCGTCGCGATCGTGGCAGGCACCCCACCCGCCGGGCTGGGGCTCGATGACCAGGAACTCGTCGTCGGTCCGGTCGTCAGTCCCACCGACGATGGTCGCACAGACGCTCGTGAAGTGTCCGGCCGAGAGCTTTTCGGGGAGCTCAGACGCCAGTGCTTTCCACGGGAGGTCAGCAGCCATCGCGGACGATTCCCAGTCGGTACCGATCGGTGCTGGCTTCGTCGCGTTCAGCACAGTTCCCTCCGGAATGATCAACTCCAGTGGCTCGAAGAAGCCGCCGTTGGTCGGCGCGTCGGGGAGCGTGATCGCCTGGAACAGCGCCCGCGCATCGCTGACCGATGCGGCGTACGGGGAGTTGATCGGCCCCTCAGTTTCGGGATCGGTCCCAGTGTAGTCGAACGTCACGCTGTCGTCGGTGATCGTCACCTCGACGGTGACGTACACCGGTTCGTCGGTGATCCCGTCGTCGTCGAGGTAGTCCTCAGCGTGGTAGGTCCCGTTCGGGAGCGACTCGATCTCCTCGAGGACGAGTTCTCGCCCGTACTCGAGCCAGTCGTCGATCGCTCGTTCGAGGGTTTCCTTGCCGTATCTGTCGGCGATCTCCTGGACTCGCTCGACCGCTACCTCCATCGACGCCTCCTGAGCTTGCATGTCGCCGAGAGTCATCTCCGGCATCCGGGTGTTTGCCTCGACGATGTCCCGAACCGCCCTGTTGAGCCTGCCTTCCTCGTACAATTTGACCATCGGGTACTGGATTCCCTCCTGGAAGACACTCGTCGCGTCGGTGGTCCACGAGCCGGGGTCTTTGCCACCGATGTCCGTCCAGTGGGCCTTGGATGCGGCGAACATGACGATCTCCCCGTCGACGAACACCGGTGCGACCATCGCGACGTCGTTGAGGTGTGTCCCGCCGTGATAGTCGTTCAGCAGGACGATATCGCCGGGAAAGAACCCGTCGAGTCCGTACTTTTCGATCGTATCCTCGACACAGAAGTTCAACGTGCCGAGGAACCCCGGAACGCCGTTTGCCTGCGCGACGACGTTTCCGTCGGGGTCGATCAACCCACACGCGTAGTCCAGCGTCTCGTAGATGACGCTGGATTTGGCCGTCCGGCCGAGGTTGATAAACGACTCTTCGGCAGCGCTCTGGAGCGCGTTCGTGATCACTTCCCGCGTAAACGGATCGATGTCGGATTCGGTAGCACTGCTCATTGCTGGCTAATTCGCAAGTTTCCGTATTCGTCGACGCGACACGTCTGATCCGGGTGGACGAGCGTCGTACACGCCGGCTCTTCGACGACCGCCGGTCCATCGAAAGAGACCTCGACCGGAAGCGTCGACCGATCGTAGATCGGCGTCTCGTGGGTCCCTTCAGTACCGAAATCGACGGGCCGCTCCGCTTTGCGTGCCTCCGACAGCCGACCGTCGCGCTCGAGCACGTCGATCGCCGGTTTCGAGACGGCAGCCGTCGCGGTGAGCCGGAGGTTCACGAGCTCGACCGGATCGTCGAGCTGGAAATTGTACGCCTGGTCGTGTCGCAGGTGGAACGTCTCGATCGTCCGCTCGATGGCTGTCCCGGTTATCCGATCCCCGTCGCTCCGGACGGGCGTCTGGACGGTGTGTTCTTGCCCGTCGTACCGGAGGTCGACGCTGTACTCGAGTTCGATATCCTCCCGTGGAACGCCTTCGGCATCGAACGCCTCGCGGGCACGGTCCGCCATCGACGCGAACGCGTCGTCGACGATATCGGCTGCGTCGGGTTCGAACGACCGGACAAGCGTCCGGACGTAATCACGGCGCAGATCGGTCAACAGCATCCCCCAGGCGGAGAACTGCCCAGGTGCCCGTGGCACGATCGTCTCCTTGACGCTCAGTTCCCGGCCTAAGGTCGCAGCGTGTAGCCCGCCAGCCCCACCGCTTGCGACGAGGGCGAACTGTCGTGGGTCGTAGCCACGCTGCAGACTCACCTGTTTCAGGGCGTGTGCCATGTTCGAGTTGACGACCTGGAGCACGCCGTGGGCGGCCTGGCGAACGTCGGTCCCGAACTCGTCGGCGATCGGCTCCAGCGACGCCCGTGCCTGATCGACGTCGAGTTCCATCTCGCCACCGAGAAAATACTCCGGATTGAGTCGGCCAGTCAGGAGGTTCGCGTCGGTGACGGTCGGCTCGGTCCCGCCCCGTCCGTAGCAGGCCGGGCCGGGATCGGCACCCGCGCTCTTCGGGCCGACGTTGATCGATCCTCCCTGGTCGATCCAGGCGATCGAACCGCCGCCCGCACCGATCTCGACGATATCGACGACCGGAACCTGTACTGGATACCCTTCGTCACGGGCGGAACTCTCGAGCCAGTACTCGGTTTCGATGTCGACGTCGCCGTCTTCGATGAGGGACGTCTTGGCGGTAGTTCCGCCCATGTCGAAACTGATCACGTCCGGTTCACCGAGCTGTTCGCCGATCCGGGCAGCGCCGAACACCCCACCGACGGGTCCGCTCTCGACCATCTCGATCGGGCTCTGACGTGCCTGCGAGAAGCTACTCGTTCCGGCGTTGCTCTTCATCACGTAGCGGTTCCCCTCGACGCCGCTTTCCTCGAGGTGGTCCGCGAGAGTCGTCAGGTAGTCGTCCGCGATCGGCCGAACGTAGGAGTTCAACACGGCGGTGTTGGTTCGCTCGTACTCCCGATATTCTTCGGAGAGTTCGTGTGATAGTGTAACGTATGCCTCCGGATACTCGTCGGCGATGAGGTCTCGAGTCCGCTGCTCGTGGTCCGGGTTCGCGTACGCGTTGACGTATGCAACTGCGATCGTCTCGATTCCCCGATCACGGATCTCCGCGGCCGCCTCCCGGACGTCGCTCGGATCGAGTTCCGTGAGGATGTCTCCGGCCTGATCGATCCGTTCGCTGACCTCGAATCTGTCACGTCGAGGGACGAACGGCTCCGGCTTCTCGTACCGGAAGTTGAACATGTCGGGGCGGTTCGCTCGCGTAATGTCGAGTACGTCCCGAAACCCATGGGTCGTAATCAGTGCACAGTCTTCTCCCTCGCGTTCGGTGATCGCGTTGATGACGACCGTCGTTCCGTGGACGAACTGTTCGATGTCGTCCATCGATACGTCGCTTTTCGAAAGGACGTCGACGACACCGTTAGCGTAGTTTTCGGGTGTCGTCGACGCTTTTTCGAGTGACAGCGTGCCGTCGCGGACGGCGACGAAGTCGGTGAACGTACCACCGATATCGACCGCAGCTCGTGTGGTATTCTCACTCACGAAAGAGACACGTTTCGGAATCCATATTAAACTTTCTGCAACCAAATAGACCGAAATTGAGTTATTTTAATCACTGGCGTGGTCTAAATATTTTGCCGGAAGAGAATATAGAACGCGTCGCAACTGTCGGCGAACGATTCGAAGCAAAATCCGGAGTGAGCGGCGTGGGGTCGCAACTCTTCCCAACAGTGAGTTCCCGGAGTCAGTCGCTGTCGGATCAGAGTTCGCCGAGGACCGCGTACACTAACCGGGCTGGCTGCTCACCAGTGTTCTCGCTGTAGTGGAGGGTTCCGGCGGGAATGATCGTCACCGATTCCGATTCGACAGTCCGTCGGTCGCCTTCCGTGACGAGTTCCAACTCACCGGACAAGAGAACCGAGATTTCGTCCCCGTCGTGTTTCGTCGTCCCGTCTTCTGGGACTCGTTCACCCGGTTCGATGACGTAACTTCCGACTTCGCTCTGTGGATCGTCGCTCTCGAACAGCGCAAGCGGTGCGTCGTGGCTGTCGTCCCATACCTCCTCGAGTTGCTGAACGGTAACGTTGCCCATATGTGTACCCTCGTAACACGTCACGTAAACTTTTCGGTCAGAATAGCGGACAATGAGTGTTCGTATACCGGACTTAGGATTCATTTCGTCACCTCAGGTCCCCCGAAACGTTCGATCAGAAAGAATGGTGGCAAAAGTTATATTACAGTTGCCACCCTCGGTTCCCCTACTGAGGTGAGTCAACACGTGACAGAACGACTGGCGGTAGACATCGGGGGGACGTTCGTCGACGCGATCACCTTCGATCGCGAAACTCGCAGCGTATCCGTCGAAAAGGCATCGACAACACCTGCCGAACCGGAATCCGGCGTTCTGGAGTCGATCGACAAGATCGGCACGACACTCGAGGACACGGAGGCGTTCGTCCACGGGACGACGCTCGGACTGAACGCCGTCCTCGAGCGTGAGGGTGCGACCACGGGGATCATCACGAACGAGGGGTTCGCCGACGTCTACGAGATCGGACGGACGAACGTCGAACGCGACTCGATGTACGACATCCGCTACCAGAAACCCGAATCGCTGGTCGCTCGGCGACGGCGTGTCGGTGTTCCCGGCCGACTGAACGCCGACGGGGAGGAGGTCGAACCGCTCGACGAGGAGGCAGTCAGTGAGGCCGCTTCGACCCTCGTGGAGGAACGAGGCGTCGACGGGATCGCCATCTGTTTCCTCCACTCGTATCGGAACCCGGTCCACGAGCAACAGGCGGCGGAGATCGTACGCGAGGCCTATCCGGACGTTAGCGTCTCGATTTCGAGTGCTATCACGCGCGAGTACCGCGAGTACGAACGGACGAGCACGGCCGTGATGGACGCCTACATCAAGCCGATCTTCGAGAGCTACATCGAGAACCTGGACTCGGCGCTCTCCGAGCAGGGGTTCGACGCCCCGTTTTTCGTCACCCGTTCGGGCGGCGGGACGCTGACCGCCGAGAGCGCAACCGACGCGCCGGTCCATACCATCCTCTCGGGCCCGGCCGGCGGACTCATCGGCGCATCCCACGTCGGCCGCGAAACCGGTCGCGAGAACCTCATCACCGTCGACATGGGCGGAACGAGCCTCGACGCCTGCGTCATCGAGGACGGGACCCCCGCCGTGAAATACGACTCCCGGCTCGAGCACCAGCCGTTGATGATCCCGGTCTACGACATCCGGACGATCGGTGCGGGCGGCGGTTCGATCGCCTGGCTCGACGGCGAACTGCTCAAGGTCGGACCCCAGAGCGCCGGTGCCGATCCCGGCCCCGTCGCGTACGGGCAAGGCGGGACCGAGCCGACCGTCACCGACGCGGCCGTCGCGCTCGGCTACATCGATCCCGCGGACTTCCTCGGCGGCGAGATGGAACTCGACGCCGACGGTGCCCGAGACGCGATCGACGAGGTCCTGGCCGAGCCACTCGACTCGTCGGTCACCGACGTTTCGCGGGGTGTCTTCGATGTCGCGCTGGCAAACACCGTCGGCGCGATCCGGGAGATCACGATCGAGAAAGGGCTCGACCCACGCGAGTTCTCGATGATGGCCTTCGGCGGCGCGGGGCCGATGTTCGTGCCGCTTCTGGCCCGCGAGATGGGCGTCGACGAGGTCGTCGTCCCCGAAGCACCGTCGGTCTTCTCCGCGATGGGAATGCTGATGGCCGACGTCGTCTACGACTTCGCGCGGACGAACATCGCGGCCCTGTCGGACCTCGAGCTGTCGGATCTCGAATCGACCTTCGAGGACCTGGACGACGAAGCGATCGACACGCTGACCGACGAAGGGTTCGACGAGGAGGGGATCGACCTCGAGCACACCTTAGAGATGCGCTACCTGGGACAGGAACACACTGTCGAGGTGGATGCAAACGGCATCGAGTCGACCGCAGACGTCAGCGACCGATTCGAGCGCAAACACGAGGACCGGTACGGCCACGCGATGGACGATCCGCCGGAGGTCGTCCACCAGCGCGTTCGGGCGATCGGCCGCAACGACAAACCGCCACTCGAGCGAGCGGACCCGGTCGACGCGTCACCGAATCCGGTCGACACCAGGGACGCGTACTGTTTCGCCGTCGACGACCGGACGACGTTCGACGTGTACGACCGCAGCGATCTGCGCCCGGGTGCGGCGGTCGACGGGCCGGCGGTCGTCCGCGAACCGACGACGACGATCGTCTTCCACTCGGATCAGACCGCGACGGTCGACGAGTACGGACAACTCATTATCGACGGAGGTGAGGTCGATGAGTAACGCGACAGACGAAATCGACGCGGCCACGGTCGAGGTGGTCCGAAACTACCTCACGTCGGCCGCCACGGAGATGCAACGCACACTGATCAGGACCGCCTACAACACGATCATCTACGAGATTCTGGACTTCGGCATCTCGCTGTACGACCGGGATCGCAACCTGATCGCGGACTCGCCCGGCCTGGCGCTGTTCCTCGGGGCCAACGACTACGCCCTCGAGAAGGTCGTCGAGCACGTCGGCGAGGAGAACATGAACCCCGGCGACGTGATCCTGATGAACTACCCCTACTGGAGTTCGACGCACACCCTCGACGTGGGCGTGTTCGCGCCGATCTTCCGGGAGGGACCCGAGGTTCCCCGTGAGGAGAACGAACTCATCGGGTACGCGGCCACGCGGGCCCACTGGCTCGACCTCGGGGCGAAAGACGAGGGATACGTTCTGGATTCGACGGACGTTCATCAGGAGGGCATGATCTTCCCCGGGACGAAAGTACACAAAGGCGGCGAGCCGGACGAAGAAATACTCGATCTGATCCGGTTCAACTCCCGAATTCCGGACAAGGTGCTCGGCGATCTCAACGCCCAGATAGCGGCGATCCGGACCGGGAAAGAGCGTCTCCAAGAACTACACGGCAAATACGGGGGCGACACCGTCGAACGATGTATCGAACGCATCCAGGACCACGGCGAGCGGACGGCTCGTGACGCGGTTCGTGACCTGCCAGACGGGACGTGGTCCGCCGTCGACTACGCCGATGGAACGACCGGCGACGGCATCCGGATCGAGGTCGAGGTGACCATCGACGGCGAGGAGTTCCACGTCGACTTCTCGGGTTCGTCCGATCAGGTCGACGAACCGTTGAACATCCCCCGGGGGATGACCGAAACCGTCTGTAAGCTCTGTTTCAAGTCGCTGACGACGCCCGAGGAGACTTCGAACGCCGGTCAGTACGCACCGCTGTCGTTGCACGCACCCGAAGGCAACCTGTTCAACGCGAGCTACCCCGCGCCGACGTTTACGATCTGGACGGGGATCGTCAGCGTCGACGTGGTGTTCAAAGCGTTGGCGAAAGCGATGCCCGAACGGATTCCCGCCAGCTCCGGCGGCGATCTCAACGACGTTATGCTGTTCGGGGAGGACCCCGACACGGGCCGGCAGTTCGTCGAGGCGAACAACGATGCCGTCGGGTGGGGTGCAACCGACGAACACGACGGGGCCAACGCGATCATGCATATCACGGAGACGATGGTTCAGAACATCCCCGTCGAAGTGTTCGAGAACAAAGCGCCGATCTCGTTCGACGAACTCTCCTTGCGCCAGGACTCCGGTGGTGCCGGTGAACAACGCGGCGGGCTCGGGCTCCGGCGGGACTTCCGTATCGAGCATCCGGTCGGGGCGCTCTCGATCATCCAGAAAACGCGCGAGCCAGGGTGGGGGATCGACGGCGGCGAACCCGGCGACAAAAACGGGATCGTGCTGGACCTCCACGACGATGCCGACGAGCGCGTCGACGTACTCGTCGATAACACTGATCTCTACGACGACGACGAGCTGTGGGTCGGGATGTTCCGCGGTACCTTCCACGAGGGTGAACTCATCTCCAATCGGACCGGTGGTGGTGGCGGCTACGGAGATCCGTACGATCGGGACCCCGAAGCCGTCCGTGAAGACGTGATCGACGGCTACGTCTCCAGAGAAGCGGCCCGCGAGGAGTACGGCGTCGCGATCACTGCGGACGGCGACATCGATCGCGAGGAAACCGACCGGCTCAGATCGGAATCGGGCAGCTAATCGAACCCTCGAGGCCCCTCGATCCATCCGTGGTCGACGATCGAGGCCACGGGTCGTCGAGTCGGTCCGTTTCGAGAAGATTCAAACGGCTCGACTCCATTATTCCGGGGTATGGACCGACAGAAGCTCACGAAACGAGCACACGATCTGGACGTGACCGTCTGGGTCGGCAAGAGCGGCATCGAATCCGTCGTCGACGAGCTCGACGACCAACTCACTGACCGGGAGCTGGTGAAAGTGAAGTTCCTCCGAGCAGCTCGGGCAGGGAGCTCGACCGACGAGAAGGCCGCCGAGCTTGCCGATCGAGTGAGTGCTGACCTCGTCGAGACGCGGGGTCACACCGCAGTGTTGTATCGATGATAGAGTACCCCTTGCAGGCCGAACCCGCCGACGACCTCGGCCCGATCGGCGCGGCCCTCGAGGACGTGACGGGTGCGACGATCGCCGCGAGCCTGGAGGGACTACTCCTGTTTCTCGTCGCGTTCGCCGTCGTCTACGGCGTCGGGCGAGTCGTCTTCCTGCCGATCGTTCGGCGAGGGCTCGAGACGCGTGAGTTAGACGCCCACGCCCAGAAGCCGCTGTTGAGACTCGTCAGGTTCGGCGTCGTCTTCTTCGCGGTCGCGATCGCGTTCGGGTTCGCCGGATACGGTAACTTCCTGGTTTCGATGGCCGGGATCGCCGCGGCCGGCGCACTCGCGGTCGGACTGGCGATGCAGAACACGATCTCGAATTTCGTCTCCGGAGTGTTCATCTACATCGACAAGCCGTTTCGGATCGGCGACTGGATCGAGTGGGACGGCCACTCCGGCGTCGTCGAGGACATCAGTCTGCGCGTGACTCGCGTCCGTACGTTCGACAACGAGTTGCTGACGGTACCGAACGCACAACTCACCGACAGCGTGATCAAGAACCCCGTCGACGCCGACGAGCTTCGGATGAAGTTCGTCTTCGGGATCGGCTACGACGACGACATCGACGAAGCCCGCGAGATAATCCTCGAGGAGGCCAAACGCCATCCCGACATCGTGGACGATCCCGAGCCGAGCGTTCGTCTCACCGAGCTTGGCGACTCGGACGTGGGCCTGCAGTCGCGGTTCTGGATCGAAGACCCCTCGCGAGCGGACTTCGTCCGGATCAAAGGCGAGTACGTCGCCGCGGTCAAGCGACGGTTCGACGAGGAAGGGATCGACATCCCCTACCCCGTTCGCACTCTCGAGGGAGGACTCGATCTCGCGACTGGCCAGGACGTCGTTCAGCCGGGCGAGTGACGTGACTGCCGATCGCGTCGTCACTCGCTTAGGTCAGTCACGGTCGTGTTCTCGGGCGGGTCGAACGCGAACGTCTCGCCGTCGATGCTCGGGTCGTTGAACGTCACTGTTTCGAACTGTTCGGACATGACGTACAGATACCGATCGTCGTCGTCCGCTTCGTTCTCGTCTCTGACGACGACCTGTTCTTTCAGTGGATACTCGTACTCCGCGTCGATCCAGAGGCGCTGCTCGTCGACGACCAGTTTGTCGTCCGGGTCGACTGTCTCGAGAGCGTAGACGAACTCGGTATCCCCGACGAGCACCGACAGCCCCTCCGCGACGGTCTCGTTTTTCGCTTCGACCGAGAGCACGTGGGCGTCGCGGTCGGCGACAGTCTCGGTTCGCAGATACTCGAGATCGTACAGGTCCTGCTTGTGCTCGGCGTGTTCGGCGCGGTCGGTGCGGACGGCCTCGTCGTCGAATGGGTCGTCGACGGGGTAGTAGCTCGCGGTGTTCGCGTCGGGATCGTACCACCACGAGACCGACGCGTTCGACACGTAGATGTCGCCGATTCGGTCCGACTCGTCGGAGTCGAGTACCTCACTGCGGTACTCGACGTACGGTCGTTCGACGATTTCGACTCGCTGGGTACGGGTCGTCTCGCGGTCGGGGCCGTCCTCGATGTCGAGTTCGGTCGTCCGCTCGCCGTGGACGTTCTCGAGGTCCTCGGCGTGGACGAACGCGCTCGCGAACAGGGCTGTGGGGTCGGGGTCGGCGTCGGAATCGGGTCCGCCGTCGACGGGTTCGCCTCCCGTTTCCAACGCTCCCAACTCGAGGGCGAGATAGCCGCCGACCAGAAGGAGAATCGCCACCACGGCGAGGACGATCACGGCTCGACGAACGTTCATCGTGAGCACAAATCATGGGAGGGATACTAAACGTTATTCGTTCGCGGTCGACCCGTTCCGGCACAGCGTGGTTCGGTTCAGCTCGCTCCACGCCCGGATCACGAGCGGACCGAGAAGGAGCCGGTTTCGTGGCGGGACTTATCCGACTCGACCGCTAGTGGTACTGCCATGACCGATCCGACGGAGGCCTCGGACGGAGGGTTCTGGGGCGACGGGGTCGACGCTCCGCCCGGGGAAGCCAACCGGCGGTTCCGAGCACTCTTCCGGGCGATCGACGACGGCGTCTTTCAGCTCGACGAGTCCGGCAGGTTCGTCGCCGTCAACGACGGGCTCCTCGAGTTGACCGGCCACGACCGCGACGACCTCGCCGGAGAACACGCCGCTCGAGTCTTCGAGGCGTACGATCGGATCGAACGCGAGGGTCGCCGCTGGGAGGACGAGCCGGGGATCGAAGACGAGCGAAGCGACGTTCTCGCGACTCCCCTTCGCAGGTCCGACGGTCGGGTGGTCGACTGTGAGATCAGGCTGACCCCGCTTTTCGAGAACGGCGGTCGGAAAACGGTCGGCGTCGTCAGGGAAGTCGAAAGGGGCAGTGACTCTCGGTCGGTCCCGGAACTCGCGAGATCAGCCCGGAAAGGAACGGACGCCGTGGACGGCGGGCGAGCGGAAGCGGAAGCGGAAGCGACAGCGACAGCGACAGGGAGAGCGAGAGCGAAAGCGGAAGCGGAACTCGAGGAGGGTTACGGTCGCGTCACGGACGGGTTCGTGGCAGTCGACGAGGCCTGGGAGTTTACACACGTAAACGAGCGGGCCGAGGAGATATTCGGAGTCGACGAGCACCGACTGCTCGGGACGACGATCTGGGACCAGTTCCCCGCCCTGGTCGACACTGTGTTCGAGGAACGCTACCGCGAGGCGATGGATCGCGGCAAACAGCTCTCCTTGGAGGCGTACTACGAGCCGCTCGATACCTGGTTCCGGGAACACCTCTACCCGTCCGGGTCCGGGCTGTCGATCTACTTCCGTGACAGTACCGAACGCAAGGAGATGGAGGCGGAGCTCCGCGAGCGAGAACGACAGCTCTCGACGCTGATGGACAACGTTCCAGGGGTCGTCTACCGCTGTGCGAACGAGCGGGGGTGGCCCATGGAGTTCGTCGGCGACGCCTGCGCCGACATCACCGGGTACGATCCCGAGGCCATAGAGAGCGGCGAGGTGTCCTACGGCGACGACGTCATCCTCGAGACGAGCCGCGACGAGCTGTGGGTCTCGATCCAGGAGACCGTCGTCGACCGGGAGCCGTTCTCGAAGACCTATCGGATCGAGACCGCCGACGGCGAGGTCCGGTGGGTCAGAGACTACGGCCGCGGCGTCTTCGAGGACGGTGAACTCGTCGCCCTCGAGGGGATTCTCATCGACGTCACCGAGCGAAAACGCCTGGAGACCGAACTCGAGGAGGTGTTCGGCCGCGTCACGGACGCGTTCTACGCCCTGGACGAACGATGGCAGTTCACCCACCTCAACGACCGGGCCGAGCAACTCATCGATTTCACCGAGGACGGCCTGATCGGGAAGAACGTCTGGGAGACTTTCGAGTGGGCGGCCGACTCGAAGCTCCGCGAGGAGTACGAACAAGCGATGGAGAGCCAGGAGTCGACCGCGTTCGAGATTTACTACCCGGAGCCACTCGAGACCTGGTTCGAGGTCAACGCCTACCCCTCGGAGACGGGGCTGTCGGTGTACTTCCGGGATATCAGCGACCGGAAGGCACAGGAACGGGAACTCGAGGAGTCAGAGCGTCGGTACCGCGCGCTCGCGGACTACTTTCCGAACGGGATCGTCGCGCTGTTCGATCACGAACTGGAGTATACGCTGGCGGCGGGCCAGGGGTTCGACGTAACCCCCGTCGATCCCGCCGACATCGAGGGGACGCATTTCCGTGAGGCCTGGAACCAGGAGACGGCCGATGCGCTCGAGCCCGCCTTCGAGGCCGCCCTCGAGGGCGAAGAGCGGGCGGTCGAACTCGAGTACGCGGGTCGAGAGTGGATCGTCCGTGGGGTTCCGATCACCGACGAGCGCGGCGAGGTGTTCGCCGGGATGACCATGGCCCAGGACATCACCGAGCAGAAAGAACGCGAGCGGAAACTCGAGGAGGTCGTCGACCGACTCGAGGAGTCCAACGAGCGCCTCGAGCAGTTCGCGTACGCGGCTTCCCACGACCTGCAGGAGCCGCTGCGGATGGTCTCGAGTTACCTGCAACTCCTCGAGAGCCGGNCTCGAGGAGGTCGGCGCCCGACTCGAGGAGTCCAACGAGCGCCTCGAGCAGTTCGCGTACGCGGCTTCCCACGACCTGCAGGAGCCGCTGCGGATGGTCTCGAGTTACCTGCAACTCCTCGAGAGCCGGTACGGCGACGACCTCGACGAGGACGGCGAGGAGTTCCTCGCGTTCGCCGTCGACGGCGCGGACCGGATGAAAGCGATGATCCAGGGGCTGCTCGAGTATTCGCGGGTCGAGAGTCGCGGCGACCCCTTCGAGCCGGTCGATCTCGAGGCGGTGCTGACGGCGGCAAAGCGGGATCTCCGGATGCGGGTCGCGGAAGCCGACGCCGAGATCGACGCCGGTCCGCTGCCGGTCGTCGAGGGTGACGCCGACCAGCTGCGGCAGGTGTTCCAGAACTTGCTGGACAACGCCGTCGAGTACAGCGGCGACGGGCCGCCGCGGATCGAGGTGTCGGCTCGACGCGTCGACGCCAGTGTCGGGGCCGATGTCGACGACTGTACGTGGGTCGTCTCCGTCAGCGACGACGGAATCGGAATCGCTCCCGCGGATCAAGAGCGAATCTTCGAGGTGTTCAACCGGTTACACAGCCGCGACGAGCATCCGGGAACGGGGATCGGCCTGTCCCTGTGCGAGCGGATCGTCGAGCGCCACGGCGGCGAGATATGGGTCGACTCCGAACCGGGCGAAGGGACGACGGTCTCGTTTACGTTGCCGGCCGTCGACGCGGAGCAGTAACCGATTCAACGTCCCTGCAGGGCCCGGGACACGACGGGGACGGACACGGGACTGTTGGCGCGAGCGCGTCGCGCCACGAGCGGCCAGTGTGCCCCGATCACCGCGGTCGGCGGCCATCCGCGCGGTCGTGAGACCGATTCCCGACGACGCTCCGGCGATTACGACGCCCTGTTCCTCGATCGGTGTCGTCCGCGTGCGGTGTGGATCGAAGGGGCTGACCCATCGGACACGAACGGGACTCGCTGCCGTCCTGTCTGGACCCGGAATGCGTGGGGCCGAAGAAAAGCGGAGAGACCGTACTGTCTCACCCCGGACTGGCCGAACGGCCCCGGGATCAGCCGGTAAGCCGCGTAAAGAGTTTCCGGACCGCCGACTCGTTTGCGACTTCCTTCAACTGCGTGCCCATTCCGTCCTCTTCTTTTCGGCTGCGGTCGAGTGGCTTCCGGATGTCTCGAGGGTGGTCGAGTCGCCGGGCGAGCAACACCGCGTTCTCGTAGCCGGCGGTCTCGAGGTGTTCGATCTCGATTGCCGTCGTGAGAATCCGCAGGTCGCGTAGATCGACGTCTGCGTTGGGGTCGTTGCCCGGATCGCCCGCGGTTCCCGGCGTCGATTCGTCGACCGCGACCGTTTCCAGGAACCTGTCGTGTTCCTCGAGGACGCCGTCGAACGCGGGTCGCTCGCGTTCCTCCGCGGGGGTGTCGACCAGATCGAGAACGTCCTCGAGGCGGTCGCGTTGGTCCCGGGTCTCCCCGCGGTGGTGCTCGAGGGCCCGCCGGAGCGCGTCGTTGTGTGCGTCGGCGACGAACTGCTCGAGGACGTCCTCGTGTCGCCGCTCGACGTAGTACAGCTCCTGTACGTGATATGTGAAAACGTCGTCGAGGCCGGAGATCGGTCGAGTCATGGGAGTCGTGGTGTCGTCGAGTGATCGAGCAGTCGAACGGTCGCGTCGCCGACTGGTAGCATCGCCGCTCGGTCGTGAGACGGACGTGATCCGCGCCGGCTAGGCCTACGTTCGTCCCCACGTTCCAAAAGCGCCAGTTCGTCGGAGCCGAACGGTCACTGCGTGGAGAACGAGGCTGGAAGGACAGTCAGCCGTCGCTTTGGGTCGTCGACGCCAGATAGATTCCGACCGCCATCACCGCACCCCCGAGGACGAACCGCGAGCCGGGCGACTCGCCGAGCATCGTCGCCCCGAACAGTGCTCCGACGACCGGCTGGGCGAAGAAAAACGCCGAGACGACGCTGGCATCGACGTACTCCATTCCCTTGTACCAGAGGTACCACGCCGCGGCCGTTCCGAGCAGTCCGAGGTAGAGCACGGCGACGACCAGCCCCGGCGTCGGCTCGATCGCCCGCAGCGAGGCTCCGGTCGTCGCGATCTCGAGCGGGACGAGCGCGCCGAGGACCGGCACCGCGACGGCACAGGAGTAGGTCGCCGCCTCGAGAGCGGAGTAGCGTTCGATGAGCGGCTTGCCGAAGACCGTGTAGACGGCCCACGTCGCGCTCGCGATCAGCAGCATGCCGATCCCGGCGGTCGCGGACCCGGCCCCGAGCAGGTCCGCCGTCTCGTACTGGCCCGTCACTACGACGACCGTGCCGACGGTCGCGAGCGAGATGCCCGCAAGCAGCCGCCCGGACAGCCGCTCGCCGAGGACGGTCACTCCGAGCAAGACGGTGAAGACGGGCGTCAGGACGGTCACGAGCGACCCCTGACTGGCGGTCGTCAGCGCGGTCCCGAGAAACTGGGTCGCAAGCGACGCGGCGACGGCCACCCCCAACACGGCAAACCCCATCAGATCGCGCCGGGAGAACTGTCGTGGCGGTGCTGTTGCACGGACCACGACGAGCAACGCGGCCGCGCCGACCGCGACCCGGAGAAACGCGAGCGTCAGCGGCGGTACGGAATCGAAGCCCCACTTGCTCACGACGTAGAGGCCGCCCCAGAGTGCCGCGGCGGCAAGCGGTGCCAGAGCGAACAGATACGTGGCGATACCCGACTGCACGACGGCCAGCTTCGACGACGGAACTGCAGGTCGCATTCGACTCGAGGGAGGGGCCGAGGGAGGATGGGCGCTGTCGTTAAGATGTTAACTCAGCTTTGAACGTTGAAGTAGGATCGTGACGTAGGCGGTAGCGAACACGGATGATGCCGATTACGGACTTCTTGTCGTGCACGCG
>NZ_AOMA01000003.1 GCF_000337895.1 Halobiforma nitratireducens JCM 10879
CCTTCCAGCTGGAGACAAACGCGCTCTCAACAAGTTCCTCACCGAGTACGACTGGGACGAACAGCAATTTAACCACGAACGCCTCGAAAAACTCCAAAAACACGGCGAAACACGTTGGTCGAAGGATGGGTACATCATCCTCGACGACACGATCACCGAGAAAGCCGGGGACGAAGTCCCCGGCGTCGGACACTTCTATGATCACGCCGAAGGTGACACTGTCTGGGGCCAAGCCCTCATCTACGCCTTCTACGCCGACGACAAAACTGCCTACCCACTCACTTTCCGCCTCTACGAAAAACAAGACGAAGATGACCAAAACCACGACACCAAGTACGATCTCGCCCGTGAGATCGTCACCGAACTCGAAGACGAGGTAGGGGTCCCGGCGGACACCTACCTCTTCGACTCGTGGTTCGCTCACGATTCTGCCCTCGTCGAACACATCGAATCCTACGGCAACGACTGGATCGGCCCGTTCCGGAGCAACCGACAGGTAACCTACGCCGGCGAAGAGATCAGCGTCGATGCGCTGGCAGAGCGCATCGACACCGTCGAGCGTGATGTTGAGGACGAGACCTACCACATCTGGACAAAGAAGCTTCCCGTCTCCCAACTGGGNTCCGCTCCTACGGAATGCGATGGCGCATCGAGACGTTCTTCGAGGACTCGAAGCAGGATCTCGGCCTAGGAGACTGCGAGATGCAGACTGACGAAGGTGCCAGTCGGCACTGGCCCCTTCTGATGGCTGCCTACAGTCTCGTTCGTCTTGATCCCGAATCGAGCGCCTTGGGGACGGTTCGCTCGAAAGCGTCATCGCTTCGAGCGAACCTCGAACATTCCCTGAAGGAAGCCGTTTACAACCTGCTCTCGTGGGTTCGAGACAACGATGATCGTGACGTCGATGACCTTATGCAAGAGATCGACCACCTTTTCGTTCACTCAACAGCCGACGCTAACGTTCAAAGCTGAGTAACTCCAAGACGTTGTGAATCGTTTCAGGTAACTACGACTGCGTACTGACCTGTCCCAGGATTATGCCTGAAAGATTCTCCCGGAAGCAGAACGGCGGTTCACACTTTTCCTCCACGGTCGCTCAGACTTGATCGTATCTCGAGTGGACCGACTGTCTCTTCGTCCTCGTGTCCATCATCCGGCCCATTCTCAAGAAGGTCGTCACTGGCCCCGGGCTTCGTAGTTCAACCTCTGCTTCGGTCGTAGCCGCGAGCTCATTGACCTGCTCGAGTATCTCACGCTCTCGGTCTGGAACTGATCGCGATGGTCGTCGGCGAAGGTGTACCGAGAGCACCGCTGCTCCCAGGCCCCGTCGAAGTTCGCTGCATGCCAGACCGCTTGTCGACCTTGTTCCCACGACCGCGAACATGCCGACCTCAATCTCGAGTTGGCCCCTACTCGTCTTCGAATCCCCAGCGCTCGAGTTCTTCGGCGACGATCTCGGGCTGGCGCATCGCCACAACATAGGCTGGCTCTCGGACATTGGTCTTCGAGACGCTGGCTCCGAGCTCGTCTTCGACCGCGTCGACGAGATTTTCCTCAACATCCTGGACGAGTTCTCGCAGATAGAACTGGACCATGTCCGAGCCCTGCTTGACGTTCGATTGCGTGTCGACGACCAGCAGGGTGATCATCAGGTTCTCGACGTTGTCGTAGTTCAGGAGCCCGACCGCGATCGCACCGAGTGTCGCGAGGACGGCGATCGGTTGCCAGCCGACGACGCCGCCGGTCATGAACGACACGCCGGCACCGACGGCGGCCGCGAGCCCGACGGCTATCGGTTGGCCGAGTTTCCGACGGACGAAGACCATCAACGGGGTGCCGTGAATGCCGAGCCGCGCACTCATGTCCTGGGCCATGAACCCGAGCAGCGCGGCACCTGCGGCTGCCCACAGCAGGGTATACCCGTGCAGGACGCCGGCCTGGCTGACGATGAACACCGAACCCGAGCCGAAGTAGCTCGCAACCATCACGAACGCGAGACCGTACCTGTGTGCGAAATCGAGCACGGTGTCGTCGACGGTGGCACGAATCGTACTCATCGATCGAAGAACACGCCAGTTGTAACTGGAGCAACTCGAGTAGGATTGCGCCCGCCATGGCAAGCAGCAATCGTTTCGCCATGGGGCGAGCCAGCTGCGACACTCTGGGGACTGGCGACTCGAAACGGCCCCATCGCCGTTCGATCTCGAAAAGTAGGGAAAGCAGCCGGCTCGGCCGGGCCGCTATCTGCCACTCAGAACCCGATCGCGACGCCGTCCTTTCGCGGCTCCGTCGCACCGGCCAGGGTGTCACCGCGTCGGCGGACGAGCTGAGCGCCGCCGAACATCACGGGCGGGAGAACGCCGACGTCGTGTCCTTTCCGGGCGAGTTTCGTCTTCGCCGGAAGCCGTTCTTCGACGCCGATCGTCCCGTCCTCGCGGTAGCGCCAGCGCGGAGCATCCAGCGCCGCCTGCGGGCTCATGCCGTAGTCGACCAGGTTCGAGACGACCTGGAGATGGCCCTGGGGCTGCATGTAGCCGCCCATGACGCCGAAAGCCATCCAGTCGTCTTCGTCGAGCTTCGCGACTGCCGGCACGAGGGTGTGGAACGGCCGCTTGCGGGGCTCGAGGCTGTTGGGATGGTCGGGGTCGAGCGAGAACGACGCCCCGCGGTTCTGCAGGGCGATACCCGTCTCCCCGGCGACGAGCCCGCTGCCGAAGCCGGCGAACCGGGAGTTGATGTAGGAGACGAGGTTTCCTTCCTCGTCGCCGACGGTCAGCAAGACAGTGTCGGCGTCCTCCGCGTTTGCGTTCGGGACGCCGACCTGCGGGTCCGAGATGGGCGAGTCGCCGATCGCCTGGGCGCGTTCCCTGGCGTACTCTTTCGACGCGAGGGGTGGAATCTCCTCGAACTCGGGGTCGGTGACGTAGTGGTGGCCGTCGACGAACGCGAGCTTCATCGCCTCGGCGAAAGCGTGTATCCGCTCGGCAGAGTCGTAGTCGTGCTCGCCCGCGCCGATCTCCTCGGCGATGTTCAGTGCCTCGAGTGCGAGCAATCCCTGGTTGTTCGGTGGGAGTTCGTAGAGTTCGGTCCCGTTGTAGGTCGTGCTGACGGGGTCGACGAACTCGGGTTCGAACGCAGCCAGGTCCTCGTGGGTCATGAACCCGCCGGCGGACTGGATCTCGTCGACGATCGCGTCGGCGATCTCGCCCTCGTAGACGACATCGGCTCCCTGTTCGGCGATCTTCCGGAGCGACTCGCCGAGTTCGGGCAGTGTGACGGTCTCGCCAGGGTCAGGACTCTCGCCGTCGAAGAGGTACGCCTCGCGGGCGTGCGCGTCGGTGAACAGCTCCTCCGCGCCGGTCCAGTGGCTGGCGATGACTTCCGAGACGGGGTACCCCTCCGTCGCGTAGTGGATCGCGGGCTCGAGCACGTCCGAGAGGGATTTTCGACCGAGGTCCTCGACAGTCGTCTCCCAGCCGCGGGCGGTTCCGGGTACGGTGACCGCGTGGGGACCGAGGAACGGCATCTCGAGGTCGTCGGTATCGTCGTCGCTGTCGACGGCGTAGCCGCGGGACTCGGGGTAGTACGACTCGAGTTCGTCTTCGTCGGCCTCCTCGAGCGCCCCGCGAACGGTCTCGATGGTAGCGTCGGCGGGCGCGTGCCCGCAGGAGCGCATCGCGCCAACCTCGCCGTCGGCGGTGCGATAGAGGGCAAAGACATCACCGCCCAGCCCGGTAGACGTGGGCTCGACGACGTTGAGCGCGGCTGCAGTGGCGACGGCGGCGTCGAAGGCGTTGCCGCCGTCGCGCAGCACCGAGAGACCGGCCTCGGCGGCCAACGGTTGGCTCGTGGCGACCATGCCCCGGTTGCCGTAGGCCGTCGAGCGTCTGGAGTTGTACCGATCGAGATCGACGGAGCCGAAATCGGAGTCGAAGTCGGTCATGCGGTATGCGTGTGAGTGGTGACGACAGTCAAAACTCTGGCGGGTCCGGTAATCGCGTCCCCGAACGCCGACGCCCGACTCACTCTCGGCCCGTGACCTTCCGAATGCACGAGGAACCGAACGGGCCGAGTTCACCCGCCTCGAGGTCGACGAAGTAGCCGGTCGACAGTCCCGAGCCACAGCGTCGGCAGGTGAAGTCGCCTTCTTTGGTGATGACATCCTGATCGAACCGGACGTACTGGCGACTCTTCGGACGGATGATGCCGTCCTCGCGCTCGACGATCCCCCGGAGTTCTGCTTCGTCGAGTATCGTGCGGGTCACCGTCGGATCGCTCGTGATGGTCTCGATACGGTCGACGACCGCCGGAAGCGGGAGCGACTCGTGCTCGAGGCGCTCGAGGAGTGCGAGACCGAGTTCGACACGGTCGTCGGTGTGGCGACGATCGGCATCGGTGGTATCGCCGTCGCTGTCGGCGTTGCCGTCGCCGCCGTTGTCGCCGGTATCGACGTCACTGTTGACGCTACTGCTTCCAACGCCGGCGTCGGAACGTGGTCCCTGTCTACCGTTTGCTCCCGACTCGCTACCCTCTCCGGCCATCGGCCGAGATGTCGGTCCGGAGCGACAATTCTCTTTCGGGCCGGTGCGGGCTGGGACTGCGGGCCGGGGGTGTGGGCTGGGGCTGCGGCCGTTGGCCACCGGCCGGAACTGGCACGCTCGACGAGACCCGACCGTCGCGAGGCACAAAAGATTCGGTACTCGAGCCGAAATCCGGGTTCGAATCGATGGCGTCGTCGTCCCCGTTCCAGCTTCAGCCCCTCCAGTCGGTTCCGACCCGTGCCGCATTCGGTGCGCTCGTGGCCGGTGCGATCGTCCTCACGGGACTCGTGCTCTCCCCCGGGACCATCTTCGGCGCGCTCGAGTCGGTCACTGGCGACCCCTACCGGTTCGCGGTCGTCGTGGCTGCCCTCTATCTCGTGCGACCGGCGTTAGCCTGGCCGACGACACCGCTTGCCGTCGTCGTCGGCTACGGATACGGTGTCGCACTCGGTGTGCCAGTCGCACTTGCAGGGGTCGTCGTCACCGTGATCCCGGTGTTCCTCGCGGTTCGCTGGCTCGCAGACGGTGGGACCGACGGCTCCGTTTCCGCTGTGTCGCCGACCGACCGCGGGGCCGACACCGGCGCTAACGTGGACGGTGACGGCGACAGCGACAACACGGACGCCAGCGACGAGCGATCGTTACTCGATCGAACGGGTGCGGTCGTCGCACGGTACTACGACACGGCGGGACCGATCCGGGGCGTCGCGGCCTCACGGCTCGCTCCGATCCCCTCGGACGTATCGACGGCTGCGGCGGCTGTCAGCGGCGTCCAACTCCGCCACCTCGTCGCCGGGACGATCGCCGGTGAACTCCCGTGGACGATCGCGGCGGTCGTCGTTGGTGCCTCGGCCGCGACGATCACGACTGGCGGGCTCGGTGACCTCGGGCTGGCGCTGTCGGTCGCCTGCGCGCTCGCTGCCGTACTGTTGCTCGCCGGACCCGCTTATCGGGCGCTGAACGGACGAGGATCGGGGGTCGCGGAATCACACTCGAATCGCTCCGCAAAAACGTCCGACTGACGGGGGCTACCGATCGTCGCTCGCTCCGTACGGCTCCGTTTTACTCTCTCGAGTCCGCCGTACTCGAGTCACTCGAGTCGGCTGTCTCGCTCGCGGATTCGTCGCCCTCGCTGTCGTCCGTTTCGTCTTCGGTCCGTCCAGTTTCGTCTTTCTCGTCGCTTTTCGATCCGAACCGTCGCTGGCGATCCCGTCCGGGCGTGTGACCGAACGGGCTCCGATCGCCGTTTCCGCCGTTCCCTCCGGACCGGGAACCGGCACCGCCTCGCCCCGACTCGCCGCGCTCGAGAAAACTCGGTCGACGGACCCGATCCGTGCTGTCGACCTGGTACCGGCCGATATCGATCCCACGAAGCGGCTCTGGAAGTCCCATTGTCTCGTCCAGGTCGACGCCGTCGGGCTGGTCGTCAGGGTCGATCGCGGTCTTCTCCTCGATCAACTCCTCCCAGACGTGCCCGTCGGCCGACGCGGACGACTTCCGGTTGCCCGCTTTCTCCCGTCCTTTCTGGTAGGCGATCTCGACGAAGCTCCGGTCGTAGGCCGTCTCGATCTCGTCGCTGAGACGCTCGAGTTCGCCGGGATACTCCGCACCGAGTTCCTCCGCGACGCCGAGCGCGAACGCCCGCCGGACGATCCGATCGCGGTCGGCGATCGACTCCCAGTCGGTGCCGAACGTACGCTCGTACATGCTACGACTGGATCTTCTCGTTGGGGTTGACACGCAGCCCGCGATCCGTAAACTCCGCTTTCCGGATGTCACAGTCGATCTGGGTGCCACGCATTTTGATAATCTGGACGCCACGAGTCATCCCGCCCGATTCGAGGTAGTTGTGCATGAACACGACGCCGTGTGCGAGGTAGTGGCCGTCCGAGTAGGAGGTCGGATCGGTCATCTCCGAGATCAGCAGGACGGTCGCGTCCGAGCGCTTGAGCTTCGTCAGGAACGTAACGAGCTCGTCGACGTCGTCCGAGAAGTAGTACTCGAGCAGCATCGTCGAGTCGATAACCAGTCGGTCGACGCCTTTCGACTCGACGAACGAGACCAGCTTGTTCGAGAGATTCTCGACGCTGCCTGGCGAGTCCCCCGCGGATCGCGACGACGAGGAGAACAGGCGCTTGGTCTCCGCGTCGAAAACGTCGAGGAACTTCATCTGGCTCGAGGAGATGGCTTGCTCGAAGCCGAACTCGAAGTTCGTCATGTCGGTGACCAGTTCCTCCTTGGACTCGTGCATGCTCAGGTACAGCGCCGTATCACCCTCGAAGACGCCCTTCGTGAGGAACTGCGAACAGAACGTGGTCTTGCCGCTGCCCGGCGGTCCGCTGACGATGTACAGCCGGTCTTCCAGGAGCCCGCCGTCGACTAGCTCGTCGAACCCCGGAACGCCCGTAGGTATTCGCATCGTTGGATGCAGGGTGATTCTGGGCTAAATAGGTTCCGGCGATTGACCGTCACCGGGAGGAATGAGTCGAGCCTCCGGCGTGCGAGTTTTCCTCGTTCCGTTCTCGAGTTTCTCGAGTTCTCGGGTTCCAGTGGCGATCGCCCGATGGCTCACCAGAACGTGTCTGCACAGTCGTAGACGACGCCGTGTTCGGGGCAGACGTACTTGCAGTGGCGTTTGAACAGCGGCCGCTCGCACTGGGGACAGGGACGGCCGCCGACGTCTTCGATCCCGTCGTCAGTCATGTCCGTACGAGGACCAACGGGTCGGTCGTGCTAAGTGTTCGGGTCCGGCCGCGTCTCGTCGGTGCAGGGCTGAGTGTTCGGAATCGACACTCGGGTTCGGGAACCGAGATACCAGAAGTGAGACTCGGGACGTGAGCGCAGCGACTCGAACGCGATAGAACGAAAGAACGGAAAACGAAAGAACAGAAGAACAGAAGATTAGAAGAACAGAAACACCGAGTGACGAAGCCTTACGCTCCCGTCAACACTCACTCCAGCCACAGGACTCGCAGGTCTTGCAGCCTTCGGAGTAGTACAGCGACAGCGATCCACACTCGGGACACTCCGGCGACTCACCGGCGTCGATGAGATCCTGTGTCGCGTCGCCGCCAGTCTCCGCCGTCGCCGCGCCGCCGTCGGTCTGTGGTCCGTCGTAGCCGGGCTCGGCACTTGCGTCGGCCGACTCCTCGAGCGTCTGCTGGGTCGGGTACGGCTTGTCGATCTCGTCTTCGAGATAGCGACGCATCGCGGTACCGATGGCGTCGGGGATCGATTGAATCTGCTCGCCCTTGTCCCAGGCGATCTTCGGGGAGCGGGTCCCACAGAGTTCGTCGACGATCTCCTCGGGGTCGACGCCCGAGCGCAGCGAGGTCGAGATGACCTTCGCTAAGGCCTCAGTGAAGGAGTTCGTGAACCCTCCCGAGTGGCCGATGTTCGCGAACAGTTCGAACGGCTGGCCAGTTTCGGGGTCCTCGTTGATCGTTACGTAGACTTTCCCGTAGCCGGTGTCGATGCGCTGGCTGACTCCCTGCAAGGCGTCCGGCCGATCGCGTTTCTTCGTGAAGTCGACGTGGACCGGCTTCTCGTCGTCTGTCTCGCCGACCACCGAGTCGAGGTCCGTCTCGAGAACGTCCGTGACCTCCTCGCTCTCGAGGAACTCCTCGAGGCCGCCGAATATCTCGTCGATCTGTTCGACGAGCGTCTCCGCGGCTTCGGTCTCGTCGGCGAACTCGGTGTTGTCGGCACGGGTCGTCAGCACCTGCTTCGAACGGGTGCCGTCGCGGTAGTAGGTGACGCCCTTGCCGCCGTGCTTGTAGATGTACTCGAAGACCTCCTTGGCATCCTCGACCGTCGAGTCGTTGGGGGCGTTGACGGTCTTCGAGATGGCGGAGTCGACGCCCTCCTGACAGGCGACCTGGATACCGGCGTGTTCTTTCGCCGAGAGATCGCCGGTCGTGACGAACAGTTCGCCGATGGCGTCCGGAACGGTCGAGAGGCCCTCGACGCCGTTGAACTGGTTTGTGGCCATCTGCTCTTGGGCCTCCTCTTTGACCGCGTCGACATCGATGTCGTTGTCCTCCAGAACACGCAGGAAGTAGTCGTCGAACTCGACTAACATCTCGTCGCCCTGGACGTCGTCGGAGACGTTCTTGTAGTAGGCGACGTTGTAGATCGGCTCACAGCCGCCGGTGGTGTTGCCGACCATACTCGTCGTGCCCGTCGGCGCGATGGTCGTCGTGTTGTGGTTCCGGATCGGGAACCCGTCTTCCCACTCGTCGGCGTCGAGCCCGGTCTGGTGTTCGAACCATTCGCGGTACTCGGTGGGGTTCGCGTACTTGGATTTGCCCCACTCATCGAAGCTCCCACGCTGTTCGGCGAGTTCGTGGGACGTCCACTTCGAGGTATGGTTGATGTGGGTCATCAGCTGGCGTGCGACCTCGTTGGAGGCCTCGCTGCCGTACTCCATCCCGAGCTGGATGTACAGCTGGGCGAGTCCCATGATGCCCAGCCCGATCTTGCGCATCTCCCGGACCTTCTGTTCGATCTTGTCGACCGGGAAATCCGACATGGTGACGACGTTCTCCAAAAAGCGCGTCCCCATCTCGATGCGGTGGTCAAACTCCTCGAAGTCGACGGCCTCTGCGAGGAAGGTGTCGACCGCGTCCTCCAGCGTGTCGTACTCGTCGCCGTGCTCGTCGTACCAGACGCGCCAGTCGGGTGCCTCGAGGTCGGCGAGCGTCGAGAGGTTGATGTGGCCGAGGTTACAGGCCTCGTACTCCTCTAGGGGCTGTTCGCCACAGGGGTTGGTCGCGAGGATACGGTGGTCGGGATGTTTCTCGATGTCGAAGGAGTGTTCCTTGTTGACGCGCTCGAGGTAGATCACGCCGGGTTCGCCGTTCTCGTGAGCGCCCTCGACGATGTCGTCCCAGAGCTCTTCTGCGGGGATCGACAGTTCCTCGCCGACTTCGACGTGCTCGCCGAGGCCGAACATCTCGTACAGTTCCTTGGTCTCCTGGGTCGCGATGTGGGGCTCGCCGGTGCGGGGATTGGTGAACGTAAACTCCTCGCCACTCTCGACGGCGTCCATGAAGTCGTCGGTGATGCCGACGGAGATGTTGAAGTTCGAGAGATGGCCCTCGACGGCGTTTCGCAGGTGCTTGGGGACCCGGCCCTCGTCGTCGATGAGTTCACGGGCCTCCGCTAAGGCGTCCTGGAAGGAGGTGTGCGTGTAGTCGTCGGGGTCGTTGAGCCGCAGCGTCTCTGCCAGCGAGACGTCCTTGTTCTTGGCGTGGATAAACTGGATGACGTCGGGGTGGGAGACGCGCATGACGCCCATCTGTGCGCCCCGTCGCGCGCCACCCTGGGCGATCGTCTCGCACATCTGGTCGTACGTGCGCATGAACGTGATCGGCCCGGAGGCGATGCCGCCGGTCGAGCCGACCGCGTCGCCGTAGGGACGGAGCCGCCAGAAGGCATACCCCATGCCGCCGCCGCTCTGGAAGACCTGTGCGGCCTCCTTGGCGGTCTGGTGGATATCGTCGATGTCGTCCTCTGGGGAGTCGACGAAACACGCCGAAAGCTGCTGGAGTTCGTCGCCGGCGTTCATCAGGGTCGGCGAGTTCGGCATGAAATCCAGGTTTGCCATCATCCCCTGGAACTCCTCGGCGACCGACTCGACGTGTGCCTGCACGTCGTCGGGGAGGTCGGGAACGACGGTCTCGTAGGCGAACTTGTTGACGTTGTAGACGGAAAGTGTCGTTTCGGCGTCGTCGTCGGCAGTGACGCCCGCGCCGAAGACGTCCGCGGCGAGCTCGTCGCGTCGCGGGTGATCGGGCTTGAGCTGATCGGGCGTGACCGTAATCTCGACCCCTTGCTTCTCGGCCTCGTAGACGGCTTCCGCGAGCGCGATGTTCTTCCCGACGCGCTCGAAGAGGTCCTCCTGTTCCTCGATGAGGTCCCCGTCGGCGTTCTTGCGGAGATACCGAGCCGGGAGGATGTTGTGGTAGGCGTTGCTCGTCAACCGATCCTCGAGGGAGTCCCCCTCGGTGCGCTTGATCGGGAGGGTAAGTTCTTCCGCGGAGAGTTCGCTTTCGCTCACGCGTGGCTCACCTCGCTGCTATCCGGTCGGCACGTATCGATTTTGACGACAGTCCGGGTCCTGGCTCTCATCATTCGTGACGAAGGTTCGGTATTCGTGCATTCACCATAAAGCTGTCCTAGCTGTCCCATTTTTATTGGACTAGTACAATGTGTGTTTCAGAGATGTGTCTGTTGGGTCTGATGACAGTCGAGCACGACCGTCGAAACGGTCGTCTCTCCCTCCGTCGGAGGCTACGGCGGCAGAGGCCTTAACGATTTTCAGACCATCCTGAAAGTGAAACGCCGTCTCACGGCGGTATTTGCGCCGCTACCGTTTCAGTCAGACCCACGTTCGTCGTTTCGTGTCTCTCATCACATCCAGAAAGATTACGTCCCTTCGGTACGGGGTGTCCGCTATGCTCGAACCATTTACGGGATCGACGGTCCTCCTCGCGTTGGCCGCGCTCGCCGCCTTCGCGGTCGCCGTCATTGCGATCCGCATCGCGATCAAATTGGCCGTCCGCGTCGGCATCATCGCTGCGATCGTCCTCGCTGCGCTGTACGCGACTGGCACGCTCGAGTTGCTGCCCGGCGTCTAATTCTCCGAACCGGGTCGGTCTCCGTTCCTACACGGCCTCGAGGAAGTTCTCGATCACGTCGTGTCCGACGGCCGTGAGCACGCTCTCCGGATGGAACTGGACGGCTTCGATCGGGTGCTCGTGGTGGCGAATGCCCATGACGAGCGTCTCGGTCCCGTGCTCGGCGGTCGCCGTCACCGCGAAACAGTTCGGCACCTCGGTCGCCACCAGGGAGTGGTACCGACCGGCCCGAAAGCCCTGCTCGAGGCCGTCGAAGACGCCTGTCCCGTCGTGATCGACCGCCGACGCCTTGCCGTGGATCGGCTCCGGTGCGCGTCCGACGCTGCCGCCGTACTCGTAGACTGCCGCCTCGAGACCGAGACAGACGCCGAGGGTCGGGACCTCGGGGCTCACCTCCCGTAACACGTCCGTGCTGACGCCGACATCGCGATCGTTCTCCGGGTGGCCGGGGCCGGGACTGATGACGATCGCGTCGGGATCGACCGCACGCACGTCCGCGAGCGAGGCGCTGTTTTTCAGTACCTCGGTCTCGGTGTCGGGAAGCTGGCTGACGTACTCGACGAGGTTGTAGGTAAACGAGTCGTAGTTGTCGACGAACAGGACCCGTGTGACTTCTGCATCCGCGTCTTCGTCCCCGCTCGAGTCTTCGGTCGTCTCGTTCGTCTCGCTGGTCGCGCTCATCGGCTCACCTCCGGCGTCGGCTCGCGCTCGTCGGCCCCGCTCGAGTCGATGTCCTCTTCGATCGCCTCGAGCGCGGCCAGCACGCCGCCCATCTTCTTCTCGGTTTCTTCGTACTCCCGTTCGGGATCGCTGTCGGCGACCAGACCCGCGCCGGCCTGTACCGTGATGCGGTCCCGATCGCCCTCGTCTTCGACGGTTGCGGTCCGAATGACGATCGCGAAGTCCGCGTCGCCCGTCCAGGAGTAGTAGCCGACGCCGCCGCCGTACAGCCCTCGAGGTTCGGCCTCGAGGTCGTCGATGATCTCCATCGCACGGACCTTCGGCGCACCCGAGAGCGTCCCCGCGGGGAAGGCGGCCCTGATCGCGTCGAACGCATCGGGAGCCTTCGTCTCCCGGGCTGCCGAACGCGGTTCGGCAACGTCGGCGTCGGCCGCGAGCTGGCCCGTTACCGTCGACTCGATGTGCTGGACGTGGCTGTACTTGAGGACGTTCATAAACTCGTCGACCCGGACCGTGCCTGCCTCCGAAACGCGGCGCACGTCGTTGCGAGCCAGGTCGACCAACATCGTGTGTTCGGCACGCTCTTTCTCGTCGGCCAGCATCTCGCCCGCGAGCCGTCGGTCTTCGACGGGGCTGGTCCCCCGATCGCAGGTCCCGGCGATGGGGTTCGACATGACTTCTCGCCCGCGCACGGAGACCAGCGTTTCGGGGCTCGCGCCGACGACCGTCAGCTCGTCGTGCTCGAGCAGGTACATGTACGGCGAGGGGTTCACGTCCCGCATCGCCTCGTAGAACCCGAGGGGATCGACATCCCCGTACAGTTCCCGCTTTCGGGAGACGACGCCCTGATAGATGTCCCCGTCGAGGACGTGCTCTTTCGCTTTCCGGACGCTGTCCTCGTAGTCGGCTTTCGCGCCCGCGGTCTCGTCCTCGCGGACGAAGCCGCCGGTGTCGGGCTTCTCGGCTCCGTTCTCACGTAGCGTCTCCGCGACTGCGGCGGCCTCCGAACGGACCTCGTCGTAGACCGCGTCCGGGTCGTCGTCGGCCGCCAGAATCGGCGTGCAGACGAGCGAAACCGTCCCCTCGCGCTCGTCGAACGCGAGCGTCTTCGTCGTCAACACGAACTGCGCGTCCGGGAACCGCGAGTCGGGGCGCTCGATGCCGACTTCCTCGAGCCAGAGATCGTAGACGGCGTCGTAGGCGAGGAAACCGACGAGCCCGCCGGTCAACAGCTGGCGGTCGCGCTCGGGCGCGTTCTCGAGTCGAACGTCGGGCATGGCGGCCCGGAGTGTGTCGACTGTGTCGGCCGGCTCGTCGTCGGGCTCGAGCGACTCGAGGGGGGCATCCGCCGACAGCGCGTCGACGGTCGTCCCGTCCGGATCAACCGTGACCACGGCGTCGGGATCGTAGCCCACGTAGGAGAACCGCGCGTGGCGTTCGGCCCCCGCGGCGCTCGGCCGGAACGCGCCGTCCGGATCACTCGACGCCGTCTTTTCGGCGCTCTCGAGCAGGAAAGCGTAGGGCGATCGCTCGCGGTCGCTTCCCGGCGCACGGCCGGTTAGGGCGGCGTACGCCGACAGCGGCGTCGTCTCGACCTCGAGGGTGGCGACCGTGCGGACGACGACGGGTCGGTCGTCTTCCTCGTCGTCTCCGCCGGCCGTCACGTGCTCCCGGAACGCCTCCCGGTCGAGATCCAGTTCGAACGTCATTACGGTTCTGCCCTCCGATCGGTGGCTTCGGTCGTGGTGCCGTTCGCCACACGCTCGACGAACGACCGAACCGCTGTGGGGTCTTTTTCGCCCCCGGTTGCCTCCACGCCGCTCGCGACATCGACCGCGAAGGGCTCGACCGTCTTGACCGCCGCCGCGACGTTGTCGGGCTCGAGCCCGCCCGCGAGGATCAGCGGCGACGCGAGGTCTCGGGCGGCCGCACGCGTCCGCTCCCAGTCGTGGGTCTCGCCGGTACCGCCGCCGCCGTCCTCGTCGGCAGTGTCGACGACGAACCCGTCGACGACATCGTCGTACCTCGTTGCGGCGTCCGGCTCGTCCGCATCGACCGCATAGAGGACGGCCGCGTCGACTCGCGACCGCAGGTAGCCCAGATCACCCGGCGGGAACTCGCCGTGGAGCTGGACGGCGTCCGGCTCGACTCGGTCGACGAGTTCGATCGCGGCCCCGGGATCGTCGGGCATCGTCACGAGTACCGCAGTCACGAACGGTGGTGCGGCGGCGGCGAGGGCCGCTGCACGCTCGACCGAGACTTCTCGGGGGGTGTCGACCGGTACGTCACAGACGATGCCGACCGCGTCCGCTCCGGCATCAACCGCCGTCTCGAGATCCCGTTCGTTCGTCAGCCCGCAGATCTTGGTGCGGGTACGAGCGCCGCTCATCGTCGTGCCTCCGTATCGGTGTGGTCGGACGCTGTGGTCGCACACAACTGCTCGAGTTTCGCCGCGGCATCACCCTCCTCGATCGCCGCGCGGGCGATATCGGCTCCCGTCTCGAGAGTGTCGGCCTCGCCGGCGACGTAGATCGCTGCTCCCGCGTTCGCGAGGATGACGTCGCGTTTCGCCCCGGTCACGTCGCCCGCGACGATCCCACGGAGGTCCGCGGCGTTCTCCTCGGGCGTCCCGCCGGCGATATCCGCGATGTCGTGGTCTTCGAGCCCGAGGTCGGCGGGTTCGAGGGTGTACTCGTCGACCTCGTTTCCGGTGACCTCCGCAGCGACGGTCTCGCCGTGAATCGCGATTTCGTCGGTGCCCGCACCGTGGACGACCAGCGCCCGCTGGACGTCCATCCGCGCGAGCGCATCCGCGAGCACGGGAACGAGGTCCGGGTCGTAGACGCCGACGACCTGTGCGTCCGCACCCGCGGGGTTCGTCAGCGGACCGAGCACGTTGAACACGGTCCGCATCCCGAGTTCCTTGCGCGGGCCGATGACGGCCTTCATCGCCGGGTGAAAGACAGGTGCGAGCATGAAGCCGATGCCGTCCGCTTCGATCGCCGCTTCGACCGCCGGCGGTTCGGCTTCCACGTCGACGCCCGCGACCTCGAGTACGTCCGCACTGCCCGAGGAGGACGACACCGAGTAGTTCCCGTGTTTCGCGACGGGGACGCCAGCCCCTGCGGCGACGACCGCGCTCGTCGTCGAGACGTTGATCGTATCGTAGTCGTCCCCGCCCGTGCCACAGGTGTCGACGAGCGGCTCGCGGTCGGGCGAGATCGTCCGTGCCGCCTCGCGCATCCCCTCCGCGAAGCCGGCAATTTCGGCCTCGGTCTCGCCTTTCGCACGGAGCGCAGCCAGTAGCGCGCCGATCTGTGCCTCCGTCGCCTCTTCGAAGACCGCACTCGAGGCCGCTCGAGCGTCGGCCTGGCTCAGATCCTCGCCCTCGGTGACGCGTTCGACGTATTCCTGCATAGTGATCACCAATGTACGTAGTTGTCTTGTAATGCTCAAATCAGTACATGAACTTAAGGATGCCGGTGGTTCGACCCCGTGGTGATCACTCGCGTACGGCGGCCGATTCGAAACCTTCAACTACGGTGGCCAGCAACGAATGAGTGCAGACGACGTGGCGCGACGCGCCGCGGTGAAAGCCAGACGGGTTGGTGGTCTAGTCTGGTTATGACACCTCCTTGACATGGAGGAGGCCGGCAGTTCAAATCTGCCCCAACCCATTTCTGACGAATACAATACGACGAGCGCAGCCAGGAGTGCGCTCGTCGGAAGTTGTTACGGAAGTGCAAGGAGAAAGCCCCGCCCTTCAGGGCAGGGATGAATCCGACAGTTCATCACGTATAAAGCCGAACGCGCTGGTATCCGGGTCGGAGAGGTCGATGCATACCATACAGCCAGCGGTGTTCGGCGTGTGGTTCGATGGGAACACGTGATGGCGACCACTTTTTGTGTTCGGAGTGCGGCCGTGGACGCCACGCCGATCTGAACGCTTCAGCGAATATCGCACAACGGGAGGGAGAACCATGCACGGCCTAACACTTCGGGTGAGGCGAACCGTGCTACCTCGCTGGTTGAATAGCCAGTCGTCGTTGACGCCCGCTGTATGCGGGGCGGAAGGCCCCATTGACAGGGCTACACGCGCTGGAAAGCACGTCCTTGGTCACAACTGGACGGTGACCGTTGACGGCCCACGCGAAAGCGTACTTGAGGCCCGAGAAAACGCGCAACCTGAATATCCCCTTCGGGGAATCCTCGCCCTTTAGCGTGGGGAGGATGTCAAGGGTGATCTGAACCGAACGAGTCGTACTCGGGACGCGAACGAAGCGAGCGACCGGGTACGTCCCGACGTGGTTCACCTTTGTCGAGTGGAGTCCCCGTCCTCGAGGAGTCGTTCTCGTGATCCCGAAAATCTCCGATTTCGGACGACACCGCAACGAGCAAAGCGAGTGAGCAGCGTTAACGAGAGTGGACTCTCGTTTGCACATCGGAAGCTTCGCGTTCTGAGGACGCAGTAGGGCAGGGGAAAAATCCGCCCCAACCCTTTTTTCGCGCTTCAGCCGGTGTCAGGTATCCCCGTCCGACAGCGGTTCACGCGCCGGGATCGGGCCTCGGCAGCGCCCGCCGTGAACGCGGTGGAACCAGATAGCTCCCCCAGCGTCGGAGCCTGAGATACTGCAGGATGCCGTTGCTTCCGCGCGGCCCGAGCCCGTACTGGCGAAAGTCGTCCCCGACCATCGCCTCCCGCGCGCGGACGAACTCCGACATGTCCCGCTGAAGACAGACGAAGTGCAGCCCACAGGTGTCGCCGTCGGTCGTGTTCACGTCCCGCCGGAGCAACACCGGGTCCCCGTCTTCACGGGCTCGAGCGACCTTTTGTGCGTGACCGACGACACCGCGTTCGCGCGCGTCGTCGTGTGCGTCGTCGACGGTCGCCGCGACGCCAGGGTCACGCCCGAGGCGTTCGCCGTACTCACCGACCGCGTTTCGTTCGGCGTGGTCCGGGCTGAACAGTCGCGCGACGCGTTGCTCGTGATCGCTCTCCTCGAACCAGACCTCGAGGTCGAGTTCGAGGGTCTCGAAATGCTGGGTCGAGCCGCCGGCAAAGGGACCGTCACGGATCGTCACTCGGTCCTCGGTCGCCTGGCTCTCCCGAAAGCCGGCTCGAAAGCCCATAAAAAAGGGTGCCTCTTCGGGAACCGGCTCGCTCTCCGGAATGCCGTCGAGACCGTGCTGTCGCTCGGCCGGCAGCCCCGGACCGACGAATCCAGTTCGACGTCCCCTCCGCTCGAAGACGCCCCCGAGCGACGCCGACGGCGAGTGGCCGTTGAGTTGCTCGCGTTCGCCAAACAGCGTTTCCTCCGCGGCGAGCACCACGGCGGGGTCGTCGCTCGCGAGGTGCAACAGGGCGTCGTTCGTATCGACCGTCACGTCACTGGCAGCGGCGAGTACGGTGATCGGATCGGGGTTCGGAAGGTCGACGGCGGCGTCGAGTTCCGCCTCGAACCGATCGAAGTACGCCGGCGTATAGCCCAGCGTAAAGACGAGTCCGTCGCCGCTCCACTCGAGGGCCCGTTCGACTGCCCGCAGTGCCGCCCTTACGGTCCCGCGAGCCCCAGCCACCGGGTCGCTCCCGCTCGAGAGCGACAGGCTCAGAAAGACGTGATGTGCGGGCGGGACGACGTTCCCGGCGTCGTCGGTCTTCAGAACGTCGTTCCAGGCGTGCTGTCGATCCGGGAGCGATTCGGGGTCCGAAACGCCCTCGGGAGCGTTCACCGATGTCCGGTCGCTGTTTTCGAGACACGCTGCGAGTGCGCCACTCCCGCCGGCTGCGACCGCCTTACGGGAGAAGGCTCGCCGGGAGAGGTCCGTCGTCGACCTCGAGTCCGTGTGGTCGTCGGTCGGTGGTGACATCTCGATCTCAGTAGCCGGATAGTTCCAGTTGCGCCGTCGTCGCGAAGTTCGTCACTCCCGACGGGTACGGCATCTGATTCGTCGCGCCGGTCAGTAGGAGCCAGACGACGAGTCGCTCTCCCTGAATCGGCTGACCGTCGACGTACTGGGCTGGGTGATACAGCTCCGAGGGCGTCCCTTCGTCGTACAGTCGGTGGGCCTGAGACTCCCCTGGACCGATCTCCTCTGGGTCTCGGCGCACGACGACGAGTTCCAGATCGTCCCGGAGCGGCACGTCGATCGTCTCGGTCCCGTCCGGGTTACTGAACCGGGCGATCGTTCCGGCGTCGCCCTCGAGGTAGAACTCCTCGTCGGGTTCGGTCCACTCTTCGCCGTCGAACAGTTCCACTGCCGCGCCGTCGTCGGTCCCGGGAGTGATATCGAGTGCCTGGGTCGACGTGTAGTGTTGAATGACCGGCTCCTCGTAGGACCCGGCTTCGTCGTAGCTCTCGGCGTCTTCGTCGCGTCGTTGCTGGAAGTGAGTCATAAATCCCGGGCCGGTCCGGCGGAACGTCGGCGCGAACACGCCGTCCGCGTAGAACTCGTAGGCGATGTCGTAGTTGTACGGCCCGAAGCGAACACCGGAGTGAAAGTCGATGCTCTCCTGGCCGATCGCACTGGGGTGGTAGTGCGTTTTTAACTGGAAGCCCGGCGGCGTATCACCACGGGCAGGGAACTCGAGTCGGCCGAGTAATCCGGGGCCGCCGACCTCCTCGCTGTGGATGTCCCAGAAGAGCAGGTCGCCGTTGAATACGGTATCGTCGTCGGGGAAGTACCACTCGCGGGTGTTTCGACCGTCTCGTGGAGGCAAGTAGTACGCCGTGTACGTGATCGGGGAGTTCATCGCCTCGAAGACGGGGCTCCCGTTGTACGACGCCGAGACGGTCACGCCTTGCACCTCCGAGTGTTCCCAGTCGATCGACCACCCGTCCCGCTCGAACGACTCGTCCGGGCGCTCGATGCGGTGGTAGCCGTCGTTTGCCGTATAGTACGGACGCTGTTCCGCCGGCACGTCCGGAACGGCCTCGAGCACCGATTCCGGAGCCGGATCGATGCTCTCGGCGATCTCGTAGAGCGGGTACACGACGGCGTGGTCGAGGACCGCAACGTCGACGATTTCGGGGTTTTCCGGGTCCGTCCCGTCGACGAACGCACTGATAATTCGGAGATCGCCGTCGTCTTTCACGTGCATGACGGCCGTCGATCCGTTCCCGTGACGGAGATCCGCCTGACCGATACCGGCATACCCTCCGGCAGCACCTTTCCACGACGGATACCACTCCCGATCGCTCATATCCCCGAAAGCGTCCTGGACCGCTTCGGTCCGATGGATACCTTGCCCGATCGCCATCTGGTAGGGGGTTTGGGTCACCGTCCACGAGACGTCCTGGGGCTCGGTCATCTCGAGTGCGACGAGCTCGTCGCGGTGGCGGTCGACGAGTCCGTAGATCGTTCGTCGATTCTCCGCCGTCACCTCGAACTCGGCTTCGTCGCCGTCGGGAAAGCCGGTCTCTCGAACGTGTAGCGAGGTCGGGCCCTGGATGCTGATCGTCTCCAGGTGGTTCGTGAGGACTTCGTACGCTTCGAAGCCGCCGATCCAGTCGCTGACAACGTCGTTGACTGCTGGATCGGTCAACAGCGTTTCGATCGCCCGTCGCTTCCGATACGTGTGGATTCGCTCGTAGGTATCCGCCTCGAACTGCCGAACGGAAGCGAAGTCGGCCGTCTCCAGTCTGAGAGCGGGAATGTCGGGTGCTTCAGGCTCGCCGTTAGGTTCAGAATTGCCTGCCTGATCGCCGCTTTGGCCGAAACCGCTACAGCCTGCGGCGGTGGCGATACCACCGGTGGCCGCGGCTACTTTCAGATATCTTCGGCGAGAGCAGAATTCGTCGGCCATTACGACAGCGGTATGATGTCATACTATAGTAATCTTTGGCAGCGTTTCAAAACGAGATGGAGCGTCGCATCCGTCCCAGCGACTGCACACGAACTCTCGAGTGGGGATGGAGCTAGCGACGGCACGCGGAAAACGAGCACCGTGTCCGTGTTTCCCGGAGTGTACACGGGGACACGCAGCTGGGGAGCGGGTTAGTCGGCTCCGAAGACGGTCCGTGCGGGAACTGGACCGTCGTGTGCTCGAGTGAGCAGTCCGGCTGTGGCTGCCGTTAGCCGGTGTTACCGTCGGTGGCTTCAGACTCACCGTCTTCACCGTCGTCGCCATCGTCGCTCGAATCGCCGACGGCGAACCCACCGTCACCACCGTCGCCACCGTCGCCACCGACGGCGAGTGCATCGCCGCCGTCGGCATCGGTATCACCGTCCTCGGAAATCGCTTCCCCGCCGGGGCCGCCGGCAGCAGCGGCGTCACCGCCATCACCGCCATCGCCGCCGTGGGCTGGCCCACCGACGGCGAGACCGCCGTCACCACCGTCACCGCCGTCGCCACCGATAGCGTACGCGTTGCCGCCGCTGGCATCGGCGTCGCCGGCGTCCGATAGTGCGACACCGCCGGGGCCGCCTGCGGCTGCGGCGCTACCGCCGTCGCCACCGTCACCGCCGTAAGCGGTGCCACCGACTGCAATGCCGCCGTCACCGCCATTACCGCCGTCGCCACCGGCTGCGAGTGCATCGCCGCCGCTAGCGTTTGCGTCGCGGTCGCTGTCGTTACTGGCTGCGAATCCGCCGTCGCCACCTGCGGCTGCGGCGTCGCCGCCGTCGCCGCCGTCACCGCCGTCGGCCGAGCCGCCGACCGCGATCCCGCCGCTTCCGCCGTTCGTTCCGTCAGCGGAGCCACCGACGACGACGCCGCCGTCGTCGCCGTCGCCGTCGATAGCGAGGCGATCGTCGGTTACCGTGATCCCTTCTATGCTGTTCTCGACTCCGTGCTCGTCCGCTGTAGCTGCTCCTGCACCGACGAGTACCAGACACCCCACTGCTACCGCGACCGTAATCGTGATCGTGAGTGCGCGAGTCATGGTCGTGAACGGGGAACGCTCGAGACCGACGCGACCCTATCGGACCGATGGAGACGTCTCTCACGGCGGTAGACGTCGTCTCCGAGCTGCTCCCCGATAGAGTGTGTCACCGCTTTCACTCTTAAATCGGGCCCACGGTTACGATCGGAGCCGGTTATTTATTCCACGAAACCGGTCCCGGACTATACCCGTAGAAGTAATCCGGCACTTCCGCTGCGTCTCGAGACGTGGCTCGAACAGTCGTCTCGCTAGCTGTTTCTCGAGGCCACTATCGTACTGTCCGGGAGATCCGAAACTGACTGCTAGGCAACACGGTGAGCGGAGCAACGTCTGTCGACGGTGGATTCCATTCAGCCCCGCTCTATAGCGTTCGTCGAGGCGATCATCTCACATCAAATACCATAAATCCGAATCAATAACGGTTCAACACTACGCGAGCAGACTATTCCCCGCTCGGTACGAGGATCGGAACACGACTCTGCTGGCAGCTTCTCCCTCCCCCGGGTCGGTCGTGCTCACGGCAGGACGTGGCCGATCCGGTGTGAATCTCGGCCCTGGTAGGACATCGATGGCTACGCCGAACGTCGCCGCGTGTGCTCACAACGACCCTCGGCCGGACGCTGTGTACGGATCGCGCTCGTCGGGTGAGCAGGACTCGACGGCCGTCCGGCTCAGCCCGAGAAGAGACGTTTGATCCGGCCGAAAAGACCCGAACCGCCGTCATCGTCTTCAATCTCGGCCGAGTCGCCCGTCCCCGAGTCGCCGTCGTTCGGATCGATCGAACCTGCAAGCGGGCCGTCCGCGCCGTCGGTCGACGATCCGCCGACGCCGGTCTCGATGTCGTCCATCGAGAGGTCGACCTCGCCGATATCGGGTGTCGAGTCCCGGCCCTCGCCGGCCTCGGCCGCGCGGACGTCCGCACCGCTTACCTCGCCGCCTTCGAGGCGGGCGGCGAGTTCGTCGGGGTCCCTGGAGGGGTCGGGTGCAGCGTCAGTATCGTCGCCGGTCCCGGCGTCGCTCTCGCGATCGGCGTCGGGTTTCGTGGAGGGGGCGTCGTCGGAGCCGTCGAGCGACCCTCCGCCCGACTCGGCAAGCGAGGCTGCTGCGGCATCGATCTCTGGCCCGTCACCGTCGCCGGGCGTCGCGTCGTCGTCCGGTGGGTTCGACACGTCGCTGCCTTCCGGTGTCGTCGGTTCGGTTTCGCCGTTGCAATCGTCGCTGCCGGTTTCGTCCGTGCCAGCGTCGTCGCTTCCGGCGTCGTCGGTCTCCCTCTCGTCGTTTCTGTCGGTCTCCCTCACGTCGTCGACGTCGTCGACTCTCGCGTCCGATTCCAACCGTGAGGTTCCGCTCGCACTTTCGTCCGCGTCCGTCCCCACACCCGCGTCCGGTTCTTCGCTCGGTTCATGGCTCGCGCCCGATGCCGTGTTGGACTCCCCACTCGAGTCCGCTTCAGTCCCGGTCTCGTCCGTGGAGTGTCCCTGCGACGTGGTCTCGGCTTCCGTCTCCGTCTTCGTCTCCTGTTCCGGCTCCGTCTCCGTCTCTTCGTCCCCGATCGACTCGAGAATGTCGTCGACGCTCTCTTCGGCAACGACGCGCTGGGGACCGCCGCCGGTTTCGATTCCGCCAGCTAGCGTCCCCTGGTCGTCTTCGGCTTCCTCGCCGTCCCCGTCACCCCCGTCGTCCGTCGCTCGCTCTCGATCGTTGCTCATTGTGTGTGAGAGGTGGGCGCGACACCATAACCTTTCTCCCACGCTATCGGGTCGATCAAGAAACGACCGGTCCGTCACCGCGTCGATCCGATCGAATCACGCCTCGGCCAGCGCCGGTCGGGATCGCACGACGTTGATCACGGCCCCGAGAAGGATGATGATCCCGGCGAAGTAGAGCCAGGTAACGAAGAGGATCACGGCCCCGACGGCTCCGTAGGCCTGGTAGCGACCGGCGTTGGCGGCGTAAATCTGGAACCCGACCTGCAGGATCGTCCAGCCGACCGCGGCGACGACCGTACCCGGTAGCACCTCGAGCACGCCGACCGAGATCGGCGGGAGAACGTAGTAGAGCGGTAGAAAGACGAGCACGAGTCCGAGCAACAGCGCCACCCAGCTCAGCAGCCCCACGAACGGCACGTGGTCCGCGGCGATCCCTAGAACGGTTCCGATCACGACCATCAGGGCGAGCGCCCCGGTCCCCGCGACGATCACGACGAGGCCGTCGCGGAGTTCGTCCACCAGAGACGTTTCGACCGCCTCGTCGTAGAGCAGATCGAACGCCGTACTGAGGCCTCGAAACACCTTGAGCGCACCCCAGCCCCCGACCGCGAGCGCGACGATCGTCGCCTGTGTGCGCCCGGTCTCGGCCGCCAACGCCTCGGTAATAAGTTCCTCACCGGCCTCCGGAAGGAAATCACCCGCGACCAGGACCAACCGCTCGGCGGCTTGCTCGCCGCCGAGCAGCGAGCCCACGACGAGCGCGAGCAACACGAGCGGGATCAGCGAGACGAACGCGTAGTAGGCAAACGCCGCCGCGAGGAGGGTAATGTCGCGATCGCTCGCCGTTCGATAGATCGCGACGAGCGTGTCCCGGAGGTCCATGGTGGTCGTTCGACGAGAGCGGCCAAGAGTGTGACAGTTCGTTGCAGCTGGTGGACTCTCGCCCTCACTCCCAAGAGCGAGGCGAGGGAGAAAGCGAGGACGATGACGAGGGCGGGGGCGAGGCCGAGCAATCCTGCCGGTAACACATCGCCTGTCACAGCGTGTAACAGAAGTTGTGCGATGCATAGACCGCACCATCGTCGTCGACGTAGATTCCGACGCCGCCACGGTCCCAGCCGTGGGAGGCGTGCTCCTCGAGGATCGCTTCCCGGTGTTCGGTGGAGTTCATCCACTGGTCGACCAGCCCGCTCGCGACGTGTTCCGCGGTCCGGTATTCGACGACATCGCCGTTTCCGGGCTCGTCGACGGGACGATCGACCCACGTCAGTGCGATGTTCTCGCCGTAGGCGCGACAGTAGTCGTCGACGTCGGTGAACCGGTCGTACGGCCCCTCCCCGTCCGGGTTCGTATGCGCGAAGTAATTGCGGTCAGCCATGTCGTAGCTGTGGGCCCGCGCGACCGACGCGATAGTACCGTCCCACTCGATCGGCTCGAGGTCGTGTTCGGCCCGGCGGTCGTTGACTTCCGCGTGAACGAAGTCCTCCACCGCCTCGGAGGAAATCGTCTCCACGTCCGTCTCGTAACTCGATTCGCCGGGATCGTCCGGGTCCGTCTCGTCGACGTCACGCTCGCCGGCTGGTGGCGGTTCGGCGCTCGGGCTCGGCCCGTCGACGACCTCGATCTCGTCGGCGCTCTCGAGGTCGTCGATCGTCTCGAGCACTGTCGGCCCCACGAGGAGGCCTCCGAGGACGACGGTGCCGACGAGAAGAAGGACGAACCCGAGGGTAAACAGCGAACGCAGGAGCGCGCGATTCCGAGGGCCCGGAGCAGCCGCCGCTCTCGTACGGCTCGTCTCGTCGGCAGCGGATGCTCGTTCCCGCTTTCGCGTTTGCTCCTGATCCCGTCCCGGACTCGCCATCGTCGAAACGTGGGCTCTCCCCGACTATGATATCGACGGTCGCTTGCAGGCGTTGAGAGTCCCCCGACCGTGAGACGCGTCGACGGCGTCCGATCTCGAGGGGCTGTGTCGGTTCACAGAAGAATCGAGGCGGATGCCACGGGGCTTGACCCCGAGGCAATTTACAGCCGGGGTTTCTCGAGTGAGGGATCACCGTCGTCGCTTTCCTCCCCGAAAATCGTCTCGTGGAAGCCGATCACCAGCCCCGGCACGACCGCCATGAAAAGGTGCTCCTCGAGGGGGATGCCGGCCACGTCGATCCCGGTCCGGAGCTTGATGTCGAAGACGCCCACCGAGAGCGTGTATCGGTCCCAGACGTACGCGATCGGATACAGCGCGAGGATCGTCACCGCGGCCTTGCGGAGCGCGTTCTGTCGACGGAGCAGAACTACCGCGATCGTTCCCCAGAACAGTTCGGTTGCCAGATACGTGTACCGGCCGAAAACGCTGATATCGGGTTTCGGTGCCATCCGTGACTGGCCGACGTTACCAGAGTCTCGCCAAAGAGTCTCAGCGTTCCGGACGCGTCTGGGAACAGGCAATATCTTCAAAACCCCGGCGGCAGTACACCTACCCGGAACGATGAATATCGCTGATATCGCCACCCAGGATTACATCGAAGTCGACGTCGGCACGCGCATGGGGAAGGTCCGTTCTACGTTCGAGAACGGCGGCCCCAAGGGAATTATCGTCACTAACGACGGGGAATACGAGGGCGTCATCAGCGAGCGGGAAGTCCTCCAGTCTCACGTCGAAGACGACGCGAAAGTCTCCGCCCTGATCAAACCGAGCCGAAACGACCCCTCCCCGAAAGTCGACCGGGAAGAAGACGTCCGGGAGACCGCCCGCCTGCTGATCGAGAGCAACTCGAAGGTCGCCCCCGTCTTCGAGAACGGTGATCTCTGGGGGGTCATCAGCGACGAGGCCATTCTCGAGGCCGTCCTCGACAACCTCGATACGCTGACTGTCGAAGACATCTACACGTCGGAATCGGTGACGATTCAGGAAGACGACGGCGTCGGAAAGGCGATCAACCTCCTCCGCGAGCACGGAATCTCTCGGCTGCCGGTTCTCAACGAGAACGGCTACCTCTCCGGAGTCGTGACGACCTACGACATCGCGGACTTCGCGATCCGAAAGAACGAGACGACCACGACCGGCGACCGCGTCGGCGACTCCCAGCGTCTGCTCGATGTGCCGGTCTACGACATTATGAACAGCCCGGTCGAGACGATCACACGTGAAGCGACCGCGAAGGACGCCGTCGAGCGGATGCTCGATCAGGACTACGCTGGACTGATGGTCACGCCCGAAGACGACGACCGCGTCGTCATCGGCGTCGTCACCAAGACCGACGTCCTGCGGGCGCTGACGTTCACCGAAAAAGAGCGAATGGACGTCCAGATCACGAACGTTTCCCTGCTCGATACGATCTCCCGCGAATCCGTCCACGAGAGCATCGAAGAGGTGTCGGACAAGTACGCCGACATGCAGGTGCTGCACGCCCACGTCCGCTTCAAAGAGCACAAGGAGAAACTCCGGGGCACGCCGCTGATCCACTGCCAGGTCCGCCTGCGTACGAACAAGGGCCAGGTCGCCGGTACCGGCGAGGGCTACGGTGCCGAGAACGCCTTCCGGGTCGCCCTGGACAAACTCGAGCGCAACGTCCTCGAGGTCAAGGGCATCACGAGCGACGAGGAGTACCGCGGCCAGCTGCTGCGGAAACTAAACGAGCTGTAACGCGGCACGGTCGTAGCGGGTTCGTCGATGTCGGCACCGACCTCGACCTCGACCTCAATCTCAGTCCCGGCCCCGATTTCTCTCTTGACTTCGATCTCGAGCCCGCTTGATTCGATCGTGGCTCGAGCGGCCGATCGCTCGCTTTCGACTCGTTTTCGACCAGCCGCTCAGAACCGCTGACTCTCGTCCGTGCCCTCGAGGCCGCTGTCCGTAATCCGGAACTGGGTCGTTTCACCCGCCGGCTTCGAGCGGTGTTTCTCGAGCGTTGCACGGCGGTTACCGCCGCGAAACCGCTCGAGTCGGAGGACGACTCCTGTCCAGTGCTCGAGGGTATTCCCACCGAGCGCGCGCGTTCGGTCGGAGTCGGGATCGGCGAACACCTGGTTCGTGAGTACGACCGCGAGGTCGTGTTTCCGGGCCAGCGAGAGAAGGTGGGTGACCTGCCGAGCGACCCGCCGCAACGCCTCGCCCTCGTCGCCGTCGCCGGTGCGCTCGAGACGGTAGAAGCCGGTCGCGCTGTCGAGGACGATCAGGTCGGCGCGCTCGGCGAACTCCTCGGCGTCGCGGACGGCCTCGGCCTGTTCTTCGAAGTCGACGGCGTCCTCGATGACGATCCGTGACGCGACATCTTCGACCGTGAGGTCGTCAGCAGCGGCGTTCGAGGTGTCGCGTTGCTCGAGCAGCTCGGGTTCGGTATCGGTCGCTTTCGTGCCGGTGTTGCCGTTCGCCCGCGCGGACAACAACTGCTCGAAGCGGTCGACCGACACCCCCTCCGTGTCGATGTAGACGACCGTCCCGCCGTCGGCGGCCGTCTCGACTGCCGCCGAGAGCGCGAGGTTCGTCTTCCCCGCGGCCGGCGGGCCGTACAGCTGCGTGACCGTCCCGCGCTCGAACCCCCCGCCGAGCAGGTCGTCGACCGGGTCACAGCCGGTCGGAATCGCCTCGTCGTTCACGGTCGGAGTTCGAACGGTCGGCGCAAAAACCCCCCGGAACCGGCCGGGGACCACCGCTTTCGTCTCGACTGGGGGCTCGTGGTGTGTCCGTGTCGACCGTTCCGTCCGGATACGTTTATTCGGTCGCGGGGCGAACTGGGTGGCGTGATCGTCGTCGCAACGTCGGACTTCGAAGTGTACCACGGCGTCGTCAACGAGCTACGGGACCGCGGAACGACGTTTACGACCGTCGAGCCGGGCGACCCGCTCCCCGAGGGGACGGCCGTCGTCGTCACCGCGGCCGACCACGCCGACGAGTTCGCAGACGTTACCACGATCGTCGCTGACCCCGACGCCCCGCGGCGGGCGGTCGACCAGGCGATGACTGCGGTCCGTGGCAACGGCGGCCGGACCATCGTCGGCGTCGATCCGGGTCGCAAACCAGGTATCGCCGTCCTCGCTGGCGAGATGGTCGTCGCCGCCTTCCAGGTCCCGCTGGCCGACGCCGTCGACGTCATCCAGCGGGAGGTCAGCGAGGCCGCCAACCCGGTCGTCCGAATCGGCGATGGCTCCCGACTCCAGGGGGCGAAGCTCGTCAACGATCTCGAGGACGTCAGGGTCGAACTCGTCGACGAGACCGGAACGACCCCCTATCTCGGAACCGGCGGACGTGGGATGGAGGACGTGCTCGCGGCGGTAAACATCGCCCGACTCGAGGGTGAAGTCGTCGATGCCCGCGAGATCGAACCCACGGCGGGGGAACTCCAGGTGATCAAGGATCGCTCCCGGGAGCAAAGCGAAACCAACCGCGCGATCGACGATGTCCTCGCGCGACGGGTCGCCGCGGGCGAGTTGACGATCGAGGAGGCGCTTGCGAAACACCGGGACGATAACGGCGACGACGAAGCTGGTGACGGGACGGCCGGCGACGGGTCAGATGATCCAGAGTGAAACGAGCATCGGTCACCGACAGCAGCGAACGACTCGAAAGACGGCGGTTTCGCTCCCCAGTAACGAAACGAGTACGCTCAACTCGAGACCGACACCCACAGCTCCCGGACGGTCGGTCGGGTGATGATCCACCAGGCGACGGCCCCGCCGAGACAGCCGACGAACGCCAGCCACCCGTCCGTGCTACCGCCGGTGACCACGAGTGCGACGGTACCAAGCACCGCCGCGCCCACGAACGCGTTCGACGGCTCTCCGTCGGTGAGTTTCGCCGCGAGTAGCAGGTAACCGACGCCGAAGCCAACCGAGGCGATCACGTCGACGAGGAAGTGGACCCCAAGCGCCAGTCGGGAGAACGCGACGACCGCGATCGGACCTGCAGCGAGGGCGAGACGTTTGCGTCGCGTCGAGCGCGTGGTCCACAGCGCGAGGCTGGTCCAGAGTATCGTCGCAGCCATCGTGTGACCGCTCGGGAAGCCTTCGCTCTCCCGGGGGACGGCCTGCAGCGATTCCGGCGGCCGGGGGAGACCGAAGGCGGTCTTGAGCGTGAGGGTGAGCGCGAGCCCGCCGAGGACGACTGCCAGGATAAACGCCGTCCGGTCGGTGATGAGCCGATCGTCTCCCCGGCGGAACGATCGGTACGCGTCGAGAGAGGCGAGTGCCAGGAGGACGCCACCGACGAGGAACTCGTCACCCAGCAGCGCCGTGAACTCGAAGACCCGGACGGACCACTCCGGAAGCGTTTCGCGGAGCAGTTCGGTGACGCCGACGCCTCGAGTCATGGGTATCGGTTCGGGGACGTTAGGGGGTGGTGCGGGTATCGTCTCATCAGCGTCTGGCGTAGGTCTTCTCCGCGTTCATCTTCTGCCTTTCCGTCCGAGTCTAGCACTAGCACTAGCACTCTCCGGTCGACCTAGAGAAAGACCCCAGTTCACTCGCCGAACCGTTTCTCGAGGATCGTAATCGTCTTTTCGTATTTGCGGGCTGGAATCGCTCGGTAGGTTCGAGAAATCGATGGGTTCGAACCCACACACCCCGTCGACGTCACCTGACCGAAACGCCGACCGACTCTCCTGGTTTGGCTGTCGATCGCCGTTGGGTTGGATTCGAAGCGAGTCGAGAGTCCGACACCGAGTCCCGAGTAAAGTACACGTACGCGTCGATATCCGGCAGTTAAAGGGCGCAGCTATTTATCCTGGCTCGGACTGTCGATGCACATGCAAGCTGTCGTCTTATCGGCTGGCAAGGGAACCCGCCTTCGGCCGCTCACGGAAGAGAAGCCGAAAGTGCTCGTCGAGGTAGACGGCCGTCCGATCCTCGAGGACGTGTTCGACAACCTCCTCGAGATCGGTGCCGACGAGCTGATCGTGGTCGTCGGCTACCTGAAAGAGCAGATCATGGATCGGTACGGGGACTCCTACAAGGGAGTCCCGATCACCTACGCCCACCAGCGCGAGCAACTGGGGCTGGCTCACGCGATCTTACAGGTCGAACCGTACGTCGATGACGATTTCGTGCTGTTGCTCGGGGACAACGTCTTTCGGGCGAACCTCGCGGACGTGGTCAACCGTCAACGGGAGCAACGGGCCGACGCCGCCTTTCTGGTCGAGCAAGTGCCCGAGGAGGAAGCCTCCCGGTACGGGGTCCTCGATACCAACGAGTACGGGGAGATCGTCGAGGTCGTGGAGAAACCGGAGGAGCCACCCTCCAACCTGGTGATGACCGGTTTCTACACGTTCACGCCGGCGATCTTCCACGCCTGTCACCTCGTCCAGCAAAGCGACCGCGGCGAGTACGAACTGCCGGACGCGATCGACCTGTTGATCCAGTCGGGCCGGACGATCGACGCGATCCGTATGGAGGGATGGCGCGTCGATGTCGGGTATCCCGAGGATCGCGACCGCGCGGCGGAACGCCTACGGACCGAGTCGGGCCGAATCGTCGGGCCGAAACAGGAGACGGAACCGCCAGAGGTCGAACAGTCCCCCGAGTCGACGACGGATTGACCTCGCGGGGACGCATCGTGGTTCGTCGCCCCGGGTCGATGGTCCCCCGGGGTCAAGCCCACCCTCGAGTGAGATGGGACACTGTAACCGGGCCGTTCGTTCACCAAACTTATGACTCTGCTCCCCCCTGTACCCTACCAGATGCTTACCGGGTGGCGGTACCGTCTCGTTGCGTTCGCCGGCACGGTCGGGATAGTCGTGCTGGCGGTGTTGCTCTCGAACCACCCGGTCCCACAGGAGTTGTTCACCAGTCACGTCCCGCTTTTCGACCGGCTCGATCCCCAGGTGCTCGAGGGGCGGTCGCTCGGCTGGGCGCTGCTTTTGAGCGTCGCCTTCGTCGGGGCCGCACTGTTCCCGCTGTACAAACCACAGCCACGGCGCGTGCTGGACGTGGTCTTCCTCGCGCAAAAGCGCGTGCTCGTCGGCGGACTCGCCCTTGCTGCCCTGGGCTATTTCAAGTGGTCACACCGGCTCCCACGGCAGACGCTCGTCATGGTCGTCGGGGTACTCGCGATCACACTCCCCGCCTGGTTCGTCTGGATCCGGCGACGGCCACAGAACGGTGAGGGACGGACGCTCATCGTCGGCGACGACCTGGCACAGATCGACCGGATCGCGCCGGCGATCGACGCGCCCGTTTTGGGCTATCTCTGCCCCTCGATCGTCGCTGGCGTCGACGATCAGGACGGTCCCGACCTGGCGACCGACGGTGGGACCGCGCTGGAGTACGACGGCTCCGAAGCGGTGGCGTCGGCGACGCAGGACATCGATCAACTCGGGTCGCTCGAGCGGCTCGGCGGCCTCTCGCGGCTCGAGGACGTACTCGTCGAGTACGACGTCGACACCGTCGTCCTGGCGTTTCGGGAAGCGGACCGCGCGGAGTTTTTCGGCGCACTAGACGCCTGTCACGAGCACGGTGTCGCGGCCAAAGTCCACCGGGAGTACGCCGACAGCGTCCTGGTCTCGGAAAGCGACGTCGGTGAGTTGGTCGATGTCGATCTCGAGCCGTGGGACCCCCTCGACCACCTGGGAAAGCGGCTGTTCGACGTCGTGTTTGCGACGGTTGGACTGGTCGTGTTCGCGCCGTTGATGCTCGTGATCGCCGTCGCGATCACGTTGGACAGTCCCGGCCCCGTGCTGTACAGCCAGGACCGGACCGCCGGCTTCGGCGAGACGTTCCCGGTGTACAAGTTCCGATCGATGGTGCCAGAGGGCGAGTCGGTAACGCCGACCGAAGACGAGGCAAACGATCGGATCACGCGGGTCGGCCGCGTGTTGCGCCGGACGCATTTAGACGAGTTGCCCCAGTTGTGGTCGATCTTCGTCGGCGACATGAGCGTCGTCGGACCGCGGGCCGCGTGGACCGAAGAGGAACTACTGCTCGAGCAGGACGCCCCGGCCTGGCGCAAGCGCTGGTTCGTCAAGCCCGGACTGACCGGGTTGGCACAGATCAACGACGCGAAGAGTACGAACCCGAACGCCAAACTGCGCTACGACCTCGAGTACATCCGACAGCAGTCGTTCTGGCTGGACGTCAAAATCGTCATTCGACAGATATGGGGCGTGCTCGAGGACGTGATAGCGATGGTTCGTCGGTGACACAGTTGCCGTCGTGTTTCGATCAGAGCCAACCGTTCTCTTTTCTTTCGCGGATACGCGAAGAGTGAAACTTGGAACTTGGCTCTCGATGAGACTCATCACGGCCGTCACAAACGCTTTTGCGTCGCGTAGTGGTTCCTCAGTATTGGTATGGACGCTTCGGGATCGCTCCGATCCGACCGGCGAACCGTGTTGACGGGCATCGCGACGAGTCTTGGCATCGCTACTCTCGGGGGATGTACTGGAACGTTCGCCGGAGACGGCGAGACAGCAGACGATACATCGCAGGAGGTCCATCCGGAGCACGAGACGACGGACGTCCAGGTGACGGACAGTGAGGGAGATGTCTCGGGAGAGGTAATGGCGGCGATCGCGGACACGTCGGACCTCCAACGGACCGGATTGAGCGAGACCGACGAGTTACCTCCGGATCGGGGGATGCTCTTCGTCTACGACGAGATGCAAGAACTCACGTTTACGATGCCAGACATGGACTTCGCCATCGACATCATCTTTGCCGACGCCGACCGGACGATCACGAGCATCTATCGGGCCCGCGCACCCGGCCCCGACGAGGACGGGTCCGAGCAAGTCTACTTCGACACGGGACAGTACGTCCTGGAGGTCGTCTACGAGTGGACCGCCGAACACGGTGTTCAGACGGGTGACGTGCTCGAGTTCGAATTGTGAGCCCGCCTGGCTGGTGGTGAGCGCGATCGGCAACGGAGTACACGGCTACTCACAGTTTTTATCTTGATTCGGCCGGAGGTACTGTACAATGGCCGACGACCGGGAACCGGAACGGGACCCCGCTGCCGTCGCCGACGCCGCGGCCGCCTTCCGCGACGACGCCGACGACCGCGACGACGGCGAGGCGGTCCTCGAGACCCTTCTCGAGGTCGACGACGAGTACGAGACCTGGACCTTCGACGAGCTACCGCTCGATTCGGGCACGTTCGGAGAACTCGTCTCGCGGGATATCGTGGCGAAAACCGACGGCGAGTATCGAGTCGCCAGTCGCGACGGCGTCCGTGCCACACTCGAGGGTCGGGAGATCGCTGACGAAAGCGGAGAGAGCGAGGACGAGCCGCTGCCGGTCCCGTTCTCGAGTCCGATCGCGTTCGATCCGCGGGCGGCCGGAGCACTGGTGGGGGCACTCGCGTTCCTGGTCGCGATGCGACTGCTGAACGTCCGGTCGGTGTTTCGTGACGGGTTGGTCGTCTCGCCGGGGAACGACCCCTACTACTACCGATACTGGATGGAGGAACTGCTGGCAGCATCGAACGGGCTCACGGATTGGTCCATCCTCACCGACATGCCCGACGGGGCCGCAGGGACGCGGCCGTTGACCCACGCCGCGAACTGGTGGTTTGCGGAACTGCTCGGCGGCGATCAGTGGGCCGCGGACGTAGTCGCCGCGGGACTGCCCGTCGTCGCGACGCTCGCACTCGGCGTCGTCGTCTACTGGCTCGCCGTCGTCGTCACCGACGATGTCCGCGTCGGCGTCGCGTCGGTGGTCCTGCTTGCACTCGCGCCCGTTCACGCCGTGTACTCGGGCGTGGGTTTTCTCGAGCACCGACTCCACCAGTACTTCTGGCTCGGCGTGACGTTACTGACGCTGGCCTGGCTCGGCGTCGATGTCCAGCGCCGGCACGGACGGGAACGGGAGCAGACGGGTGCCCGAACGGCCGTTCGAGAACACCTAGCGTGTCCGTGGGCATGGGTCGCCGGGCTCGTGTTAGGGATCGCGCTGACGCTGTCGGCGTTCGCCTGGGGTGGCTCGGTACTGATGTTCGTACCCGTCGCGGGATACGTCGCCCTGAAGGCTGCGATCGACGTTCGGGACGGGCTGTCACCTGCGTTAGCGAACGCGCCGCTGGTGGCCGGGCTCGTGGTGAGTGCGGTGCTGTCCGCGTTCTTGCATTTCCGCTGGGGCTGGCACGAGACGTTCACCGGCGTGATCCCGGCGGTCGTCGTCGTCGGGGCACTGGCCGTCGTCGCACTCGGAGAGTGCTGGCGGCAACTCGAGTGGCCCGTCGGCGGCTTCGTTGGCGTCACGGCCGTGCTTGCTGGTTTCGGACTCTTGGCTTTCCGATCGGTACGTCCCGGGGACTGGGAGCGGCTCTGGGGGCGAGCGGACGACCTGTTTTTCCGGGATCACATGGGGGCGACCGAGACCGGCTCGTTGTTCGCGACGGAGAACTCCATTATCTTCGAGCCGATGGCACAACTCGGGCTCAACTTCTATCTCGCGCTGGCAGTGCTGGTCTGGGCCTGTTGGCTCGTCTACCAGCGCTACGAGCCGGGCTGGCTGGTGCTTGCAGTTTCGACGACCTTCTGGCTCGTGCTCGCGGCGTTCCAGGTCCGGTTTGCGGCACAGCTTGCGGTTCCGCTGTCCGTGCTCGGCGGCATGGGGCTCGTGTACCTGCTGGCGTGGGTCGATCTGGCCCGCGTACCGAAACGGTTCCGCGAGTCCGAAACCGACGAGACGGGACGGTCCAGGCTTCGGGAACGGAAGACCGCGGCCGACGGCGGCGAACGCGAGCCAAGCGTCGTCGTTTCACGCGACTGGCGACAGCTCGTGATGTTGTTCTGGATCGCGTTGCTAATCTGCGGGATGAGCCTGATATTCGTGCCGTCGCTCAGCGCACAGACGGCCTACAGCGACGCACAGGTCGACGCGACACTCGCGATCGACGAGCACGCGATGGACGCCGATCGCGAGTACCCCGAGGACTTCGTGCTAAGTCAGTGGGGCGACAGCCGGATGCACAACTACTTCGTCAACGGAGAGGCCGAGAGATACAGTTACGCGCAGAGTACGTTCGACGACTTTGTAACGGATACCGATCCCGACAGCTGGCACGACGAGTTCGACGATCAGGTTGGTTACGTCGTCATCACTGGGGACCGAGGTGAAGCCCCACCGGAAACCTCGCTGGCGCACCTTCACGACAACCTCGGTACCGGCGACTCCGATCGTGAGCCACTCGAGCATTATCAGGCGCTTTACGTCGACGACGAGGCGACCGCATTCGCCGTCGTGCCCGGCGCGAACGTGACTGCCGAGCTCGAGCCAGGGGAGACGGTGACAGTGGCAACGGAACAGGAGGTGTCCGGTGAAACACTCGTCTACGAACGGGTCGAGACGGCAGACGAGGACGGCTCGCTTGAGGTTCGAGTGCCGTATGCAGGCGAGTACAGCGTTGGCGATGAGACGGTCGAGGTTTCGGAAGAAGCCGTCGAGAACGGGGGGACGGTCGCACCCGACTGACGCTGCTTTTCGTCGAGATTGGATTGCTTTCTCGTCAGAGTCGTGGGAACCGCTGCAGCTCATTCGAGCCGTCTACCGGTCTCTGGCCGCTTCGATCGGGCCTCCGAACCCGAGTCACACTACTTTTGACGGTGGCTAGTGGAGTTGACACCAATGCAGATTCTCGTCACTGGCGGTGCCGGATTCATCGGCGGCCACCTCGCCGAGCACTTCGCTGGCGACGGCCACGACGTGGTCGTGCTCGACAATTTCGAACCGTACTACGACCGCGGGATCAAGGAGCGAAACGTCGAGGTCGGACGGGACGCCGCCGAGGCGGCTGGCGGTTCCTACGAGCTGGTCGAGGGATCGATCACCGACGAGGAGCGCGTAGACCAACTGGTTGCAAAGACGGACGTCGTCTACCACCAGGCCGCACAGGCCGGCGTTCGAAAGAGCGTCGAACAGCCCGCGAAGGTCAACGAGTACAACGTCGATGGGACGATGACGTTACTCGAGGCGGCGCGTCGCCACGACGTCGAGCGCGCGGTGATCGCGTCGTCCTCCTCGGTCTACGGCAAGCCCGAGTACCTCCCGTACGACGAAGCTCACCCCACGACGCCGGTCTCGCCGTACGGCGTCTCGAAGTTAGCGTCCGAGCAGTACGCTCGCGTGTACAACGAAGTGTACGGATTGCCGACCGTTGCGCTGCGGTATTTTACGGTATACGGACCACGTATGCGGCCGAACATGGCGATGACGAACTTCGTCTCGCGCTGTCTGCACGGCGAGCCGCCGGTGATCTACGGTGACGGAACGCAGACGCGTGACTTCACGTACGTCGACGACGTGAAACGGGTCAATGCGCAGCTCCTGGAGGACGACAGCGCGGACGGCGAGGTCCTGAACGTCGGCTCGACGGACAACATCGACATCAAGACGCTCGCCGAAGTGGTGCGGGACGAGATCGATCCATCGCTCGAACTCGAGTACACCGATCCTCGAGAGGGCGACGCCGAACACACCCACGCCGACATCTCGAAGGCAAACGAGCTGCTGGGGTACGAGCCGACGGTCGACATTCGCGAGGGCGTCTCGAAATTCATCGACTGGTACCGGGAGAACCAGCAGTGGTACGATCCGCTCGTGAGAAACTCCTGAAATCTCGCTATTTTTCGAGGACGCCGTGTGTTTGTCGGAGTGGGACGGCGAGTGCGAACCCCATCGCAAGGGCGTAGGTTACGAGTTCGAGGCCCCGGGGGAGCCCCCAGCTGGTCGAGACGAGTCGGCCACCGAGCAGCAGTGGAATGACGACGCTCAGAGGGAGGAGGAATCCCCTGGATTGAGGGAATGGAGTATGGGGAACACTCGAGCGACCGTACCAGACGGCAGTCGTTCCGAGTGCCGCGCCGAGGGTAGCCGGCATGAACGCCCCGGACGGTAGTGCGACAGCGACGAGTGCGAGGGCAGTCGCTGCTGGGAAAAGGTGGCCCGGATCGAGAGCGGGACGGCTGGCGATCACGGCAATGGTGAGGCCGAGCACCGCACCGGCGACGACATCACCGACGTAGTGCACGCCGAGGACGAGCCGCGAGAGGGCGACCAATGTGATCACGCCAGCGCCGAGGGCATGTCGGTGAGTGGGGGTTCTCCAGTCAGCAGTGATCGCCAGCCCACCGTAAACCGCCGCGGCCCCAAGCGTATGGCCGCTGGGGAAGCTGTATCCGCCGTAGTCGTCGGGGGCGAACGCGAGGTGGGTGACGGGACGCTCGAGGAGGATCGTCCCTTTTAGACAGGCCGTGAGCCCGAACGCGACGAGCGCGATACCGAGGACTCGAGCGCCCCGGTCACGGTCCGCGTGGTACCAGAAGAACCCCGTTGCGATCACGAGCAGGACAGCCGGATCGCCGAGGTGGGTCGCGGCTTCGATGGCGGGTCGGAACGGAGCCGGGACGGCCGTCCGGACCGTTTCGGTGGCCCCCGGTTCGAATACCCACGCGGCGATCGTCGGGGCGTTCATCGACTCGAGTTGGCGGCCCGGTACTGATAAGAGCGCTGGAGCCGTCGCCCAGTGCTGTCGAGGGTCAGACGAGCCGAACTGTACTGCTCGAATTACAGTTCATATTCCAGGCATCAATCCTCAATATAAAATATGGAATATACTATACCGCTCGTGGGTGTGTCATCGGACGAATGTTTACGGGCTGGCGATACCGGCTCGCGAGCGTCCTCGGCGTGGTCGTACTGACCGTCGGTGCAGTGCTCGTCGCGAACCACGGACTGTCCCAGCGGTTGTTTACCACGTACGTTCCGGTGTTCGCCCGGCTCGAGGTGACCGTGTTGTCCGGGCGGGCGCTCTCCCTGGCGCTCGCGTTGAGCGTGGCTGTGGTCGTCGGGAGTTTGGTCCCACTGTACAAGCCACAGCCGCGGCGCGTGCTCGACACCGTCTTCGTGGTCCAGAAGCGGGTGCTGGTGGCCGCGCTCGCGCTGGCGACGCTGGGCTATTTCAACTACTCGTACCGGTTGCCCCGGGCGACGCTGGTGATGACGTTTGGGCTCCTGGCGATCACGGTGCCGGCCTGGTTCGTCTGGATTCGGCGGCGGCCGACCGACGGGTCGGAGCGCGTGCTCGTCGTCGGTGACGACCTCGAGCAGATTGCGGCGATCTCGCCGTCGATCGATGCGTCCGTCCTCGGATACCTCTGTCCGTCCGTCGTCGGTGTCCGGGACGAACTGGCGTCGCTCGAGCCGGCTACCGATGGCGGTATCTCCGTTGGCTCGGGTGATGCCAGCGTCACGCGCTCGCAACTCGAGTCACTGGATCGGATCGGCGGCTTATCTCGGATGGAGGACGCGATACTCGAGTTCGACATCGATACCGTCGTGCTCGCGTTTCGCCACGCCGATCGCGCGGAATTCTTCGGAGCCCTGGACGCGTGTCACGAACACGGCGTCGACGCGAACGTCCACCGGAAGTACGCCGACAGCGTGTTGGTCACGGGGGGTGGGCTCGGGGAGCTAGTGACCGTAGACATCGAGCCGTGGGACCCGCTCGATCACCTCGGGAAGCGACTGTTCGATGTCGTGTTTGCGGGCGTCGGCGTCGTGGCGTTCGCGCCAGTCATGGGCGCGATTGCGGTCGCGATCAAGATGGAGAGTCCGGGACCCGTACTGTACAGCCAGGACCGAACTGCGGGGTTCGGTGAGACGTTTTCGGTGTACAAGTTCCGGACGATGATTCCCGAAGGGGCGTCGGCCACACCGTCTGACGAGGAGGAAAACGAGCGGATCACGCGTGTTGGACGGGTGTTACGGCGAACCCATCTAGACGAGTTACCGCAACTGTGGTCTATTTTGGTTGGGGAGATGAGCGTCGTGGGCCCTCGAGCTGTGTGGACCGAAGAAGAGGTACTGCTGGAGGGCGATGCGCCTGCGTGGCGCAAACGGTGGTTCGTGAAACCCGGGTTGACTGGATTGGCCCAGGTCAACGGCGTTACTAGTACTGCACCCCGGGAGAAGTTGCGCTACGACCTCGAGTACATTCGGCGACAGTCGTTCTGGTTCGATCTGAAGATCGTGGTTCGGCAGATATGGGGCGTGCTCGAGGACGTGTGGGGAACGGTTCGTCAGTAGGGGCGAACTCGACTCTCGTCGTTTCTCGAGCGTTTCGGTGTGGGTCTCGAGGCGATCGAGGAAGAGACGGCTCACGTCACGACAGTAATCACACTACCGATAGCTTTCGTGGGTAACGCCGGGGATATTCCCGAAGTGGCCGTCTCCAGCCAGGACCGGTTCATCCCGTTCCAGGGCAGTTGCTGCAATTGCGGCGTCGCCTTTCCCGATACCCGGCCTGTCTCCGTTGTCCGTAGTGGCCATTCGCTCTCCGAGCAATCGTCCCGCGCGCCGTGAGATGCTCGGCGTCATCTCCACCACCGGGTAGGAACCGAGAACGGCTTCGACTTGCTGTCGCTCCTCCAGAATATTTGCCACCTTTCCGACGCCAACGAAGAGTTCGAGAACTGTCATCGACGGGATGACCAGGGGGATGCTCTCCGCCTCGAGTTCTCGTTCTTTCTGGACGGCCGGTTCGATGTCGTCGATGACATCCAGCACGAAGCTCGTATCGACGATCATTCGAACCGCTCCGCGACCTCACGGACTTCATCGCGGTCCGTCTGATCAGCAGCATCGATGGCCTCGCGCATCTCGCTCACCTGCTCGTCGTCGAAGACATCGCGGAGATCGCGAAGTGACTGCCCACCGATGAGCCGATCGACGGCATCGCTGAACGACTCGTCGTCACGTTTATTCGCCTTGATGCGTTCGTAGACGTCGTCCTCGAGACGGATCTGCCGTGACATTCTTGTTGACAGCGTTGACGCTCTACGTGAATCAAGGTTGGGTGTGGTAGTACCCCTCGGTATTTCTGGGTCGCACTCGAGGAACTGACGAAGCGAACGACGACGGTGACGGAACTTCTGACGGATACTCGGGCCCGGGACATCTGTAGTGGCGATACCAGTGGGGACTTCGTGCTGTGTCTCGAGTGATGGTGTGAGTCGGCCTCGAGTGCGTTCGGCGTTCTATCGCGTTGACGTGAATCGAACGACATATCCGCGTGCCTGAAAACCGGTACGGTAATGCGGATTCTACGGGTCGCACAGAAGGTCTATCCGGACGTGAAAGGCGGGGGGCCGTACCACGTCCACGCGATGTCGCGAGATCAGGCGGCGATGGGACACGACGTGACCGTGGTGACGGTGCGGCAGGACGACTCGTTGCCACACGTCGAAGGACGGGACGGGTACACCGTGGTGCGGTACGATCCCGCGGTGAATTTGCTCGGGAACGACATCAGTCCCGGCATCGCGCAGTATCTGGCTGACGCGAAAGACTTCGACGTAATGCATGCCCACTCGCATCTGTACTTCTCGACGAATTTGGCCGCGTTGAAGCGGTTCCTTGGCGATATTCCGCTGGCGATCACGAACCACGGACTGTACTCCCAGAACGCCCCCGAGTGGGTCTTCGATCTGTACTTGCGGTCGCTCGGTCGGTGGACGTTCGATCAGGCCGACGTGGTGTTCTGTTATACTGAGACTGATAAGGAGCGGGTTCGAGAGTTCGGGGTCTCGAGTCGAATCGAAGTCGTTCCAAACGGGATCGATACGGAGCGGTTCTCGCCCGAGGGTCCCGAGAGCGATCTCGTGGACGCGGACGGTCCTGTCGTGTTGTTCGTCGGACGATTAGTGGAGGGGAAACGGCCTCGGGACGCGATAGCGGCGCTCGAGCGAGTTCGCGGCGAGTGTCCGGAGGCTACCCTTTATTTCTGTGGAGATGGCCCACTCCGATCCGACCTCGAGGACGAGGTCATCCGGCGCGGCCTCGAGGATGCCATCGAGTTCGTCGGTCACGTTCCCTACGAGGACGTGCCGACGATCTACCGCAGCGCGGACGTCCTCGTCCTCCCCAGTCGGGCTGAAGGGCTTCCACGAACCGTCCTCGAGTCGATGGCGTCTGCGACTCCTGTCGTCGTCAGTGATCTGCCACAGGTGGCACCGATTGCGACGGAGGGAGGTGAAGCAGTTTCCGTAGGGGCAGTCGACGAGTTCGCGAACGAAATCGGTCGACTCATTCGGGATCGTCACACCCGCCGGGAGCTCGGCGAACATGGTCGTGATGTCGTCGGCAGCACTCACGATTGGCAAGACACCGTCGATCGGACGACTGCAGCATTGACCGAACTACCGACCGGAACTTCTAAGAAATAACTGCAGCAGATACTACCTATGGGCTCGAAGGAAACGGACGTTCTCGAAAATTCACTCTTCTATCAGCTACTGGTTCGGTTCCGTCGTGCCGCCGAGCACAGCCTCGTTGCTCGTCTCTTCGGAAACTCGAAAGTACTCGTCGCTGGGGTGTGCATGCTCTTGCTGGTAAGTCTCGTTCGACTCTTACTCTCCGGACTGCACGTGACGGTCAAATTCCTGAGCTTTGCATTGCTCGTTGTCGTTTTGCTTGCTCTCGTCTGGCCATACACCAAGCCACTCACGGACGGCTAGCTCCCACCGCTGAATCACCGGCGCGGCGAAGACGACTAGCATGAACACGAAGGGGATTCTGTGGCGGACGTTCGTGCCGAAATTCGAGTTGATGAGTCCGTACCCAGTGATTCCGCCGAGATAGACGACGAGCAACACCACGAGTACGACCTCGTTCGTCTCACAGCTGTAGAGGGAACGGACCGCAGCGATGGCGAACACGACGATGTAGAGACTCGAGACGAATCCCAAGAGATGAAAGACCGTTTCGACGTGGAGAGGGAACGGGGCAAACTGGAAATAGAGAGCGCGTCCGGGCGCTGTGACGAGTACGTCGAGCCAGGACGAGTACTGCATTCCCTCGAGGTAGGCGGCCCCGCCGCTGGCCCGGTACGAGAGCTCCGCGTTGATCCGCTCGAACGAATACATGAACTCGGCAAAAAGCACGAACCCGATCGCACCGAGCCCCCCAATGACTGCGATCAACGAGTGAAAGCCCGTCTCGATGTCGAGTAGCTCGTAGCCGAGGAATACTCCACCAGCAACCAGCCCGAGGAGAAGCACCATCGCTAACTCCGGTCGCAGCAGGTAGATCGTGGCGAGAAACGGGAGGAGGGGTATTGCCATCCACACGTCACGTTTCGTGAGTGCGTGTACGATCACCGCGAGTGCACAAAACGTCACGAATACCGACAGCGCGTCTCTCATCGGAATCGTAAGGAAGAGAAACGGGAGGGGCAAGAACAGAACGATCGCGGTGACGCCGCTCGTGCTCACCAGTTGCTCACCGTATAGCTCCTTTGCAAGATACACGGCTGGTATCGGAACCAGCACCGCGAACAAACTATTCACCACTGACACGACAGTCGTATCGACCCCGAATATCGCGTACAAGAGGCCCTGAAACGTCCCGAAAGCGGTGACAGTTGTAGACGCCGTCGAGAACTCCCCGTCGATCAACTCCGTGCCGACGGTATGAAAGTTCCTGATGTCCCACCCGTACGGGACGAACGGTAGAACGAGGTACGCGAGAACAACGTGCCCGAGCAACGCAACGAGGCCCGCATAGAAATAGAAGTCGTCGAGGTCCAGTATGCGACTGCATACGACGAAAAGGAAAAGAACGACAGCTACTGTAAGCACACCTTTTCGATACGGATCTGGGATATATAGATTTCCTGTTTCAGTACCCGAGTGACGGACACGTGATGCGGTCTTTCGATACTTTGAACAATATCCGTACAGTAGCCTTCGCAACCTCAATGGGTGGGTCACGGACGGACATCTGGTATCTCATCGGTACTCTCTCGGTCGGTGGTGCGGAACGGACCCTCGTCGATCTAGCGAACGGACTCGACCCCGACCGGTTCGACGTTACGATCTGGACGATCCTGGAACCCGGGCCACTGGCTGGCGACGTTCACGAACACGTCACGGTACGGTCGCTTGGGGCGGCGAATAAAGCGGACCTGCGCGCACCGCTACGATTCGTCTCGGCACTTCGGCGGCACCAACCCGATATTCTCCAGTCGTTTCTCTTCTACGACAACACCCTGGCGACGATTGCCGGACTCGCGTGTTCTCAGACGACGGTCATCACGGGTGTCCGTGCTGTGCCGAACGATCCGAGTATCCCTCGGAGTCTCGTCCGCCGTGTCACGTGCCGGCTCGCAGACCACATCGTTTCGAACTCGGAAGCCGGTATCGACTTCATTCTCGAGCACGGTGCCGATCCAGGTTCCGTCTCGGTCGTTCACAACGGTCGCGATCTCGAGGCGTATCGAAACGGCGAAGCGACGCCCGAACTGCGGGAGTCTCTCGAGATACCGCCGGACGCTCCTGTGGTCGGGACCGTCGGCCGGCTGATCGAGCGGAAAGGGCACTACGATTTGCTCGAGGCGTGGCCGCTAGTATTAGATGACCACCCGGACGCCCAGTTAGTAATCGTCGGTGACGGTCCGGAGCGAGACGGACTCGAAGCGCGGGCTCGAGAGCTCGGCGTGTGGGATTCGGTTCATTTGCCCGGGACTCGGGATGACGTTCCCGCGTTGCTCGATTTGATGGACGTGTTCGCGTTTCCATCACATTTCGAGGGATTGCCCGGGGCGCTACTCGAGGCGATGGCTGCGGGGTTGCCGATCGTGGCGACGCCGGTCGATGGGAACAGCGAACTACTCGACGACGAGCAGTCCGGCCTTTTCGTTCCAGTTCAAGCTCCAGATGCACTAGCAAGTGCGATCTGTCGACTGCTCTCTCAAGAGTCGTTTGCAACTTCGATTAGCGACGAAGCGACACACGTTGCCACTACCGATTTTTCACTTGAGCGGATGGTTGGGGATTTCACGACAGTTTATGAGGAGCGTCCGACATACTGAGTACCAATGAATTACAGCGTTTCTCTAACGAACGACCGTAAGTGGATTGCAGACGATGAAACGTTGGTTCGAGGAAGGGGGTTCATAAACGGCGAATTCCACACTACAGAGGATCTACTAACAGTATATACGAACACTGCCTCTCGAGAGGAGTTGAAATCCCTCCTCACGGATACGAACGGATTTTTTGCGATCATTCGGAAGTTGGAGAACGAACTACTACTAGCCACAGATCAAATCCGGAGTATACCACTTTTTTACGCAAATACGGAAGACGGGTTGGCTGTCGGAACTGATAGTCATCAGATTGCTACGCAAGTAGACTGTACTGACTATGCTCCGTTGTACGAAGCCGAATATTCACTCACAGGATACGTCGCTGGCTCGGATACGCTCTGTGAGCACGTCCACCAGGTACAAGCTGGTGAAGTCGTATCTCTTCGAGATGAACCCACCGACTGGATTACCCGCGATCGTCACTACCAGTACCGTCATACGAGTACTTCTGATGGGTCACGTGACACGCTCCTGACCGAGCTAGACACTGTAACGAAAGCAGCGTTCGACCGACTCGTTTCGTATGCCGACGGGAGACCGATCGTCGTAAATATGAGTGCTGGGTACGATTCCCGGCTCCTCGTTTCGATGCTCACTCGTCTCGGCTATGACGACGTGATCGCTTTCACCTACGAGTATTCGGGAGACGAACGAGAATACTGTAGAGAAATCGCCGATACGCTTGGCATTCAGTGGGAGTACGTCAGTCAGACACATCAAGAGTGGGACGAGTGGTATCGTTCCGACGAGCGAAAAGCAATCGATAGGGCCGCAGGAATCATAGACGCCGTTCCAACGATTGGCCCCGCTGTTGCGATGAAGAAACTCCACGAGCAAGGACGGGTCCCCGAAGATGCGATATTCGTCACAGGCGATTCAGCCAGCACAACAGGCGACCATATTCCACCCAAAATAATGCAAGCGGAATGTGGTTCCCGAGAACTACTGGCTTCGTCGATAGTCTCTGGCCACTACGAGTTTTGGGAGATGAGTTCCGCTCTCCGGTCTACGTTCGAGGACCGTGTGTGTGACGTGGTCGGCATCGATCAGTATCGGACTCGTGAAGACGTCGCAGATGCGTTCGAGTTCTGGGACTGGCAGGAGCGACAGGCAAAACACATCCTTCGGACCTATCTCTACGACTACTGGGACTACGACTTCTGGTATCCGCTCTGGGACCGCGAGTTCATGGATTTCTGGACGACCGTCCCGCTCGAGCACCGATTCGAACGGTCACTGTTCGAGCGATACGTACGATCGGTGTATGCAGACGCAGCCGGCCTATCGATGGACGAAGTTCAGGAGACGTTCCACGAACGGAGTCCCTGGGTGTCGCGGATCGAAAAGGCACTTTCGGGCACACCGCTGAAAGATCCGGTTGAGCAGTTGTATCGACACCACATCTCGCCTAGGGAGTACGACGACAACCCGATCTGGGGAATAATGGACCGAGATCAGTTCGACCGACTACAATCGGGACGGCAAGTGATTCACGCATTTCGTGTGCTGGAGTTACTCGGACGGATGTCTTTTTCACCACCGACCGATGGATACATTTCTCGAGACCGTGAGGTTACGACCGAAACGGTCGGCCGATCGCGTCCGCCGTCAGCACTTATGCCAACCGACGAAGATACAGAGCAAGCATGATCGGACGGTCGCTCCTGGCACAGGCTGCTTTTCGGGTCGCCCGTCCCGAGGCACTCGAAAAATCACAGCGAGTCCGCGAACTCAGCACGCTGTCACGCTCCGAACTCGAGGAGTTTCAGCGGCAACGTTTAGCGACCTTGCTCGAACACGCTGCGGAAACGGTTCCGTACTACGCCGAAGTGCTGAGAGAAGCGGGCGTCGTTGAGGGGAGAGACATCCACCTAGATCGGTTCTCTGAACTGCCGCTCCTCACCAAAGCAGTGCTCCGAGAGCAGGGGGACCGACTCGAGTCGTCCGATCCTGGGGACGGCGTCTATACGAACACCTCTGGTGGAACGACGGGTGAGCCGGTCGAGTTCTTGCAGGACAGTACGTACCTCGCGTGGGCGAAAGGGAATCAACACCTCTACCATCGCTTTGCTGGCCGCGAGCTGGGCGAGCCCTGGGTCAAACTCTGGGGAGATGCCAGCGATATCAGTGGCGAAGACGAGAGTTTGAAAGACCAACTCACGGATCGCGTGTTGAATCGGCACGTATTGAACAGTTATCGTATGGGCGAATCGGATATGCGCGAGCACGTCGCGGCGATCAACGATATTCAACCAGCCGACATCGAGGCCTACGCCGAGTCGATACACGAGCTCTCGAAGTTCGTTCTCGAGGAAGATCTCGAGGTCCACTCCCCGAACGGCATCCTCTCGACGGCTGGGACGCTCACGGAGCCGATGCGCGATGTGATCGAGGATGCGTTCGAGACGACCGTGCTGGACAAGTATGGGTCTCGAGAGGTCGGCACGGTCGCGTGTGAGTGTCCGGAACAGGAGGGGTTGCACGTGTTCAGCCACACGCATTACGTGGAGATCGTCGACGACGAGGGACAGCCGGTTGCACCAGGGGAAGAAGGAAAGCTCGCGATCACTCCGCTGACGAACTACACGATGCCGTTGATTCGGTACGAGATCGGTGATATGGCTGTTACGGCGGCGTCGGACTGCTCTTGTGAGTTGCCGTTTCCGGTGATTGAGTCCGTGACGGGCCGGGTGACCGACCACTTCGTAACGACGGACGGTGAGTTGGTGTACCCTGGATATCTTCGGAAGCTATTGTATCACGAACCCTGGGTGGAAAAGTACCAGATCCAGCAGACTGCGGCGAATCGAGTGGTGTATCGTATCGTAGTTAGTGGCAGTGAACCACCGCAGGAGACCACTGACACTATTGTGGCAAAAACGCGATCACTACTAGGCGACGATACGATAGTAGATTTTGAGTATGTGGATCAAATTGGAGCATCTATGTCGGGAAAGTTCCGTTACACGCTTTCTGATGTAGTAGAGTGAATATTGATCCTTTATGACATGTCTGCTCTAGAAGAGCCATCACTTAACAATAAAAACCTTAGTGAATCCAATAGACCCATTACATTAGGAAAGTGAGCCCATGACTATGTCCAACGTTGTATCTGTAATAATACCGTATTGTGAAGAGTTCACTCCTAGATTAATGCTAGAAGATGCAATAGAATCCGTTGAAAAACAATCTGTCCCAACCGAAATACATGTTATCGAGGACCCTGAGAAGCGGGGTCCATCTTGGGCTAGAAATAAAGGAATGCAACAGGCAAACACAAGATATATCGCATTTTTAGATGCTGATGATTTATGGCAACCGAATAAATTAGAAGAGCAGTTAACGGCGATGGAAAATACGGGTGCAGGATTGTCTGTAGAAGGAAATCCCGAAGACTCCAACACTTTTATTACAAACAGGATAAATGAGTCAATATCTTGCCCAACCTCGTCAGTTACTATAGACACCAATAAGGTTGATGTACAGTTCAGAACAGAACTAGAAAGGTTTGAGGATCATCTTTTTATGATTGAAGCAGCACTGCAATCTGATGTTTGTCTTTGTCCAGATATTGTTACGGTTAGGAAGCATGATGAGAGTCTTTCTAATGATGGAGATCACAAACTTTGGTATCAAGAGCGATTGAAACTGGCAAAAATAATTGAGACTGAGTATCCCAATATCTCAGGTCTATCAGATAGTATATATAGTAGGGCTTACTATTCGAAGTCACGCCACCACCAGATACGTGAGGAATTTCCGGAGGCCCTAGAATACGCCAGAAAATCAATTAAACATCAAATATGGTGGAAACCCGTTGCAGTAATTGGACTTTCAAAATTAGGTAAGTACAAACAATCAATATCTAATATAGTGAATAGCTGATGCTAAACATATTAGATAACCGTCCTGATGACCTCTCCCACAGTAATATTATGAAATATGAGTTGATGATCGAACAGAACTTATATTGGTCTTAATGAGACCTTGACCTGGGTTAACAGAAATCTAGTGCTGGTCTACAGCAAATTAGTATCGAAATTATTACCTTGTCCTATATACTTACGTCTTCACTGACCATCCGACTAAATTCCCCTACTTGTTTGTTCTTTTCTTCTTCTAGTTTTCTTTCATTTGGAACCATTATACTACCTGACTCTGATTTTGAAACTACTCCTCGATCATGGAGGTTTTCAAAGAGTTTCGCTCGAGGAGTTTCAAAGTAGAACGCAGCCTCATTCCCGTATGATATTGTGGGTATACAAGCATGGATGCGGTCGGAGTAGGTTACCTCTGTGTTACTATAAACGAATAAATAATCTTCTAAACAATCGGAAATAATTGCATTTTCTGACGAGAGGAAGTCCTCCTTTATTGGCTCATAGAAATTTGATTTAAACAAAGCGCTTATTCTATTTGAAAACCCAATCCCTGGATTTCGAAATGGACCATGATTAGTTCTGAGAACCGTGGTCTGTGTATTTATTTCCGGTGCTTGTATCTTATCAAAGCAAGTAGCAATAAACGTCTTGTTTGCAGAAGGTGGCGAGTGCCAATCATTTATAAATAGCCCACAATCAATTCCAGAGTACGCTTCGGGTGCAATATCATGATACTTTCTGTATGCTTCAGGATCTCTGGTTATTATGCCTGCGGGTACAATATCATCTAAATAGTCGCGAACGTAATCAGTGGTTCCTTTGTCGTAGTCAGCACCACCAACACCGACAAGGAATATGGGAATATTTCTCTTTTGGAGATCGCGGAGAATCGGCTTGCAAACTGCCAATCCCCCACCTAATACACACCCTGGCAGAACAGCTAGGTCAAAATCAATAAGACTCGCTATATTGGAAAGATCCGTATTTCCTTCTTCCCAATTAGTTATCCATGTCGGGATATCTGGGTTAGTGGGTGTTTGTGCTCCAGTTGGTGATTGTGACTTCTTAACTAACAAGTCATGCACTGGTGTAAGCAGTTTAGATAGCAAATCAGAGTTGGATACCATTGATTTGATTTCTGTTTCAGCTGAGCTTATAAATCCAGACGTTGATTGTATACGCGAAGAAATATAGTTTGGATATGCACTAACCTCAATGACTTCTGACTTGGGGAAAGCTTCTTTAATAAGAGATCGTGTGCCTTTTTCAATAACCGCGTTTCCGATATTTTGCTTCCATGTCCTAATGAGCAATATTTTCATATAATGTACGTTATATTTCTGTGTATTTAAAGCTGGTGTAGTTCAGCTCTCGTCAGCATGGCACTGGTAGAAAATAATGAATTACTCATAATACTTCGGGTGACGAGTAACTATCTGAACGGGAATCAAATCAATATTAAGTACCTTTGAGAGACAGAGTCGGTGTATGCCATCTACAAATAATAATTGGCCGTTTCTCCCTCTGTCAACAAGTATTTCTCCCCGGCGACATTTCGAAACAGGTCGGGGTAACTTTCGACCTCGTTTGGTTAGTTCACGGTTTGATAACAATCCTTTTTCTTGGATGGATTCGTATAGATCATCTAGCTTTTCACATCTTCTCTGGAGTTCTTTTTTACTTTTAGACCCATGCCAAGTCGGAGACCCAGTATTAATTCGGCTAAGTGCATATTGGTAAGCAGGAGTGTTTTTCCACTTCTTTCCGCATACGTATCTTTCACGGATGGATTTATGGATATAATCGTTAAGGCCCTCTGCTTTCCAGTCTTCATCATCAATACCGCAAACAGGCCGAATCGTACCACAGTCCCACTCACCTGAACAAATTGAACCGATCTCGTCTTTTATTGAGTTCGTATTCTCATATTCTCTATTGGAATAATAGCTGATCCTTTTCGGAGAGACGTACTTAAGCGACGTTATAGCCGATGGCTCCGGATCTCCACGCATGCATGCTTGTCGCTTAATTATTGAATCAATTACATTCGCATACTCTCCCCAGGCATGCCCAAGTAATCTTCTCATTTTGGTGGCCGTTCTTGTCCTTTCATAAGTAATATCGTCTAATAGCCGTTCCCTTCACACATTTATTACACTTCTTCCGACTGTATCTTATATAGCTCAGCATATTGTCCTTCGCTGTCAATGAGTTCTCCATGTTCACCGATTTCGATTATTTTGCCCTCATGTACAGTATATATTCTGTCAGCGTTTTTGACTGTTGATAGTCGGTGTGCAACTCCGACCATCGCGTACTCCTGATCCATATCCTCGATAGATTCTTGCACTTGCCGTTCCAAATTCGAGTCTAAGTCACTTGTCGCCTCGTCAAGAATCAATACCTCCGCATCCTTCAACAGCGCTCGAGCCAGTGCCACCCGTTGTTTCTGCCCGCCGGACAACCGAACGCCATCATCACCTAACTGCGTTTCGTAGCCGTCTGGCATGTCCTCGAGGAACTCGTCTACCTTCGCGATCTCACAGACACGATCTAGTTCCCCATCGCTCACGTCCCGATTCCCGATGGTCAGGTTGTACCGGAGTGTGTCGTTGAAGATGAATGGGTCCTGTTGCACGACTGCGACCTTCGAACGCCACCCGTCGATATCCATTTCGTGAATCGATCGACCATTTGCCCGGATCTCTCCGGAGTCGGGCTCGTACATCCGCGCCAGCAGGGAGATAATCGTCGACTTTCCAGCTCCCGATTGGCCGACGAATCCGATAAACTCGCCTTTCTCGAACTCGAGCGAAATCCCCGAGAGGGCCTCGTCGTCCTGACCTTGATACGAGAAGTGCAGAGCGTCGACCTCGACGTGTTCGATTTCCGCCGGGACGGGTTCGTCCGCAGTCTCGGGTTCTCGACTCGCCTCGAGTTCGTCGAGGAACCGCTGAGTCCGAACTAGATGTGGGAGGTTGTTTTCCACCTTGTAGACGAGCTTGTTCACACGGCTGGCTTTCGGACCAAGACGGAACATCGCGAAGAGGAACACGCCGAGCGCGCCGAGTGACATCTCGGCGAAGGTGATCGCGAGATAGATCAACAGGAAGACGGATACTGCGGTCAGCAGATTGTAGAAGCTATTGATACCTTGCTCGTTACGTCGGAGTTTGATGCTCGATTGGGCGAAGCTGTTTACCGAAGTAAGGAAGTCGTCGTACAACTCCGATTTCAGTCCGAAGAGCTTGGTGTCACGAATTCCCTGTGTGCCGGCCTGTGCAGCCTCCTGTAGTCGCTCGTTTGCCTCCGCGACTTGATTCCCGAGTTCGTATCCTGGCTCGAGGACGTACCGAAATAGTACGGTAAACCCACCGAGAAACACGAGCGCGAACAACGTGAGAAATGGGGCGAGAACGAGCGCAACGAATAGGTACATCAGAGCGAGGAGTGATTGTTCGATCAAGTCTACGACGTACTTGATCGTTCGTCCAGCGTACTCCGCCTGCGTCACGATCGCGTTCAGGATGTCGTCCGAACCTTCGCGGTCGAAGTACTCGATCCGTGCGTCGAGTGCATTGTCGAACGCCTGCTTTTGAATCTCACGCGTGTAGTCGATCACCAGCGCCTCTCGCATCCAGCGAACGAAGAACGTCATCGTCCATCGTACGGCTAGCACAGCACTCACGCCGGTAACCACGAGCCCGAGCGTAAACGGAATCCCAAGAAAGTCGTAGGCCATCACGAACAGTTGCATCACTCCATCGGCTTCCGCAGTTGGATCACCGGGAGACTGGACGATCTCCACGATGGGCATGATGAAACCTAGTCCGACACCTTCTAACAACGCGGCAAAGACACCGCCAACGATAATCGCAACTACGAGTTTGGGGCGATATCGCGCGACACGGAGGAGTGCGCGCAATTGCTCACGTCTACTGATCGTCTCCCCGTCAGTCATCGTATGTTCGATTCATACAGTCGGTGTTATATCCGTTGGTCTCCGAGTAGCAATTAGGTTGGTACGTCGGAAATTACCATGCTCTGGACTGTGTTCGTCAGTGGGATTTGACCAAAACCGACGGGGTAGTACTAGTCCTCTGAGTCTTCAAGTTCTTCTAGCTCTAACTCTCCCGCCAGATACGCCTCACCCATTGGGGTGAGTTGATAGTAGCCTGCGTCGTCGACCTTTTCGATGAGTCCGTGATCTTCCAGTTCTCCTAGTCGTTGACGAACAGTCGAGTACCCGATTTCGTGCCCGTGCCGATTCAAGTTTCGATAGAGTGGCTTCGCTGGCAACTCGAGGTCGTGCTCGGCGAGGAACTCGAGGATGAGCCCGTCTTTTAGCGACATCCACTCTGGTCGAGGGCGCATTCTCTGTAAGAGTTCGAAATCAACTATCGGGTGTCAACACGAGATTCAGGAAGAAGACTCACTGTTTTGTTCGAGTTCGCTCGCATCGAGATCCCCTTCGAGATACGCTTCGGCCGATTCAGAGAGGATGTAGTACCCTCTCGAGGGTTTCTCTACCAATCCATACGAGGTGAGCTTCCGACACCGAACCCCAATGTAGTCGTTGTTCCGATCGATCTCCTCTGCGATCGATTTTGGTGTGCCAGCACCGTGCGTGTCGAGGTACTCGAGAATCTCATCGTCTGCCCGCGTCATCCACTCGGCACGCTTTCGCATCTGTATAGCACTGCGAAAGGGAGTTCTATCAATCTACACTGAAGCAGTGGTATAGATGTCTATTACATCCTTAAAAAGATGCAAAGCATAGATTTATGTCATTGAGAATTATTTTACTAGACAACGGGTAACGGATCTAGCGACGATCCAGAAGTGAATCGCGACCCGGTGGTGGAGACACCGAGTCCGCGAGAAGCTCCCGTAACCACGCTACGGAAGCCATGGCAAACGACCATTCACGGGGACTTGAAACCCCCGACCGATCGGAATCGACTCGAGAAACGACCACCGAAACCCTGCTGTACGACGATCGGCTCACAGCCATCGACCGCGCGGCGAGACGACTACTCGAGGACATCCGCGACGACGAGAATCTCGAGGCGGGGCCGCTGGCGCGACACCTCCGGGAGATCCGCGCGGAAGTCGACTCCGTCGAACGGGAGTTGCACACACAGCGGGACCGGCCGGCCGACGCCCCGGCTGTCGATCCTTCGACACGTGCGGGGAACGGCTCGCGGTCGATCCGCGGGCCGGACCCGGAGACCTTCGAGCGGTGGGAGCAGGACCGATCGCACACCCCTCCAGAGCCGAACGCAGACGCGGAGTCGGGAGGTGAGGACGATGGAGCGTAACCCGGCCGACCACCAGACCGCCGATCACGACCGGACCCCCACCACGGACCTCGACTCCTTCCAGAACGAACTCGAGCACCTCCGCGAAACCACCAGGTCCCTCACAAAGCGCATCGACACGCTCGAGGCCGAACTCGAAGCAAAAGACAACCGAATCGAGAAACTCGAGGCCGAGCGAGACGAGTACCGAGAACGCACGGCCGAGCTCGAGGACCGAGTCGCCGATCTCGAGGCCGATCGGGCCCGCCTCGAGAGTCTTGCCGAGGCGGCCTGCAACGAGGCGAGTACCAACAGGGACCGACTCGCCGAACTCCAGGCCCGCGAACTCGAGAAGGGAGCCCACCTGCGTGCCGAGTTCGTTCCCGACGGCCGCCTCGAGCGCATCACCACGGACGACGGCGCGGCCTACTACCGACTATCGGAGAGTGCGGACCCGCTAGACGGGGACGACACCACGCTCGCCTACGGCGACCTCCTGCCGGTCCAGCAACTCGCCCGTATGGACGAGGTCGGCGGTCGGCTACCGGTGGGTCCATCCCTCGAGTGGTCGTCAGTGGGTACGACAGGCGACAGGAGTCGGAGGGACCCCTGACGACAACAGCTGTCACTGGAGTGTACCGTCGTTGCTGGAGCAACTCGTCGACGGCTGGTCGTGTGCGACAATTTCAGATGTCTTGGACCGGAGTAGAGGCCTCGAGCGTTTTGCTCTCCGTCTCGGCCTGTGGATCGACGAGAAGGTTCAGTAGTTTACGCGTCGAGATGCTCCAACTTCCGAATCAGTTTCGCATAGAGATCGGGAGCGCAGTGCCATCCCGCCTCCATGATTGAGTCAATCGTCTCGCGGGCTTCAGCGACAGACAGATCGCCCCTTTTCGCAGCCAGCAAAACGAGATACGCCGTTCCCTTCGTCTCGATATCCGCAACTTCCGCAGCGGTTCGGCCGTACGCTTCGTCCATTACAGCAATCCCGTCGCGGGAATGCGCACAGGCCAGTACTGCAATATCTGGCTCACTCAAATTCGGATTGTGGCGTAATCGCTTGGTGAGCTCAGTTTCCTCAACTGAAATAACCTCAAAAAGTCCGTCACTGACACAGTGTTCGATTCGACGCGCATCGGGGTATCCTTCTTCGAGACCGGTTGTAACGACTTCGTCGTACACGCGGGTAGGAATATACCGCTCTCCCTCGAGATGTGCAAGAATCCGCAGTTGATCGACCTTCGCGAGATAGATGAGTGGCGTCGCATCAAAAACCCACATTCGAACTCACAACTCCTCGAGGTCGGATTCGAGATGGTCTCGAGACACCCACGTGATGTCGTGTTCGTGTGCGAGTTGAGTGAACTCCCAGACGGACATTCCTGCGAGATCGGCCCCTTTTGTGACCGTTATCTCGCCAGCAGCGAGTTTCTCTAACGCTTGTTCCCGGCGCCATTCGGCTAATCCCTCCGCAAGGAACTTTCGAACGGCTGTACTCCGGTCCAATCGCTCTTCTTCGAGATACTGTTCAAGTTCTTTCTCGAGATCGTCTGGCACTCGTGTCGAGATCGTCCCCATATTGTGTACTTTGTTTGCATCGTATACAAATATTGTCCCCGCCGATCGCTTCGACGTTCTCGAAGAAATCAAACTAGATCGCGAGGAGATTGCACGTTCCACGATGCGGGGGAGAAATCCGCAGTGAGCGACATATACGCGAAAAAGCTGGTCTTAAGAGTGATCGATTCTATGCTGGCTCTCTCGAATCATCAGTTGGCCGCTCACGAACGGACCAAACGCAAGAACGGCCTCGAGTACACCGAACGGCGGCTCGGACTCCCAACTGCTGCAACAATTTCTGGCGAGACAACGGGAGACGAACAGTAACAGCCAGTGACAGCTGGTGTCCTCGGGTGACCGGGGACAGTGGGGTCAGCGTACGCCTCGAGAGGGGCCATCGACCGCTCCAGGAGACCACCTATCCACCACGCACGCGGTTGTTCGAGGGTCGGCTACTGGTGGGTCCATCCCTCGAGTGGTCGTCAGTGGGCACGACAGGCGACAGGAGTCGGAGGGCCCTTGACGACAACAGCTCTGGGCGACCGTACAGGGAACTCGACGTACGAGGTACAGGTGTCGCTTTCGAACGGAAGCTACGTCCAAGGTGAGTGTAGTTGTCCCGACGATACGGTTCCGTGCAAGCACATCGTCGCAGCCGTGCTCGCGAGTGGGGATGTCGAAGTCGTCGGGGGCGACCGGGTGATGCATCTGTTCCCGCGCCATCCCGATGCCTTCGCGATCCAGTTAGGTGCGCTTGCCGTCGGCGCGCTCCTCGTCCCGTGTTCGGCGATGCTCCGGGCGAACGACGTCGCGTTCCGTGCTGAAGACTGTGCGGCTTCGACCGTCGTCGTCCACGAGTCGCTCACCGACATGGTCGAACCCCTGATCGCGGACACGCCACTCGAGCGTGTGATCGTCCTGGACGGTGACGCGGACACCGTCCGGAACGACGGCTGGGAGACGTTCGACGCCGTCACCGAGGGCCAGCCGACGACCTACGACGGTCCCGACCTCGCGGCCGCGGACCCGATGTCGATCAACTACACCAGCGGGACGACCGGCCAGCCCAAACCAGTGCTCCACAAACACCGCTGGATGTACTGTTTCAATGCGGTCAACGCGCCGTACTGGTGGGGAATCGACGAGGAGACCGACCTCGAGTCGGAACTGCTGTGGGCCACCACGGGGACGGGCTGGGCGAAGTGGTTCTGGAGCCCGGTCGGCGTCGGGCTGACGACCGGCGCGACGCAACTCGTCTACGACGGGGAGTTCGAACCCGATGCGTTCCTCGAGGTCCTCGAAACCGAAGGCGTCACCAGACTCTGTGCGGTTCCGACCCAGTACCGTATGTTCGCCAACGCCGATCTCGAGGCCTACGATGTCGAGCTGACGGACGCGCTCTCGGCTGGGGAACCGCTCAACCGGGAGCCGATCGAGCGCATCGAGGAGGCCTGGGGCGTCACCCCGCGGGACGGCTACGGACAGACGGAGACGGTCGCACTCGTGGCGAACCATCCCGGGATCGATGTCGAACCCGGGAGTATGGGCAAGCCGACGCCCGGCGTCGGCGCGACGATCGTCGACGTCGACGAGGACGAACCGGTCGAACCGGGCGAGATCGGCGAGATCGCGGTCCCGGTCGACTCGCCGGCGATCTTCGACGGCTACTACGAGAACCCGCATCTCGACGAGCGGGCTCTTTCCGGAGAGTACTACCGGACCGGCGACCTGGCCTCGAGAGACGAGAACGGTTACTTCTTCTTCGAGGGGCGGGCCGACGACATCATCATCTCGTCGGGCTACCGAATCGGTCCCTTCGAAGTCGAGGATACACTCGTCGCGCACGATGCCGTCGCCGAGGCCGCCGCCGTCGGGAGTCCACACGAAGAGCGTGGCAGCGTCGTCAAAGCTTACGTGGTCCTCGCCGAAGACTACGAGCCAACCCAGCAACTCACGGACGAACTCCAGGCGTTCACGAAGGCGGAGACCGCACCGTACAAGTACCCGCGTCGGATCGAGTACGTCGACGAACTGCCCAAGACCTCGAGCGGAAAAATCCGCCGCGTCGAACTCCGAGACGCCGAGCAGGACGAGCGAGCGTAGCCACCGAGATCGACTCCGGTTGGTTTCCCGAGCCGTTCGGCGGTACGGACCCGGTTTCGGACTCGGTTCCGTGCGGACATCCCACTCCCTGATCGGTGCCGCGGGATCGGTCAGCGTCGGCGTGTTCGCCGGCCTCTCCAGTAGGGGGGTCGCGTTCGCACTCCGTTCCCACTGGCCGGATCGCTCTCAGGCACCCGCCTCGTCGGCGTCGTAGATTCCGTACGCCTCGAGCAGCTCCCGATACCGATTCCGTACGGTGAACTTGCTCACGCCGGTCGTCTCGTCGATCGTCTCCTGGGTTACTCGATCGTTCGTCAGCCGACCGGCCGCGTAGATCGCGGCCGCAGTGAGCCCCGCCGGGCTCTTGCCGATGTGCAACTCCTCGGCTTTCGCCGCCTCGAGGACGTCTCGAGCGAGCCGTTCGGTCTCGTCGCTGACCGCGAGATCGGAGGCGAACTGCCGGAGGTACTGCTCGGGTTCGGGCGGGGCGATCTCGAGTTCGAGCTCGCTCGAGAGATAGCGATAGGCGCGTTTGGTCGACTCGTCGTCGACGCGGCTGACCGATTCGAACGCCGAAAACGTCCGCGGGGTACCCTGCTGGCGGGCGGCAGCGTACAGCGAAGCGGTCGTCATCGCCTCGATCGAGCGACCGGGGAGCAACTCCTCCTCGACGGCGCGGCGGTAGATCACCGCTGCAGTCTCCCGACAGGGCTCGGAGAGGCCAAGCGCCGAGGCCATGCGTTCGAGTTCGCCGAGGGCCTGTTTCAGATTGCGCTCTCGGGCGTCTTTCGACGTGAACCGTTCGTTCCAGGTGCGAAGCCGGTTCAGCTGTGCTCGTTTCTCGCCGGAAATCGTGTTTCCGTAGGCGTCCCGGTTCTCCCAGCCGATCGTGGTGCTGAGTCCCTTGTCGTGTCTCCGTTCCGTGATCGGTGCGCCGACGCGGCTTCGATCGCTCGTCTCGCCTTCGAAGGAGCGCCACTCGGGACCGTAATCGATCTCGTCGCCGTCGGACACTAACCCACAGTCCGCACAGACGCGTTCGCCGCGATCGGAGTCGGGACGGATTCGGCCCGCACATTCGGGACAGCGTGCTCGTTCCGGTTCCGGTTCCCGCTCTGCCCGCTCTCGCATCTGCCCCTGCTCCCGCTCCGGGGCCGCGGTAGTGTGCTCGCTTTCCTCCGGCCGCTGGTTTTCGACGGCGGTGGCGGTCGTTCGGGACATACGTAACTGAACGCCAGCGATTTTGGGGTTGTGTGGCGTTCTCGCTCGAGAGTAGGTTTCAAAACCCCATGTATAACGGGTGGTTTCCCAGCCCGTGGGAATCGTCCCCCGTTTCAACCCCATCTCCGGAGCGGTCTCTCGCCAATCACCGTCGTAACTTCGGGACCGACCGCTCGACGCAATCACGACGCCTGCCCGACGAGTCACTCGACGCCGACGACGTCACCTTCGACGACGAGCGTGTCGAAGTCGAGCACGATACTCGAGCCGATCCGGACCGGCTCGCCGCGGAAACGAGCTGTGCTCGTCGACTCCTGGGTCCGTAGCTCCACGGTCAGCGTCACGTCCCGGTTCCGCGGGTGTTCACGTTCGTGGATGTTCCCGTCGTCGCTTACGAGCACGACCGACGCGGGTTCCTCCTCGACGGCGTCGATCCTGGCGTGGGTGTTCCCCCGGACCGTCTCGGTCATGCCTTCCTCAAGTGCGCCGGCGACGCCCGGACTGACGTTTCGCAGTTCGACCTCGGCGGTGGTGGTCGACTCCTCGATGCCGAGTGACGGGTCCTCGAACGAGAGGTCGGTGACGGTGCCGTTCGTCCGGTAGGTGCCCATGTCGAGCTGGCGCTCGTCGCCGAGCAAGAGCGGGTCACCGTCGACGTGGAACTCCTCGCGGCTTTCGTCCCCGCCGACTCCAACGTTCTCGAACTCGAGTCGGACCACGACGTGGGGCTGGACGACGCTGTCTGCCACAGCGTCGATGGTTCGAGTCGTTTCGTTGTTCGCTTCGGCGCTTCTCTCCCCGTCGGCGACGGTTTCGTTCGTCTCCCCGGCGGCCAACGGCGTCACGTAGACGTCGGTGACCGTCACCGTCTCACCGGTACCCTCGAGAACTGCAGTGTTGCCCGTTCGGAGCCGATCGATCACGTAGTCGGGCTGTTGCCCGAGTTCGACCGTCGCGTACCCCGTTTCGCCGTCTTCGGTCGCCGTCTCGTTCGGTTCGCCGCCCGTCACGAGTGCGACCCCCGCCACGACGACGGCCAGCAACAGGAGGACGACGAGTGCGTCGATGACGTTGACGACGCCGAACAGGTTCCCGTCCTCGTCGATCAGTTCCATCGGTGACCTCCTTCGCTCGAGCGGTTCTGGCTCGACTGTGTTCCTGCGGTTCCGTTCGGTCGGCTGCCGGACCTGCGTTGGCGATACTGGGGAGTGCCGTAGCCAAACCCGAGTGGATTACGGCGGCGTCCGTTCCCAGTTCGAGACGGCGGATAGATACACGTCCTCCTCCGAGTACGTGGATGCAAGTTGCCTTCCCAAGCTTTCGGCGTCATCTTTCTGGTCGGGGACCGGAGGACGGCAGTAACCGAGAAATCGAACGTGTGCATGTTGCTGATTACGTGGCAGTTGTACGTAATGCGATGTGTTATGCGTTGTGTGATACGAATCGCTCCGACGGGCGATACACTGGACCTGCTCCCGGCAGTCCTCGGTCGTCGGTCTCTCAACAACTAATTGCTGTCTGAGTCTCGATTCCACCATCCCCGAACCGCATCTCCGTGCGTGACTCACTGCAGTCGGATTCGGTGACCGATATCGCGGTCTCGGCATCGATCCCGTCCGTCTCGATGTCCGTCTCGTAGGTACCGGGTTCGGATACTCCGATCTCGAGGACCGTCTCGTCTTGCAGCGTCTGTGAGCCAGACAGGACACTGTTCCCGTCGCGCTCGAGTGTCACGTCGAACTCCCGCGTGTCCCCTTCGTTGACGACGACGATCGCGTGTCTCCCGGAGATGGCCGACGGATCGTGGTCGTCGACGGCGACGATCGACAGCTCCGCGACCGAGTCTGGATCGTCGACCGCGAGCGTAACCTCGTCGTCGCCACTGTCGTGTTCGTTTCCGGTCTCGCTGCCACCGTCACTACCGCTCCCGTCGTCGACGGCTTCGTTCGGTTCGCCGTCGAACTCGTCCGACGAGTTCCCGCCATCGGTCGTCGTAACCGTTGATTCCGTATCCTCGTCGTTGTCCTCGTTGTCGTTCGACGATGCACCGAGACAACCAGCGAAGACGACGATCCCAGTCCCCCCACCGTACCGGAGGAGCATGCGTCGGTTCATAGCCGACGCCACCAGAGCCCGCCTCAAAACGGTTTTTCATAGGTGTGGGACCGTCAGGATCGCGAACTGGTCGTCCTGATTCGGTACCGATCCGGCCGCATTCGACCCCGCCAATAGCGATAGAAATACCTCTGTTTCACCGGTTAAGCTATGCGTACGCAGGGGTACAAGACGGTATCCGGTTATAAGCACAGTCCGACTCCGGAGCCTGTTTCGCCTCGAATCTCGACGCTGGGGCTCATTACGTCATCCGAGTCCGGAACGGTATGCCCTCGTTTCGCCGCTGGTTGTGCGTTCGAGGCCGACTCGAGCTATCCTCCCGGTGGAGACCGATCCGTCGTTCGAGGCCCGCTCGAACGACCGCCAAAGCGCCACTTACAGTGCCACAATAGCGTGTTTTCGGACCGAACGATTGCAGTCGGTTATACCCGACCCTATCGATGTCCCGCTGCCCCGCGGAGGGGAGCAAACACATGTCCAGCACAACTCGAGTACCGCGTTGTCGGCGCTTGGTAGTCATCGCGATCGCGGTGAGTATGCTCGCGATGGCTATCGGGACCGGCGGTGTAGTGGCGGCGGAAAACGAGACAGTGACGGAGACGACTGGCGAAGTAGTCGAAGAGGTCGAAGCCATCAACGAGAGCACCAACATCGTTGACGAAACGACCGTTACAGACGAGAGCGAGACGGTGGTAGCCGGACCAGACGATGACGTCGATACCGATGCCCTCGTCGGCGAGATCACCGAGACGGTCGGCGACGCGCTCGCCGACACCGGCTGGCTCTGAGGCCTCTAGGAGCCACTGAGCAGCTGTCCGAACCAGTCCCCCGAAGACGGAGGACGGAGCCGGCCCGTTTTCCGGCGGCTCCTGGCCGGCTGCAGCCTCGTCGCCGGTCTACAGGTCCGACGATCTCTCGAACGTTCGAGCAGTCTGTGATCCAGTCATCGTATGTGAGACCGCTCCGTCGACGGCGTCTTCGGCCACCGACGGCGCGTGATCGGTTTCGAACTACGACTCCCGAGTGACTGACGTGATCGACACCTCGTGGTGGGTCGATACGAGTAGCCCCGGCGTCGTCCATCGTCGACGACTCGGTTCTCGCTCCCTGTCTCGAGGAGGTGCCCGACGATACACTCGAGGAGCGGTTTCGTCACCGTCGGGAGCACCCGCTTTGGCCTGTTTTCGATGTCGACCGGAAGCGAACAGTCCATCCCGCGGCGAGCATGACGAACCCGGCCGTAGCGAGGTCGACCGTCATGTGTCTCGGTGCTTCTTTTGTGAGCGAATCGCTGTATCGCCGACCAGTCCGCTCTCGAGTCGTCCCGCCTCACTTGCTTGGTGACGGTCAGCCGGACCAGGCAGTCCCCGCCGACAGTATACCGACCGTAACGATGCCGATACTGATCGCCGATCGATCTGGCGATCAGGTGTGCACTGACTTGCAGTGGCGACGAGAGTTTTCGGTGACCCTCACCAGTGCAGGCAACGTACACCATCGAACAGAGACGGATCGAAAACACCGAGAGAGTTGCTATTTTACGGGCCCAGTAGCCAAACTGCGGACCGTTCAATCGGACCAGACACCGGCCGAGGAACGGAAGAAACGAGAAAATCGAATACGAGCGTCGACGCCGAACTGCAGTCTCGAACTGGTTCAGTTAGGGAGCGGCCCAGACGTTCGTCGCGGCGACGGACGTGAACTGGACGTTCTCGTTCTCCTGGATTGTCAACTGCGCGGAGTCGGCGCTGCCCTCGTCGTCGGCGACGGCGATGGCGGCCTGTTGCTCGTTGACGTTCTCCTGGGTCACGAACTGCACCTGTTCGATCTGCGCGCTGGCGTGTTGCTCGACATCGTTGGTCTGTGCAGCGTCGTAGTCGTAGGCGATACCGGAGACGCCTTCGACCTCGTCACCGCCGAGGCTCACGCTCGTCGTTTCGGAAGCGATGACGCCGTCGTGGACGTGTCCGGGGCCGGCATAGACGTTCAGGGCTTCGGCGAACCCGACCTGTGCGTTGATGTTCTGCTGGTAGGAGATCTGGATGGCGGTGGCGTCGCTACCGTTCGTCGCCATCGCCAGTGCAGTGTTTTGCAGGTTGACGTTCAGCTGTTCGGCACCCTGCTCCTGGGTCACCTCGGAGGTCGCGGTCTGGATCTCCTCGCCACCCTTCTTGTGGTGCTCTTTGTCCTTGTCGTCTTTCTCGCTGTGGAGCTTCTCGAGTGTCTCTTCGGTCTGGACGATGCCGTTGTCGCCGTCGAAGCCGGCGGTCGCGACGTTCATGCCGGGCATCGCGGAGATGACGTTCTCGGCGTCGGCCTCGCCGATCTGCTGGTTGAGGTTCGTCTGCTCGGTGAACTGGATCGCGGTCGCCGTGCTCTCGTTGCCGACGGCGATCGCGACTGCACCGTCTTGCTCGTTGACGTTCATCTGGTCGGTCGACTGCCCTTGCTCGACCGAGGCCTGGGCGGACTGGTCGTCGAATTCGCCACCGCCCATGTAGACGTTGGTGGCGTTAGCGACGCCCTGTTGCAGGTTCTGGTTTGCCTGCTCGGAGTACTGCATCGCGATGGCCTCGCTCTCGTTTTCGGCGATCGCGAAGGCGACGTTCTGCTCGTTGTAGTTGAGCTGGCCGACTTCCTGGACCTGCGTGACCTCGGCGTCAGCCGCCTGGTCGGGGTCGATGTCAGCCTTGTCGCCTTTCTTGTCGGCGACGCCCCAGCCGTCGAAGTGCTTGCCATCGCCGTTGCCGATGACGACGGTCACCGTGCCGACGTCCTCGAACTCGGTCGCCTCCACGCTCGAGGCGGACGCGTCACCGAACTGGACGTTGTCGTTTTGCTGGGTCGCCTCCTGGATCGCGGTGGCTTCACCACCGTCGATCGAGATGGAGGTCGCGTTCGCCATCTGGTTGATGTTCACCTGGTCGACGTCCTGATACTGGGTGACTTCCGCGTCCGCGACGGCGTCACCGGACGCGTGGGATTCGATATACTCCTCGAGAGTCATCTCGCCGAGATCGGCACCGAACACCAGGTAGAGCTCTTCGCCGTCCTCGAGCGCGTGGATCGACTCGTCTCCGGCTTTCGCGTCGTCACCTGCGGCAACCGCGGGTGCACCGCCGGCTACCATCGCTAACGCGACTATACAGGCCATAAGAACCGTCGTACACTGTGAACGTATCGTCGTCGTGTTGGTCATGATTCGTTTGACTTGAGCCGTGAGAGTCGTTTGTTTCTGCATCTCCACGGCGTGAACCTTCGTATCCCGATGACAGACTTTGTTATCTGTCAGTTGATGCAGGTATGAAACGGCCTACTCTCGATATCTCGAGCGTACCCCGGGCGAAACCGATGGCTTCGAATCGCAGGCTTCGGATACCGACAGCTGGAAACCGCCGTGTCGGTCGCTCTGTCCGCAGGCTCGAGGCCGACTCGCGTCCCAACTGCCTGCTTCCATGGTCCGTGTCGCTACGTATCGGCTAGCTGAACGAGAGATTGGAGGCGTAACCCGGTCGCTCGATGGCTGCTCGACGGTGTTCAGACTATATTTCGGTGACGGAACCCGGTCTGGAACCGACGTAATTGGGTAAAACAGTGCGTATACGCTTTTCGTACCGATCTGGGGGGTTCGTTCATCGGGAGGACACACTCTCCGATTACAACTAAACCCGACCCTCAGACGGGCTAATGGGCCAATTCCTGCCGAAACCGTTGTTCGGGTTCAAGTAACACTCCGTGATGAGTGGCGACTGGGCAACGCGTCACAGCGGGAGAATAGGGGAGATGGCGGCACCTACCCCGACGAGACGCTGGTCTGTCGTGGGCCACGGTCTCGTTACGGTCCGCCCGTGTGATGCGTGCCTTACGATCAACGATCAAACCATGAAACGCGCACTCACGCTTACACTGACGGTAGCACTGATCGGGAGCCTCATGTTCATGGGGTTTGCCGGAACTGCTGCGGCACAAGATGAACTGGTCGATGTCGACATCGGGAACCAGACGACCGGCGACGCAACTGCGACGACTGACATCGACATCAACCAAGAGAACAACAACGCACAGCTAGGCGCTGCCGAGGCCCAGACCGGTGACGCCATCGCCCTCAACGACGGTGCCAACGGCGGTGCTCTGGCCGCTGGCCAGCAGAAGGGTGGTGCTGCCGGAGTTGCCGGTGCGACTGACGACGGCGGTGCGTACGCTGCCAACCTGGCTACTGCTGACGTGAACCAGGCCCAGGATGTCGATCAGACCAACAACGCTGAGGTCAGCAACGTCACCACGTCCGCCGAATCCGGTGACAACGTCGGTGTCGGTGTCGAGACCGACATCGAATTCGATGGCAACATCTCCGTTGGAGACCTCTAGGAAGACACATAACCCCGTCGGAATAGCGTAATTTAACCATCCTCTTTTCGTTTTCGCTCATCTGTATCGATGAGTACTTCTTTTGTCAACGAAATACATAACTCGTCTCAAGATGGTCAGCAGAGAGAGCGTCAACGAAGTNCGCTCATCTGTATCGATGAGTACTTCTTTTGTCAACGAAATACATAACTCGTCTCAAGATGGTCAGCAGAGAGAGCGTCAACGAAGTTTTTCTGCCTGACAAGGAGGATTGTCTGGAGTACCTCCGTGAACAGCGATGGCCAGATGAGGTGACGTGTCCGCACTGCGGCAGTGCGGACACGATCAAGAAAGGAACGACGAGGAAAGACGCTCAACGCTACCGCTGTCACAACTGTGACAGCATTTTCAACGATCTAACTGAGACTATTTTTTCGGGGCACCAGCTTTCACTCCCGGAAATGTTCTACATTATTCGGGAGATGGAAGAGTCCACGACAGAACAGACTTCTCAAGAGCTTGATCGAACGTACAAGACGGTCTTGGACTTCGTGCATGAAGTCCAAGACGCTCTTGATGCTGATCCAGAGTTTGACCTCACTGGTGTCTGTGAAGCCGACGAGGTCTACGTGGTTGCTGGTGAGAANTTGAATACGGCGACGAAGACGATTCAGCAATCCTCTGCACAGATCAGTACACCATCTACGATGGAATCGACGAGTACGACGAGATTGATGGCCATCTCGCCATCAATCACGACGAACACTACGTCGTCGGTGACGCTCACACGAATAGCTGTGAGAACCGACATAGCTTCCTTCGCAACTGGTTGCGAAGGTTCCGAGGGGTCTCAAAACACCACTTACAGGGCTATTTGAACTTCTTCAGCTTGACTCTCAACACCGACAACTGGTTCGAGAAAATCTTGAGTACTGACTTCTACAGATGAGCGNCAGGGCTATTTGAACTTCTTCAGCTTGACTCTCAACACCGACAACTGGTTCGAGAAAATCTTGAGTACTGACTTCTACAGATGAGCGTTCGTTTTATTAGCGTACGAGTATCGGTTCCTCCGCGTAGCTTCACGTACCCAGTCGCCATCGAGTGCGACCGAGTATGCAGGTCAGACGGTCCATCATCGGTAGCAGTAGTCGCCAAGAGAGTGACAAAACGACCCGCGACGAGAAGCGAATACGGGGCCTTACGCGTCGTCGATGCCATCCTGGGACCACATCCCCGTTGCGATCGCTTCGGCTCGTTCTATTACCGTCCGGATCGGCACCCCCGCACTCGAGGCGACGCGTTTCGCGTCCTCGTACTCCGTGCTGATGTCGTACACCGTCCCTTCGGTGTCGGTCGCGACTTTCACGGTGACCGCGTAGGTTTCGTCCCCGAACTCCAGGTCCACGGTGTCGAACGACCGCTCGGCGATCCAGCGGTGGGTCGCCCCGGCCTCTCGCACGCCCAGCGTGCCCGTCTCCTCGGCCAGCGCCCGGGCGACGCGGCGTCTGTCTTCGGGTTTACAGACGATCTTCACGAGGTGGCCGGGACGTGATTTCTTCATCGTCGCCGGCAGAACGGAAACGTCTCGTGCGCCCACGTCCGAGAGGGTCTCCTGCAGTCCACCGAGTACCTCCGGCGTCGCGTCGTCGAGGTTCGTCTCGAGCACCGCGATATCGTCCCGGACAAGTTCGCCCGTGCCACCGTCGCCGACGAGCACTCGCAGCACGTTCGGATGCGGCTCGAGGTCGTAGCCTCCGGCTCCGTACCCCGAAGCCGTGATCTCGAGCGACGGCAGCGACTCGACCCCGTCGGCGTAGTAACCCAGGATCGCCGCGCCCGTCGGCGTCAGGAGTTCGGCGTCGACGGGGCCACCCCGGAGCGACCAGTCGGCACGTTCGGCGATTTCGACGACCGCGGGCGTCGGGACGGGAAACTCGCCGTGAGCCATCGCGGCGGTCCCGCCGCCGGTCGACAGCGGCGTGGTGACGACCCGGTCGACGTCCAGGTCGTGGATCAACGTGGCGGCACCGACCACGTCGGCGATCGCGTCGTCGGCACCAACCTCGTGGAAGTGGATCTCCGCGAGGTCGTCGCCGTGGACGCTGGCCTCGGCTTCCCCGAGGAGTTCGAAGATGGCCAGCGCGTCGCGTTCGACGGCCTCCGGGAGGGCCATCCGTTCGACGATTTCGCGGACCTCGAGGTAGCTTCGGTGGGGGCCGCGGCCTTCGGCGTGGACGCGGGTGGTGGCGTCGTTGTCGTGATCGTGGCTGTGGCCGTGGTTGGGATCGTGGCTGTGGCTGTGGTCGGCTGATCTCGAGTGGTCGTGGCTGTGGCTGTGGTCGTCTCCGTGATCGTGATCGTGGTCGTGGTCCGGATTCGAGTGGTCGCTTTCGTGTTCGTGTCCGTCTCCGTCTCCGTGTTCGTGCTCGTGCTCGTTCTCGTGCCCCTGGACGCCACTCCCTTCGGCACCGTCATCCTCAGTCAAAAACACGTCCACGCTCGTCGCGGCGATGCCACACTTGACTGTCTCCTCGAGCCGGTACTCGAGTGCTAGCTCGTCGGTTACAGCCTCGAGAGCGGCTGGATCAGCGCCGGCGTCGAGCAGGGAAGCGAGGATCATGTCGCCGCTTGCGCCCATACGGCCGTCGAAGGCGAGGGTTCGTGTCGTCGTGGTCGCGGTTTCGGCCATAGCTGTGTGGGAGAGAGGCACGGCCAAAAACCCACCTTCTCGATGGCGGAGTCGGTGCCGAGGAGGGGATCAAATCCGCCGATGCCGTCACATCTATGTATCCGCCACCCGTTGTTTGAATTGGTAGCATCTAGCACAACCCAGGCTAGCAAAAAGCCTATCCGATCACGAATCGGAGTCATTGACATCGCCGTCCATCCCGAATCATGAACGAAGTTCAACTGGAGGTTGCGAAGGCGTACCCGAACGACTCGGGTCGCGGTATCGCCCGACTCGACCCGGACACGCTGTTGCATCTGAAGCTCAGTCCGGGCGACATCATCGAGATCGAAGGTGCGGATACGACCGCGGCGAAGGTGTGGCGGGCAGACCGGCAGGACTGGAACACTGACACCGTCCGTATCGACGGCTTTACGCGACAGAACGCCGACGTCGGGATCGGTGAACGGGTGACGATCCGGAAGGCGGAGGCGACGAAAGCCGATGAACTCGTCCTCGCGCCGCCGGAAGAGGCGTCGGTTCAGTTCGGCTCCGACGCCGCCGGCATGGTGAAACGCCAGATCCTCAAGCGACCGGTCGTGGGTCGAGACATCGTGCCCGTGATGTCCTCGACGAACCACCCGTTCATGCGCTCGCCGGGCCAGGCGATCCCGCTGATCGCCGTCGAAACCGAGCCCGAAGGCGTCGTCCTCATCACCGAGGATACCGACGTCGAACTCCGGGAAGAGCCCATCTCCGGCTTCGAGAAGACCGGTGGCGGGATCACCTACGAGGACATCGGTGGCCTGCAAAGCGAGATCCAGCGGGTCCGGGAGATGGTCGAGCTCCCGATGAAACACCCCCAAATCTTCAAGAAACTCGGCATCGAGCCACCCCAGGGGGTCCTGTTACACGGCCCGCCCGGAACCGGGAAGACCCTGCTCGCGAAGGCCGTCGCCAACGAGACCTCCGCGAGTTTCTTCTCGATCGCCGGGCCGGAGATCATCTCGAAGTACTACGGCGAGTCCGAACAACAGCTCCGGGAGATCTTCGAGGACGCCCAGGAGGAGTCGCCGTCGATCATCTTCATCGACGAACTCGACTCCATCGCGCCCAAGCGCGAAGACGTCACGGGCGAGGTCGAACGCCGCGTCGTCGCACAGTTGCTGACGATGATGGACGGCCTCGAGTCGCGCGGACAGGTGATCGTCATCGCGGCGACCAACCGCGTCGACAGCGTCGATCCTGCGCTGCGTCGGCCCGGCCGGTTCGACCGCGAGATCGAGATCGGCGTCCCCGACGAGACGGGCCGCGAGGAGATCCTTCAGATCCACACCCGTGGCATGCCGCTGTCGGACGACGTCAACCTCGGCCACCTCGCCGACGAGACCCACGGGTTCGTCGGTGCCGACATCGAGTCACTGACCAAAGAGGCCGCGATGAAGGCGCTGCGTCGGTACCTCCCCGAGATCGATCTCGACGAGGAGGACATCCCGCCGAGTCTCATCGACCGGATGATCGTCAAACGCGAGGACTTCCGTGGTGCCCTCAACGAGGTCGAACCGTCGGCGATGCGGGAGGTCCTCGTTGAGCTCCCCAAGATCTCCTGGGACGACGTCGGCGGTCTCCACGAGGCCAAAGAACAGGTCCAGGAGTCCGTCGAGTGGCCACTCAGTAACCCCCAGCGGTTCGATCGCCTCGGGATCGATCCACCCGCTGGCGTCTTGCTGTACGGTCCACCCGGTACCGGGAAGACGCTGATGGCGAAAGCCGTCGCTAACGAGACCAACGCCAACTTCATCTCGGTGCGGGGACCACAACTCCTCTCGAAGTGGGTCGGCGAATCCGAGAAGGCCATCCGTCAGACTTTCCGCAAGGCTCGACAGGTCTCGCCGACGGTGATCTTCTTCGACGAACTGGACGCGCTCGCGCCCGGCCGTGGCGGCGGCGAGACGGGATCGAACGTCTCCGAGCGGGTCGTCAATCAGCTGCTGACCGAACTCGACGGGCTAGAGGAGATGGAGGACGTGATGGTCATCGGCGCGACCAACCGACCGGACATGATCGACCCCGCACTCCTGCGTTCGGGTCGGTTCGACCGGCTGGTTATGATCGGCGAACCCGACGTCGAAGGCCGAGAACGCATCCTCGAGATCCACACTCAGGACACGCCCCTGGCCGCGGACGTGACCCTACAGGAGATCGCCGAGATCACGGACGGCTACGTCGGGAGCGACCTCGAGTCGATCGCCCGTGAAGCGGCCATCGAGGCCCTGCGTGAAGACGAGGAAGCCGATGTCGTCGAGATGAGCCACTTCCGACAGGCGATGGAGAACGTTCGCCCGACGATCACGGACGAAATCCTGGACTACTACGAGCGAATCGAAGAGGAGTTCCAGGGCGGTTCGGGTGGTCCGGACCCGACCGGCCGCCGCAGCAGCCGTATCGGGTTCCAGTAAAACCCGACGGCTCGCGTTCCGGTTTTCGGTTTCGATTCCCACGTCGACGTTTTCACCCCGTAATCACGTCTTTCGACCGCCGTAGGCAGTGCTTTGGGCAACTCGAGTGCCACGTAGCGATCAGGCTGCCGATCGACTGTGCCGCTCCCGCCGTCCTCGAGCGACGCCGCGGCGTATTCGGTTGAATCGACGCCAACCGATCGAAACCGTCCGGGCGATATATGCGACGCCGCCGTGAGGTGCGTCCCGTCAGGTGTTTCGATGGCAGAGTCCTCGAGCGGACGCGACGGAACCGCATCGCCCCCGGCGTCGGACACTCTAGGGGATTCGAAAACCGAATCGTCCGCCTCGGGCGGCCGCGGGCGTCTGGAGCGACTCCTCCCCGGGCTGGCGAAGCCGATCCGGAAGGCAGGCTTCTGGGGAGCGATCCTGCTTCCGTTCGTCTACGCGCCGTTGCTGTTCGTCGGGCTCTCAACGTGGATCGAAGCGGTCGTCTTCCTCGCGCTCGTCGTACTCAACCTGTTCGCGCTCTACGTCGGCCACTCCCATCGGCGATAGGCCGACCGTCCCTCCGTCTCCGTTCTCGTCAGGTCACTCCCTCGAGTTCGAGTACAGTCGGTTGAGGGACCCGAACTCCTCGCGAAGCGCCTGCCGCTTGACCAGCGCGAAGCCGGCAACGATGAAACCGAAGCCGACGACGGTCGTCGCGTCGACGACTTCACCCAGGTAGAGCCAGCCGACGATCGTCGCGAAGATCGGTGCGACGTACGAAACCATGTTGATCTCGACGGCACCGAGTCGATCCAGCAGGTCGAAGTAAAGCAAGAATCCGAGAGCGCTGGCGATCAGCGAGAGGTACGCGAGCGCACCGAGCGCCTCGGGGTGGGTCCAGGCCGACGGATCGATCGGTTCTCCCATCGCGAGGCTGATTCCGTGCATCACGAGCGCGCCGCCGATCATCGACCACGCCTCCATCGTCTCGATGGGGAGCGAGGCGTCGATACGGCGGGTCAGCACGCTCCCGAGCGCGAACGAGGCCGCAGCACAGAAGACGAGCAGTTTTGCGACGAAGTCCGTCGACAGCAGGTTCGACGGGTCTGGCTGGGAGATGATCGCGACGCCGACCAGCCCGAGCAAGACGCCGACGATACCGATCAGCGAGAGCGCGTCCGACGGGACCAGTACCCGAGCGAACCCGGTCGTCAGGACGGGCGAGAGACTCACCAGGATCGCCGCTGCCGCCGCCGTCGTATGCTGTTGGCCGACGAAGAGGAAGGCGTGATAGGCGGCGATCAACAACACGGCACCGACCGCGACGACCGCCCACTCCTCACGGCCTCGCGGGAGCCAGGCCCCGTCCTCGAGAACGGCGGCTGCGTACACGAGCATGATGACTCCCGCGATGTCGTACCGCAGCGCCGCGAACAGTACCGGCGGAAAGTGTTCGAGGCCGGCGCTGATCGCGACGAAGGCGGACCCCCAGAAAGCCGCAAGTGCCAGGAAAAGGACGAGATTCCGGTACCGACTCACACCGGTAGTCCCGGTCGACATCTCCTATACGTTTCGATCAGTACGGAGCGTCGCCGCGACCGTCGAGCGAGACTCGCCTGTCGTGTCCGTCCGCGCCGTCGGGACCGCCCTAGAGCGTGGCCCGAGCCCGGAGCTCGGGGTCCTCTTCTGTCTGTCGGAACTGCTCGAGGAGGGGCTGGATATCGTCGAACCCGTCGGCGAGGACGATGTCGCCGCTGCGCAGGTCGTAGTCGACGATGTCGTAGTCGGCCAGCCGGGGGAGGTGGTTGTGTACGAGCGAAACGTACGTCCGCTGGCGCGTCTCGTCGTCGATTCGGTCGACGGGCACGTCGTGTTCCCAAGCGGCGACCTGTGTGACGACGTCCTCGATGTGGACGTTGTGGTCGTCCGCCAGTTGGTAGAGCACGTAGCGGCGCTTCGACTTCGCGAGAAGTGAACAGGCAGCCTCCATTCGGCTGTCGCTCGTTCGGTGCATACTGGTTCCAGGTTCCCGTGGGTATTACACCTGGTGCCAATACAGATTGGGTTTCTCGCCTATCGTCTTTCTTTTCGAAACGAGGGTGAAAAATAGAACGACGGTCGCTCTCCGGGGGGAATCGGCCCCCGCTATCGGGAGTCCGACTCGGGAGCGCGATGCCCTGACTCGGCGAAGAGGTGGCAGGCGACGGGGTGGTCCTCGTCGGCGCTCGAGCCGTCGCTCGTGCTCGAGGGTCCGGCTTTCTCCATCCCCGTGCCTGTCCCTGTGCCTGTTCCTGCTCCTGCCCTCGTCTCCGTCCCCGTCCCGGAAAGGGGCGGGTTCTGTCTCTCACACACAGTCTCGTACTCGTCCCGGAGCCGTTCTGCGGCGGCCTCCCAGTCGGACGCCGCAAGCTCCGCCAGCGCCTCTTCGACGATCGCGTCGTCTCTCGCGGGGAGGTCCCGGTCGAGCACTCGCTCTTTGAGCGTCGCGACGAACTCCGATCGGTCACCGACGGCCAACCGACCGTCTTCGAACTCGAACTGGCCGTCCTCGCCGACCGTCTCGAGCGAGATATCCCGCCCTTCGATCCGTTCACGGAGGTCCATGATCGCACGGAACGCCGCCCGATCGATGTCGATGTCCTCGGGCGGGATCACCTTCGGACACCGTGTCCGGAATCGACAGCCGCTCGGCGGGTCTCGTGGGGACGGCACGTCCCCCGACAGCGTCTCGATCTCGCGATCCTGTTCGTCCGTCGAAGCCCGGGGGACGCTCTCGAGTAGCGCCTCCGTGTAGGGGTGTTTCGGGTCCTCGAAGACGTCGGCAGCGGGCCCGATCTCGACGATCTCGCCCAGGTACATTACGGCGACCCGATCGCAGATGTGGCGGATCACCGAGAGGTCGTGACTGATAAGCAGGTACGTCAGGTCGAACTCCGCCTGCAGGTCGTCGAGGAGGTTGAGAACCTGCGCCTGGACGGAGACATCGAGCGCGCTCGTGGGCTCGTCCAAGACCAGAAACTCCGGATCGAGGGCGAGCGCTCTCGCGATGCCGATGCGCTGGCGCTGGCCCCCCGAGAACTCGTGTGGATACCGATCCAGCTGCTCGACCGAGAGGCCGACTCGCTCGAGGAGCTCCCGAACCCGACGTTCGCGCTCCTGTTCGGTCCCGACATCGTGGACGGCGAGTGGCTGCTGGACGATCTCCCCGATCGTCATCCGGGGGTCGAGACTCGAGAACGGGTCCTGGAAGACGACCTGTGCGTCCCTCCGGAACTCCGTGAGATCGCTTCCCTCGAGGTCGTAGACGTTCTGTCCGTCGAACTCGACCCGGCCGGCAGTCGGCTCCTGCAGGCGAAGCAGCGTCTCACCGGTCGTCGACTTGCCACAGCCGGACTCGCCGACGAGACCGAGCGTCTCGCCCTCCTGAATGTCGAAGCTGACGCCGTCGACCGCACGAACGGCGACGGGGTCGTCCCCGAGCAGCCGATCGACAAGCGAGTTGTTCTCCCAGAAGTACTTCTCGAGGCCGTCGACGCGAACGAGTGGCTGCCCGTCGGCGGGGGCGTCGCCAGCGCCAGCCGTGTCGGGTGTCTCGGTACTCACAGTCGATCACCTCCGGAGCTCTCGACGGTACCTTCGGCCCGCTCGGGTTGGACGTCTTCCTCGGTGCGGTCCGGGTCCGCGTGCTTGTCCGCCGCGGCCCGCTCCGTCTCGCCGAAGTAGCCGTCGGGCAGCGCCCGCGTCCGGTCGTATCTTCGCTCGGCGAGCACGCATCGAACTTCGTGGTCGTCACCGCCGGCGTCGTACTCCGGCGGGTGGTCGAGACAGTCTTCCATCGCTTTCGGACAGCGGTCCGCGAAGTAACACCGGTTTTCCATCTCCGAGTCGAGGAGGCTCGGCACGTTTCCGGCAATCGGCTGGAGCCGGCCGGTCGTCCCGTCGAGATCCGGCAGCGAGCCGAGTAGCCCCTCCGTGTATGGGTGGACGTGCTCGTCGAAGACGTCCTCGAGGGAACCGCGTTCGACGATCTCGCCGGCGTACATCACGCCGACACGGTCACACATCCGAGCGATGACCCCCAGGTTGTGCGTGATGAGAACGATCGTCATCCCGGTCTCTTCCTGGAGATCGGCAAGCAGGTCCAGCACCTGTGCCTGAATCGTCACGTCCAGTGCGGTCGTCGGCTCGTCGGCGACGAGCACGTCCGGTTCGCCCGCGAGCGCCTGTGCGATCATCGCCCGCTGGAGCATTCCACCGGAGTACTCGTGGGGGTACTCGTCGGCCCGCTCGACGGGGTCGGGAATGCCGACCAGCTCGAGGAGCTCGATCGCACGGTTGCGGCTCTCCTCCGTGACGTACTTCTTCGAGGGCAACACCGTCGAGAGTGCGAACGAGCCGAACGAGTACTCCTCGGTCTTGGCCCGCGTCGAGCGGGGTCGGGAACTGGCACGCCGCTGTACTTCCACGGCCTCCGCGAGTTGCTCCCCGACAGTCAGCGTCGGGTTGAAACTGCTCTCGGGGTCCTGGAAGATCATGCTGAACGACGTTCCACGCAACGACTCACGGATTTCCGGCGGCACCTCGAGCAGGTCGACGTACTCGCCGTCGACGGCCTCCGGGTAGTCGTCGCGGACGGCGTCGGCCAGGTCCGAGTCGTGGAACTCGATCGATCCGTCGGTGATCTCGCCCGGCGGTTCGATCAGGTCCATGATCGACCTGGCAGTGACGCTTTTCCCGCTTCCGCTCTCGCCGACGATCCCGAATACCTCGCCGCGTTCGATCCGAAGATCGAGGTCTGCGACCGCGTTTACCTGTCCTTCCTGCGTGAAAAACCGTGTCGATAGATCACTAACTCGTAGGATCTCCTGTTGTGTGTTCGTCATCGCTGTCACCGTCCTTCACCTTCGATGTTCGGGTCCAGTGCGTCTCGGAACCAGTCGCCCAGCAGGTTGACGCCGATCACGGTCAGAACGATCCCGATACCGGGGAACATCGAGACCCACGGTCGGGTCCTGAGTACGTCCTGCCCGCGCTCGATCTCGTATCCCCACGACAGGGTCGTCCCGGAGAACCCGAGATAGGCAAGCGAAGCCTCGAGCAGGATGATGACCGCGATCTGGATCGTCGCGAGGACGATAATCGGCGTCAGGCTGTTCGGGAGAACGTGCTGGAGCAGTATCGTCCTATCGCTCGTCCCGAAGCTCTTTGCGGCCTTGACGTACTCCTCGTTGCGGATCGCCAAGGCTTCGCCGCGTGCGACCCGCGCGAACCAGACCCAACTGACGAGGCCGACGACGATCGTTACGGTCCCGGGTATCGGAATGGCTTCGGGCATCCCGTCGGCCAGACCGATCATCACGAACGGATCGGGAACCATGACCGGCGACTCCCCGAACACGCCGATCAACGCGAGCGCGAGGACGAGCGCGGGAAACGCGAGCATGGTGTCTGCGACTCGCATCAGCGCGTCGTCGACCCGACCGCCGTAGTAGCCGGCGATCAATCCGACGGGGACGCCGATCGCGAGTGCCATGATCGTCCCGAGAACGCCGACGAGCAAGGAAACACGGGCACCGTAGAGGAACCGCGAGTAAACGTCTTGTCCGACGTTGTTCGTTCCCAGAATGTGCTCGCTCGTCGGCTCGACGGTTATCTCGACGATCTCACCGTCTTCGGCGATACTTCCGGTGTACTCGTGGCCGATCGGCGGATACTCCGCGCCCTGCTCGTCGTAGTAGCCGGTTCGGGTCGGGTCGTGGGTGGCCAAAAGCGGCGCGAACGTCGCCATGAGGATGATCGAGACCAGCAGGACGAGGCCGATCTTCGGGAGTAGACTCTGGAAGAACGTTCGCTTCAGGTTCGACTTGACTCTGTCCGAAATCATCACTCGTTCACCTGCGGGTTGAGATACGAGTAGATCGCGTCGACGAAGATGTTGATCGTCACGAACGCGATGGCGATGAACACGACGATTCCCTGCATGAGCGGCCAGTCACGCGCATCCAGCGCGTCGATCAGTCGGAGACCTAACCCCGGCCAGTTGAAGACCGTCTCGGTGATGACTGCCCCACCCATCAGCGTCCCCATCTGGAGCCCGAGGACGGTGATAATCGGGATCATCGTGTTCCGGAGCACGTGTTTGTAACGGACGAGCACGTTCGGCAGCCCCTTCGCACGGCTGGCCGTGACGTACGGTTTCCCGAGTTCGTCGATCATCCCGCTACGCGTCAAGCGAGTGATCAGCGCTGTAAAGTACGTGCCAAGCGTTATCGCCGGCAGGGCGATGTGTTGCAGCCAGGTGATCAGGCCGGTGGCCGAACCGTACTGGACGAGCGTCACCATTGCCTCTCCGAACCCGACTGCCCGGCGGCCGGTCGGAAGCACGCCGATCCAGACGCCAAACAGCAGGATCAACATCAGGCCCAGCCAGAAGTTCGGTGTCGAAATCCCCAGCAGGGAAAACATCGTCGCCCCGTAGTCGGACGGCTGGTTCCGCCGGGTCGCCGAAATCACACCTAGGGGAATCGCGATGACGACCGCGACGATGGTCGCCACGACCGCGAGTTCGACCGTCGCCGGAATCCGCTCGATCACCATCGCTTCGACTTCCCGATTCGACCGCCAGGAGTACCCGAAGTCGCCGACGATCAGCCCCTGCAGATAGTCGAAGTACTGGACGTAAATCGGCTCGTTTAGCCCTTCTTGTTCGCGAACGTGTTCGATGAGCTCCTGGGTGGCTCCCTCGCCGAGCATCAACGTGGCCGGATCGCCAGGCGACACCGCCCGGAGCCCGAACATGATCGTAACGACACCCCAGATAACGAATATACCCTGCAGTACCCGTCGCAGGAGGAACTTTCCTACATTCATTGGAACGTATGATCGATCATCGTTGAAACGGATCGCATAAACTCCAGGAACGATACGTCGCGTTCGTTCCTGTCGAAGCGTCGACTTACGTCTCCATCTCCCAGAGGTAGACGGTCTCGTCCTCGCGGGGGTCCCACTGGATGTCCTCACGGACGCCGTAGATGCTCTCCTGGGTGTGGAGGAAGACGAACGGCGCTTTCTCGTGGGCCAACTCGTTGACGTACTCGAGTTGCTCGCGGCGTTCGTCGGGGTCTTCGATCTCCTGGCTCTCGATGATCTCGTCGCTGAGTTCCTCGTCGTCGAACGTTCGTGCCGGGTTGTCCGGAATCGTAAAGAAGCCCTGGACCCCGTAGTCGGTGTCGCCCGTGATGGTGCCCCAGCCGATGAGATAGAACGGAATCTCGAACTCGTCGGGGTCGACGCCGGCGGAGTTGGCGTCGGAGACGATACCGAAGTCGACGACGTTCGCCTCGCAGTCGACGTTGTCGAGCTGGTCGATCTGGTCGGCGACGGTCTCTCCGACTTCGGCGTCGTTGAGGTACCGACCCTGCGGGACGGTCAACTCGATCTCGACGCCGCCGTAGCCGCTCTCCTCGACCAGACTCTCGGCCGTGCCCAGATCCTGCTCGTAGGGTTCGATATCTTCGTTGAAGCCGTTGATACCCGGCGCGATCGGCTGGCCGCGGGGTTCGCCGAAGCCGTTGAGGATCTCGTCGACGATTCCTTCGTTGTCGACCGCGTAGTTCATCGCCTGCCGGAATTCCTGGCTGTCGAACGGCTCGACAGTGTTTTTCATCGGGCAGAAGATGTTCCGGAAGCTCGTCACCTGCCGAATTTCGACGTCGTCGGCCTCTCGAACGGTCGTCACGTCCTCGGGCAGGATGTTGATCGTGAGGTCCGTCTCGCCGGCCTCGAGCGAGCTCACGCGACCGCTGGATTCGCCGTCAGCGTTGAACACGACGCGCTCGAACGGCGGTTCCTGGCCCCAGTAGTCGTCGAACCGCTCGACGACGATCTGCTCGCCGGACGTGAACTCGACGACCTCGTAGGGGCCAGTGCCGTTGAAGTCCTCGGCCTCGGCTCCGGAGATTTCCTCGTTTTCGGCGTCGTGGTTCTCGATCGCCCACTCCATGTTGAGCGCTCGAGCGTAGTTGCCGAACTCGAACTCGGCGAGACCTGGTGCAGCCTCGTAGTTGACCTGTACCGTCGTTTCGTCGAGTGCTTCGGCCCCTTCGATCGAACCGAGGCCGAACGAGCCGATATCACTGACGACGCCCATGTCGGGATCGACTGTTCGGTCGATCGTCCAGGCGATGTCCTCGGCGGTCAGGTCGTCACCGTTGTGGAACTCCACGTCGTCGCGAATGTACAGTTCGGTCGCGCCTTCACCCTCCTGAATCTCCCAGTCGTCGACGACGCGTGGGAAGATTCCTTCGCCGGGCTCGAAGTCGAACAGCGGCTCGTAAATGTGGTCGTAAATGTCGAAATAGTCCCCGGTGATGTGATCGAGCGGGTCGATCGTATCGGGGAACTGCGACAGCGTGACCGTAAGTTCGTCGACATCTCCAGCGGGGTCCTCGTCGCCGAGACAGCCGGCGATCGCGGATAGCCCGGTGGTGGCTCCAGCAGCCCCAGTGAGCTTGAGCAACGTTCGACGATCCATGCTCGTGGTGTTAGCACCCTTCATACGAGTCTAATGTGATCAATAGGTACTATAAAGGTTGGTGGTATGGAACACGGTCACACGAGACGGTTGGGAACCAGTCGCTAATAAAAATAGTTCGGCCGCTGCGAAATCCGAACTCACCCACAAGCTTAAGTTTCGCTCATCTCGTAGACCGAGTATGGCCGCTCACGGCCGGTCCGCACTGCGGGACCTGTTCGACGAGTCGCCCACGCCGCATATCGCCCATCCTCCTCGGACTCACCACCGCGATTTCTACGTCGCTACCGACGGGTCATTCCGGGAGTCGGGCGGCGGCCTGGGGGCCGTCATCGAAACGCGCGACGGCGCTCGCGTCGCACGCATCGCGACCGCGGACGCGCCGCCGGACAACAACGTCGCCGAGTACCGGGCGCTTCACCTCGGGCTCGATGTCCTCGCGGCGAGGGCCCCACGTGACGCTCGCGTCGGCGTCCTCGTCGACCACGATTCCCTGGCGAGTAACGTCAACAGCGCCATCCTCGCCACCAACCACCCCGACGGGAAATCCCCACAGCCGCTGTCGGTCCCGGCGGAGACCAGACACCACTGGCGGGGTATCCGGGCCCGACTCTGTGGGTTCGACGAGGTCCGGGCGGCGCGGATCGACAGCGATCAGAACCCTGCCCACCCGCTCGCGAACGAACCGGACCGGTACCAACACGTCAACCAGGAGCCCGAGCGTTGCGTACTTCCCGATCCTCCAGAACCGGTCTCGAGGGCGTCGGGGGGCTCCGGGGCCGACTACCTGCCGCCGTCCAGGGCCGACCGCAACGGCGGCGGTGGCCGGGCTTCGGACTGACGCCGACAGTCGTCGAGCCGGGTCGCACCGTTCGGAACCGCCACCGTTATTTCGACGCTCGCGAGAGTCGTCTTCGATGAGCCTTCGCGTCGCCGTCGCGGCCCCGTTCATCCAGCACGGCACGGACAGCCTCGAGGAGGGGGAGTTCGTCGTCGCGCTCTCGCTGGATCGGGACTGGTTCTCGCCCGACCAGGCCAAGCGCCTGATCGACGTCGCGACCCGCGACGGACTGCTCGAGCGCGAGGGTGACGACCTCGTCGCGACGTTCGATCCCGCCGCTGTCACCGTCCCGGAGGAGTTCGTTCCCGACGAGGATATCCTCCAGGAACGGTCGGCGTTCGAGCAGGTCCTCGATGCGCTCGTGGCAGAGGGTATGGAGAAACACGAGGCAGTGGGGGCAATAAACGGGCTGCAGGACGAACTCGGTGTGACGATTGAAGCTGCAGCAGTGGTCTACGCCCGACGGGAAGGCGTCGAGGTGGAGGAACTCGTGCCGATCGCGAAAGCGGGACTGTCGGAGGAGTGAAATCGGAGAGACGGTTCACGCTGGTGTGTTGGATCGCGGCCCTCGACCCACGGTGACCAAGTTGATCTGGGATCACTTCCGGTAGCGCCGGGCAAGTCGGCTTACTGTGTACTGATCCAGAAAGACACGGCTATTCAACAGAGTAGTTACAGGTGGCTTCTCGATGCCAGCAGCCGGGAGGTCCTTGGTAGACGTGTGCGCGATGTGGCGACGATACGAGGTCGTTCGTCCGGGAAGACCGGGACGTTTCACACAAGAGAACAGGTCGTGGCGTAGACTGGCACGTATTCTGACCGCGGTACGGGAAGCCGCGCCGTTTACGGCGCGGATGGTGCCATTACTACCGTTCTGTCTCGTTGACTCTCGTGGTACCGTATATTGTTTCTTCGCTCACATTCCTGATGCCAACAGCGGCGCTTTCCTCGGGGATCGAGTAGCTCGAGACCATTGGGTAGCTACCATTGTCCCAGAGCTCGGAAGCGATGAATACCGTCGAGTCTCCAGAGAAATCCACTATCCCTACTTTCGCAGCCAGGTCCGTATCGTGGTCGGCGCTGAAGCTATAGAGATTCCCCTGTTCGATAGCGGGGCTGGCAACGGTTCGTAGCTCATCTGGTGACAATCCACCGGCGTAATCGATGAAGACCGGCCACGTCTGAGACGTATTAGCTACGTCGCTGGCATCGTACTCATCGACCGACTGCTCGACAACGTCCCCAGTCTGTGTGCCATTGACTTCCTCAGCTGCGACAGTCGTCAGACCACTGGTTAGAATGCCTGCACTAGTTAGAGTGGCGATTCCGCTTTTGAGAGTCGACCGTCGGGTCGATCGGCGTGACATTGCATATTGGATTTCCATGCCCATGAGTTAAGTCCGATACCTATAGCTATAGGCAATAACCAAGGAGTGAAACAACTGGTACAAAATTACGTCCCCGACTAACTCGGCTCTTGTCCCCTCCGACGGCATCAGTTATATTACACATGACTATAGTAACAACTGCAACGATTTGCACACCGTTCGCCGATCTCTCTGGCGATCAGGTGTGCATTGACTTGCAGTGGCTACTATAGCTTCGTGCACGCACGACCTTGCCGAACGAGCACTGATAATCGAGGGACAGCCCGGACAGTGCTCTCTGGCCGGCAGTTGTTTTGATCGTCTGCACGCGGTAATCCGTTCGTCGGTAGTAGTGGTTCGGACGTTCCGACCGGGTGCCGAGGCATCCAACTGTCAGACAGTTCTGTGTGTAGAGGGTGCCGGCAAACATCTCGAGGAGCTCGTTCGATCCGTCGTGTTGAATAGCTATCCGGTTCCTGTGATCACCGGCCTCGACGTCCCACGAGGGGTGCCAGTTTGTCGCTATCCAACAACGCAGTTCACACTGGAGTTTTGGACCGAACGAACCCGATCAGGGAGTCGAAGACGGTTAGTCCCCGGACCGCCGATCGGTCGACATGGTCGAAGACCGGATCACCGACGGGACGCGGATCGCCCAGCTACTCTCCTCCGAACTGGACGGTCGCGAGGACGGCCCGTTCGCGTCCGTCGCGGTGACGAACGCCGACACGGACGTCGAACCGACCGCGGAGGGGGCGCGGGCATACGACGTGGCACTAGTACTGGCCGCGGACGGAACGGACGCCGACTCCGGGGAGGCCGGAGACGGCGACGGAGAGAAACGACGAACACGCATTGCGCGCGCGTTCGTCCACGAGGACCGCGCTCACCTCGAGTTCGAGGTCGAACAGGACCTCGCGGCCGAGAGAGCCGGGGCCGTGGAGCTGCGGGTGCGGCCGAAAGCGACACAGCCACCGCGAACGCTGGTGTTCGTCGAGAGCGGAGCCGAGGTAAAACGGGTGACGGACGTCGTTCGAGCAGTTGTCGACGCACGCCTGGTCGAGGGCGACGGCGACGCGTAACACACTCTGTCAGCTGTCGGTCACTACTCGAGAGTCGCGACGATCTCCGGTACCGCCGTCGCCACCTCGCGCTGGTCGACGTGAGCGACCGCCCGCTGGTCGGACTCGGGGCCGTCCTCGAGTAGCACCTGAACGACGGCCATCCCCGCGTTCGTCGCGCCGTAGACGTCCGCCTCGACATCGTCGCCGACGTAGACTGCCTCGGCGGGCGCGACGCCGAGTTCGGACGCGATCGCGTCGAACGCCCGCGGGTCGGGTTTGCCGGCCTCGAGTTCGCCCGTCACGAGCGCCGCGTCGAAGGCCTCTTCCCAGCCCAGCGTCTCGAGTTTGTCCCGCTGGGCGCGGACGGGGCCGTTGGTGAGCAGGCCGACGCGGTACTCCGTACGGAGGTCCGCCAGCATGGCTTCGACACCGGGGAGGGGCTCGAGTGCATCCGCGATCGTCTCGCGGTAGGCTGTCGCGAGCGTCTCGGGATCGGCGTCGGTCACCCGGTCCTCGAGCAAGTCCGCGAAGATGGGCTCGCGACTCTCCCGAGTGAGGTTCCGACTGTGGGCCGCGAGGTACTCCTCGCGGGTCAGAGCGGGGGCGTCGGCAGCGTCGACTGCCTCCCGGAGAAGGGTTTCCCGGTCCCGCGTCGGCACCGCGAGCGTGTAATCGAGATCGAAGACGACCGCCCGTACCATGGGAGTCACGGAGGACTCGAGGTGGTTGAAGCTATCCCTTCGCCCTCCGGACGGTCTGTTGGGCCGGACCGCTCGAGTCTACTCGACTCTACGGCGCTTCTCCGGCATGTCGGCGGTGTGTTCTCAGCTTTCACCAGGGCTGGAACCGAACGGTTTCTTTCGGTACCGTTAATTCCCGTGAACAGGTCAGTCACTACCGAATGGTTACGGAGGTAGCACTCACCGTCGATCTCGCCGTTATTATTCTCAGCGCGACGCTTGCCGGATTCGTCGCCAAACGGACCGGCCAGCCGACGATCATCGCCTACATCCTCGCAGGGGTGGTGATCGGCCCGGCCGCCCTAGAAATCGTCGAGACCAGCGCTCTCACCGAGTTGCTCTCGGAGCTGGGACTCGCGTTCCTGCTTTTCTTGCTCGGGATCAAGATGCGCCTCGACGAGGTGCGTCACGTTCTCTCACCGATCGTCAAGATTTCGATCCCGCAGATGCTCGCGGTCTTTTTGGCCGGGATGGGCGTCGCGCTGGCATTACCCCCGTTCGGGCTCCTCGAGTCGTTCCTGATCGGGCTCGCGGTGATGTACAGCTCGACAGCCGTGGTCATCAAGATGTTGAACGACAAGGACGAGGCGACGTCGCTACACGGAAAGATCGACGTCGGTGTGCTCCTCGTCCAGGACATCGTGGTCGTCATCATCCTGGCGGTGCTCGCGGCTGGCCGACCGGATGACCTGGCCGAGGTCGCGACGACGCTGGCGGTCGTTCTCGTGCTCGTCGCGATCATCACGGTCGCGGCGATCGGTGCCTCCCGATCGGTGTTGCCGACGGTCTTCCGCCGCATCGCCGACAACAAAGACGTGTTTTTCCTCGTCGCTATTTCCTGGGCGTTCCTGTTCGTCTTCGTCTCCGATAACATCAACCTCTTTCTGGAACCGTTCGGCATCACTGCGTACCTCTCGATCGAGATGGGGGCGTTCATGGCGGGTCTGGCTATCGCTCAGCTTCCCTACAGCAAGGAGCTCCAGGACCGAGTCAACCCGCTGACTGACCTGTTCGTCATGGTGTTTTTCGTCTCGGTCGCGCTCGATCTGGAGGCTGCAGAGTTGCTTGCCCACTGGGAGGCGGCGATCATCGCCGCGCTCGTGTTGATGCCGGTGAAGTTCCTCGTGTTCTTCTTCCTGCTGGACTGGCAGGGCTTCGACTCCGAGACGACGTTCCTCGGGTCGATCAACATGATCCAGGTCAGTGAGTTCGGGATCATCGTCATGGCCGTCGCGGCCGACGGCGACTTCGTCGGGGACGAAGTGCTCGGCTTCATGACCTTGCTTGCGATCTTCACGATGGCCGTCTCGGTGTACTTCGTCGAGTTCAACCACGCGCTGTACGACCGGTTCGAGCCGACGATCGACCGGTGGACCGGCGACGGCGGTTTCGAGGGCGGCAAGCATGAGTATCGGGACCACGCCGTCGTCATCGGGTACGACGACGTGACGAAAAACGTCCTCCCGCTGCTTGCCGACCGGTACGAAGACGTCGTCGTCGTCGACCGAACCGTCAGTCACATCGAAACCGTCGAGCAGGAAGGGTACGACGCGATCTACGGTGACTTCCGGAATTCGACTATCCGGAAGGACGCGGCCGTCAAGAAGGCCGACTTCGTCCTCTCCTCGTCGGTCCAGCCGGTGGTGAACAACGCCTTGCTCCGGGAGGTAAACGACGATGCGACGGTCTTCGTCGAAGCCGAACGAGTCGATCACGCGCGCGATCTCTACGCGAACGGTGCTCACTGTGTCATCATGACTCCACACCTCGCAGCAGACAGACTCGCGGACTATCTTCGGGCGTACCTCGAGGACGAAGACGACGCCCTGGTGGAAGCGTTCGACAACGACATCGAACTACTCGAGAAGCCGGACCCGATCCCGTCCGACCGGGACCGCCTCGGAGGTGGGCTCGATGACTGACCTGCTTACGGCGGTCGCGATCATCTTCCTCGTCGCGGGGCCGTTCCTGCTCGTAGCGAACCGGTTCGATCTCCCGACGGTGCCGTTTCTGGTCCTCGCGGGGATCGTCGCCGGAGGGTTCATCGATGACACGGACCTCCTGCTCGAGCTCGCGTACTACGGCATCGCGCTGTTAGTGTTTACCTTCGGTACCCGGATCGACCTGTCGGGCGTCAGAGCGGTGCTCGCCGACGGTGAGCTCGCGGCACTCGGCCAAATTCTGGTCGTCGGGTCGCTCGGTGTCGGGTTCGGCATCGTCCTCGGCGTCCCACCGATGGAAGCAGTCTACCTTGGGATCGCGGCTGCACTCTCGTCGACGATCGTCGGAACCGCCTTGTTGGAACGCACCGTCAACTCCGATCCCGTTCGCGGCCGACTCGTCCGATCGATCCAGTTCGTTCAGGACCTGCTTGCCATCCTCTTTATCCTGCTTCTGGGAGCGGGCTCGCTCGAAGTTGGCTACGTGGGACCAGCACTCGCCAGCGGAGTGGCGTTGCTGTTGGCTGCTCTCCTCGCCAACCGATACCTGTTCGACATCATCGGCCAGTTGGCTGGTGACTCGGACGAACTCATGATTCTGGGAGTCGTCGCGTTGCTCACAGTGTTCGTCGGTGCGGCCGAGTTCGCCGGTGTCCCGATCGTCGTCGGCGCGTTTGCCGCCGGGCTCGCCGTCCGGTACGATCCCGTCGACTACCTCGGGCTGTTCAACGGCCTCCAGTCGATCAGGGACTTCTTCGTCGCCATCTTCTTCGTCACGATTGGCGCGCTCGTCGTCTTCCCGTTCGTCGGCGACATCGGGTGGGCCGAATCCGTCGAGAAACTGGTGCTTGTTGCCGGTCTCGTCGTCTTAACCGCGGTCGTGAAACCCGCTATCACCACGGCGATCCTCGTTGCCCGCGGCTACGAGGCCCGTTCGGCGACGCTCGCCAGTCTCCACACCGACCAGGTCAGCGAGTTCGCGCTGATCATCGCGATCCAGGCCTACATGCTCGACGCGGTGAGTCCGGCGATATTCGATGCGATCATCCTCGCGGCCGCGATAACGATGGTGACCTCGAGTCTGACCCACCGGTACGACGAGCAAATCTACCGCACGCTCGCCGACCGTGGCGTAATCACCGGCCGCCACGACCGGGTCGACGCGTGGAGCGACGTACCCGCGGACCTCACCGATCACGTTATCATCGTCGGCTACGGTCGACAGGGACGAACCCTCGTCGAGGCCTGCGAAGAGATGGATCATCCCTACGTGGTCATCGAGAACGACCCTGCCCGACGGGAGGAGATCGCCAGGGAGTGCGAGGCCATCGTCGTCGGCGACGCCATGGAAACTTACACCTGGGAGAAAGCGAACGTCGACGACGCCAAACTCGTCGTCTCGACGGTCAACTCCCAGCCCGTCTCGCGGCGTGTCCTCTCGCTTGATACCGACGCCGAGGTGACGCTGCGAGCGGCCGATCGGGCGACAGCCCTGGAACTGCTCGACGCTGGCGCGCTGTACGTCGGTCAGCCCGACCTGCTCGCAGGCCAGCAGTTGGCTCGACAGGTTCGCGAACTACTCGAGGGCGACCTGACTCGCGAGCAGCTCCGGGAACAGCAGCAGGATGAACTCGAGCGCCGGGCAGATTACATCCCGCTTCACCTCCGATAGCCCGTCCGGAGCAGGTGTGCAACGCTTCGGTTGCTGGGGCAAAGCACCACGCCTTTGGTCGCGGTTTCGATACATACCACCGTGTTCGAGGCAACTCAGGCACTCCGGATCGGCCGGAACCTGCTCGTCTACGCCGTAGGCGTCGGGTTGTTCGTCGTCGGCGCGCTCGGAATGGCCGACGCGATCGATCTGTCGACGACTATGGCCATTCCGCTTTTCGTCGCCGGCCTGGCTCTCGTGGTAATCGTCCACGAGTACTTCGGTGGCCCCGTATGAGACGGAACTGATACTTCCGGACAAAACAATGCACACACCGATCGCACTCGAGACGCCGTCGCCTTCCGCGACGCACTCGAGACGCGATCGGGTGTGTCCTGCCTGGTGTCCAGTAGTATGAGTTACCTGAACTGTATCAGACCCGCTCGTCCCGCGTCGCGAACCCGTACCGCTCGAGCGCCTGGAAGTACTCCCGTTGCTCGCGCTCGAGCGTCTCGGGGTCCGTCTTCCCCGCGGCGAGGGCGTCGACGATACCGATCAGTTGCTCGCCCGCGAGGACGTTCGGGACGGCGACGTGGGTCGCACCTGCCTCGAGCAACTCGCCGGCATCCTCGGCCGATTCGGACCGACAGATGATGTCGGCGTCGGTCGATAGCTCGAGGATGGTCTCCGACACCGGTCGATGGTCGACGGTCGAGCAAATCAGCGCTGCGTCCGATATCTGGGCTTTCGACCACGGATAGGTCGACACCGCATCGCCGAGTACGTAGTTGCGACACTCGGCGTCGAGTTCGTCCCACAGCACCGGATCGTTCTCGAGGACGACGTAGGGGTGGTCGCGTTCCTCGAGTTGCTCGACGACGCGGCGGCCGATCCGACCGTAGCCGACCACGACGATGTGATCCGAGAGATCGGCGACGCTACTTCGGTCGTCGACTTTCCGGGTTCGCTGGCCGCGGAACAGTCGAGTGACGACGGTCTCGTAGACCCGATTCTCGATACGCCGGCCCAGGAACGTCAGCAGCATCGTCGCCGCAGCGGCGAGGATGATCGCGTCGAACATCGCGGGTGCGATCGTCTGGGGCTCCATCAGGAGGCCCTGAATCGCGATGATCAGCGCGAACTCGCTGACCTGGTTCAGACTCGAGCCCGCCAGAAACGCCGTCCGGGCGTCGTACCCCTCGTAGATAAACGAGAGGACGTGGACGAGCGGGTTCAGGACGAGCACGAGCGCGGTAAGTGTGACCGCGATGAGCAGGACCTGTGCGGATGGGAGCGCGACCAGTGCCCCGACAGTCACGAAGAAGATGGCGACGAAGAAGTCCGTGATCGAGTCGATCCCGTTCTGGACCTCCAGGGCCTGCGTGCCGTCGCTCCGGATGGCGACGCCCGCGGCGAACGCGCCGACGACGATCGAGAGGCCGACGTATTCGGCGGCCGCGATGAACGTGATCAGGATCGAGATCGCGCCCACGAGCACGAGTTCGCCGTCGCCGTCGGCCAGCCGCACCAGAATCGGGAAGCCGTGCCGGTAGAGTACCAGGCCGGCGACGACGAACAGGACACCGTAGCCGATCTGGGCCGCGATCGCGTCGGCCGTAACGACCTCCGTACTGAGGATCAGCAACAGCGCGATCGCGATCAAATCGTCGAAGAAGTGAACCGACGACGCCAGCCGGCCGTGAACGAGGTTCTCGCGAATCTCCGAGCCAAGCACCACGCCGCCAACCAGCGAGGAACTCAACACGACGGCCGCGCTGAAATAGACCGCGTTGCGGATCTGCTGGTCGAACCCGAACAGTTCCCCGAAGGCGTAGCCCACGGCGAACGCGATCGGCGCGACGACGATCAACTGGGTGAACGCCGCGACCTCGGCGTCACGAAGGACCGACTCGAGATCGCCGAAGTCGATCCGGATAGCGAAGACGAACACTAGGAAGGCGATCCCCCACTGGGCGAGGGTGATGATCTCCCCCTGGGTAACTGTCTCGAACCTACCCGCGACCAGCCCCGCGATGATGTAAAACGGGATCGGCGAGAGCTCGAAGTGGTTCGCGATCAGCGATAGGACACCGGCACTGACGAAGACGATCGCCAGCGTGACGACCAGTTGCTCAGCCACGGTACTCACCCCCTGCGTTCGAATCCGTCCCGTCACCAGTACCGGCGTCGGAATTCGCAGTATCGTCCCCTCCGGCATCGCGATCCGGGCCGCCATCACCTTCGCGCTCTCCCTGCTCGAGCCGTTCGGCGGCGCGTTGGCGTCGCGCTTCGATCCCCTCGATATCGCGTGCGATCGCGGCGTCGAACGCCGCCCGATCGGAGACGTACTGTTCGACGTACTCGCTCAACTTCTCGGCTGCGAGATGGGTGTTCATGATGACGTAGGTCGCGCCACGGTCGTACAGCGCCCGAGCGTCGGCGATCCGCTCGGCCTCGAGGAACACCGTCGCGTCCTCGTCGACCTCCCCGAGCAGCGCCTCGTTGACCTCTCGCTCGACGCTCGAACTCAGTACGAAGTCGGCCGCCTTCAGGCTCGCCTCCTTGCGAACCTCGGTGTGGCGGAAGTCGCCGAAGACGTAGTCGTACCGGCCTTCCTGCTCGAGTTCCTCGATATGGTCAGTCCGACGGTCGATGATGACCACGTCACCGAACTCCTCCTCGAGTCGCGGCAAGGCGCGTTCGGTGATCTCGTCGTAGCCGATCGCGATGGCGTGGCCGTCGTAGGTGCTGATCTCGGCGTCTTTCCTCTCGTCGGACTCGAACCGCTGGAACCAGGGCTCGAGGTGTGCGTAGATCGCGTGGTTGTACGAGATGATGTACGTCGAGACGCTCATGGTCAGCAGGGCCATCAGACTCAGATAGCCCAGCACGTCCGATCCGATCAGCTCCTGTTCGATCGCGAGCGCGCCGACGATCAGCGAGAACTCGCTGACCTGGACCATGTTGATCGAGGCGAGGAAGGAGGTCTCGACGTCGAACCCCTCGCGGTCGATCAGATAGAACATGATCCAGAAGTTCCCGATCATGAGGACGATCGAGGCGACGATCGCCTCCCACCAGTGGGCCAGCAGACTCGAGAGTCCCTCGATCTGGAGGCCGATAGTGGCGAAGAACACGAGGATAAAGAAGTCAGTGATCGGGGTGATGCGGTCCTCGAGTTCCTTGCTGTATGGGAGTTGGGCGATGCTCAGGCCCGCGAGGAACGCTCCGACTTTCGGATCGAGGTCTGCACCCTCGGCGATGGCGACGAAGAGGAACGCCCAGGCGATGGCGACGACGAGGAAGATGTCCTTGTTGTCCGCGATGCGCCGGAAGAGTCCGGGGAGCACGTACCGCGAGGAAAACAGCGAGAAGAGGGCGATAAATGACATCATCACGAGGATGACCCCGAGCGTCGACGCGATGTCGGCCGCCCCGCCGAGTTCGTCGGTCGCGAACAGCGCGAGAACGACGACGAGATAGATGTCCTGAACGATGAGGACGCCGACGTCGATCTTCCCTGGCAGCGACGTGATCTCGTCTTTGTCGGTGAGGATCTTGACGATGATCGGCGTCGCGCCGAAGACGGTCGCCAGCGCGATCACCAGGATTTCGTTGGTGCCAAACCCGAGTGCCCATGCGACGGTGAACGCAAGCGCCGTCTGGAGGACCGTCTGGCCGATGGCGACGTTGGTCACGGCCGGCAGAATCTCACGGATGTCTTCGAAGCGCATCTTCAGGCCCAGTAGGAACAGCAGGAAGGCGAAGCCGAGATTGCCCATCAACTCGACCAGCCCCTCGTCGGTCACGATATCGAACGCGACGGGCCCGAGGATGATTCCCGTAAGAATGTAGGCGATGATCGTCGGCTGGCCCGTCTGGCGGGCGATCAACCCGATGACAGTTGCCACGACGACGATGATCGCGAAATCGGCCGCGAGGGCGATTTCACTCATTCAGAAGCGTGCTCGTCTCCCCCTACGTGTAAGGGGGCATTATGCGTTGTCCTCTCCCTGCTATCCGTGGCTCGACCGTGATGATTAGGTCCTTCCGATCGAGCGCCGAACTACTACTGACCGGCGTGAGCAGGAGCAGGACTATCGCCACCACGGGGCTGGCCTTCGTCACGGGTGCGGTGACGGCCGCGTTGATCGCCGCCGGGCTGCAGGTGCAGGCGATCATCGAGTTGCTCGCCGACCTCGAGCGTTTCCCGTCGCCTACGCGCGGGTACACGTCTCCGTCGTCGTAGTCCGGCAAGCGCGTGATCGCCGACTCGAGCGACAGGCCGAGAGCCACGGGGTCGCCCTTGAGTCGACGATCGAGGACGGGGTTTCACGGACGGCAATCGAGGTGTACGCCAGCGAGCACGATATCGGGCTGCTGGTCATCGGGTCGACGGGTGCCTCCCAGATGACGGAGCGGCTACTCGGTACCGCCGCGAAGACCGTCGTCAACGAAACACCAGCAGACATCCTGGTCGTTCGGCCCGATCGCGTCCTTGGGTGAGCCGGTGTCCGGGAACTGCTACTCCTGGAGCCCCTCGATCAGAAACTCGGCCGACTCGAGGTTCGTCGCCAGCGCAGTGTCGTGAACGTCACAGATGCGCAAGAGCGCGGAGATGTCGGGCTCGTGGGGCTGGGCACGGAGCGGATCACGGAGGAAGACGATCCCGTCTAGCCGGCCTTCGGCAACCTCGGAGCCGATCATCAGGTCCCCGCCCAGCGGACCGGATTCCTTGCGCTCGACGTCGAGGTCGGTCTCCTCGAGCAGCCGCTTCCCGGTGGTGCCGGTCGCGATTAGCTCGTACTCCTGGAGCTGTGGTTCGTGATCCTGGGCGAACTCGACGAGGTCTGCCTTCTTCTCGTCGTGAGCGATGAGTGCGACGCGAGTCATACGAGGGGCCAGGGCCGCCAGGCGAATAACCGTGTGGGAAATCCGTCCCCGTCTGCAACGAACCGAAGCTTTTCGTCGGTCCTCTTCGCACCGTCCGGCATGACGACCCACGACCGCGACTGCGACCGTGACCGCCACGCCAGCGCCCACCACGTCGGGATCACCGTCAGCGACCTCGAGACCGTCCTTCCGTTCTACCGCGATACGCTCGGTCTCGAGGTCGTCGATCGCTTCGAGGTCGGCGGCGAGGCGTTCTCCGAAGCGGTCGCCGTCGACGGCGCGAGCGCGCGCTTCGCTCACCTCGCGGCCGACGGTGCACGGATCGAACTCGTCGAGTACGACCCCGAGGCACGCGGGTCGCCGGCTGCGGGGCTCAACCAGCCCGGCGCGGTCCACGTCGGTCTCTCGGTCGCCGATCTCGAGTCGTTCTACGCCGACCTTCCTGACGATGTCCGGACGATAAGCGAGCCTCGGACGACCGAAAGCGGGACGACGATCTGCTTTCTTCGTGATCCCGAGGACAATCTGGTCGAGTTGCTCGAGGGGTGACTTCGTTCACCCCGTCCGGGTTCGATCGGCACGTTGTGTTCCAACGGGGAGAGAGACCAACTCGTAGTTCCCGCGGTATCGTTCAGGGACGAGGGAGACGACGAACACAGGCCGTGACTGTCCCAGGTCGTATCGTACCAACTGCAACGATTTACACACTGATCGCCGATCCGTCTGGCGAGCAGGAGCACACTGACTTGCAGTGGCTACCATAGCTCATCCGGCCCGATTTTCGGAAGGGAGTGACCGGTCGATACGGGTGAGGCAGGTATCGAACCACACCATTGCTTTCCGATCGCTGCCGAAACGCCGTGTCGAGTCCAGCAGCACAACCCCGCACGGAACCGCGTGGCAGTGTTCCTGTTACTGTTAGGCAGAACTATTGAAAACGCCCGGTCTGCTGGAATCGTCACCGGTGGCGACGACACCGGGTCCACCACCGGCTTCGTATTGGCTTCCGTCCGACAGTACGAGACGACGTGGCGGCGAGCAGTTCGGAACGCGATCGAAACCGCTCTCTCTCCCTCGAGCTGTCGGTTCGAGCCGATAACACGAGGTTTCTAACCTTCGAGGACCTATGTCTGGTAATGACTGCGTCCTGGACTGTCTCCCAAATGCCGGATTGTACGGACAAGACCGTCCTCATCACAGGGGCCAACAGCGGACTCGGCTTCGAAGCGACGAAGGCATTCGCCAGCAACGGGGCGACCGTGATCATGGCCTGTCGAAGCACGGAACGGGGTCGTCGGGCCGCGATCGAAATTCGAGACAGCATCGCCGACACTGGCGCGACCCTGAACGTTCGTCAGTGTGATCTCGCGTCACTCGAGTCGATCGACGCGTTCACGACAGGGGTCGAACGGGACTACGATCGCATCGATATTCTCTGTAACAATGCCGGTGTCATGGCGATTCCACGGCAAGAAACCGAAGACGGCTTCGAGAAGCAACTCGGCGTGAACCATCTCGGTCACTTCGCACTGACCGGGAAACTGCTGGATTTGCTCCTCGAGAACGACAGTCCTAGCCGGATCGTCACCCACTCTAGCGGCGCACACGAGATGGGCGAGATCGATTTCGACGACCTTCATCGCGAACGGTCCTACGGGAAGTGGGAAGCCTACGGGCAGAGCAAGCTGGCCAATCTCCTGTTTGCCTACGAGCTACAGCGACGGCTGGAAGCAGCCAACGTCACCGACACGCTCAGCGTTGCCTGCCATCCAGGCTACGCCGCGACGAATCTCCAGTACCGCGGCCCGGAGGAAGCTGGCTCGCGGCTCCGCCTGGGTCTGATGAAAGCGATCAATGCAATCGTCGGCCAGTCGGCTGCGAAGGGGAGCTTGCCGCTGTTGTACGCCGCAACCGCTCGCGACGTGCAGGGTGGTGACTACTACGGACCGGACGGGGTCGGGAACATGCGTGGCGGTCCGGAGCAACAATCCTCGAGTGAGGCGTCGTACGATCGACAGGCGGCCGCGAAACTCTGGGAGCGAAGCGAAGAACTGACCGGAACGACGTTCACGTTCGTCCTCGACTGAATCGTGCATCGCACTGCGATCAGCGGTCGATCAGTCTATAGAGCAGGCCACCGGGGAGTCCAGCGCGAACGAGTCGATCGAACAGCCGAGTCGGTAACAGCGCCTGAAGCCGGGGTAGCCAGCGGGCACGTCGGCCCACGCGGTAGCGTGCCTGCGGCCGATCGCTCTCGAGTGCCGTGATGATCCTCGTGACGGCGGTATCGATGTCGGTGGATGCCGGACTGTACGAATCGAAGTGGCTGTACTGGTCCGAATAGGCGCTGCCCGGGACCTCCTCGAGCGAGTCGACCGCACGCTCGTTGAGTCCCGTCCGGACCGGTCCCGGCTCGATTAGCGAGACATCGACGCCTCGTGGCTCGGGCTCCCTGCGAAGGCAGTTTACGTACCCGTCGAGCCCCGCTTTCGACGCGCTGTATGCGCCGTGGTACGGAAGTGAGACGCTGCCGACTATCGATCCGACGACGACAATTCTGCCCGCACGTTTCCTGATCGCCGGCAACACCGCCTGAATCGGCGTATGGACTGCGGCGAGATTCGTCGCGAGATGTTTCTCGAACGACGCCGGCGGGCAGTCCTCGAGGGCTGCGAGCTCGTACCACCCAACCGCAGAGACGAGTGCCTCGATACGGCTATCCGACAGCTCTTCGCGTACCGCCTGTTCGTCGGTCAGCTCTATTGGACGGGTCTCGATACGATCGGGGAGCCGGTCGAGAGCCTCACTATCACGGTCGACGGCGATCACTTCGTGTGTCCCGGCGAGTCGTCTGGCGAGTTGCCCGCCGATGCCGCCGGCTGCACCAGTGAGAACGATTTTCATACAGTGTCGTGGTCGACGATTCGCTTCATTGTTTTCACACCACGACGGTACCGATCAGACGGCTCCTCGCGTACGGCTCTCTCACTCTATTCAGTACGACTCCCTCGGCCTCGTTGCTGAAGGGAGACACGGTCGGTCGTCCTCGCCGCCGACTCGAGGAGGATACGCTCGATGCGGTCGTACCGAACGATCCGAGCGTTTCACTGACTGGCAACGTCTGACTGCCACGTCCACTCTACCCGGCTCGCTCGCGGCCACAGTCTGTCGGCCGTCGGCGTCCGACGGCCGTCCTTTGGGGCCGTCGACCAACGGTTCGTCACCGACTCACAGCGGCTCGGTCCGCGCCACCGCCCTGTATAGCAACCTTTTCGACCGTCGCCGCTTCACTCGCTTCCATGAACTTCTTCGATCGGCTGCACGACCGGATTCGAGCGGTCGACAGCGTCGTCAGCGTCGGCCTCGACCCGGACCCGGAACGGATTCCCGACCACCTCGAGGAGTACGATCTGCCCCGCTGGGCGTTCAATCGACGGATCATCGACGCGACTCACGAACACGCCGCCGTCTTCAAACCCAACGCCGCCTTCTACGAGGACCCCGACGGCTGGCGCGCTCTCGAGGAGACGATCGCCTACGCCCACGGGAAGGACGTCCCCGTCCTGCTGGACGCCAAGCGGGCCGACATCGGGAACACGACCCGCCAGTACGCGCAAGTCCTCGAGAACGTCGACGCGATCACGGTCAACCCCTACATGGGCCGTGATTCGCTCCAGCCGTTCCTGGCCGACGAGGAGTCCGGTGTGTTCGTCCTCTGTCGGACCTCCAACCCCGGCGGAGAAGACCTGCAGGACCTGGAACTCGAGACCGGCGAGGCGGTCTACGAGCGCGTCGCTGCGCTGGCGGACCTGTGGAACGAGAACGACAACGTCGGGCTCGTGGTGGGCGCGACCAAACCCGAGGAACTCGAGGAACTGCGCGAGCAGGTCCCCGACCTGCCGTTCCTTGTGCCGGGGATCGGCGCACAGGGTGGCGACGCCGAGGCGGCCGTCGAGTACGGCCTCGCCGACGGCGTTGGGTTGGTCAACTCCTCGCGGGGGATCATCTTCGCCGGCGAAAACCAGGGGGAGGGGTTCGCGAAGGCCAGCGAGCAGGCGGCGAAACGGCTCAAGAAACGGCTGAACCAGTATCGCTGATCGAGGAGGGGATCGCGGCTGCATCCTCTACAGGCGGAGCAGGCCGAGGCGGTTCACCTTCGGCACTCGAACTCCTCAGGTTCCGGTGTCCTTCTCGTAGGGAGACTCCCGGTAGAAGAAGTTCGGCGTCTTCACCGTGTCGTCGTACTCGTTGTGGAAGACGTGGGTCGTCGCCGAAGACATCGGCGGGAGAAGCCAGGATCGGTCCCCGGTCACCTCCCGTCCGGCGTCCTCCTCGCGGCGTTCGAACGCCTCGAACTGCTCGGCGGCCGTGTGGTGGTCGACGATCTTCACGCCGTCGCGCTCGAAGGAGTGCAACACCGCCCGGTTCAGCGCGACCAGGGCCTCGTCTTTCCACAGCGCCCGGTTGTCGGTCGTCTCCAGCCCGAGCCGCTCGGCGACCGCGGGCAGCATGTCGTACCGGTCCTCGTCGGCGAAGTTCCGCGCCGCGATTTCGGTCGCCATATACCAGCCGTTGAACGGTGCGGCCGTATACTGGAGCCCGCCGATCTCGAGGCGCATGTTCGAGACGACCGGCACGCCATACCACTGCAGTCCGAGATCGGCGACCCAGTCGTACTCGGGGTGTTCGATCGGAACCTCGAGGACGAGGTCCTCGGGTACCTCGAACAGTTCCGGCTCTCGATCCTCCATCTGGATCACCCACGGCAATACGTCGAACTCGGTCTCCTCGCTTTCCCACCCGCGAGACTGGCAGTACTCGGTGAACTCGACCTCTGCGGGATCGCCGACGATGCCGTCGTCGGTCTCATAACCGGCGTACCTGATCAGCTGGTGGTTCCAGAGCCGTACCTGCCGGCGGCCGCGGATCATCGGTTCGAAGAGCGTGATCGTCGGCCGGATGTCGCCGCCGTTGGTCGCCTGCTCGAGGTGGCCACAGAGCGCGTCGTAGACGCCCTCGGCGGTGTCCCGATCGCGGGCGTCGATCACGTCCAGTGTCTCCCAGAACAGCCGTCCGATACAGCGGTTGCTGTTGCGCCAGGCCAGTTTCGCGCCGTACTCGAGTTCTGCGGGCGTGTGTTCGTAGTGGCCGGACTCGGCAATCGATCGACGGACCTCGGTGAGCCGATCCTCGATCTCGTCGTCTCGTCCGAGCTCGCTGTAACACTGCCGGACGAACGCCTCGGCCTCGGCATACAGCTCCGTCGGCTCGTACTCCGGCACGGGCGCGTGCATGGTCGGACCGCAGGACTGTGTCAGTATAGGGGCGTTGGTACGGGCATCGAACCCGGCCGTCGCCTCCTGCGGACGGCGGAGCACTTTGACCCCTCGCTCGTGAACCGGGCTACCCGCCGTCGATCCAGTGGATGTCGACGAGACGGCCCGCTGCCCGGCCGTCGACGGTACGGTCGAGTATTTCCACCTCGAGTTCGGCGGTACCCGACGGTCGATCCACCTCGCCGTCCTCGAGCCGGTCGAGTCCCTCGACGATAGCGATATTCAGGGGGCTCTCGTCGCGCGGATGTTCGACGAACAGCCGACCGGCGGTTCGGTCGTCGTCACCGACCGAACGTCGAACCCGGACGACTTCCCTCACTCCGACCGCCTCCGCAAGCAGGTCACGAATCGAGGTCACGGACTAGAACCGATGGATGTCGACGTCCTGGTGGTCGGTGGGGTCGGCGCGGGTCGCACAGTCGGCACACAGCCCCTTCCCGCGCTCGTAGTGGGCCTCGCAGGCCAGCGTCCCGCAGTTGTCACATCGCTCCTGGGCCGGTTGCGATTCACAGATCTGACAGAGGCCGCTGACGCTCATACCGATCGTAGGGGCTCGAGACTCTTCAAACCGAGCCAGGTCGACGCCCGGAATACGCTGATCGCCTCGAGCCAGTTCGCTAGGTCGCTCGAAGCCAGTGTTCCGTGCCCGAGGACTGGCATCTCGACCGTCGGACGTCACGTCCCGGCTGGAGTTGCAGTGGTACACTCCTCCGGTCGGGTCGACGATCCTACGTGGTTGCAACCCGGAACTTTACGAGTCACGAGCCAACACCAGGTATGGACGGACCGATCGTCGGCGAGTCACCCGACTACTCGATAGCCGAAGACGAAGTCCCCTGGCTCCTCGGGACACAGTTGACCGAACGATGGGGACCGCTCGCTCGAGCGCCCGACGGGAGCGGCGTTCTCCTGATCGAGGCCCACGACTTCGCTCGCCGATTGCCCTACCATCATCACAAACTGACGCTCGTATTCGCGGGGATGCGTCGGTTTCGCGACCGTCTCCGCGAGTCGGGATACGAGGTCCACTACGTGAAGGCCGATACCTTCAGTGACGGTCTATCGGCGTTCTTCGACGAAAACCCCGGGGTGACACTGGTAGCGATGCCGTCGCCGAGTGACGGCTCCGGCGAGCGGCTGCACGAGCTCGTCGACGCTGCGGGCGGACGGCTCAAACTCGTCGAAAACGACTCCTTCGTCAGCACGCGTGGAGCGTTCGAGGAGTGGGCCGGAGACGACGAACGGTTCACCCACGAGCAGTTCTACCGGTGGATGCGCCGCGAGACGGGTATTCTGGTGGACGGCGACCAGCCCCTCGGCGGGGAGTGGAACTACGACGAGCAAAACCGGGAGGTGCCGCCGGACGACTGGACGGCACCGCCGGTACCCACGTTCGAGTACGACGACGTCACCGAACGAACCGCCCAGTGGGTCGCCGAGGAGTTCGACGCCTGGGGTCGGTCTGACGGGTTCCGCTGGCCGGTAACTCGCCGGCAGGCCTGTCTCGCCCTCCGGCACTTCCTCGAGCACCGGCTCCCGACGTTCGGCCCGTACCAGGACGCGATGTCCGGCGACGACTGGGCGATGAGCCACGCGCTGCTCTCGCCCGCGCTGAATCTCGGATTGCTCCACCCGGTCGAGGTGTGCGAGGCCATCGAGTCGGCCTCCGAAACACGCGCCGACGTCGACCTCCCCTCGGCCGAAGGCTGTATCCGGCAGGTCCTCGGCTGGCGCGAGTTCGTCCGGCACGTCTACCGGCGGACGATGCCCGATCTCGCGGCGGCGAACCAGCTCGAGGCCACCCGTGACTTACCCGAGTGCTACTGGACGGGGGAGACCGAGATGGCCTGTCTCGGCGAGACAGTGGGCGATGTCCACGCCCGGGGCTACGCCCATCACATCCAGCGGCTCATGGTGCTCGCGAACTTCGCGACCCTGTGGGGTGTCGAGCCAAGCCAGCTCAACGAGTGGTTCCACGCGACGTTCGTCGACGCCTACCACTGGGTGACGACGCCGAACGTCGTCGAGATGGGCCAGTACGCCCACGGCGTCTTCGCGACGAAACCGTACGTCTCTTCGGCGAACTACGTCGACCGGATGTCGGACTACTGTACGCAGTGTCCATACGACGAGGACGCCACGACCGGCGAGAACGCCTGCCCGTTCAACGCCCTCTACTGGGACTTTCTCGCGCGCAACGAGGACGACCTCCGGTCGAACCACCGGATGGCGATGCTCTACTCCCACGTCGACCGCAAACGGGAGTCCGGCGAGCTCGAGGCGATCGAAGCTCGAGTCGCCGACCTGCGCGAACGTGCGACAGTCGGTGACCTCTGAGTCTGAGACGGGCAGCTCAACTCGAGCGCCTTCTCTCCACGGAGACTGCCGCCCAACACAGGCGTGACAGCCACGGTTCAGTATCGAATCGCCGCGTCCAGAATCCCAGCCGTCTGCCCGACGCCGACCAGTACCAGCCCGGCGAAGCGGAGTTCCTCGAGCGCGCCGAGAAGTCCGCCGGCGTACAGCGCCGCACCGACCAGACACCCCGCCGTCCCGAGCGCGTAGATCCACCGACCGGCATGGACCCGGCGGCCCGTGTCGACGAACCCGACGGCCGGAAGCACCATCCAGCCGAACAGCGCGACGGCGAGCAACGACGCGTTCGAGGGCTCGAGCCGGAGTCCGATCGCACCGCAGGCGGTGACTACCGTTCCGACGACGATGATGGTCCACCAGACGCGCAACGCACCCTCCTGCATGTCGCCGTATCCCGTGAGGGCAAAGCCGGCCAGCAGGACCCCCATCACGACGTGGGCGACGAACACGGTGTACTCGGAGACGACCTCGAGGTGAGCCACGAGCACGAACGTCCAGGCGAACGGAACCAGCACCGCCGGACCGAACTCGCGGGCACGACGAAACATGGCCGACCGTACAGTCCGCCAACAGAAAGGTGTGGACGATCAGCGCTCGTCCAACTGGTCGAACCTGGCTTCGACGTCGATCATCGGCTCGGGGTAGTCAACGCCGAGGTCGATTCCGTAGCGGTCCTGGTCGGCATCGCTCAACCGCCACGGTCGGTGGGCGTACTCCGGCGGCAGCCCCTCGAGTTCGGGGAGCCACGTCGTCACGTAGTCGGCGTCGGGGTCGTAGCGGCCGGCCTGCCACAGCACGTCGAAGTAGCCGTCGCGGGAATCGTTGCCGACGCCGGCCTGGTAGGCCCAGTTGCCCCAGTTCGAGGCCACGTCGTAGTCGACCAACTGCGCCTCGAAGTAGGCAGCGCCCCACCGCCAGTCGATCTCGAGGGCGTCGGTCAGAAAGGAGGCGACGTTCTGTCGGCCGCGGTTCGAGACGTAGCCCGTGCGCTCGAGTTCGCGCATGTTGGCGTCGACGAACGGGACCCCGGTCACCCCCTTGGTCCACCGGCGAAACGCCGCACGGTCCCGCTGCCAGTGCTTCTCGATGTCCCGAATGCCGGTCTCGGTGAAGAAATCGTCGCCGTGTTTGGCGAACTGGAACTGAAAGAAATCACGCCACAGCAACTCGAAGACGAGCCAGTAGGTGTCCTCGTTTGCCACGCGCTCCCGCTCGTAGCGCTGGACCTCACGGTGGACCCAGCGCGGCGAGAGACACCCCGCAGCGAGCCACGCCGAGAGCTTCGAGGAGTAATCAGCCCCTAGCAGTCCGTTGCGGGTCTGCTTGTACGTCCGCAGGCAGTCCCGTTCCCAGACGTACGCCTCGAGTCGACGCTTCCCGGCGGATTCTCCGCCTTCGAACGGGAGGACGGCGCGGTGGTCTGCCGGCGGGTCGTCGAATCCGAGCGCCGAGAGCGTCGGCACTGTGCTGGCATCGACGGCCGGCGTCGGGACCGATTCCGGGGCTGGAGCCGGTTTCCGTGGCGTCGCCTCCGCCTCGACCTCGTGTCGCCAGGGCGTGAAGGTGTCGTCGATCCGGTCGACTGCCGTCGGGAGGTCTTCGGGGTGAAACAACGTGTGCGTCCACTGACTGCGGAGGTCGACGTCGCCGGGCAACGCCCGTCGGACGGCTCGCTCGCGGGATCGTTCCTCCGTCGCCGGCTTCGTCTGTGCGTACACGGCCGCGGCGTCGTACCGATCGACGAGCTCCGGAATCACGTCCTCGACGTGCCCGGTCTCGACGAGCAGGTCGCCGTCACGTTCACGGAGACGGGTCCGCAGATCGAGCACGCTCTCCCGGCGAAACCGGGCGCGGTGTGGCCCGAGCTTCGGGGTGTCGTACTGCGTCTCGCCGCGCCGACGTGGATCGAAGACGTACACCGGGACGATCCGCTCGGCAGCCTCGAGGGCCCTCGAGAGGGTCGGATTGTCGGTGAGCCGAAGGTCGTCGCGAAACCAGACGACGGCGGTGTCCATACTCGCTCGTGGGTCTGACCCGGGAAATAGGTGGAGCCAAACGACGTCGATAGCTCCGCTTCCCGGAACATATCGTGGATTGTGTTATTATACGACGGGAAAGCTTTTGCCGTGTGGGCCGCTACCGGCCCCTATGAGCCGTGACCGGGCCCTCCTCGAGCGGGCCCTGGAACGTGGCGAACAGGACGGTGGCAGCGTCGAATTCAAGGAACGACTCTCACGGGACGTCCACCTCGAGGGTGGGCGACGCGAAAGTCTGGCGGCGCAGTTACGACACCGACTGCTCTCCGGCGACGGCGAAGCGACCTACGTCGTCGGCGTCACCGACGACGGCGGTCTGGCCGGGATCGATCCGGACACCTTCTCCGAGACGATGGACGTACTCTCCTTGCTCGCCGAGGAGGCGGACGCTCACATCGACGACGTCCAGACGTGGGGCATCGAGGACGGACTGGTCGGCGTCGCTGTAATCCAGGAGGGCGGCGTCCTCGAGACCGACGACGAACACGTCGTGGTCGGGACGGCCGGCCACGTCGACCACGGGAAGAGCACGCTCGTCGGTTCGCTCGTAACGGGGAACCCGGACGATGGCGACGGCGCGACGCGATCGTACCTCGACGTACAGCCACACGAAGTCGAGCGGGGGCTCTCCGCGGACCTCTCGTATGCGGTCTACGGCTTCGACGACGACGGGCCGGTTCGGGTACGCAACCCCAACCGGAAATCCGATCGCGCGGCTGTCGTCGAGAGCGCGGATCGGCTGGTCTCGTTCGTCGATACCGTCGGTCACGAACCCTGGCTGCGCACGACGATCCGTGGGCTCGTCGGGCAGAAACTCGACTACGGGTTGCTCGTCGTCGCGGCAGACGATGGCCCGACGCGCACGACCCGAGAGCACCTCGGCGTGTTGCTCGCCACCGACCTCCCCACCATCGTCGCGATTACGAAGACCGACGCGGTCAGCGAAGAGCGGGTCGAGGAAGTCGAACGCGAGGTCGAGGCGCTCTTGCGGGATGTCGACAAATCCCCCCTGCGGGTCTCTCGCCACGGGGTCGACGCTGCCGTCGAGGAGATCAGCGAGCGTGTCGTCCCCATCGTCAAAACGAGCGCGATCACGATGGACGGCCTCGAGACCTTGGACGAACTGTTCGACCGGCTCCCCAAGACGGCCGAGGACGGCGGCGAGTTCCGGATGTACGTCGACCGCAGCTACTCGGTCACCGGCGTCGGTGCGGTCGCCTCCGGGACGGTGATGGCCGGCGAGGTCGAGGCCGGCGACGAACTCCTGCTGGGACCGATGTCCGACGGTCGGTTCCAGGAGGTCGAGGTCCGCTCGATCGAAATGCACTACCACCGGGTCGACGAGGCCCAGGCCGGCCGGATCGTCGGCATCGCGCTGAAAGGGATCAAAGAACGCGCTATCGAACGCGGCATGGTTCTTCTCCCACGGGATGCCGATCCCGACCCGGTCCGCGAGTTCGAGGCCGAAGTGATGGTCCTCAACCACCCCACGCGGATCGGCGACGGGTACGAACCAGTCGTCCACCTCGAGACCATCGGCGAGGCCGCCGCGTTCTACCCGGAAAACGGGCGTCTGCTTCCCGGTGACACCGGGAAGACCACCGTCCGGTTCAAGTTCCGTCCGTACCTCGTCGAGGAAGGCCAGAAGTTCGTCTTCCGCGAGGGACGCAGCAAGGGGGTCGGGACGGTCACGGACGTGACGCCGATGGAGTGATCCGGCCGACGGTCACGGGCCCGCGTTTTCCGAGAACCGAGCGCGCTCCCGACCGAACGCGTGTCGGGTGATTACGCCCTCACGACTGCGGGTCCAATGTGTATAGGGGGTAGTCTTACGCGCACGTTCACCCTACCCCTTTCTGTGAGTAACTACACACCCGACGAACCGGTGGACGTGCTGCTCATCGAGGACAATCCCGGGGACGTACGCCTCACGAAGGAGGCGTTTCGCTCGACGAACACCGACATCGAGTTCCACGTTCTCACGGACGGTGAAGCCGCCTCGAAGCATCTCCGGTCCTGTGCCGCCGACGCCGACGCCGCCGACGACGACACCGATGTCGACGTTCCCGACCTCGTTCTCCTCGATCTGAATCTCCCCCGGGTCGACGGGTTCTCTATTCTCGAGACGCTCAGTGCCGAATTCGACCACCCGCCGCCCCCGGTGTTGGTCCTCTCGAGTTCCGAGGCCCGCGAGGACGTCGTCGAGAGCTACGAGCGAGCCGCCAACGCCTATCTCAGCAAGCCGGACGATCCCGCCGAGTTCACCTCGATGGCTCGGGCCATCGAGGAGTTCTGGATCGATTCAGCCCAGCATCCGCCCGCGCCGTCCTGACGCTTCCGTCGTGAACTCTAGCGGTCAGAGCCCGAAGGAGTCGACGAGCACGTCCTCGTTCGTCTCACCGTGGACGTACGTCGGGCCGCCGAGCACGTCGATCGTCACCTTGGCTGGCGCAAACAGGTCCGCGGGCACCTCGTCGAACTCCCACTCGAGATCGTCGAACACGTCGGCGAACGGCCGCCCGTGGTCCTCCGCGGCCGTCGAGGGGACGGCGTCGAAGATATCGGCGTCCTCACGGACGGTGAGGTGTGCGGTCCCTCCGTATGCGATGGAATCGTTCGTGCGCGCGATGGCCGTCCGCTCGTCGCCGGCAACCGGTGCGACCGGTGCCCGGCCGGTTGCGGAGACGATATCGAGTGGGTCGTATCCGAGTTCAGCCAGCCGGAACGTCGCGAGTTCGGCCGCACGCGCGGCGTTCGTGATACTCCCAACCGGACTCGCGGTCGAGTACGCCAGCAGGAACACGCTGCTTTCCTCGACCTCGGCGAGGTCGGCGACCTGCGTGGCGGCCGACTCCGTCGGCAGTTCGTCGGTCTCGACGGCAAGCGCCGTCAGGTCGAACGCGTCGGTGTAGCCGATCCGGCGGAACTCGTCTTCTTCGGCGACCAGCGCCCTCGCGGGTCCGCTGCCGAGCCCTTCGAAGTCCTCCGTGGTCAGTTCCCAACCGGCCTTCTGGGAACAAAGCAGCGAAAGGGCCGGCTGGTCGGTCGTCAGTTCGATGTACGGAATCGGTGCGCCGTCGATCGCCCCGAGTTCGTGGCTCGGGGTCGCCATTCCGGCGGTCTGGATCTCGGTCAACAGCAGTCCGGCTTCGACACCGCCGTCGAAGTCGATCCCGAAGTCCAGTACCGACGCCTCGTTCTCGAGGTCGTAGCCACCGATGTTCAACTCCTCGGCGTAGTCGAGGGCCTCGTCGACGAGCTCGATCGCCATCCGGTTCAGACTTTCCATGGCCACACTTCAGCCTCCGGCGTAAAACAGTTTGTCAGTTTTAGCCGCCTTCGTCGCCGGCGTTTTCGTCGACCACCGTCGACGTGGCCGCGATCCGACGCGTACCTGACAGTCCGCCTCAGACAGCCGGCTCGTACCCCGCGTCTTCGATCGTGTTGCCGATAGTGGCCTCGTCGACGGCGTCACCGTCGTGTTCGACCCGCACCTCGCCGGCCTCGTGATCGGCCGTCGCCGACGAGACGCCCGACAGCGCCTCGAGCGCGTCGACGACGTTTTCTTCGCAGCCGCTACAGGACATCCCGCTGACCTCGAGCGTCGTCCGTTCCATGTGCGCCCGCACGGCTGCCAGCGGGTTGAATGTTCCTTTCCCGGTGGCTCGGGTCTCGAGTCTCGAGTCTCAAGTTCGAGCCGGTAACCCGAACAGGGTCTGCTCGAGGTGACCGATTTGAACTCGCTCTCGAGGCTCGACGGCGAACTACTCCTCGCGGCTCGTTGGCGGTCGTCCCAGTGCCTCCTCGACGGCGTCGACTTTCCCCGCGGCCGACGCGTCTCGGTCTCGTTTGTCGTCGATCTTCAGAACGGTGCTGACGCGGTCCGCGTCGACGGCTTCGTGTGCCGCCTGAGCGGCGGCGAACAACTCGTCTGCGTCGTCGGCCTCGATCACCGTCCCCATCGGGTTGGTCTCGTACTCGACGTCGTACTCCGATAGGGCGTCGACGGCGTCGGCGATGTCGTCGGCCATGCTGTCTTCGATTACCGGTGCGACGCTCAACAGTGCGATGACCGTCATACCGGTATCGAGGGCAGCAGGGGTGCTAAACCCTGACCATGTCTGTGCGACTCCCGAGAGCGAGAACAAGCCGGGCCGCTGACCGCTGCCGTCCGATCGCCGACCTCACGCCGTAGCGACGACGAGCCCTCCCGTCACGTCGAGGGATGACTGGGCGTCGACGGCGGGTAGATGATGACATCCCCGTTCGCGTAGACGTAGATTTCGTGCTCGAGCGCGGTGAAGGCGACGTGGCCGCCGGTGCGGTCGGTGCCGTCGGCTTTGGGGCGGAACAGCCGATCCAGGGCGTCCGGATCGATGCTGTCGTACAGCGAGAACTCGCCTTGCGAGACGTCAGTATCCGTGATCGACGTGAGCGCGTGGACGATAGTCGTCGTGATCGTCGCCGGGCCGTCGGTGTCGTGCTGGTAGACGTACCGCTCGTTCTGCTCGTCGTACTGGGGCTCGTCGGTGTCGTCGTGGAGGGGAGTTTCAGTTTGCATTGCTATCAGGTGGTCGATCGTCTACTGCCCCATAGTTTTCTCTGGCATAAAAACAAACCGCCTACCGGAATAGTAGTCATTCGTGAACCATTCGTGGTGGAGTGAGTCAGACCTGCGGACTCGTCGCTGGGTCTCGACGTGGGTCCGTCGCTCACGGATTCGTTCGCAGAGAACGAACTGCTTCCTCCAGCTACGTGGACTTACAACGGGTATGTCGCTTGCGAGTTCGAGTTCGGAGAAGTATGCTGGTACGCGTCGCTTCGCGACGCTCGTGACGTTGTGTTCGGAGAAATGCGCTGGCTGGGATTTGAACCCAGGTTGTGACCATGGCAAGGTCACGTGATACCACTACACTACCAGCGCCCTGCTGCACTTACACCTACTGTCGGACGGATGTATAAGCGTTGCGAATCGACCCGGCATCGGTACGAGAAACCACGGCGAGGAAGCGGGTTCGGTGCCACCGATGCTGCTCGAAGCCGGGACCTCGAGAAGTCGGCGAGGACGGGACCGACCGTCGGCACGATCGCACCGGTAGCGCTCGAGATTCGTTCCTCGACTGCTGACCCGAACTGGCCCCAGCCGTGGCTTCGTCGGATTTCTCGTGTCTGTAGTACCAACTGCAACGATTTGCACACTGATCGCCGATCCGTCTGGCGAGCAGGTGCGCACTGACGTGCAGTGGCTACTATACCGTTCTGACCGAACCGGTACGGTTCTGAACGAACCCGAATCTGGTGCCAGAACGTCGCTCGAGGCTCCCGGCCGGCAAACCGACCGTCGTTCTCGAGGTGTCTCACCAGGGACGCAGTGGTGAACGACCATCCGTTCTAGTTTAGCAGAGTGTAGCGCCGTCTGACTAGATATCGTTGTGACTACCAGTCAGAGAAATCCGGTGGATAGTGTGA
>NZ_AOMA01000004.1 GCF_000337895.1 Halobiforma nitratireducens JCM 10879
GCGAACCCAGTCTCCTGAGCCAATAGCTTCCCAATTAGGTACAGTTTCCGCTGAGATGCTGCTTCACTCCGCCACTAAACTAGAACAGATGGGTGAACGACACCTAGTCGAGAGTGTGTGTCCGTTCCCCACGAATTCGGTACTGTGAGCGGTTCACAGCCGTATTCGAATCCGCTATCCTTTTAAGACCCTATCCGCAATACATCGCTACAGTCTAGTGACGCGGCATCCAAGCGTCACGGCATGACCGTCAGCGTACTCGTGCCGTCGTCGCTCACCCGGGAAGCCGAGGACAAACGCGAGGCAACTCGCAAGCTCGGATACGTCGCCCGTGCGGCGACGATCTTCCGGGTCGACCGCCTGATCGTCTATCCGGATTCGGATGGCGACACGGGTCGGTTCGGCGACGGGTTCGTCAGTACCGTCCTGCGGTACGCCGCAACGCCCCCGTACCTCCGAAACGAGGTATGGGGGATGCGAGACGAACTGGAGTACGTCGGCGTCTTGCCGCCGCTGCGTGCGGCGTCACGGACCGGCTCCGAATCGAACGATTCGGGGTCGTTAAGACAAGGGATCGTGACCGAGGTCGGACCTGAAGGGCGCGTCCGGGTCAATTGCGGCATGCAACACCCGATCTCCCTCAATACACCTCCCGACATGGAGGTCTCGGAGGGGGAGCGCGTGACCGTCAGGATCTCTTCGCGACGACCGGTCCGGGCGAAGCTCGTCGATCGCCCCCTCCCGGGGCTTTCAGTCGAGCGGACGGACCTATCGGCAGCACTCGGCCGTGAGGACGCTGGCGTTTGCATCGCCGCCTCCCGTTACGGTGAGACGCTCACCGTGGGGCGGCTCGAGACGCTGGCCGGACGCGTCGAAGCCGACGGGATGACCGTCGCTTTCGGTGCGCCCGAGAGAGGGCTGCCGGACATCCTCGGAATCGAGGCATCCGACGTTGCGTCGGCCCACGCAGGCGACGGGCCGGAGAGCGCGGATGACGGAGTCGAACCCACACCGGCCGATCCGGGGTTCGACCTCTGGCTAAACACGGTTCCGGATCAGGGAAGCGACGTGGTACGCACCGAAGAAGCGGTGTTCGCCACGCTCGCTCCCCTCTCACTGAGAGAGTGATAGAATGCCACAATCAAACGCACCACGGAAAGGCTCACTCGGGTTCGGTCCACGAAAGCGCGCCTCCTCGGAGGTTCCGCGCTTCAACTCGTGGCCGGACACTGATGGACAGCCGACGCTCCAGGGCTTCGCGGGCTACAAGGCCGGCATGACCCACGTCGTCATGGTCGACGATAAATCGAATTCGCCGACCGAGGGGATGGAACAGACCGTCCCCGTGACGATCGTGGAGACGCCGCCGATGCGCGCCGTCGCCCTGCGTGCGTACGAAGACACGCCGTACGGAATGAACCCCGTAACCGAGGTCTGGACCGACGAGTTCGCCGACGAACTCGATCGCGTTCTTGACCTCCCCGGCGACGACTACGACAGCGACGCCGCCGAAGACGAGCTTCGCGGACTGCTCGAGGAGGGTCGCGTCGACGACGTTCGTGCAATCACGCACACGGTACCGAGCGAGGTGCCGTCCGTGCCCAAAAAGAAGCCGGACGTCATGGAGACTCGAGTCGGTGGCGGCTCCGTCGAGGAGCGCGTCGACTTCGGTCTCGACCTACTCGAGAACGGTGGCGAACACGTTATGAACGACGTGTTCCGCGCCGGCGAGTACGTCGACGCAAGCGGCGTTACGAAAGGGAAAGGGACCCAGGGCCCCGTCAAGCGGTGGGGCGTCCAGAAACGAAAGGGCAAACACGCCCGGCAGGGATGGCGTCGCCGCATCGGGAACCTCGGTCCCTGGAACCCGTCCCGCGTTCGGTCGACCGTTCCGCAGCAAGGTCAGACCGGTTACCACCAGCGGACGGAACTGAACAAGCGCCTCGTCGACATCGGCAACGGTGCCGACGCGACGGTCGACGGCGGCTTCGTCAACTACGGCGAAGTCGACGGACCGCACGCGCTGATCAAGGGCTCGCTCCCCGGGCCGGAGAAGCGTCTCGTACGCTTCCGCCCGGCGATCCGACCCGGAGACCAGCCGCGCCTCGACCCCGAGGTCCGGTACGTCTCCACCGCATCCAACCAGGGGTAGATAGACAATGGAAGCAACAGTATACGACCTGGACGGCTCGGACGCGGGCTCGGTCGATCTCCCGGAGATCTTCGAGACCCAGTACCGTCCGGACCTGATCGGCCGCGCCGTGCGAGCCGCCCAGGCCAACCGGAAACAGGATTACGGTGCCGACGAGTTCGCCGGCCTTCGAACGCCGGCCGAATCGTTCGGCAGCGGCCGAGGCATGGCCCACGTCCCGCGACAGGACGGACGCGCACGACGCGTTCCACAGTCCATCAAAGGACGCAAGGCTCACCCGCCGAAAGCCGAGAAGGACTGGACCGAATCGATCAACACGAAAGAGAAGAAGCTGGCCGTCCGCAGCGCCATCGCTGCGACGACCGACGCGGAACTCGTCGCCGATCGCGGCCACGAGTTCGACGAGGACCTCGAGCTGCCCGTCGTCGTCGACGACGAGTTCGAGGACCTCGTGAAGACCCGCGAGGTCGTCGACTTCCTCGAGGCCGCCGGTCTCGAGGCCGACGTCGAACGCGCCGACGAGGGTCGTGGGGTCCGTTCCGGTCGCGGGAAGACCCGCGGTCGGAAGTACCAGGAACCCACGTCGATCCTCTTTGTCACCTCGAGCGAGACGGGGCCGTCCCGTGCGGCTCGAAACCTGGCCGGTGCCGACGTCGCGACGGCTGCGGAGGTCAACGCGGAAGATCTCGCACCCGGTGCACAGCCGGGTCGACTGACCGTCTGGACCGAAAGCGCACTCGAGGAGGTGGCTGACCGATGAGTACGATCATCGAGCACCCACTGGTCACGGAGAAGGCGATGAACGACATGGACTTCGAGAACAAGCTCCAGTTCGTCGTCAACCCGGACGCGACGAAGCCGGAGATCCGTGACGAGGTCGAGAGCCGCTTCGAGGTCTCGGTCAACGATATCAACACCCAGGTCACGATGAAGGGCAAGAAGAAAGCGACAGTCAAACTCTCCGAGGACGACGACGCACAGGAAGTCGCCTCGCGAATCGGGGTGTTCTGACGATGGGACGACGAATCCTCGGACAGCGACGTGGTCGCGGCACTTCCACGTTCCGCGCCCCGTCCCACCGGTACAAGGCAAAGCTCGAGCACAAGAAAGAGGAAGACGACGACGTCGTCCGCGGCGAGGTCGTGGACATCGAACACGACCCTGCTCGCTCCGCGCCGATCGCCGCCGTCGAGTTCGAGGACGGCGACCAGCGTCTCGTCCTCGCTCCCGAAGGCATCGCCGTCGGCGAGGAGATTCAGGTCGGCGTCTCCGCGGAGATCAAGCCGGGCAGCACGCTCCCGCTCGCGGAGATTCCCGAAGGTGTGCCGGTCTGTAACGTCGAAGCGAACCCGGGCGACGGCGGCAAGTTCGCTCGCGCTTCGGGTGTCAACGCAGACCTGATCACCCACGACCGCTCGGCTGCGGTCGTCCAGCTGCCAAGCGGCGAGGTCAAGCGCCTCGATCCGCAGTGTCGTGCCACCATCGGCGTCGTTGCCGGTGGCGGCCGAACGGAGAAGCCGTTCGTCAAGGCAGGGAACAAACATCACAAGATGAAATCGCGGGGCGGTATCTGGCCCCGCGTCCGTGGTGTGGCGATGAACGCCGTCGACCACCCGTTCGGTGGCGGTGGCCGCCAGCACCCCGGCAAGCCGAAGTCCATCTCGCGGGACGCCCCGCCGGGACGGAAGGTCGGTGACATTTCCTCGCGCCGAACCGGTCGAGGTGGAAACAAATGAGTCAGGAGTACCGAACCGGCCGCGAAGGTGAGTTCACCTACCGCGGCCACACGCTCGACGAGCTGCAGGACATGGAGCTCGAGGAAGTCGCGGAACTGCTGCCCGCACGAAAGCGGCGAAGTATCGAACGCGGTCTCTCCGTCGAGAAGCGCAAGCTTCTCGAGGAGGCCCGCGAGAAAGGCGAGGAGGAGACCGCCAACGCGCCGATCCGGACGCACCTGCGGGATATGCCGATCCTGCCGGAGTTCGTCGGACTCACGTTCGAAGTCCACAACGGACAGTCCTTCGAGCGCGTCTACGTCGAGCCCGAGATGATCGGACACTACCTCGGCGAGTTCCAGCTGACCCGCACGTCCGTCGAACACGGACAGGCCGGGATCGGTGCGACTCGCTCCTCGAAGTTCGTGCCACTGAAGTGATCATCGTATGGGAATCAACTACTCAGTCGACGCGGACCCGGACGCGACCGCGAAAGCGATGCTCCGGGAGCGTCACATGAGCCACAAGCACAGCAAGGAGATCGCCCGCGAGATCAAGGGTCGCACCGTCGGCGACGCCCGGGCGTACCTCCAGGACGTGATCGACGAGGAACAGTCGGTACCGTTCAAGTCCCACAACAGCGGTGTCGGGCACCGTTCCGACATCGACGGCTGGGACGCAGGACGGTATCCCGAGAAAGTCTCGAATGCGTTCCTCGATCTGCTCGAGAACGTCGAGGCCAACGCCGATCACCAGGGCTTCGACGGCGAGTCGATGGCGATCGCTCACGTCGCCGCCCACAAGGTCGGCGAGTCGGCCGGTCGCAAGCCCCGCGCGATGGGACGTGCCTCGGCGTGGAACACGCCGGAGGTCGACGTCGAGATCGTCGTCGAGGAAGTCGACGAAACCGAAACCGACTCCGACGAGGACGAGGAGGGAGATAACTAATGGCTGACGAACAACAGTTCATCGAAAACGGCCTGCAGCGGTCTCAGATCGACGAGTTCTTCCAGGAAGAGCTCGGCCGCGCTGGCTACGGTGGCATGGACGTCGCCAAGACGCCGATGGGAACCCAGATCGTCCTCAAGGCCGAAAAGCCCGGGATGGTCATCGGCAAAGGTGGCGAGAACATCCGCAAGGTCACGACCGCCCTCGAGGAACGGTTCGATCTCGAGGACCCACAGGTCGACGTCCAAGAGGTCGAAGAACCCGACCTCAACGCGCGGATCGTCGCCGATCGGCTGGCCAACGCTCTAGAGCGTGGCTGGTACTTCCGGAAGGCCGGTCACACGACGATCGACCGGATCATGGAAGCCGGAGCGCTAGGTGCCGAGATCGTCCTCTCCGGGAAGGTCACCGGCGCTCGCTCGCGCGTCGAGAAGTTCAACCGTGGCTACATCAAGCACAACGGCCAGCCCGCCGAAGAGATCGTCGACGAAGGGCAGGCGACGGCCGTTATGAAGCTGGGTACCATCGGCGTGACGGTCAAAATCATCCCGCCGAACGCCCAGCTACCTGACGACTTCCACGTCCACGAGGATCTCGATCCCAAAGAGATCGTCCCCGATGCCGTCGAGGCCAACGAGGCCGAAGGTGTCGAGGAACTCCTCGAGGGCGAGCCCGACGAGGCCGACGCGGCCCCGGAAGGCGTCGAAGCGGCGGCCGACGAGGCCGACGCCGACGAGGACCTCGACGAAGAGGTCGTCGAGGAAGTCATCGAGGAAGAAGTCGAGGCCGACGCCGACGCCAGCGAGGAGTTCGAAGAAGTCGAAGTCCCCGGCGGCGACGAAGACGTCGAGGAAGAACTCGAGGAACTCGAGGAAGACGTCGAGGCGGAAGCCGAAGAGCTCGTTGCGGAGATGGAAGACGAAGCCGACGAGGCCGACGAAGACGAGGGAGGTGACGCCTGATGGCGATTCTCCACGTCGAAGAGATCCGCGACATGACGCCTGCCGAACGGCAGGAAGAGCTCGAAGAGCTCGAAACCGAACTGCTCAACCAGAAGTCCGTCCTCGCGGCCGGTGGTGCCCCGGAGAACCCGGGTCGCATCGGTGAGATCAGTCGCACCATCGCACGGATCAAGACGATCCAGACCGAGGAAGGCGACTTCGAGGACGAAGACGAACAGTAAGATACACATGGCACTGACACCCGAGACGCTGCCACGACACGAACTCAACGGCCTCCCCGTCCGCGTCGTCGAGAGCGACGACGAATCGCGGGTCGGCCTCGAGGGCCGGGTCGTCATCGAGACGACGAACACGCTCTCGATCGAAGTTTGCGTTCCGCCGGAGGCGGAGCGTTGGGACGGCGGCGTCGCCGCCGACCGTGACGACAGCGAGTCTCGGGTGGTGATGGTGCCGAAATCGGGCTCGACGTTCGAGTTCGCGATCACAGATGACGCCGCCGACTCCGCCAAGGAGTCGGGGACCGCGTCCAAACTGGCCGACACTCAACCTGCGGAGACCGAGCGATCGGAACCCGGAGACCGGGCTGGCGGCGATGCCGCCAGTCGTCGCGGCGACGGTTCGACTACCCGTTGCTGCGGTGCCGGCGAGGGCGTGGCCTACGTTACGGTCGATGGATCGCGCTTGCTCTCACGACCCGCCCGACGCACGGAAACGAATGGTGATTCACCATGGCAATAGGACTAGACGTTGAAACCCCTCCGGAACCAGAAAACCCGGAGGAATACGACTACGAGAAGTGTCCGTTCTACGGCGAGCTTCCCGTTCGAGGACAGGTCCTCGAAGGGCAGGTCGTCTCGACGGACATGGACAAGACCGTGGTCGTCGAGCGAGAGTACGACGTGGCTGTACCGAAGTACGACCGGTACATGAAGCGTCGCTCGCGCATCCCGGCACACGTACCGGGCGTGCTCGAGCCGCTCTCGGTCGGTGACACGGTCAAGATCGCAGAGACCCGACCACTGTCGAAGACCAAATCGCACGTGGTCGTCGAAGTAACTGAAGAAGCGACCGCCGAGGAGGTCGCGGAGCTGACCGGCCAGGCCGAACCCGAACCGGAACTCTCCGACGAGGACCTCGCCGCGGCCGCTGAAAGCGAGGGTGATCAGTGATGGAGGCGATGAAAGCCGACGTCACGCAGGGCCTCAAGAAGGGGTCGCTGGTCACCTGTGCAGACAACACCGGCGCTCGAGAGCTGAAGGTCGTCAGCGTCTCGGGCTACCACGGTACCAAGAACCGCCAGCCGAAGGCGGGGATCGGTGACAAGGTCACGGTCTCCGTGACTAAGGGTACCCCCGAGATGCGCCGTCAGGTCCTCGAGGCAGTTATCGTCCGCCAGCGGAAGTCGATCCGCCGGCCCGACGGCACCCGTCTCAAGTTCGAGGACAACGCGGCGGTCATCATCGACGAAAACGAAGAGCCCCGCGGAACGGAGATCAAAGGCCCGATCGCCCGCGAAGTCGCAGAGCGCTTCGGGGCGATCGCGAGCACCGCAACGATGATCGTATAGACCATGACGGAGCAACCACACAAACAGCGAACGCAGACGGAGCGTGCACCGCTGCACAAGCGACAGAAGCAGCTCCACGCGACGCTGTCCGACGAGCTCCGCGAGGAGTACGACACCCGACGGACCCGCGTCAACGCGGGCGACCAAGTCGAGGTCATGCGCGGCGACCACGCCGGCGAGGAAGGCGAAGTCGTCCGTGCGATCCTCGAGGACGGGACGATCCACGTCGAGGACGTTACCGTCGAGACGGCGGACGGCGAGGAAGTGCCGCGTCCGCTCGACCCGTCGAACGTCCGTATCACGGAGCTCGATCTGGAGGACGAGCGTCGCGAGGCACGCCTCGAAGGCGACACAGACGAAGGAGAAGGTGATAGCGAATGACGAACCATCAGAAACGACTGTCGGTTCCCAAGACCTGGCCGGTCGAACGGAAGACCGACGTCTTCACGGTCAAGGCCAGCGCCGGTCCCCACGGCGAGGACGGCGTACCGCTCGTCGTCCTCCTGCGGGACGTGCTCGGCTACGTGGATTCGACGAAAGAAGCACGGTACGCGCTCTCGGAGGACTCGATCCTCGTCAACGGGGAGCCGATCAACGACGAACAGCGTCCGATCGGTATCTTCGACATCATCGCGTTCCCCGGGCGCGAAGAGTATTATCGCGTCTTCCCCGACGAGGGCGGTCGGCTCGCGCTGACCGAGATCGACGCGGACGCCGCCGAGAGCCGACTCGGTAAGATCGAGGGCAAACAGCAGGTGTCGGGTGGCGACACGCAGCTGAGCCTCCACGACGGGACGAACGTCCTCGTCGAGGACGGCGACGAGTACAGCACGAAAGACTCGATCGTCGTCGACAACGAGGACAAGTCCATCGTCGCACACTTCCCCTACGAAGAGGGAGCCCTCGTGACTGCCGTTCGCGGCAACCACGGCGGGAAAATCGGCGAAATCGAAGACATCGACGTGACGCTGAGCAGCGGCTCGAACACCGTCACGGTCTCGACCGAGGACGGTGAGTTCGAGACCGTCGAAGAGTACGTCGTCGTCATCGACGAGAACTTCACTGGTGATGACGAATGAGCGAAGCTGACGCCGGATTCCACGAGATGCGCGAACCCCGCATCGAGAAGGTCGTCGTCCACATGGGCGTCGGTCAGGGTGGCCGCGAACTCGGCAAAGCCGAAGACATCATCGAGGAGATCACAGGGCAGGAAAGCGTCCGAACCCAGGCGAAACAGACCGAACCCGATTTCGGCATTCGCCAGGGCGATCCGATCGGCACGAAGGTCACCCTTCGTGGCGAGGACGCCCACGAGTTCCTCGAGACGGCCCTGCCGCTTTCGGAGCTGTCGGAGTCGCAGTTCGACGATACGGGCAACTTCAGCTTCGGGGTCGAGGAACACACCGAGTTCCCGAGCCAGGAGTACGACCCGAACGTCGGGATCTACGGACTGGACGTGACCGTCAACCTGGTCCGTCCGGGCTACCGCATCGCCAAGCGCGACAAGGCGACGCGGTCGATCCCGTCGAGTCACCGACTCACACCCGAGGACGCGGTCGCGTACCTCGAGTCGACCTTCGACGTAACCGTGGAGGAGTCCGCAGATGAGTGAAAGCGAACCAGAGACCGAACCGGAGACCGAATCGGAGGCGGAAGCGGCCGAGTCCGAGGCCGCCGGTGCCGACCGGACCGGCGAGCACGCCGCAAAGCGCACCGGCCAGATCGAGGAGTGCCAGCGCTGTGGCCGCAAGCAGGGTCTCGTCGGCAAGTACGACATCAACCTGTGTCGACAGTGCTTCCGCGAAATCGCCCGCGACATGGGATTCAGGAAGTACCGATAATATGACAGGGAACGACCCACTCAGCAACGCGCTCTCGGGACTCGATAACGCCGAGAGCGTGGGGCATCTGACCCACGAGGTAACGCCCGCCTCGAACGAGATCGGCAGCGTACTCGAGGTCTTCTACGACCGCGGGTACATCGACGGCTTCGAGTACGTCGACGACGGCAAAGCCGGTCAGTTCGAGGTCGAACTGAAAGGAGCGATCAACGAGTGTGGCCCAGTCAAGCCCCGCTACAGTGCCGGTGCCGACGAGTTCGAGAAGTGGGAGAAGCGCTATCTCCCCGCTCGGGACTTCGGCGCGCTCGTCGTCACGACGAGCAACGGCATCATGAGCCACTACGAGGCTCGTGAGAAGGGTATTGGGGGCCAGGTGATCGCATACGTCTACTAATCATGCGAGTCGAACTGGAAATCCCCGACAACGTAACCGTCGAGAAAGACCACCTCGATGTGACCGTCGACGGACCGGAAGGCAGCGTCACACGCCGCCTCTGGTACCCCGACGTGAGCGTCGACGTGGAAGACGACACCGTGGTCATCGAAAGCGAAGCCGAGGACGCGAAGACGAACGCGACCGTCGGCACCTTCGAGAGCCACATCACCAACGCCTTCCACGGCGTGACCGAGGGCTGGGAGTACGAGATGGAAGTCTTCTACTCTCACTTCCCGATGCAGGTCCGTGTGGACGGCGACGAAGTCGTCATCGAGAACTTCCTCGGCGAAAAGGCACCGCGACGCACGACTATCCACGGTGACACCGAGGTCACCGTCGACGACGAGCAACTCGTCCTCTCGGGCCCCAACAAGGAAGACGTCGGCCAGACGGCGGCCGACATCGAGCAGCTGACGCGAGTCAGCGGCAAGGACACGCGTATCTTCCAGGACGGGGTCTACATCACCCAGAAACCCGCCAAGGGGGGTGTCTAATAGATGGCAGACGACGAACAATCGGAACCGGACGCTGACAGCGACGAACCGCAGGCGCTCGAGGACATCAGCGGCGTCGGCGCGAGCAAGGCCGACGCGCTGCGCGATGCCGGCTTCGAGTCCATCGAAGACATCAAGCAGGCCGACCAGGACGACCTGGCCGAGGCCGACGGCGTCGGTAACGCGCTGGCGGCCCGTATCAAGGCCTGTCTCTTATACACATCTCTGAGCGGG
>NZ_AOMA01000005.1 GCF_000337895.1 Halobiforma nitratireducens JCM 10879
GCCCGCTCAGAGATGTGTATAAGAGACAGCGCCAGGACTACCACAAGAAAAAGCGGACGCCCGAATCCTGGCGTCGACCCCGCGGAAAGCTCTCGAAACAGCGCAAGGGTGTCAAAGGCAAGGGACCGACCGTCGAGGCCGGTTTCCGCACGCCCGAAGCTGTACGAGGCAAGCACCCGAGCGGCTTCGAAGAGGTCTACGTCGAGAACGTCGACGACCTCGAAGGCGTCGACGGCGACCGCGAGGCTGTTCGGATCGCCTCCTCGGTCGGCGCTCGCAAGCGCGAGCGAATCGAGGAACAGGCCGAGGAACAGGGCGTCCGCGTCCTGAACCCGACCTACGAGGAAGTCGAGGTGGAATCAGATGACTGATCTCTCCGCACAGAAGCGACTGGCTGCCGACGTCTTGGACGTCGGCGAGAACCGCGTCTGGCTCGACCCCGACGCCCAGGCCGACATCGCCGAGGCGATCACTCGCGACGAAATCCGCGAACTCGTCGAAGAGGGCCGCATTCAGGCCGAAGACGCTACGGCTAATTCTCGCGGCCGCGCCCGCGAGCGCAACGAAAAGCGTGCCTACGGTCATCAGAAGGGCCCGGGCAAGCGCAAGGGCAAGAAGGGCGCACGCCAGAACGAGAAAGACGAGTGGCAAAACAAGATTCGTGCACAGCGACGGAAGCTGCGTGAACTCCGCGACAAGGGCGAGATCACGCCCACGCAGTACCGCGAGCTCTACAAGAAGGCTGGCGGTGGGGAGTTCCGTAGCGTCCGGTACCTGTTGAACTACATCGACGAAAACTACGGTGACCAATAATGGCGACAGGACCACGATACAACGTTCCGATGCGGCGTCGCCGTGAGGTCCGGACGGACTACCACCAGAGGTTGCGCCTGCTGAAGTCGGGTAAGCCCCGCCTCGTCGCTCGAAAGAGCAACAAGCACACTACGGCGCAGCTGATCGTCCCCGGACCACAGGGCGACGAGACGCTCGCGAGCGCACACTCGAGCGATCTCGAGGAGTACGGCTGGGACGCACCCACGAGTAACATTTCCGCGGCGTACCTGACCGGCCTGCTGGCCGGCCAGCGTGCCGTCGAAGCGGGCCTCGAGGAAGCGGTCCTCGATATCGGCCTCAACACCGCGACGCCTGGCAACAAGGTGTTCGCGGTTCAGGAGGGGGCGATCGACGCCGGTCTCGAGATCCCGCACAACGACGAGGTGCTCGCGGACTGGTCGCGTACCCGCGGCGAACACATCGCCGAGTACGCCGAACAGCTCGACGAGCCGCTGTACAGCGGCGAGTTCGACGCAACCGAACTCCCTGAACACTTCGACGACGTACGAGAGGCGATCCTAGAATGAGCGCAAACGATTACAACGACGACGGATGGCAGCCCGTCACCCGTCTCGGCCGGAAGGTCCAGGAGGGCGACATCGATACGATGGAGGACGCCCTCAACTCGGGCCTGCCGCTAAAAGAGCCCGAACTCGTCGACCAGCTCCTTCCCGGACTGGAAGACGAGGTGCTGGACATCAACATGGTCCAGCGTATGACCGACTCCGGGCGACGCGTCAAGTTCCGGTGTGTCGTCGTCGTGGGCAACCGCGACGGCTACGTCGGCTACGCGGAAGGTCGGGACGATCAGGTCGGCTCCGCCATCCAGAAGGCGATCGGTATCGCGAAGCTGAACATGATCAAGGTCCCGCGGGGCTCCGGCTCCTGGGAGGACCGTTCGGACCGGCCTCACTCGCTCACGCGACGCACGAAAGGGAAAGCCGGCTCCGTCGAGGTCGAAGTCATCCCCGCGCCGGAGGGCCTGGGGCTGGCCGCCAGCGACACGGTTCGTGCAGTCCTCGAACTGGCCGGTATCGAGAACGCCTGGACGAAGAGCCACGGCAACACCCGCACCACGGTCAACCTCGCGAAGGCGACGTTCAACGCGCTGGAGAACGCCTCCCAGTCGCGTCAGCCGAGCACTCACCGTGGCGGTAGCGACCGAGCCGACGCCGACGCGGAAGCCGAGGTGAGCGAATAATGAAGGCAGTCGTGCAGGTTCGTGGCGAAGTGAACCGGCAGGAAGACGTCCAGGATACCCTGGAGATGCTGAACATCCACGGCGTCAACCACTGCGCGCTCGTCCCCGAGACGGACGCCTACGTCGGAATGGTGACGAAGGTCAACGACTACGTCGCACACGGCGAACCGAGCGTCGACGTGCTCGCAACCGTGCTCGAGGGCCGTTCCGAACCCCTCGAAGGCGACCAGTCGGACGCCGACGAAGAGTGGCTCACCGAGAACACGGAGTACAACGACTTCGAGGCGCTCGCCGAGGCGCTGGTGGCCGAAGAGACGACGCTGCGCGACGAAGGGCTGTCGCCGACGCTGCGACTGCACCCGCCGCGGGGCGGTCACGACGGGATCAAGAAGCCGACCGTCGAGGGCGGCCAACTCGGAAAGCATACAACCGAGGAAATCAACGACCTCTTAGAATCGATGCGATAACCATGACGAGCAAAAAACGACGCCAACGCGGATCGCGTACGCACGGCGGCGGCTCCCACAAGAATCGACGTGGGGCCGGCCACCGCGGCGGCCGCGGTCGCGCGGGGCGAAGCAAACACGAGTTCCACAACTACGAACCGAAGGGCAAACACGGCTTCAAGCGCCCGCAGGACGTCCGCGAAGAAGTCGCGGAGATCGACGTCCAGAAGCTCGACGAAGACGCGATCCTCTACGCTGCCGAGGGGCAGGCCGACGAGCTCGACGACGGTGGCTACCGTCTGGACGCTCGCGACATCGTCGAGGACGGCCACGAGGTCGACGTCGTGAAGGTCCTCGGTTCCGGACAGGTTCGTAACCAGCTCGAGATTACGGCGGACGCGTTCTCCGACGCCGCTCGCGAGAAACTCGAGGAGGCCGGTGGCGACGCCGTCCTCTCCGAGCGCGGTCAGCAGCGAGCGGAAGAAGCGGCCGACGCTGACGCCGAAGACGACGAACAGAACGAGGACTAACGTATGGGATGGAAGGAAGCCGCTGAACCGGTCCTGACGCGGATGCCCGCAGTGAAGCGTCCGGAGGGGCACGTCCCCTTCAAGCGCAAGCTGGCGTGGACGGCGGGCATCCTCGTGTTGTACTTCTTCCTGACGAACATCTCGATCCTCGGCACCGCCGGGGGTGAAGACCTCTTCGGCGAGTTCCGTGCGATCCTTGCCGGTGAGCACGGCTCGCTGTTGCAGGTCGGTATCGGACCGATCGTCACGGCAAGCATCGTCATGCAGTTGCTCGGTGGTGCGAACCTGCTCNGATCCTTGCCGGTGAGCACGGCTCGCTGTTGCAGGTCGGTATCGGACCGATCGTCACGGCAAGCATCGTCATGCAGTTGCTCGGTGGTGCGAACCTGCTCGGTCTCGACACCGACGACCCCCGGGATCAGGTGCTCTATCAGGGCCTCCAGAAGCTGCTGGTCATCGTCATGACGGCGCTGACCGCGCTTCCGATGGTGTTCGCCGGCGGCTTCCTGCCAACCGTGGACCAGTTAGCCATCGGTGGGTTCGAGTTCGTCGGGACCCAGATCCAGATGCTGATGTTCCTCCAGATCTTCGCTGGCGGAATCCTCATCCTCTACATGGACGAGGTCGTCAGCAAGTGGGGGGTCGGCAGCGGGATCGGCCTGTTCATTATCGCCGGCGTGAGCCAGCGACTGGTCACCGGCTTCATCTCTCCGTCCCCGGAGGGATTCTTCTACAGCTGGTACCAGATCATCTTCACCGACGACGTCGTCGTCGGTTCGGTGCTCACCAGTGATGGACTCTACACGCTGATAATGGGCCAGGGCGATCTCCTCGCACTGTTCACGACGGTCCTGATCTTCGCGGTCGTCGTCTACGCGGAGTCGGTCCGCGTCGAGATCCCGCTCAGCCACGCCAGGGTCAAGGGTGCCCGCGGTCGCTTCCCCGTGAAGCTCATCTACGCGAGCGTCCTGCCGATGATCCTCGTTCGCGCGCTGCAGGCGAACATCCAGTTCATCGGAACGATCCTGTTCACCGTCGGTCCCGACGGTGAGGCCGGGCCGATCGTCCTCATGGGTCGAGAACTGCCGTGGCTCGGCGTCTACGCCGACGGCGGACAGCCTGTAGCTGGGTTCTTCTACTACACAGCACCCATCTACAACCCCACCGACTGGATGTGGTGGACCGGCGAGGTCGCCGGTGACCCCGAAGTGTGGCAGATCCTGATCCGCATCTCTATCGACCTGACGTTCATGGTCATCGGCGGTGCGATCTTCGCCATCTTCTGGGTCGAGACGACCAACATGGGTCCCAAAGCGACCGCCCGACAGATTCAGAACTCCGGGATGCAGATCCCCGGATTCCGACAGAACGTCGGCGTCATCGAGAAGGTCATGGAACGGTACATCCCGCAGGTGACCGTCATCGGTGGCGCGCTGGTCGGCCTGTTGGCCGTCATGGCGAACATGCTTGGAACCATCGGGGCCGTCACCGGGACGGGTCTGCTGCTGGCTGTCTCCATCACGTACAAGCTGTACGAGGAGATTGCCGAGGAGCAGATGATGGAGATGCACCCGATGATGCGCCAGATGTTCGGCAAGGAGTAACCGGTAACTGGTAACCGGTAACCGGTAACCGGTTCCAGTCCCCAGTTCCTTTCCGACTCTCCATTTCGTTTTTCTTCGTCTCTTCTGACGGACAGAGTCACAGATTCGACCCCTCGAGACGTCGCTACTTCCCTCGGTGTTTGATTACAGAGACGGAGATGCGGTGGCTCCGTGAGCGACTGTTCCGGGCCGAAATCGTGGGCGAAGCCACACTCGAGTCCGACCACTACCGATTCAATCGACGGACTGAGCGGCAAAAACCGTCTTCAGGCGATGTCCCGGCTCGTGTCGATCGCCACTTCTTCGATCAACTCGAGTTTGATCGCTTCGATGGGTTGGCCGCCGTGGCGGAACTTCGGAATGGTGAGGTGGTTCTCGATTTCGGTGCCCGCCAGTTCCGTTTGGAGGTCGAACACCGCGTCGGCAGCGTGGTGTGTCGTCGATCGGTTGTCCGGAACCTTCGTCCCGTTCAGACAGTGAAGCACCGCGATACTTCCGGTCTCAGTCATCTTCTCTTTGAGACCGTTGAGGAAGGTGACGTACTCGTCGCGGTCCGTTCGTTCGAGAACATCGATCGTGTCGATAATGAGGTTTGCACCGTCCGGGAGCGCATCGACGAGTCGTGTGGCTTCCTCGAGAGGATCATCACTCGCGACGTGTCGGACGGTCGGACTGCCGACTGCCGACGGAGAGCGCTCGATGGCGTGGCGGACGACGCCGTCGGAGCGTTCGGTCGTCAGGTACAGCGTGCCGCGGGCGGCCGTCAGTTCGTACAGGAGCAGTTCCGACTGGCTCGCCGGATCGGCGGTGTACGCGACGATATAGCCCGGTGGCAACCCTCCGTCGAGTTTCCGATCCAACACGTCGATTCCGGTTTCCAGCCGATCCACCATGCGATTGTGAGTGTTTGCTGGACTATCCGCATAATTCTTTGCCTTCGACTCGGTGATCAATTATTCCCGCGACGGGAGGGGACGATGCCCGGCGGACGATATCGTGTGGGGCCGCCGAGACTGGCGGTCGCGAATGGAGGGATTGAAGGGGAACGCAGGAGCGTACACGAACGAAATGCGCCACGATCACCTCATCACGAGCAAGCAACTCTCGCGGGGGGACATCGAAACCGTCCTCGATCGGGCGGCGGAGATCGACGAGGACCCGTCGGCCGTTGCCGATCGCTACGCCGACACGCTGCTTGGACTCCTCTTTTTCGAGCCGAGCACGCGGACGAAGATGAGTTTCGAAACCGCGATGAAACGACTCGGGGGCGACGTCGTCGACATGGGGTCGGTCGAATCCTCGAGTGTCAAAAAAGGAGAGACACTCGCCGACACCGTTCGGGTCATCGAGGGGTACGCGGACGCACTAGTGCTTCGCCATCCCAAGCAGGGGGCGGCCCAGATGGCAAGCGAGTTCGTCGACGTGCCGCTGTTGAACGCGGGCGACGGTGCCGGCCACCACCCGACACAGACGCTGCTGGATCTCTACACGATCCGAGAGAACGCCGGCCTCGAAGACCTGACGATCGGGATAATGGGCGATCTGAAGTACGGCCGGACCGTTCACTCGCTGGCCCACGCGCTGACGAACTTCGACGTCCACCAACACTTCATCAGCCCCGAAAGCCTCCAGTTACCCAGAGAGGTCGTTTACGATCTCCACCAGGAACAGGACGGGACGCAGATCCGCGAACACGAGTCCCTAGAGGAGATCCTGCCGTCGCTGGACGTCCTCTATGTCACCAGGATCCAGCGTGAGCGGTTCCCGGACGAGAACGAATACCAGAAAGTCGCGGGGGAGTACCAGATCGACACCGACACGCTCGAGGCCGCGTCCGACGAGCTGACGATCATGCACCCACTGCCCCGCGTCGACGAGATCGCACCCGAGATCGACGAGACCGACCACGCTGCCTACTTCGACCAGGCCCACAACGGCGTACCGGTCCGGATGGCGCTGTTGGATCTGCTTCTCGGCGGGGACGACGGAGGTGTTCGCGATGACTGAAAACGACGACCACCAGCTGCGGGTGAGCAAGATCCAGAACGGCACCGTCATCGACCACGTTCGGGCCGGGCAGGCGTTGAACGTGCTCGCGATCCTTGGGATCGACGGCAGTGAGGGAGAAGAAGTATCCGTCGGGATGAACGTCCCGTCGGATCGGTTCGCACGCAAGGACATCGTCAAGGTCGAAGATCGCGAACTGAGCCAGGACGAGGTCGACGTCCTCTCGCTGATTGCGCCGGACGCGACGATCAATATCGTCCGGGAGTACGACGTGGTCGAGAAACACCGCGTCGACCGCCCCGAAGTCGTCGAGGGCGTCCTCTCGTGTCCGAACGCGGGCTGTATCACGACCGACGACGAGCCGGTGACGTCCCGATTCGAGGTACTCGACGATGGCGTTCGCTGTGCCTACTGTGGAACGATCGTCCGAGAGGGGATCGCGTCGCTGATCGACACCTGAACCCGTGCTCGAGCGTGGAACGATGCACTAACCTCACGATCGTAGCCCTCGTCGTCGTGCTCGCCACGACTGCCGGCGGCACCTGGGTTGTGTTCACGTATCCGACGGAGAGCACCGACTCGACGATCCCACACGAAGGGTTTGCCGGCATCGAGACCGACGGCGGACCACACCAGGTCGAGGGCGCGATATACACGGATGGGGAACTGTTCGTCGCATACGACGCGGTGATCGACGAAGACGGAAACGGGATACTCATCGAGGAGTACGGCGGCGACCAGTTTACCGAGGAGAAACGGTACGGGACAGACGACGCGGTCTATGTCATGCAGCGAACTGATAACGTGGAGTTCGCAGAGTCGGCGCTGGCGGACGATGAGTACGAACTGCTCGACCACGAAGAGGAAGACGGAATTTACACGATAGTCCAACGAAACGACGAATTCGAGTCGTTACACCGGGATTACGTCGTTTCCACGGAACGGTTGCTCGCGTCGAACACCTTCTACACGGACTACGAGCGCGTAGACACCGTGACCGAGGACGGGGAGGGGTTTGGCGTCTACGAGCCGGACGAGTCGTGGACCATTGGTGACTGGGGGCAGGGAACCCGATATACGAACGTCGAAGGCAAAGCGGTCGTCCACAACGAAACTCTGGAGATGCACGAGTTGGATGTGCGGTTTGATGCGACAGATGCGTCGACGTACGCCGATTACCATCTGGCTGCGGATGACGATATCGGCACCATCGAACTCGTCTACGCGTTCGAGGAAACCGAGGTCGACGTGGATCGGCCTGCGTGGGTCGAACCGTACGCCGAGGAGTGATCCTCCTTCGATGGGAATCGAGACGAGTTCCTGGCGAGGTGACCCCCGGTCCGCCTCGAGGGCGTCTATCTTGATTCAGCGAGAGAATTCCGCCTTTCCCGTGAGTGACGAGAGTTCCGGCGCTCTGTCGGACCGAGGAGCGAACAGGGCGGGAGTGAATCGCGTAGGCTCCGGGGAGATGCCGCCATTGTTCCTGCTGGCTGGATATTCAACGTCGAGTCGTAACTATTGAGTAAATTTACTATCATAAGCTGTGTATAGTGAATCTGGTCACGACACGTACCATTACAGCGACACTCACCAACAACCGTGAGGGTGTCGTGCGTGATCTTGATTCACTCGGTCGTTCCGGCAGTAAAATCTGGAATGTTGCTCGGTGGACCATCAGCCGTATCTGGGAACACACGGGAGAAATCCTCGACGAAGGACCGCTCAAGTCCTACCGTCGATCAGCTGCTGTGGCTGTGGAGCGCAGGCCGATTCAAATCGCGTTGAGCGTGGCTTGTACGTCTGTTCGGACTGTGGGCTGGTCGCCAATAGTGATCTGAATGCGGCGGAGAATATGCGAGCGACAGTAACTCCGAATCCCTCACAGGATAGGAGAACGGCTGTTTGGCCCAGCCATCGGTTCGCCTGTTCGACAAGCAGACGGGGCGAGTAGCCCCACAAGAGCAGGTCCGACCGTAAACCGGCAAATCTCCCAACGCTTGCGGTGCGGTTCGGGAAACCGTGTCGTGAACGACGGGGAGGAGGTCACACAGCCTGCAAGCGAACTCGTCGACAGCAGGGCCGGCGACGTTCTCTCCCTGAGAACCATCCAGAATAGCTAAGTGGCCGTCGACCGTTCGTCCACACGTATATGTCACGGATCATCAAAGTCCTGCTCGCCTTGGCTGTCATCGTCGTACTCTGGAAGGTCTTCTTCAGCGGCTCGAGTACCGACGTCGACGTCGAGGAAATCGAGTACGAACCGACGGAGTAACACGACAGGAGTTCGGTTCCGACGGTTCCGGAACCGTAACTCCGATTCCGAACTGCTTACGGCGACGGCGGCGTACTCTGAGCTATGTACGGCGTCGTCACCCGCAACGCTGAGGAGGTCCGGTGGCCGGAGTTCGATCGCGGCTTCTACGAAGTCAAAGACGTGACCGGCAGGTCCGCGGAACCGATCACGGACGGCGTGAACATGGTCTCGTGTTTCGGGGACAACGCGGCCGCGGACGCCGATCCCTCCCTCGTCCCGGTCGACGACATGGGCCGGCCCGCGACGCGGGACCGAACGTATTTCGACTGGGACTACGTCTGTCCCTCGCGCGAGGACTACCGCGAAGGGCTGTTCGAGGTCATCGACGACTGCGTGGAGGCAAACGAGGACGTTCGTCTCGACGACATCGGCTTCCCGCGTGCGGAGTACTGCCGCTGTGGCGTCTGCGAACAACGATTCGAGGAGAGCAGTCACGACGATCGCTTTGCCTGGCGAGCTGACGTCATCACGGAGTTCGTCGAAGAGGCCGTCGAACGAATCCCCGGACGGGTCTACATGACGCTGTACCCGGACCCGTATCCGGGCCATCTCTACGAACGCGCCGGCCTCGACCTCGAGGCTCTGGAAGAGCACGTCGACGAGTTCGTCGTCCCGCTGTACGACACGGCCTACGAGACGACCTACTGGCTCGAGACGATCGCCCGCGGGTTCGACAGCGCCCTCGAGACGCCGTTTAGCGTCGAACTGTACGCGGTCAACGTCGACGTCGACAACTTGATCCACGCACTCGAGGTTGCCGAGGAGTACGGGGAGAGCGTCCTGTTCGGGTACGAGGCGTCGAACGCACGGGCGGCGCTGCGCCGACAGCAAGCGGACGAGCGCGAGGGGGAGACGTACGGTGAGCCCGGCTCGGAATCCAGGTCACAGTCGGGCGAGTGAGTCGTCTCGACGCGTCATCGTTCTTTGCCGCATCGTCGACCTGGTGTCTCGTCTCTCACTCCTTGCGATGGACTCTCGCAGGCGACGACCCAGCCGATCACAGTTCAGGGACGGAATAGACCGGTCCGTCGATATCGGGGGAGAAAAGCTGCGAGACGAAGAAATCGACGCGAACGGGACGACGCAACGCTGCCGGTATGCAGCTCCCGATCACCTAGAGCGTCTCGTCGTCGTCGTGCATCCGTTCGTCGTCATCGTCATCATCGCCGATGAAACTGTCATCGTCATCGTCTCCGATCAATCCCTCGTCGTCGTCACCGATGAGATCGTCGTCATCGTCATCGTCGCTCATCCTGCCTTCGTCGTCACGGATCATCCCCTCGTCGTCATCGCCGATGAGGTCGTCGTCATCGTCGCCCATCCTGCCTTCGTCGTCACGGATCATTCCCTCGTCGTCGTCACCGATGAGATCGTCGTCATCGTCACCCATCGTCCCTGCGTCGTCGCCCATCATTCCCTCGTCATCACCCATCGTGCCTTCGTCGCCGATATCAGTTCCACGATCGGAGCCGGTATCTCGACCTGCGCCAGTTTCTCTGCCAGCACCGGGTTCGCTGGTCCCCGACGGTCCGGGGTCGGTACCGGTCTCGGCTCCCGTCGTTCCTGTCGTTCCCGTCTCCGTGTCCATTCGGTCAGTGGTTCCTGTCCCGGTCGTCTCACGCCCGCTCGTGCCGGCTCCGGTTCCCGAAAGATCACTCTCGAGGTGAACGGCGTCGTCGGTCACCTGGGACACGGCCTGATTCTGGAGGGGATAGGCGTCGTCGTCGGCTCCACCCCACCCGAGTTTGGCCTTGATGGTATCGGTAATTCCAGGGTCCGGTTCGACGTGTGCGGTGCCGTGCTCGACGTCGGCGACGATACCGACCTCGTCTCCGTTCGCGTTGACGACGGTCTTTCCGATGTCGTCGTCGGTGAACTGTGGTGACATTGCGCTCATAGGAACGGTAACGGCGATAAAGATGGTGGTGCTTGCTGTGGCTTGCGGTGTCCGGTGCTTTCGGACGATCCCCGGCCGCGTCGGTCCGTGTCAGTCGACGGCCGCCTGCCCCGCCCCGTCGGGACTACTCGTTGAACTCCGGCTCTCGCCCCTCGAGGAACGCGGCGACGCCCTCTTCGTGGGACTCGGTCGCTCGAGCCTGAACCTGTAGCATGTTCTCGTAGTCGAGTGCCTCGTCCCAGCGTCGGCCCAGGTTCTCGTGCATCGCCTGTTTCATCATCCCGATCACGTCGGTCGGCCGGCGGCCGAGCCGATCGACCGTCTCGGCGACGCGGCCCTCGAGTTCGTCTTCCGGCACTGATTCGTTGACCAGATCGAGTTCGGCTGCACGGTCGGCGTCGAAGAACTCGCCCGTGAACGCGAGCTTCTTCGCCGTGCGCAGGCCGACAATATGGGGGAGCATGAAGGTCCCACCGGTGTCCGGGATCAGCCCGACGCGGACGAACGCACAGGAGAAGGTCGCATCCTCGGCGGCGTAGGCGATGTCCGACAGCGCCACGATCGCCAGTCCCGCTCCGACGGCGTCGCCGTTGACTTTCGCGACGATCGGCACCGGACACTCGAGCATCGCTTCGACGACCCGGCCGAACGTTTCGTCGATCTCCGCGTAGGTTTCCCGTGGGGTATCGGGCTCTTCCGTCATCGCCTCGATATCGCCGCCGGCGCTGAACGCGTCGCCTTCCCCCGAGAGGACGATCGCGTGATACTCTTCCGTCGAGGCGTCTTCGATCGTTTCTGCGAGGGAAACGGCGCTGTCGTGGGTGATCGCGTTGAGGACTCCGGGTCGATCGAACGTGATTTCGAGCACCCCGTCGTCGTTGTCGACGTGCATGGCTCGAGGGTCTCGCGGCTGGCTCTTAATAGTTCTTGGAAAAGTGACAGCGACTCGCGACAGCGGCGGCCGGGGGACGACAACGCTGGACTGGCGGCCGATCAGTCCGAGCTGGTCGATGCCATCGGCGGCGGGTTCGCTTCCTCCTCGGTGACGTTGAGTTCCGAAGTCACGAGCGCCCGGTAGGCACGACGGAGGCGCTCGGAGAGGGCCTGATGGGAGATATCGAGTTCGTCGGACAGCTCCTGCATCGAGACTTCACGGGGAATCTCGAAGTAGCCGTGGTCGATCGCCGCGACGAGCGTCTCGTACTGGCGGGCGGTGAGCCCACACTGGGAGTGGGTCTCCTTCTCGAGATCGTAGAGCCGAACGATCGTCGGTGAGACGTCGTGGTCGGCGAACCGGTCGTACAGCGAACTCACGTGCTCGCGTTCGACCACTCGGATGCTCAGCAGCCAGCTGCCGTTCGTGGCCGACGCGCTGAGTACCGTGCCGCTCTCCTCGAGGACGGCCTCGAACGGATCGACGGTATCGGGGTCGAACTCGATGTCGTACAGCCAGCGGTCGTCCTCGCCGTTGATCGGCGCGTAGTTGCTGATGGCCGACGCGTCGTCGAGCCCGTCCTCGATCGTTTCCCGGGTCGCACCCGAGAGCCAGAGGCAATGCCCGCTCGAAGCGATCACACGTTCCATTTCACAGGTCAGCGACGGTACCGACTCGAACAGTTCGGCCAGTCCGGTCCCCTCTGCCGGAAGCTCGATGTCTGCGATGGATGTCATAAGTCTCACTCCAGGATACAACAGGGACCGCATTAACCTCACTTCCAAAGAGATTAGCGGTGACAGTGCTGATTTTCCGCGATATCGAATATTTCGCTGGAGTCGACTGACGAGAAGTATGACCGAATCCCATCAGAAGCGTTTCGGAGTTCCGACAAGCAGTTGAACCGCGACGACGACGAGAATCGTGATCACGAGCAAGGCGACGACGATCGGAACGACTGCCTCGAGTCCTCGAGAGACGAACGCAACCCAGATGCGAGTCGGCATCGTTCGCGGATTGTACGCGACCATCATCGTCGCGCCGAACTCACCGATCGCGCGGACGAAGGTGAGAACGATGCCGGCCGCGATGGCGTTTCGAGCCAGCGGCAGCGACACTCGTCGCACGGTCGCGATCGGGCCGTACCCCATCGTTCGGGCGGCCTCCTCGAGCCGCGGGTCGACGTCGTCGAACCCTGCCTTCGCGGTGATCACGAGAAACGGCGCGGCGACGAACGTCTGTGCGAGGACGATCCCGAGTCGGCTGTCGGTCAGCGGGACGCCGGCGTCGGCAGCGGCCGCGCCGATCGGGGTGAACTGACCCAGCACCGACAGCAACACCGCGCCGCCGACGACGGGCGGGAGTACGAGCGGCACCAACACGGCGGCGAGCACGAGGCGCTTGCCGCGAAACGAGAACCGCGAGAGCACGTACGCCAGTGGTACCCCGAACACCGTCGAGATCGCGGTCGCTACGGGGGCGGTGAGCAGCGACGTGGCGATCGCATCCCGCGTCACTGGGTCTCCGAGACCGCCGATCACGTCGACGGTGCCCGTCTGGAGGAAAAACGCCGCCAGCGGAACGACGAAGTACAGGAGCAAGACCCCTCCCAGCAGCACCGGTACCAGGACGACTGGGACCCGGTCTCGTACCGGCTCCAGGAGTGCGGTCGCCCGCGTCTGTGTCCCCGTCACGCACCGACCACCTCCGGCGGTTCGCCGTACGTTCGGGGCAAGGCATCGGGAACTCGGAGGCCGCTTTCCTCGAGTAGCGACGGTCGCTCGAGCAACGTGGCTACGAACTGCTTTGCGCCGTCCGGATCGGCGGCCGTCTCGGGAACGGCCGCGTTGTAGACCACTGCCGAGCCGGTCACTGCGTGGCCGTCGTCGGTCACGTACGAGGCTCGTTCGTACGACGCGGCGCGGTCGGGATCGGAGAAGTTGTACGCGTCCGGAAGCCGATAGAAGGGTAGTTCGCGGTCGGCAGCCATGTTCCGATAGACGAGCGCGAAGGCGCGGCTCCCGGCTTCGAGCCCGCCGAGCAACTGTCCCTCGCGGGCGTCGACGACGGTCCGGTCGGCCATCGTTTCCACGAACCCATCGAGGCTGTGTTCGTGCTCGGCGAGTTCGAACAACTGGAGTGCACGGTAGCCAAGCGGGCTCTGGTCGGGATCGGTGATGCCGATCGAACCCGCGGGTGCGTCGGCGAACACGTCGTACCACGGTTCGTCGTTATCGGCCTCGAGACGCCGTCCGAGGTCGGTTTCGGGTGCGTACGCGATTCCGAGTTCGTTCGTCGCAAACTCGACGTCCCACCGTGTGTGGTCGGGATAGAGTCGTTCTCTGAGAAGCGAGACGTCGACGCCGATCACGACATCGGGCCGAGACCGTCCGCTTTCGACCATCCTGAGCAGGGCGTTCGTCCCGTGATATTCGCCGTCGAACCGGACCCCGACCGCCGATTCGAACGCCGGCCCGACTCGTTCTTCGAGAGCGACCGCGAGGCTCCCCGCAGCGAGGACGGAGATTCGATCTTCGCCCGCAAGACAGCCCGCGGTCGTGACGCCGCCGACCGCGGCGGCAGTCGAGAGAAACGACCGGCGCGTCGGTTCCGAGGCGGGACGGGAGGACGCTCGCGAACGACGGTCCCGGTCGGCCATATGTGATCGTTCGAGAGCACCAGCCAATAAACCCACTCCAGTTCCTATTTCGTTAGAATGTAACTTTTAGCGGTTTCGGGTCGGCCGTAGAACCGGTCCCGTACCGATGGCCGAAACCGGCAGCCGTTGCGTCACCTTCGCTCTCGGCAAACGAGTCGCTCGGCTGGTTACTCGCGATCCGGTTCGCCGGAACCGTCGTCTCCACCCCGGAACGAAACGCCCTCGAGTGTACGAATCTCGTCGACGAGAGCCTCGAGGTCGTCGTCGGCGTGGCCGACGATCGGTCCGCCGACCTCGGACGGTTCCCGGTCGCCGACGAGAATCGTCGGAAGCGCCACGGCAGAAAACCCCTCGACCAGAACCACGTCGTAGCCCCGGCGCTCGAGGCGGGCGAGTGTGCTCGCGAGGGCGCGACGCTCCCGCTGGGCTCGCGGGCCGTCGTCCGCGGATTCTGCAGTGTCGAGCCACTCGCTGCCGTCCGAACCCGTCGGCACTGCCGGCGGCTCCCGTTTCCCTCGAGCGGTCACGTCGAAGGTCAGCTCGGGAGTGATGCCGACGACCGTTTCCGCACCGGCGGTGCGGTGGCGGTGTGTATCCGCCCCGGGTGTGTCGATCTCGATGTCGTGGTGGATCGATTTGACGGTCGCGACGCGATCACCTCGATCGGCGAGACGCGGTACCAGCTCCTCAACGAGGGTCGTCTTTCCCGAGTCGCTCGGTCCGGCCAGACAGACGACTCGAGGCGAGCGTGCGGGCCGGTCCGACCTCGAGTTCGGAGTCGACGGTGGAGTCACGTCCGTCGTTCGTACCGCATCGAAAAAACGAGCGCGGTTCGTCGATGGGCTGGGTAGCTTCACGTTCAGAATAAGGGTATCTTATCATATCATTACTCAAAAATATACTAAAAAAGTCATATTCGCACCTCTCGATCCTCCTGCCAACCTATACTGTCTCAGACGCCCTGAAAAGGTAGAAAGACGCTATTTGGTAGTCACCTCGGATTGATATCGCCCTGTCCACAACGGTGGCAGTCTAGACGAGAAACTGGACGTAAAATACGTCTTTTGGCACTCAGAGCTACCGTATGGTACTTCTCGAGCGACAGTCTGCAACAATAAGATAGAAATCAATAGAATATTATGTGTCGGTTCTAGTATCTACTATCTGAAGCGGTATCTATCGCAAATCTCCACACCTACAGCGGACGCCTCCGAATCGTGTCCCTGGTCCGGACGGGACCACCCTCGTTCGTGGCGGGACGGCCCTGTCCTTGCGATGTCCACACTACGCTGCCCGTTCCGTCTCGAGTTCGACCAGCCAGCCTTTTCGCCCCAGATCGGACGTCGTTGCCCTCACACCGTGTTCCTCGCGCTCGAGACCGGTCTCGACGGCTTCGACGAGTTCGTCCGGCTCGTTGTGGGTCACTACCGCGACCGATTCGTCGGCGCTCGGCTCGAGCTCGGCGAGCGTTTCTCGGTGGCCGGTCGTCGGGGGAAGGCCGCGGACGTCGATCGCGTTCGAGGGCACGTCGGGGTCGCCGTGCTTCTCGACGAACGAAGCGACGACCTCGCGAAGCGAGGCGATTCCTGCTTCGCCGTCGGTCTCCAGCGTCTCGAAGTCTCGTTCCAGCGGCTCGCGCAGTGCCGGGTCGAACGGCACGGGATCGATCGTCTCGTACACGTCTTCGCTGATCGCTTCCGCGAGGTCGCTGCCGTCGCCGTGTTCGGGGTACGGGCCGTCGTCGCCGACCATGTTCGGAACCACGCCGACGATCGGCACGTCGTTGGCCTCGAACAGTGCACTGGTTCGTTCAGTCGCGCGGGCACTTTCGTCGGTCGGCGTACTGACCAGCAACGTGCCGTCGAGCGGTGCCTGCTGAACGATCGTGTACACCGCATCGCCGATTCCCGGCGGGAGATCGACCAGCAAGACATCGCGGTCGGTCCAGGCGGCGTCACCGAGCAGATCCTTCACGACCTCGTGAACCATCGCTCCGCGCCAGGCGACCGGGCCGTCGTCGGCGATGAGTTCGACACTCAACACTTCGATCCCGTCGACGTCGATCGGGTCCGGCCGTCCGGACGGGGTCTGGCGTACCGGTCCCTCAGCGCCGAGCAGGCCGGCGACGTCCGGAGAGTGGACGTTGGCATCGAAGACGGCGACGTCCCTGCCGGCCTGCTCGAGGGCTCGTGCCAGCGCTGCGGTGATCGTCGACTTGCCGACCCCACCTTTCGCGCTGGCGACCGTGAGCACGGTGTCGGCCCCAGTTATGGGAACGCCGGATTCCGGTGCGCCTGCGTTTGCAGCTTCGATTCGCACGCTGTCGACGCCCGCCGTCGCCAGGCCAGCACCGCGTAGTTGGGCGGTCACCCGGTCGGCCAGGGCCATATCGAGCCGGTCGAACACCACCGTCAGCGTGACGCGCCCGTCGGAGACGGCGATGTTTTCGATCAACTCCTCGCTGATCGGATCACCGCCCGGAATCTGTACCTCACGGATCTGATCGACGACGCTGGCTCTGATTTCGTCTTCGGTCCTGTCGCTCCAGTCGCTCATATCGGACCACTACTGGCGGGAGCGGTTTTCAGTCGTCGGTCCTTCCCACGTGCTGGGAACACCTACTACCGACCACTTATCACCTACCACCGACCGGTTCGACCACCGACCACCAATTGCCCGACACGCGAGAAACAGCGAACGTGAACGGAGTTCGGTCGGACACCGATCGCGAAAATCGAACGGAAACGACGTCGCCGCAGTCGAGAGCGAGACGGAAATCGAATCGTCAGTTCTTCGGCTACTGCGGGCCGGTCGAGAACGACGGGTTCTGGCCCGGCATGTCGTCGATCCCGCAGCCGTTACACCGGAAGTCCTCGTCCTCGTCGCCGCCGAGGAACTTTTCGGTGGGCGACGGCGGTGTCTCCGGGAACACCTCCGGTTCGGCACCGAACCGGTCGGCGTCGTCTGCTACCAGCGCGTCCACGAGACCGGCGAGCTCCCGGTAGAACGGTACGTCCGCGTTCTCGTCGACAGCCTCGCGGAACCGCGGAACCCACCGGCCGAGATGGTCTTCGAGGAAGTCCTCCTGGGCGTTCTCGAGAATCTCGATCCCCTTCTCGTCGCCCTCCCGTTGCAGGTAGGCCGTCTGCAGGGCCAGATGAGAGAGGAACTCGAGCTCGAGACAGAGGTGATCCGAGCGCTCCCGGTAGCCGTCGCGTTTCTCGAGGTTGAACGCGCCGTAGAACCCCGAGAGATCGGCGATCGTGTCGGTACTCGTCAGGATCGTACCGGTGCTATACTCGATCTGATACTGGGAGACTTCGCCACCGTTCTCGAAGCCGAACAGGCTCGCGTAGGTCTCCGACAGCTCCTCGACGGCCGTCTCGTCGGTAGGGCTGTGGTCGGCGACCGCGTCGGCGTGCTCGATCAGTGTATCGTCCGCGAGAGCCCGTGCCGACTCGAGTAGCTGTTGCTGGAACTCGCCTTCACGGAGTGCCGTCGTCAGCTCCTCGGCGGGGCGGTCGAAGGCGAGCGATGCGAGCTTGTACAGGCGGGCGCGGTGGACGTTTCGTTCCGGAGTCGTTTTCGTTTCCATGGGTATCACCGTGGGTGTTGGTCGGCAGGGACACAGCGGTAGTTACGTGACGTCGAGTCGGTAGACGTCGTTCTGTGCGTCGTACACGTCGCGTTCGTACTGCGGTTCCTCCATCGGGACGCGAGCGACTGTCGAGCCGCTGCCGTCGTAGCCGATCGCTTCTTCGTCGGTGACCTCGAACTCCTCGATGCGCCACTCGGTCGACCCCATCAGGTGAAGCAGGCCGCGCAGGTCCCGGTGCTCCTCGGAGCCGTTCATGGCTTCCCGGTAGGTCTCGATCGCGTCCTCGACGCCCGGCCCGAACATCTGGTAGAGGTAGTCGGTCGGGACGTTGATCGGCGGGACGTAGTAGACGTTGGGCTCGAGGCCAAGCTGGGGGTACAGCGGCAGGGCGACTTCCTTCTCGTGGACGAGGAAGTCGATCGGGTTGGACGGATCGGCTTCCTCCGGCGGGTTGATCCAGCCGTGCTGGCGGATCTTCCCCAGACAGTTCTCGAAACACTGTGGAACCATCCCTTCCTCGATCTTGGGGTAGCAGCCGACACACTTCTGCGAGACGTTCTCGGCTGGGTTGTAGACGGACTTGCCGTACGGACAGGCCCGGACACACTCCTGGAGGGCCTCGCAACTGTCCTCGTCGATGAGGACGATACCGTCGTCCGAGCGCTTGTAGACGGCCTGGACGGGACACCCGCCGGCACAGGCCGCGAACGTACAGTGGTTGCAGATTCGCGGGAGATAGAAGAACCACATCGGGTGTGGGTCCTGCTCGATGTGGGTGTCGGCCTCGATGTCCTCACCCGCGGGTTCGTCTTCGCCGAGGTTGGGGTAGGCCCAGTCCTCGTCGTCGGGGCGGTACCCCTCGATGTCTTCACCGTGGAAGTTCTGTGGATCGTCGTCGACGAGAACGTCTTCTTCCCAGTCGACGTCGTTGGTCTCGAAGACCGTATCGCCCTTGTAGACGTACTCGCCGTTTTCCTTGCCCCACTCCTGGAAGTCGAGTCGCTCGAGGATCTCGACGTCCCAGCCGACGGGGTGAGAGCCGTAGGGCTTGGTCTCGACGTTGTTCCAGAACATGTGCTCCTGGCCCTCGCCGTGGGTCCAGGTCGTCTTACACGACAGCGTACACGTCTGGCACGCGATACACTTGTTGATGTCGAACACTGCACCCCACTGCCGTTCCGGTCGGGATTCGGCGTAGGGGAAGTCCATCTCTCGTCCGAGCTGCCAGTTGTAAACTTGCGCCATTGTTGATCTCCTCGTAGTTAGTCGTCGGATTCGCTCACGAAGCCGCCGCTCAGGTATTCGTTCATGCGATCGTCCTCGTTGCTCGGTCGCAGCCCTTTCCGGTCGGGCATCCACCGGTCCTCGTCGTCCTCGTGGGCCGCGTCCTCGGCCTTTTCGACTTTGACGAATGCCTCCTTCGGCGCGCCGTTGGCGGAGTGGACGTCGGGCATGAACCCGGTACCGACGTTCTGCCCGCCGTAGTCTTTCCGCGCCATGTCGTCGGTCAGCAGGGTCGGCCGGAACCAGGTTCGGGTCGCACTCTGGTGGCTCCCCTGTCGGTACAGCGACGGGTAGTCGGTCTCTTCGTTGACCGCCATGCCGTCGCTTTCGTCGTCCTCGTGGGCTTCGTAGGTCTTGTGTGAGGCACCGTTCAGGTTCATCCAGCTGCGCGTGACGCCTTTGGGCATCGCAGGCTGGCTCCGCACGCGCATCTTCGCACGGGCGTAGTTGTCTTCGTCCTCCGAGTCGGCACCACGGTAGGGTCGGTCTTCGGGGTCGGCGTCGACCCACACGTAGTCGCCGTCCTTGAAGCCCTCTTCTTCCATATCCTCGGGGTTCATCTCGATGTAGCCCTCGCCGTAGTAGGGGCTCCGCTCGTCGTGGCGTTCCATGTCACCGAAGGGACCCCACCAGACCGCGATGTTCGGCAGGGAGTTCGCGAAGGTGTGGGTGCCGTGGCGGTACTTCGGCGTCATGTAGCTGTAGTCGTACCCCTCGTCGAGTTCCTTGAGCGGATGCTCGGTGTCGGTAAGCTCGTCGGGCGTGTAGATCGGGTTGCGGACTTGCCGTGCGTCACCGTCTCGGCGGTCGTCCACCCCGAGGGATTCCGGCGTCTCGGGGTCGATCATCGGGTGATCGTCTCCCGAGACGATGGCGTTTGGCTCGTAGAACGTTCCGTCCATCGGCTCCCGATGGAGCGGGATGTTCTCACCGGCCTCGGCGAACATGTCCTCCTCGCGGAAGAACTCGAGGCGACCAGTCTTGGTGTACCACGGTCGGTCGTCGAGTGCCTGCTCGGAACCGACCTTCTTCGGGTACGTGCGGCTCTGGATGATCTTCGGAATGCCGTCTTCGGCTTCCTCGAGCATCTCGTCGATGTCGTACCCCTTGACGGTGTTCGAATAGTCGATGATCCGCTGGAGGTACGGCCGGGCCTCGTGCTCCTCGTCGATAAAGGCCCAGTAGTCTTCGAACCGATCGTCGTCGAGGAGTTCACCGAGCTTCTCGGCGACGCCCGCGTATATCTCCGCGTCGTTGCGGGTGTCGTAGATGCGGTCCATCTCCGTCGCGGGCATCGCCATCACGAACGGGTTCGTCACCGCCGCCGTGATGTCGTTCTGGTGGTGTTCAGCCCACGAGTCGACCGGGAAGACGATGTCGGAGTACTCGCAGGTCCCCGTCCACCACCACTCGCTGGTGAAGAACGCCTCGATCCGGCCGTTGCGAAGCATGTTCTCGATGATATCGTAGGACCCTTTCGCGTTGCCGAGGATCGAGTTGGAACCCGACACCCACAGCAGCTTCGTCGGTGTCGGCATGTGCGAGTCGCCCATGTGGTACTCGCCTTCGATCTTCAGCGGACGGTCGCCGTGGGAGTACCAGTGGGCCGACTGGGCCGTCTGGGTGTTTCGGATGTCGGCGTCGGAGTCGGGATCGAGTTCGGGGTCGAACGGGTCCTCGTAGATCCACTGATCACGACCGTTGAAGTACGCGCCGCGGTAGTTACCCGCGTAACTGCCGATGTTACCGGCGTGCTGACCGATGTTCTTGGTCAACGAGGCCAGCAGGAAGGCGGCGCGGTCTTTCTGATCCTGGTTAGTGTAGTGGTTCGGCCCCATCCCGGTAAGGATGAGCGTCTCCTCCTGGTTGTCCGCGAAGTCGGCCGCGAGGTTCTCCACGGCCTCGGGCGAGGAGCCGGTGACCTCCGCGACGCTCTCAGCGTCCCAGGTGTCGATCAGGTGTTGCTTGACCAGGTCGAAAACCGGACGAACCTCGACGGTCTCGCCATCTACCGTTTCGATCTCGAAGCTCCCCTCGAGGGTAGCGGGGATGTCGAAGTCGTCGCCGATTTCGTCGCGCGTGACCGGCTCGAACTCGTCGGTGTCGCCGTCGTGGACGACGAAGTCGCCCCAGTCGGTGCGCAGGTCTTCGGTAAGGATCTGGTCCCAGATGTCCGGCGTCCCCTCAGGCGGTCGTTCGTCGTCGTCGCCGACCACCTGCGTCTTCTCGAGGTTCTCTGGCTCGTAGCCCTCGATGACATCGCTCGCACGGAGCAGTTTCTTCTCGTCCATGCGGACGAGCATCGGCAGGTCGGTATTCCGGCGGACGTAGTCCTCGTCGTACTGCTCTTCCTCCATGATGATCTTCGCAGCGCCGAGGAACAACGCCGAGTCGGTCCCGGGTCGGAGAACGACCAGTTCGTCACACTTCGAGGCCGTGGCGTTGTAGTCCGTGAAGACGCCGGTGATCTTCGTCCCTTTCAGCCTGGCCTCGGTCAGCCAGTGGGAGTCGGCCATCTTCGTCGTCAGCCAGTTGATTCCCGAGAGTACGACGTGGTCGGCGTACTCGACGTTCACCAGGTCGAAGTCGATCGTCTGCTGGCCGGTGACCATGGTGTGGCCCGGCGGCAGGTCGGTGTGCCACGAGTAGTTGTCGAGGCCGACGCCACCGACGGCCTCGTCGGGATCGACATCGCGAACGTGCTCGTCGACCAGCGCCATCTGATTCGCGACGCGGTACATGCCCATCAGCCGGATCATCCCCAGCAGCGGCATACCACCGCGGAACTTCAGGGTCTGGGTGCCGATGCCGTCGGTCTCCTCGACGACGCGCTCGTCGTAATCCTGCTCGAGGAGGTCCTGGACGCCATCGTCACCGTTGTAGTGCTCGGCGATCTCGAGGATCGTACGGGCGGCGAGTTCGTAGGCTTCGTCGAAGTCGACCTCTTCCCAGCTGTCTTCGCCCCGGTTCGCGTACTCCTGGGGCATCGAGCCGTCGTCTTCGCGGGGGAAGCCGTCTTCGACCCACTGTTTGAAGCCCTCGCGGACCATCGGGGCCTTGACGCGCTGGTCGCTGTAGAACCGCTCGATCATCGCCAGTCCCTTGTTACAAACGCGTGGGTCCCAGCGTTTCGTCGCTTCCTCACCGTTCAGCCCTTCGGCCTCGCCGTAGTTCATCGACGGGCCGAGCCGGGTTATCTCCCCGTTTTTCACGGAGCCCTCGAGGTAGCAGTTGTGCGTGTCGTTGGGCGTACACGTGAGAATGAAGGAGTCGTCGCGGTCCCACACCTCCCGGTACTTTTCGTCCCAGTCGTCGTTCGGGTACTCCTCGAACGGGTTCATCGGCCCGTCTTCGGCATCCCCGGCCGTCTCCTGTCCGAGGCGGCGATACCCGAGGAGCCCGAGACCGGACGCGCCGGCGATACCGGCTGCGGCAGCACCGAGCTCACGTCGCGTGAGATCGAGCCCACCGTCGCTGCCAGCAGCACTGTCATCGTTCGGCTTTGCGTCTCCGCTCATCGAACCACCTCCGTCTGACGCTCACCGGAGAGCGTCGCAGTTCCGTTCGGCGACCGCTGTCCACACCGGTAACGAGTTGGCTGGCTGTCGGTCATACACCCTCATCTGGACGTTCGGTAGTTAAACCGGGCCTGCGAATTCCCAGGCCCTGGGGAGTCGAGCGAGATTTCCCTCCAATAACGGGGCCTTTATATTTGTCTCGTCAGTTTCGTGGTCGAACGACGCTCTATCATCTTCTCTTAAGTATCGGAGCCGAATATGTCGGTCTCAGACCGGTCTTCTCTGGATATCAACGACTCACTCGAGTTCGACAGGGACTCTCGGCGAATATTCATATCTGGTTTCGTCTATAAGCCGAATCAGAATTCGCATAGCCACCGACTCAGTTATCAGATTACGGTGGAGCGTTCGTCGTCTTCGAATCGCGGTTACTCCAGTGACACTCAATAGATTACAGGCGTACACTCGTAATGGAGTCTCGAACAGTCGAATATGCAGTCGCCTACGGGAACTGGAGACTTGTGCGTAGTCTCGGAAACAGTGCTCGAGTCGGGGCGAATACCACGGCGGAACGGTGACCGACGATCTGCTGATCTTGCACCGAAATAACTGGTTCTCAGACAACATAAACTTTCTAAACTATGTTTATAAATCTGCTATATGTTAGAGTGAATCGACGCGTTCCCGTAACCATTGGTCGATCCGTTATTCCGTATTCCTACTTTGAAGGAGTAGAAGCGGTTTATGAACTGCAGTCTGACCCAAGATTAGAACGTGAACTGTACTCCTCGATAAGTAAATATACTGCCCAAAACAGGATATAAACTTCTCTCTTATACTTCTATATATTCATTTTAAGATCGCCTGCGTATTATACCACTCACTGCCGAAATCCGACAACGAGAGACCAGCAATCTCCGGGTCCACTGAAACGGCAGAACGAGATCAGTTCTCGGCAACTCGCTCGCCATCGAACTCGGCGATATCGGGCCCCACCGGCTCGAGCAGGCGTCGCTGAATGGCCCGCAACTGCTTCGAAAACGCCGGCTGGGAGATTCCGAGCGCTTCGGCGATTTCTTTCCCCGTACTCTTTCGAGGCTGCTCGAAGAACCCGGCGTGATACGCCGCTTCCAATACGTCTCGCTGGCGCGCGCTCAGACGATCCTCGAGAAGCAGTTTCCCGAGATCAAACGCCGGCCAATCCCCGTCGTACGCTCCAATCTCCGCTTCAGGATATCGCTTCTCGAGGCGAGCGACGAACGGTTCTCTGTCGAGTCGGTGCGGGAGGGAAACGTCGAGCCGGTACGCCGACCGGGAGACGACCGTCGATTGAACGACCGCGCCGAGGGCGGCCACCGTCCCGGGTACGTCCTCGTCGACGACCGTAACCTCCAGAAGCGGCGACTTTCCGTCCGCGACGATCCGTACGTCGTCTATCGCCGTCACGACCGCTGCCTCCGACATCGCTACGTCGGCCTCACAGCCATCGATCACGACGTAGTGGAGCTGTCCGTTACCGTCTCGCGGAACGCTCCGGACGAGGTGTAGGTCCGCCTCGAGTCGGGAGGAAAGGTCCGTCATGGCGTCGGTAACGCCGTCGATCTCGAGTCTGAGTCTACGGTTCTGATGCCACTCCTGTCCTTCCGAACTGCTCTCGCGCAACGCCTCCCGAACGTCGAGACTCGCGTAGGCGTAGCCCAGCACCGATCCGAGTTCCTCCAGGATCGCGGCGGTTCGCTCGTCGAACCGATCCGGACCGGTGCTAAGCACCGTGAGCGTGCCATAGCTGACCTGTTCGTGTCGAATTGGGACGCTACAGACCGCCTGGTAGCCCTGTAGCAACGATCGCCGTCGCCACTCGGCCTCGCGGGGGGCTGTCGCGAGCGACGATTCGACGACTGCAGTTCCGTCCGCGAGAGCGTCGGTCGCCGGATCGGTGTCCTCCCCCGACGGGCCCAGCTGGGTCGCAAACGACTCGAGAGTAGATTCGGTGACGCCCGCATGTGCGACCGGCTCGACGCCGCTGGAACCGACGCCGACGCCGGTTGCCGTCTCAGTCTCGCGGATCGGGTCGCCGATCCAGACGCCGTCGAAGCCATCGATCTCGAGCAGCGTGTCGCACGTTACACGCTGTATCTCTTCGCGGGACCCTGCTGCCGACACCGTAGCTACCGATCGGAGGGCATCGACGAGCTGGTCGGCTCGAGTCCGTGCCCGGCGCTGGCCACGGAGATTCGCACGGAGCTGCGAGATCGTCTCCCGGTCGTCGAGTCGTTTCACTGCAGCCGCCGCGAGTCCACACAGGACGGTGAGTACGGGTTCGTCGTCGGCTCTCAGACCTCCCGGATCGGCCGCCCCTGCAACGAGGACTCCGTATTCGCCGATCGGGACCAACAGCTGTGCCCGAACCGAACTCTCGTCCGGAAAGAGACGCGTCATCCGATCGCTGTCCGCGGTTTGGATCGCTCGCTGCTCGGCGAAACACCGCCACAAGCCGTGGCTGCCTGGCGAAACCGACGGGAGCTGATCGGCCCGAATCGCGAGCCCGTCCGAGACGGCGCGGGGGGTCAACTCCCCATCGTCTTCGTCGTGGACGTACAGCGCCACACCCGCGGGTTCGAGGAGGTCCGTCGCGGTCTCGAGAACTGTTCGGTCGATTCGGCTCTTTGTCTCTGCACGCCGGAAATCCGCCGCTGCGTCCGCGAGGCGGTCGAACGCTCTCCGATACCGGTAGCGGTCGGAGGCGTCGGCGATGGCGCAGTATATCGTCGTCGCTCCATCGCTCGTTCCGCCGCTCGTTCCGTCGTGACTGACACTCGTCGTTACGATCGAGACCGGGAGTCGATCACCCTCTGCGGTACTTACCCGAATCGGCACGCCATCCGCAAACTCCGTCACCGCGTTCGCACCAGTGTCCGTCGGCAGCGCTCGCGTCCCATCCCGATCCCGTTCGAGGGTCGGAAAGACGACGCGACGGTCCCGGCCGACGAGTGCCTCGGCATCGTGTCCGGAGAACTGCTCGAACGCGTCGTTGACCTCGAGGACATCGCCGTCGTCGCCATCGATCGCGACGAGCGGAAGCGAGTCGACGATCGATCCCCAGCTTCGATCCGCAACCTCACCGGTTGCGGCTTCGCCTCGCCGCTCGAGTGCGATACGCTGTCCGAGCGCCGCTGCCATGGAGTCCGCCACTGCACGGAGTTTCTCGTCCGGAAACCGTGGTTCGGTCACGTAGTAGGCGAGGACACCGACTTTGCGTCCGTCTGCGACGACTGGAACGCCGTACGCCGCTTTGAAATCGGATCGTTCGGCGATCTCGGTCCGGATGTATCGTTCGGGAGGTTGCTCCGATACGTCGTGGATCCACTCGCTGTCTTCGGTTACCCAGACCCGTCCGGGGAGCCCTTCCCCCGGCCGAAACGACGTGGTTTTCGTGATCCGAACGAAGTCCCGCCAGGCCTCCTCGAGTGCGTAGGACTTCGCGTGGACGAGCCGGTCCCCCTCCGCGGTCGGAACCCACAGCTCCCCGTACTCCCACTCGGTAACTTCACAGACATCGGTCACGGCGGTGTGAAGTCCGTCTTCGATGGTTTCCGTGCCCGATAGTTGCTGTTGGAGGTCGCGAAGGCTGCGGAGATATCCCTCGCTTGAGGACCCACGACAGTCGTCGACCGCGTTCACCACCTGGTCGACGAGCTGCTTTCCGGTCCCGGACTCGTCGCTCCGGGGAACGTACTCCGTGACACCGGCGGCGATCGCCTCGCTTGCGACTGCTTCGTCGCCGTCGGCGGTCCACAGTACGAACGGCAGCGTTTCGTCGCGTTCCCGGACGGCGCGAAGCAACTGGAGGCCGTCGCGGTCCACGGGATCGCCGACGTTCGAACTGTCGCGGCCGAACGACAACTCGCTGACGACGCAGTCGATCTCGGCCGATCGAAGCTTCGCCATCGCCCCGTCGATCGACGTGGCTGTGACGACGCGTCCGATCTCCGGCTCGACCGCTCCCGTGAGGGACTCGAGAACATTTCGGGGACCGACTACCAGAATAGACAACTCGGGTCCGTGAACCGAGGTATCGAGGGCCTCGTCGCCGGGAGAAGAATCCGGTGGCATCGTTTACCCTCTTCTGGGAGCCGCCACGACTAAAGTCGTCGGGTTGACCGGATCGGTCGACGAGAGTGGACGCTTTCGGCTGGGCAGGGGACCAGACCGTAGCCATTCAAACCTGACCATTAGAAGATAGTGACAGAAGAATCATGTTCTCTGGAGTTCGGAACGTGGCCATATCGATCGAATCTCGAGAGAAAGCCGATACTCACGCTCATCTCTAGTATCAGACTCAGTGAACTGGAATCCGGTGCTACTGATCCGGCCGGTTCTCTTTCCATCGATTTCGACGCCCACATTGCCTCTCTCCGATTGACTCTGGTTCGGGCGAATAACATCAATTGAAAATATATTTATATTCATATTTAAATACTAATCTGGTATTTGTACGAGTGTCATAGTCCTATCGTCCCGTCGGTCACACATCTCTCGGCATGGTTTCTTCGGACTGGCTACTGGCGTTCCTGCTTGCGGACTCGAGTCACCCCAGCACGTGACCGTCGACTCGCTTGCCGTCGAAAGAGGATCAGCTCTCGATCGGAGCAGAAAACGTTCCCGACTCCGACTATCGAACATGTACTCGTCCGAGAGGTCTCTCGAGAGACACCTGTTTGTATCGTGACGACGCAAAGAAGCAGTTAGGGTGGTATTTCGGTCGTTGCGTGACGTACCGAACACCGAGGACCGAAACTGATCGACTACTCCCCCGCTGCGTTCGGGTTCTTCTCTTTCCCTTGATAAATTGCGGCTACGTACGGTTCGATACCCGTTTTGACGTGGTCATAAACGTAGTTCGTGAGGACAACCAGTGCGACCATCTGAAGTTTCAATGCTATTAGTGTCAGTTCCTCCGCATCGGACCCGTCGTAAAGGTACGCCTGTTCTTTCAGCCCGTCCGGAATCTCTCGAGAGGGAATATTCTGAGAGAGTGACTTGTGTGCAATAAGATCACGCATTTGTTTCAGCCGTTCGACCTCCGACACACTGACATCGTCGAGGAGGTCCTCGTCATCGCTTATCGGCTCGTGGAGTCCTTCCTCGAGAATGCGCTCGTAAACCTTTGTCACGTTATACTGGGGATCGGACGCGTCGATTCCCCCCTTTTCGGGAACGAGACGATTGACGGCAACGATTCCTAGATGCTCCAGTGCGGCACAGATGTTTATGATTAAATGTTGGATGTGGTACGGATCGTGTCCATCGAGATAGTATCGTTTTATCAGCTGACCGTTGGTTATTAGGTCCGCGACGATCCCGATACACTCGAAGACGTTTTCCAGCGGCCGTTTAACCTTGTAGATTACCCCATCGTATCCACGTACTCGCTCGAATTCCGACTCCTCGACAACCGATTTGTAGGATGGAAACTCCGTGTAGAGTTCGATCACGTCCCTCTTTAATGACTGTAGATCTTCTCTTGCTTCCGCGCCGAATATCGAGCCTTTCCCGAGTATGTGGAGAAGTCGATCGGTTGTCGCCATACAATCGTGGGAGTACGATTCGATCTTCTCTATTTCCTCGAACTCGGCAGCGGAAACACCTCGGTGAATCTCCTTCGGTTCGTCTTTTCCCGTGAAATAAACCACTCTCTCCTCGGGGTCGTACGTAACGATATCAGACATAGCTACCTCTTGTCCTTGCTACTGTTAATATATTCGACACTGGGTCGGTAGTGGTACGGCGGGGTTTGGGCTGTTCCTACCGCGACCTCGAGTTCACAATCACATTCCCGACCTCCGACTCCCTCGGACTCCAATGCGAGCACGGAACGAGGGCCGGGCACGATTATGAACTACGCCGAGACGTTCCTGCTCACTTCGTTGCGCGGGCTGCGACTCGTCTAGTCCAAATCGCTCTGGCCGCTTTGCTCCTCACGAAAATGTTCGTCGCAAAAGCGGGCCGGGCGCGATTTGAACACGCGACCGTCTGATTAAGAGTCAGACGCTCTGCCGGACTGAGCTACCGGCCCTGTGCCTCCGACTTTTCGTCGGTCGTTAAAATACGTTTCCCTTGGTGAGCGTCGTGACAGTGAAGCTCACGCGCTCGCGGACGACGTTTCGTTCAGTGTGGGACACCGTCGAGCGATACGCGTCGCAAAACGTACCAATCTTCGGGAGCGTTAAGTGCGGTCGGTCCGACCACACGCTCAATGAGTACGGGGGTTACGATTTCGTCGATCTCTGACTACGCTATCTTAGGCTGTGGGAGCGTCGGCTACGCCGTCGCCGAGGAGTTGGTCGAACAAGGAAAGGACGTCCACATCATCGACCGCGACGAGAGCCGCGTGGAATCGCTGCGTGATCAGGACTTGGACGCTCGTACGGCCGATATCCGCGAACCCGAGGCTGCCGACCTCGTGGCTGAACGGGACGTGGTCCTGATTCTGGCGTCGGACGTCGAATCGAACAAGCAGGCCGTCGAACACATCCGGGAGCGAAACGGCGGCCAATTCGTCGTCGCGCGCGCGAGCGATCCCGTCTCCGGCGACGAACTCGAGGAGCTCGGTGCCGACATCGTCATCAATCCCTCCTCGGTGATCGCCGAGTCCGCCCTGCGTGCCCTCGAGTCCGGCGAACTCGAGTACAACGCCGGTAAGCTCGCCGATCTGCTCGAGGAGACCAGCGAACGGCTGGCGATCGTCACGAAGGATAGTCCGGACCCGGACTCGATCGCTTCGGCGGCGGCGATGCAGGCGATCGCGGACCACCTTGGTGTCGAGTCGGATATCATCTATCTCGGGGACGTGGGACACCAAGAGAACCGGGCGTTCGTCAATCTACTCGGGATCGATCTCGTCCAGTGGGGCGAGATCGAGGAGTTCTCCCTCTACGATACGGTCACGCTCGTCGACCACGCGACGACCGAAGCGATGGATCTCGAGGTCGACGTTCTCATCGACCACCACGAGCCCGACGAGGGGTACGAACCCGAGTTCGTCGACATCCGACCGAACATGTCCTCGACGTCGACGATTATGACGAAGTACATCCAGGAGTTCGATATGAACGTCTCCGAGGAGGTCGCCACTGCCTTGCTCTATGGCATCCGCGCGGAGACTCTGGATTTCAAACGCGACACTACCCCTGCGGACCTCACTGCGGCCGCTTACCTCTATCCCTTCGCGAACCACGACACTCTAGAGCAGGTCGAGTCGCCGTCGATGTCCCCGGAGACGCTGGATGTCCTCGCGGAAGCGATCGCCAACCGCGACGTTCAGGGGAGCCACCTGGTCTCGAACGCCGGGTTCGTCCGCGACCGTGAGGCGCTCACCCAGGCCTGTCTCTTATACACATCTC
>NZ_AOMA01000006.1 GCF_000337895.1 Halobiforma nitratireducens JCM 10879
CGCCATCAGAGATGTGTATAAGAGACAGGGGACACGCTGCTCGATCTGACCGAGGAAGCGGTCAAGCGGACGTTGTTCGACGCGATGGGCGTCGAAGGGACGGAAGGGTCGAACGGGTCCTGACTCGCGTCCGACGCCCAGTGAACGTCGGTTTTCTCTCACCCGAAAACGTTCGAGGAACGATCACAGAACGAGCGACGCGACACGTGTCACCGTTTCGACGAGGCGTCAGGCGACCAGTTCGTCCTCTTGCTCGTCCGGGTCGCGGACACGCTCGACTACGTCGTTGACCAGGATAACGTCACCGACGGCCCGAACCCACCGGTAGGGCACGATGACGCCCTGACCGGTCTCGGCTTCGGTCGTGAACAGTTCGGAGTTGAGGTTTCCGAGCGCGAGTCCAGTAACGGCTTCGCCGTCGACGTTCAGCTGTAGATCTTCGACTTCCCCGACGAAGACGCCGCTGTTCGAGTACACCTCGCGGCCGACGAGGGAGGTGATCTCCTGTGGAGTGTCGTCCATCTCTACCATGTCTGGCTCCATGTGTGGCTGGCTCTTAACTCTTGGTCACGGGACCGTCAGAAATCGCAACAGGTCCCGCTGGGAGTGTTTGCTCAGTCACTCTCGAGCGTATCGTACCCAGCAGAAAGTGACCGGCCCCCTCCCCTTTCGCTGGGGCGTGCTGGGGTGGTTATCGGGTACCAGTTATCGGGTACCGGTTACTCCTCGCCGTCCAGAATCGAGTCGACTGCCGCGTGATCAGTCAACAACTCTCGCATCCGGTCGACAGTCTCGGCGTCACGGGTTCGGCCGGTTCGAACCACGTCCTCGGCGCGTTCGACGGTCGTCAACGTGTCCGTCTGTACGGAGAGGACCGGGACACCCTTGTCGGCGGCCTGTCCGAGGACCGCACCGGACGGTCGGTGGCCGCCAGTCAGAATCAGACACTGGACGCCCGGTGCCTCGAGCGCGGCGGTCTGGACCTCTGCCCGGTCGCCACCGGTGATGACGGCAGCGTCTTTCGTCCGGCGGAAGTGTCGCAGCGCGCTATCCGCTCCCATCGCGCCGACCATGAACCGCTCGAGGTACGAGTCGGTGCCTTCCTCGACGAGAACCGACGCACCGACCTCGTCCGCGAGGTCGGCGACGGTGACTCCGGACAGCTCCCGCTCGTTGGGGACCACACCGTAGACCGGAATCCCCCGACCCTCGAGGTACGGAACGACGTCGGTCTCGAGTTGGTCGTAGACGGCGTCGGGAACATCGTTGAAGACGACGCCGGCGAGGCGATCACCGAAGGACCGCGCAGCGGCAAGCAGGTCGTCGACATCGCCGGGCCGTTCGTATGGGGCGACGACGAGGACGCGCGCATCGAGCAGCTCCGCGAGGTCGGCGTCGGTGAGATCGACGATGCCGCCGACATCGTACTGGCCGCCGCCCTCGACGAACATCCGGTCGTGGTCGGCAGCGAGCCCTTCGAACGCCTCGCGGACCCGCTCGCGCAGGTCGTCGGGGTCCTCGCGACCGCGGATCGCCTGCTCGATGAACGTCGGCGAGTAGACGACCGGCTCGAGGTCATGCATCTCGGCCTCGAGATCGAGGTGATCCCGGGCGAGCATCGGATCCTCGTCTAAGGTCTTTCCGACGTTGCTCTGGAGTCGGGTTCCCTTCGGCTTCATGTAGCCGACGCTGTCGCCGTCCTCGGCGGCGATTTCGGCCAGCGCGAGCGTGATCGCCGTTTTGCCGGTGCTTTCCTCGAGGGAAGCGACGAGGAGCGTCTCGGCGTTGGCTTCGGCGGCAGTGCCGCCGTCGGTTTCGGTCACTGTGTCGGGTTCGGGTTCCGATTCGGGTTCGGGTTCAGTATCGGTATCGGTATCGGTGTCAGTATCGCTCATAGTTCCTCCGTATCCACGGTGAGTCGCAGGTCGATCGCCTGTACGCCGTCCGGTCCCGCGACGAGCGGGTTCACGTCCAACTCGAGGATGGACGGGAAGTCGGTTACCAGTTGCGAGAGTCGCTGAACTGTCTCGACGATCGCATCGATATCGGCCGGTTCACGGCCGCGTGCGCCGCGCAACAGCGGTGCCGACTGGATGTCGTCGATCATCTCTCTGGCTTCGTCCTCGCCGATCGGGGCGACCCGGACCGACGTGTCCTCGAGGATCTCGACGAAGATTCCGCCCAGCCCGAACAGCAACAGCGGTCCGAACTGCGGATCCCGGTTCATCCCGACGATCGTCTCGGTCGAGGTATCGAGATCCAGCATCTCCTGGACCTGTACACCGATAATCGTCGCATCGGGCTGGTAGTTGCGTGCCCGCGTGACGATCTCTTCGTAGGCGTCGTACACGTCGTCGTCGGAGACGCCGACTTTGACGCCGCCGATGTCGGACTTGTGGGAGATGTCGGGACTGACGATCTTCATTACGACATCGCCGTCGATCGACTCGGCGATCTCCCGGGCACGGTCGGGGTCGTCGACGATCTCGCCCGTCGGCGTCGGGATGCCGTAGGCATCGAGCAGGTCCATCGACTCCACCCCGAGCCGGTTGTCGTCACGGTCTTTCGCTCGCTCGAGGATTTCGCGGGCCCGCTGGCGGTCGACGTCGAACTCCGTCGGCTCGTCGACTACCCGACGGCGGACATCGCGGTAGCGAGCGAGTGCGTCGAGCCCCTGGACCGCTCGCGAGGGATCGAAGTAGTTCGGAATACCGAACTCCCGGAGCACTTCCTCGGCCGCGCGAGCGCGCTCGCCGCCCATCAGGCAGGTGACGACCGGCTTTTCGTGAGCCTCGCGTTTCTCGATGACGACCTCCGCGAGTTCGTCGTAGGGCAGGACGGCGGTCGGTGCGCTGACGACGACCGCGCTCCCTACGTTGGGGTCCTCGAGTGCGATCTCGAGGGCTTCGGCGAACCGATCGACGTCCGCGTCGCCGATGGCGTCGATCGGGTTGTAGACGTTGGCCTCGTCGGGCATCGCCTCGGAGAGACGCTCGATCGTCTCGTCGGTGAAGTCGGCCATCTCGAGCGTCGAGTCGCCGACGGCGTCGGTGGTCAGGACGCCTGGGCCGCCGGCGTTGGTGACGATCGCGACGCCGTCCGATTCGGGTTCGGGCAGTCCCGACAGTGCCCGCGCGGAGTCGAACAGTTCCTGGACGGACTCGGCACGGATCACGCCCGCCTGTTCCAGGCCGGCCTCGTAGGCCCGTTCGCTGCCAGCGATCGCTCCCGTGTGCGAGGAGGCAGCCTGGGCTCCGGCGTCGGTGCGTCCGGACTTGACCAGTACGATCGGCGTGTCCTCGGTCACGTCGCGGGCCGTCTCGACGAACTCGTGGCCCTGGTCGATGTCCTCGAGGTAGCCGATGACGACATCCGTGTCGGGGTCGTCACCCCACTCCTCGACGAAGTCGGTTTCGTCGAGGACGGACTTGTTGCCAAGCGAGACGACGTCGCGAAAGCCGATCCCCTGTTCGTTGGCCCAGTCTAGCACGGCGGTGATGAACGCCCCCGACTGGCTCATAAAGGAGATCGATCCCTCGCGGGCGTTTTCCGGACCGAACGTGGCGTTCATCTTGACCGGCGTCGACATGATTCCGAGGCTGTTGGGTCCGACGACGTTGAGGTCGTACTCCTCGGCGAGTTCGCGGAGCTTGCGTTCGCGTTCGGCCCCCTCACCCCCGGTCTCGGAGAAGCCGGCAGTAATGACGACCACGTTTTTCGTTCCCGCCTCGCCCAGCTCCCGGACGGAGTCGAGGACGATCGGCGGCGGTACGACCACGACCGCCAGGTCGAGCGGCGGTGCGTTTTCCACGTCTTCGTAACACTCGAGCCCGAGGACTTCGTCGCGTTTCGGGTTGACCGGAACGACCTCACCCGCGAAGTCGTCTCGCAGGTTCTCGACGATCGCCCGGCCGACCGCGCCTTCGCGATCGGTTGCGCCGATCACGCCGACGGTCTCGGGTTTGAAGAGTTCGGCTAACCGTCCCATCGTTCGAAACGTCGTTCCGGAACGGGTTAAAAGTCCTACTCCGATCCCACGGGCTGGGGTTATTAACGGTTAATGAACCGAAATCGTCCCGCCAGTGCGATCGGAGACGGCGATCGCGAGGAGGTAGATCGCGATCGCGACGACGATGATCGACCCGCCCGAGGGAAGACTCTGGCTCAGGGCGAACGTGTACCCGCCGAGGATCGAGAGCTGTCCGAACAGGATCGAGAGATACAGGGTCTCCCGGAAGCTGCGGGCGATCTGCGAGGCGGCGGCGACTGGGATCACGAGCATCCCTGCAACGAGGATGACACCGAGTACCTGCATCGCGCCGACGACGACGACTGCGGTCATCACGATGAGCAAGGTGTTGTACGCCGAAACGTTGAGTCGCGCGACACGGGCGGCCTGCTCGTCGAACGTAATAAACAGCAGCTGCTTGTACGTGACGGCGACGACGGCGACCACCCCGACGGTCAGCATCGCCATCAGTCGCGATCCGCTCGCCGAGACCACCGACAGGCTGCCAAAGAGGAACTCCTCGATCTCGATGCCGATGGACATGAATCCGCGGCCCCAGCTAATCAGCAGCGTCCCGACTGCGAAACTCCCGGTGAGCATGATCGCGATCGGCACGTCCCCGAAGGAGTTCGTTCGCTCGGTCAACCACTGGACGCCGAGCGCACCGATCACGCTGACAAGCAGTGCGATATACAGCAGTGCACCCTCCCAGCCGGTGACGGCGATAAACAGCAGGCCGACCGCCACGCCGGCGAACGCGGTGTGGGCAAGCGTCTCCCCGATCAGGGCCATCTGCCGGTGGACGAGATAGGTCCCGACCAGCGGCGCGACGACGCCGATTAACACCCCGGTCGCGAGGTTTCGCCACATGAACGCATACTGGAAGAGCTCGGTCCCGAGGAAGTAATCGAACCACGCACCGGCGATCAGGAACTGCTCGAACAGGTAGCCGGCCGCCGGATCGATACCGGTTGTCGTATAGAACGTCTCGAGTGGTCCGAACGCCTCCGCGCCAGGATACCGACGGAGCCAGTCGAGTGCGATGAACCCGATCATCGCGGCCGCGAGCAGGCCGACGAGCGCGACGCCGACGAGTTGGACCCGTTCCCGGAGATCCGTCGTTCGCACTGCCGAACTCGAGGTCGGGGCTGTCGTCGCCGTATCCGTGTCGATTCCCGTCCCGTGGCTGGCGATGCCGCCGTCGACGGCGGTGGCGTCGCTCGCGTCGTCGGCGTGGCCGTGTCCGTGGTCGTCGTGTGCGTGATCACCGTGGTCGTCGTGTGTGTGATCGTGGTCCTCGTTTTCCGTCATCGTCAGTGGTGGTGGTGAACGACCTCGCCCGTTTTCCCGTAGGCTTCGCTCAGGGCGTTGCTCTCGACGAACGACTCCGTGTCGCCGTGGTGGTACAGTTCCGTGTTGATACACGCGATCCGGCCAGCGCGGTCGGTGACGACACCGATGTCGTGTTCGATCAGGATAATGGTGATCCCCGACCGATTCAGCGAGTCGAGTAACCGGTAGAACTCGTCGCGTGACTCGGCGTCGACGCCGACGGTGGGCTCGTCCAGCGCGAGCAGATCAGCCTCGGAAGCCAGCGCCCGTGCGATGTAAGCCCGCTGGCGCTGGCCGCCCGAGAGCTGGTTCATCTGCTGGTCTGCGAGATCGGCGATGCCGACGGTCTCGAGGGCGTCTTCCGTGATCAGTCGGTCCTCGTCGCCGATGCGGCCGTGGCCGACGTGTGCGAACCGGCCCATCAACACACACTCGCGGACCGTCACCGGCATCGTACCGCCCCGATCGGTCGCCTTCTGGGAGACGTAGCCGATTCGTTCGCCCTCGTCGAAAGAGTCGACTGGCTGGCCGAACAGTTCGACGGTACCGGTGTCGGGCTCGAGCAGTCCGAGCATGACGTGTAATAGCGTCGTCTTCCCGGAGCCGTTGGGGCCGACGAGCCCGAGGAAGTCTCCCTTCTCGACGGTGAGACTTACGTCTTCGAGTGCGGGCGAATCGCCGTAGGCGAACGAGACGTCGTGGACATCGACGACCGATTTCACTGTTGACTCACTTCCGTCTCCGTCGGAAAGGCGTTTAATTCTTCCATTTCGCGTCTCACTCCGCGCCGAGGGCGCGCCGGAGCGAGGGGATGGTGACTTCTTCCATCTGTCCGACCCAGCCCCACCCTTGCTCGTTCCACTCGGCAGTGGTCCCTTCGGCGGGAGTGATCGGCGCATACTCGTCCGCATCGGTGTTCTCGAGCAGCAACTCGACCATTCGGGGAACGTCTTCGTCCGGATTTGGGGTTTCGAACGGATCGTAGAGAATCGTGTCGATGTCGTGTTCCTCGACGACCGCGATCGACTCGGAGATGTCGGACTCGGTTTCGGCGGCGTCCGGCGAGATGCCGACCGGTGTGTGGATCTCGAAGTCGTACCGGTGTTCGACGTACTGGAACGAGTCGTGCCCCGCGAGGACGGCTACGTCACGCTCGGCCTCGGCCGCCAGTGTCTCGAACTGATCGTGAACGCCCTCGAGTCGCTCGACGTACGCCGCGGCGTTGTCCTCGTAGACGGCGGCGTTGTCGGGGTCGATGTCGCCGAGCTCGTCGGCGATCGTCTCGACCATCTGCTGGGCCAGCACGGGGTCGGCCCAGACGTGCGGGTCGTAGAACTCCGGCGCAGTGTCGTCGCCCAGTTCTTCGACGACCTCCGCGGTCATGTTGTCGGCGCTCGTGTCCCAGACGACCTGGCCGTCGGCGACGAGTTCGAAGACGACTCTGGTGCGACCGGTCTCGCTTCCGTGGAGGACGACCCGGTCTCCCTCGGACTCGATCTCGAGGACGGCCTCGTTCGCGCCGTCGATCACGCGTGCATCGAACTGGAACTGTTCGTCCTCGCCGAGCGGGAGGACGCGACCCTCGTCGTCCTCGAAGACGCCTTCGACTGCGGCGGAGCCGTCGACCGGAATCGCCGGTAACTCGCCGTGCCAGTGATCGCCGTGCCAGTAGGCGGTCTCGTCTCCCGTCTGGCTGTCGTAGACATCGAAGTCACCGACCGATACCGCCTCGGGATCGAAGTCGTAGTCGGCGGGCTCCCGGTCCGCCTGTGTCTCTCTGTCGATCGGAAGCAACTGGTTCTCGAGGCCGTCCATCGCGTCGATCAGGGCCACGTCGGTATCTTCGTCGGCCAGCTCGCCAGCGACGTTCTGTGCCCACGAGAACTCGGCAGTGTCGAGGTAGACGAACACGTCCGAGCCGGCGACGTTTCGCTGTAGGTCGGCCGGCGGCTCCCAGCCGTGTCCCATTTCGCCCACGTCGACGGGATTAGTAAACGTCATTGCGTCGCCGGAAACCTCCTGGGCCCAGTCCCACAGCGCGAAGAACGCGGCGTACCCCCCCCTGGAGCCGTCGGGGTTGCCGTCGTCGCCGGGCTCGCTCAGACAACCGGCCGCGGCACCCAGAGCCGCGACACCGGCGCTCGATCGGAGTAGCGAACGGCGTGATAGGTTCATATACGGAAGTACGCGCTCGAGGGTAAAAGCATTGTTATCTAGAGCTAGTTTGTTAATAACTGGTGCCAGTTCGATCTATCGAGTTAGCAACGACGGCACGTCCAGGTCTCGAGTGGAAGTCCACTCGTCCGGACGAAAGTGTAGGGCCGCAACGGTGCAGACTTGGGCCGGAACGTCAGGGTGTGATGTCGGGTTCTAGTAACCGCTGCAAGTCAGTTCGTACCTGCTCGCCAGACGGATCGGCGATCGGTGTGCAAATCGTTGCAGTTGGTACTATAGGGGGATTCGATGGTCGGTCGGAACCGATCAGTGATCGTCGACTTCGACCGCGACCGGCGGGCTCTCCCAGTCAGCGTGGTCGTCGTGCCAGAGCTTGAATACCACCTCGGTCTCACCCTCGGCTTCGCCGTAGATGTGGACGTGATCGCCGTGCCAGTGGTCGTCGGGCTCGATCTCGACGATTCCCTCCTCGGCGTCGTCGGCGAGTGTGACGGCGAGTTCGTACTCCTCGTCGCTGCCGATCTGGATCTCGTCGCCGTGGTCGTCGGTGAACTCCGCCCCCAGCGAGATGTTGTCGTCGACGTGGGCGTGAGGGAGTTCTCCGTGCCAGTGGTCGTCGTGGAGCTCCGCGGCGACCTCGTCGTCCGAGCGGTCGATGATCTCGAGGTCCTCGACCTCGAGGTGGCCGTGATCGTGACCGTCGTCGTGGTCGTGATCGTGGTAGCCGACCTCGGTCTCGAGTTCGGGCGTCTCGTAGACGACGCCGTCGTCGTCGACGAGCTGGAAGACGATGTCCGTGAAGCCGTCTTCCTCGCCGTGGACGTGGACGTGATCGCCGTGGGACTCGATTTCGACGACCTCGTTTGCACCCTCGACGACCTCGCCGGTCAGCTCGATCCCGTCGTCGAGGTCGATCTCGTCGCCGTCTTCGTCCTCGACGTAGGCTCCGAGCGAGAGGGTGTCGTCGTGTGGAACCTCGAGCGGATCGTCGTGCCAGTGGTTGCCATGGATGTAGACGAGCACCTCCTCGTCGTGATCCCGATCGAGTATTTCGAACTCCTCGACCGGGAGGTCGTGGTCACTGTCGTGGTCGTCGTCATCGTGTTCGTGATCATCGTCGTGGTCCATACTCTCGTCGTGGTCATCGCCACCAGTCTCGTCGTCGGGCTCCTCGTCGCCGAGGCAGCCAGCGACGCCGAGGGCTGCCAGTGAACCGGTCGTCGCGAGGAGTTTCCGTCGGGATGGGGAACGCGAAGCGTCAGTCATGGTTAGTCACCATCCCTGCGTTGCGAGTGTTTACTAATGAAGCTGTCGGTATTATTAATTGCAGGCAATGGTGAATATCCTACTGCTAATTACAGGGTACGAGGAGGTGCTTGATTACTATTCTGGTGCGAGTACTGAAGCCAGCACACCGATCGAGAACTCACGCCGCGATCCGGGCTGGCTCCGCGTCGGCATACTCGAGAATCGTCTTGGGATCGATCGGGAACACCGCGTTCGGCGTGCCAGCCGCGGCCCAGACAGTGTCGAACGACAGCAGCGTTTCGTCGAGGACGACAGGAACCGACTGCTCGTGACAGAACGGCGGGACGCCGCCGATCGACCAACCGAGAGCGTCCGTGATGCGATCGGCGTCAGCCATCGATACCTCGTCGGCCGGGACGCCTACGATGTCGCCAAGCGCCGCCTCGTCCACCCGGTTCGCGCCGCTGGTCACCGCGACGACGAGTTCCGCGTCGACGTCGAACGCCAGCGAGCTGGCGATCTGTGCTACGTCGCAGCCGACCGCGTCTGCGGCGTCCTCGGCCGTCTTCGTCCCGTCGGGAAACTCCTGGACATCCGGATCGAAGTCGTACCGTTCTCGAGCTCGTTTCGCGAACGTCGCTGCTTTGGGATGCATCGCTCGAGTTCTCGACGCCCACCGACAAAAACTCACTCGAGCGAGATCGTCAGTTCGACCCCGTCACGCCGCCGGTAGGCGACCGGTCGGCCGGGTTCGTCGTCGCGAACGACCTCGAACGCGTCGAATCGGATCACCAGCCGGCCGGGGTCGATCGTCGCCCGTAGCACCGGTCCGCGGCTGGTGACGACGACGTACGGCGGATCGGGGACCGGCTGTGCCCGCAGTTCGTGGCCCGTCGCATCGACGGCGTCTTCGAGCACCGCTGGCAACCGCTCGAGGACGCCCTCGGACTCGAGCGCCGAACGGAACGTGGCGACGAGCGCGTCCCGATCCGTGGTGCGTGCGGTATCCCAGGGATCGGCCACCGCGTTGGCACAGCTGTCGACTGCAGCGATCGCACAGCGATGTTCCTCCAGGATCAGACGGCGCGCGTTCCGTACCGGATGCGACACGACGCGTCACTGCGCGCGCGAGCTACTACAAGTTCCCGGCTTCGATCGCGCGGCCAAGACCGCGACCGAACGACGGCCGTCGATCACTCTCGTTTGATGACGCCGATGTTTACGTGGTCGACTCGCGTCAGCGCTGCCCGCAACGTCCGCCGCCACGGCGGCTCCTGACGCCGTCGGCGCTCGAGTTCGTCCCGAAGCCGCTCGTTTTCGCTCTCGAGGTCGCGTGCCGTCCGCTCGAGGTCGTCGACCCGATCCTCGAGCCGGTAGCGCCGCCGTCGCTGGGCCTTGAGGTCGTTTCGAAACTGATCGCGTTCGCGTTCGAGGGTCTCGACGCGGTCGGTTAGGCGAGCCCGCTGGCGTCGTCGGTCGTCGAGGAAGGGGTCACGATCCGACTCCGGGATCGATGTGCCGTAGCCGTTCGTCGGTGACTTCTCGTCGCTTCCCGCTTCGTTCTCCGCGGTGGACGCCGGCTCGAGGTATCCCGTTCCGATGGCGTTGACCACAGCACCCGACAGCAGGATCAGCCCCCCGAAGTAAAGCCAGGTCAACAACAGGATGATCCCGCCGAGCACGCCGCCGCCCTCGTCTGCGGCGAGTCCCACGTAGACACGAAACAGCGACTGGAGCGCGGTCCACCCGACGGCAGCGAGCACGACGCCCGGGATCACTTCTCGCCTCGAGGTGTCGACGTTCGGGAAGTAGTAGTACATCGGATAGAACGCCAGCGCGAGGAGACAGACGAGCAACAGCGATTGGACAAGCCCGAGACCCGGAACTGACGGCAGAAACGCGAACGCGATCCCCAACCCTGCAGCGACGAACAGCGCGCCACCGACTGCTCCGAACACGAGCAGTGCGTCTCGAACCGTCTCGACGAACGACCCCTCGCTCGAGGCGTCGTAGATCTCCGAGAACGCCTTGTCGAGGCCGCGAAAAATCTTCAGCGACCCCCACACCAGCACGACAACCCCGATAATCGTCGATCCCGCTGTTGCGGGCGAGTTTTCGATCGACTCCTCGATGAGTAACTGGCCGCTCTCGGGGAGGAAATCTTCCGTCGTCGCCGTCACCTGCTGGGCGAACGTCTCGTCGCCGACGATCGTGACGAGGAAGAACACGAGCACGAGCAGCGGCAAGAGGGAGAGAAATGCCTGATACGCGATACTCGCGGCCATAAACGGCACGTTCTTTTCCTGTATTCCGGCGACGATCTGCTTGCCGAACGAGAGGCCATCCCGGAGATCGGATGACATACGGGAGACCACGGGCTGAACGACGTTATGTGATTAGCTTGCATCCGTGACGGTCCAGTCGAGAAAAAACGTCCTCGCTCGATCCCGTAAGCGCCCGTCGGAATCCGGCTGTTCGCCGCCTCGAGCCTTCCCGTCACGTGGGGTCTCGCTTTCCCCGTCGATCCCGTTTGTCGTCGGCCTGTTTTTCCTTAGAGAACAATCTCTGCCCCGAACCGGATCGAATATTTTCCGATCGAGAAAAATTATTTCGTAATGGGAAACGCTTAAGAGGGTTGCGAGTGTATTCATCGAATGCAATGAGCACCCAGAAGACCGTCCGTCAATCGGCCGACACCGTCGAGGAGAACGAGCTCCGACTCGAGCAGGAGAAGGCCGAGCAGATCGTCGACGCGCTGAACACGGAGCTGGCCAACGCGTACGTGCTGTACCACCAGCTCAAGAAACACCACTGGGTCGTCGAAGGAGCGGAGTTTCTGCCGCTGCACGAGTTCCTCCAGGAGGCCTACGAACACGTCGAGGAAGGAGCCGACCGTGTCGCCGAGCGAGCACAGGCGCTTGGCGGCGTCCCCGTCTCCGGCCCGCGAAACCTCGAGGACCGTGCGACCGTCGAATTCGAGGGTGAAGACGTCTACGACGTTCGGACGATGTTCCAGAACGACCTCGAGATGTACGGCGACATCATCGAGTCGATGCGCGACAGCATCGAACTCGCCGAGAACCTCGGCGACCACGCGACCGCCGAAATCCTGCGCGAGATTCTGGTGACGCTCGAAGAAGACGGTCACCACTTCGAGCACTACCTTGAGGACGACACGCTGGTGCTCGAAGAGGCGACCAAGGAACGCTAAGGCTACGCCCACGACGCCAGCTCGGGCCTGATTCCCGGGTATCGACGACCGACCTGGCGGACGGCGGACCCGCCGCCGGTGTGGTCGGTTACTCGTTTTCGCCGGACTCGATTGTCGCCGCACACGCGGACGCGTTCGAACCGCTCGAGAGGGGTAAAGACCGAGAGGAGAAAGAGTCGCGGCTGAACTACGCCCTCGAGTCGTGGGTGTCAAACGCCGACCGGGACCCCGTCAGGGCTCGAGGTCGACGGTGACGTTCGTCGCGATCCAGCCGTCGGCGTTGTCGCGCTCGGTGAACACGACCTTGCCAGGCCGGGTCTCGTGGCTGGTGACCACGGCCTGTGGCGGTTCGGGTTCGTCGTCGGCGTCGGAATCGGAGTCGCGCCTGCGTACGGGTACGTCCATCACGTGGAGTTAGGCGAGCCTAATTCTAAAAGGGTTTTGGTCGACCTAAGACAATGGGAACTGCTGGCCACAGTGAGTTACAGGGTTTCTGCTCAGTCATCGGCTCGAACCGCCTGCGCCCGAACGGCTGCAAGTCCGACACTCCGTCGCGATTCGTATCCGCGTGGTGTACTTTCAAATCGGTTGGGGCCGTACGATCGGACATGGAGTTCGACGTCGTACAGGGAAACATCGCCACACAGTCCGCGGACGCACTCGTCAACGCCGCCGGTACGAGCCTCGAGATGGGATCGGGCGTGGCGGGTGCGCTCCGCCGCGCAGCGGGTGACGAGATCAACGAGGAGGCGACCGAGACCGGTCCCGTCGATCTCGGCGAGGTCGCCGTTACCGACGCCTACGAGTTAGACGCCGAGTACGTGATCCACGCCGCCGCGATGCCACACTACGGTGACGGCCAGGCCACGGCCGAGAGCGTCCGCGATGCGACCCGGAACTCACTCGAGAAAGCGGACGAACTCGGCTGCCGGTCGATCGTCGTCCCGGCGCTTGGCTGTGGTGTGGCTGGATTCGATCTCCGCGAGGGTGCAGCGATCATCGGCGAGGAGATCGAGGACTACGAGCCGGAAACGATCGAAGAGGTCCGGTTCATCGCCTACAGCGACGAGGAGTACGATGCGGTGCGGTCGGCCACAGGGAAACCCGAACCGTCCGAACAGACGGCCGACACCGAAGCCGATCGATAGCGAACGGTTGGAGGGAGGGAGAGAGACGAGATCGAAAACCGCCGAGACATCAGTCGGCAAACGCTCGCGGTGTTTTCTCCCAGTCGTACCCGTCGAACCGCAGCGACGGCCTCGTCTCTCCGGGAGAGTTGATCGTGCACCCTGAGGAACGCGTCCAGTCGGGATCGATCGCCGAAGTCGCCGACGAACCACAGAGCCGTGAAATCCGGACCCGTTCGCTGTCGGGGTCGTATTCGACCGTCTCCTCGAGATGGAGTCGCGTCGAGTGTCTCCGTCGACCCTCTCCGGATCGCACGGCCGGATCAGCGGGCAGCTCGCGACCCCACAATTGAGATCGACGAGTTACTCGTCGAGCTGGACGCCTGCACGCGAGCGACGACGCCCCAGCCGACGCGTGATCGATCTCGAGTCGGGAGCGGAGTCGGTCCTGTCCGTGCTGCTGGCAGTCGTCTCCGGAACGACCGCGAGACGCCACTCGGTCGCGTCCGATAGACAGTTACAGGTCCTCCTCAGGACAGCGAGAGCCCGCGGATCTCCACTGCGTTCCCCGCCTCGACGCGACCGACGATCCGGCCGTCGGTCGCCGCGACGAGCTCGTCGGCTCGCTCTTCGGGGAGGGAAACGACGAAGCCGGTGCCCATGTTGAACGTGCGGTGCATCTCCTCGTCGGTCACGTTTCCTTCCTCCTGGACGAACTCGAAGACCGGCTGTGCGGGGCAGGGGTCGTCGATTACGTACTTTCGCTCGCCCATCCGCAGCAGGTTCGTCCAGCCGCCACCAGTGACGTGAGCGGCCGCGCGGACCCCGTGCTCGTGCATCGGCTCGAGTAGGTCCGTGTAGATCCGGGTCGGACGCAACAGCTCTTCGCCGATCGTGCGCTCGTCGGCGTACGGGAACGGATCGGTGTACTCGTGATCGCGGGTGACGGCCTCGCGTGCCAGGGTGAGCCCGTTCGAGTGGATGCCGTTCGACGGGAACCCGACCAGCGCGTCCCCGACGGCGGCCTCGCCCTCGAGAATTTCGTCTTTCGCTGCCAGACCAGCACAGGTCCCAGCGAGGTCGAAGCCCTTCACGACTTCGGGCATGACCGCGGTCTCGCCGCCGAGCATCGTTAGGTCGGCTTCCTCGAGACCGACGGCCAGTCCTTCGCCGATTTCGTTCGTAATGGCCTCGTCGGGGTCGTCGATCGCGAGGTAGTCGACGAAGCCGACGGGTTCGACGCCCGCGGCCACGAGATCGTTGACGTTCATGGCGATGCAGTCGATGCCGATCGTCGAGAAGTCCGCGATTGCTTCGGCGACGAGCAGTTTGGTGCCGACGCCGTCGGTCGCCAGCGCCAGGTAGCGGTCGCCGATGTCGATCAGGCCGGCGTACTCGGTGGTGAGATCGCTGCCGAAGGCCTCGAGTAACGCTGCCGTGGCGTCCTCGCTGGCCTCGATGTCGACCCCCGTGTCGGCGTAGGTGAGTCGGTCGTCGCTGCCGTCGTCCGCTGGCTCGGTCATATCTGAACGACCTTCCGGGGTGAGCAAAAGCGCTCCGGTCGGCGGTGACCGTTCGTCTGGCTCTGTCCCCCTGCCCGACAACCGTCACTCGGTCGTCGCTGTCGAGGGCGGACGAGACGTCAGCGTTCGTTGTCGCCACTCGCGCTCGAGGCGGCCTCGAGCTACCTCGAGCTACCTCGATCTACCACGAGGAGCGGGCAACTGACACGTTCAGTCGGCTCGCTCGCGGACGTAAATCACACCCACGCTGTGGCCGACGAGAACCGAACGACGAGTTGAAGCGGCCGCCAACCCGTATCGCCCCCGACATCATCGGTCGTCTCGACGCCTGGGAGTCGGATCAGTCGGGATATCGTTTCCGTGAGCCACGAGGTGTCGTCGTGGTTTCGGGCTCGCCGATGATCGGTCGCGTGTCGTCACCAGAAGCCAAACAGAAAGAGGAAGCCGACGAGCAGGACGACACTCAGTCCGAACACTGCGCCGAAGACGGCCTTGTTCCACTCGATAACGGTTTTCCCGTCCAGCGGCCCGAACGGGATCATGTTGAACGCGGCCAGGAACAGGTTGATGAGGACTCCCATGTGTCCGACCAGGCCGAGGAGGCCCCCAAAGGCCATCAACGGAAAGAACAGCACGGCGAGGACGTGGTTCGTTACGGGCCCGGCTAGCGCGACCATGGCGTTCTCCCGGTCGGTAATGTGGCCGCGATGGTAGACTGCCCCTGGCGCAGCAAACAGGAAGCCGACGAGGGCACTCATAATCGCCAAAAACAGCATTTGGTAGTCGGCCCGAAACTCGGCGAGTTGGCCGTACTCGACCGCGACGACTTTGTGCGCCAGTTCGTGCAACAGGAACGCGACGCCAACGGTTACGAAGCTCAGCGCGATCATCGTGACGAACGTCCCGACGCCAACATCCGTCGTGTGGATCGGGGCCAGCAACAGCGCGAACGCGACGCTCAAGACGACCCAGGCAATCGCGAGGTCGACCAGCTCCTTGTCGCTGAAGGATAGCTCCGGCTCGGGACGGCCTGCACGGACGCTCATCGGATCGCCTCCCAGATCAACTCGAGCATGTTTTCAGCGCCGGCCAGCAGTTCGTTCATCAGGGCGTCGACGCCACCGAACTCGGGGCCTGCCAGCCATGGGAGGACCGTAAGCGGGAACAGCACGGTCGCGATCAGGCTCCCGATATTCGTCAACGCGACGATCATAATAAGCCGGAAGAGGGGGACGTCGAACATCTCTCCGACGGCCTCGCCGATCGGTCGTTCGGTATCGCTGGCGATTTCGTTTAGCGTCTGGATGTCACGGACGTTGACCGGACGGTGTTTGAGCTCGACGTAGCCGGCGAACCAGCCGGGCGCGAGCATCGGGTTGATACTGGTCAACCAGGCGACGAGGCCGCCGACGCCGGCGCTGGTCCACCGGGCACCGGCCAGCCGGGCCAGCGTGAACGCGAAGATTCCGTTGAAGACGAACCACGCGAGGAACAACTGCAGCAGGAAGGTGTTCTGTACACCGGCCATAATCAGCAGGAAGAAGAACCCGAAGAAGGCCAGCATGACCAGGTAGCCGAAGATTTTCAGCGGCGAGAAGCGCCGCCCCGAGGCCGTCCCAGTCAGCGACTCCATCGGCGGCAGTTCGTCGGGATTCGCGAGGTAGTGTTCGATACCGGCCCGGTGGCCCGCGCCGACGACTGCGAGGACGTCGTATCCCTGCTGGCGAAGCTGGTGGAGGTTGTGTGCGATGTAGGCGTCGCGCTCGTCGATCAGGGCGTTTGCCCCACGGGGGCTGAACTGGCGGAACTCCTCCATCATCGCACCGACGACGTCGCCGTCGGTCATCTCTTCGATGTCGATCTCGTCGACCTCCTCGACGTTTCCGCCGAGGGCGTCGAGTACCAGTCCGAGCACGCCGCCGATCACGACGCCGATTCCGAGTCCGGCGACGGCTCCCAGGCTGCCCCGTATCGTGTAGATTCCGGCACCCTCGAAGTTCCCCGCCGAGAACGGACCGACGAACGTCTCAGTGGTGACGAGCGCGAGACAGACGAGAACGCCGATCGCAGCTCCACTCAGCAGCCGTATCGTGAACCCATCGAGCAGGCCGCTCTCGTCGGCGGCCGACCCGAGCGAGGGGAGAAAGAGCAACCCGAGCAACACGCCGCCGACAGCACCGACACCGATGGAACCGACGTACTGTAGCGTCGTCGGGTCGGTGATCCCGAGCAACAGGGCATCACCGTACCCGAGAAGCGGACCGATAACCACCGCGAGCACGACCCCAAACAGGATGCCGGCCGCCGCACCGAGAGCGAGGCCGATCGTCCGGGGATCGGTAACGCCAAGCGCGAGCCCGCCGACCATCTTCAACTTCTCGGTAACCGAAAGGCGACTCCAGAACCGCTGGATCGTCACCTGGATGTCCCGGTCGACCAGCGCGATGCCGCTTTCGTTCCGTTCGGCGGCCTCGATCGCGGCCTGCATGTCGGCACCGGGTTCGACGTCGAACTGGTCGCCGAGTCGCGACTGAACGTACGACAGCATCCAGTAGGCCAGAAACTGGAAGACGGTGTTTCCCGACAGCAGGTCTTCTGCCTCGAGGTCGTCGGGAGTACCGCCTTGCATCTGACGGTAGCGCCCTTCGTCGAGCTCGACGGCGACGATATCGGGTTGCTCTCTGTCGACGGTTTCGTGGACTTCGTCGACGCTCGCTTGCGAGACGTGTGCGGTC
>NZ_AOMA01000007.1 GCF_000337895.1 Halobiforma nitratireducens JCM 10879
GACTGGGTGTACGACCTCGAGGTCGCGGGCACACACAGCTACGTCTCGAATGGGGTCATCTCGCACAACTCCCAGATGCTGGGCTACATCCAGAATATCGCCCCACGCTCCGTCTACACCTCCGGCAAAGGCAGCAGTTCGGCCGGGCTCTGTGTCACCGGAGACACGGTGATCCACACCGACCGCGGGTTCCGGCGGATCGAGGACATCGTGTCGGAGGACCTCCCCGAACCGGTTTCGACCGAGACTGCAGTCGAGCGGGATGTCGGCGTCCAGACGTTCGATCGAGTCGCAGGAGAGATGACCGACGCTATTTCCTCGCACGTCTGGCGAATGCCCGAAAAGCCATGTCGGCAAATCGAGACACGGCACGGGAAGGAACTCGAGGCGTCGGTCAACACGCCCGTTCTGACCTGTGGCGAGGCGGGCCTCGAATGGACCGAAATCTCCGACGTGGAGCCGGGAGATCACGTCGCCGTTCCCAGGTACGATGACCTCGACCGGCTGGAGCCGTCGGTTCGCGACTTCCTGGAACTCAGCACGGAGAAGATCAAACTGGAGGACGACTCCGTACGGTTCCTTCGTGAGTCGCTAACCGACGAGTTCGGGACGCTCCGCGACGCCGCCGCCGAACTCGATCTCTCGGAGGACTTCATCTACCTTCACCTCAAGAACCACCACGTTCCGCTCGCGAAGCTAGATCGGATGCTCGACGCGATCGATGCGACCCGTCAGGACATCGAGTTCGAGCGACTGATGATTCGACACGGAGACTCCATCACGATCCCCGACCAGTTCGATTCGGACCTGATGTATCTCCTTGGGCTGGTGTTCGGGGACGGTGACATCTCACTCGACCCGCGGGGCGGCAATCGCGGAATGGTCCGTCTCTCGAACGGAGACGAACCGCTCCTCGAGCGTGCTGCGGACATATTCGCCGAGAAGTTCGACAAGCGGCCGGAGATCGAACGCCAGGAGGATCGGGTCCCCTGCATCCGCGTCAATAGCGCGACGATCGCCAGACTGTTCGCGAACGCCGGCATGGAGACGCCGAAACACGACCTCGCGCCCGAACTGACGACCGCGGACCACGCCGACGCGTTCCTCCGCGGGCTGATGGACGCGGACGGGTCGGTGTCCGAGCGAGACGACGGCGGCTCGAGCGTCCTCATCTCGACCATCAGCGAACGTCTCGCGACCCAGATACAGCTTATGCTGGAGTCGTACGGTGTCCGCTCCCGGACCCGGGAACGGGACCGACGCGGGACCTACGAACTAGCCGACGGTGGGACGGTCGAATCGAAGCACGTCCAGTACTACGTCGAGATATACGGGGCGGACGTCGACAGGTACGCCGACGCGATCGGATTCGAGGTCACAGAAAAACGTCGTGCGCTCGAACGAATCGTCGCGGACGAGCGCCGGCAGGACGAAACGATGCCGGTCGGCGACGCGCTGGTCGCCGCCGACGGGGGCGTCGCCGGCGAATACCACAATAACATCCGGAGGGGCGACAATCGGAGTCGGGGCCGGGTGGATCGGATGCTCGAAGACGTCGATCTCGGCCCGGTAACGCGGACCCTCGCCGAAGTGATCGACGCGGACCTCAGATGGGATGAGGTCGTCGCCGTCGCCGACACCGGAACGAAAGAAGTGTTCGACCTCACGGTTCCCGAGACCCACAACTTCGTCGGAAACGGGATCGTGACGCACAACACCGCAGCTGCGGTTCGCGACGACTTCGGCGACGGCCAGCAGTGGACCCTCGAGGCCGGCGCGCTCGTGCTTGCCGACCAGGGAATCGCAGCAGTTGACGAACTCGATAAAATGAGGCCGGAAGACCGGAGCGCCATGCACGAGGCCCTCGAACAACAAAAAATATCTGTGAGCAAAGCGGGCATTAATGCAACTCTTAAATCTCGGTGCTCTCTTCTCGGCGCGGCAAACCCCAAGTACGGCCGCTTCGATCAGTACGAACCCATCGGCGAACAGATCGACCTCGAGCCGGCCCTGATCTCGCGGTTCGACCTCATCTTCACCGTCACCGACCAGCCCGACGAAGAGAAAGACAAGAACCTCGCCGAACACATCCTCACGACCAACTACGCAGGCGAGTTGACGACCCAACAGGAACAGATGACCTCTCTCGAGGTCGAGCAAGCCGAGATCGAGGAGATGACCGAGCAGGTCGATCCGGAGATCGACGCCGAACTCCTGCGGAAGTATATCGCCTTCGCGAAGCAAAACTGCCACCCGCGGATGACCGACGAAGCCCAGGAGACGATCCGGGATTTCTACGTCGACTTGCGGGCGCGTGGCACCGACGAGGACGCAGCCGTACCCGTCACCGCGCGAAAACTCGAGGCGCTGGTCAGGCTGGCGGAAGCCAGCGCCCGCGTTCGGCTCTCGGATACGGTCGAACAGCGTGATGCGGAACGATCGGTCGAGATCGTCCGGTCCTGTCTGCAGGACATCGGTGTCGACCCCGAAACTGGCGAGTTCGACGCGGACATCGTCGAGGCCGGAACCTCGAAGTCCCAGCGCGACCGGATCAAGAACATCAAACAGCTCATCAGCGACGTCGAAGAGGAGTACGACGAGGGCGCGCCAGTCGATATCGTCCTGGACCGGGCCGAAGAGATCGGCATGGATCAGTCCAAGGCCGAACACGAGATCGACAAGCTCAAACAGAAAGGCGAGGTCTACGAGCCGAGCACGGACAACCTGCGGACGACGTAGCGGTACTCCCGAGTCGGACTCGTCGCTACTCGTCACCACAGCGGTGGCCCGCAGTCGCCCTCTTCCCGACACGAGCGAAGTGCTACGGTAGCCGCGGCTTCGTTGCTGTCGTCGCCTTCAAAACGTCTCTTCCCGTCGATTTCCGCGTTATGCCCACCCAGTGAGTAACCGGACCGTCGCGTGTGATCGGGGGGACAGGGAGTTCAGTGACTGCTGCTTCGATCGAACGGAGTCAGTGGCCCGGACCAGCCCCACGTACGCGAACTCCCGGAACGTATTGGCAGACCGAACTGACTCGAGAGTTCTGTGAGGGGACCCGTGAGCTAGTGAAGTACCGCGGGCGCGGTGGCCCGGGACACTCTGCCTGCTACCTATGTAGACAACTCTTCCGCGCGTTCTACCGAAACATCAGATAGAAATATAGATGCGTATTATGATATATTTCTGATTTCAGGGAAAACAGAGCGTATGCTGACACGACCTCAACTGCATACTGTGGATGGGAGACTGGAACGGAACTCGATCGACATCGCCGACCGGGGAAAGGGAGTGGAAGGCCAGTGCGTATCGACGAGGAATAATGCTGGCCGTCTCTTGGCCGATCCGAAATCGACTGTAAGGGCGTTTCAGTACGTTATGTTCTAAAACCGGTTTCTAGGTCGCCAACAGCCATAAAATACGTCGTTGAAGTTACCGGAGTTCTCGTCGACGGAGGTCGTCAGGGAACTCTCGACTATTCCCGATGACCGAGTATAGGCCTCGCTTTCTTTCCCACTCCTAGTCAATATGTCTGTGCTCTCACCGAACCTCTATTATGTATATAAACACATCATTCGAAAATACAATCACAATTCTGATACACCCGACGGCTCGAGCTGTCCCTGGCGGGCTTCTGGAACCCACCACTGTCTCACGCGCACTGGACTATCACAGTGTATCGAACTCGACGACGGTTTTGATTCGATCGTCGTCGTCGGTGAACGCGTCGTCGACTTCCGACGGCGCGTACGTGTCGGTGATGATCCGCTCGAGAAACCAGTCCGGAAGTCGCTCGAGCGACTCCGTTGCTGACTCGAAGTGACGAACGTGTGAGTTGACGCTGCCGAGCAGCGCCTTGTTCTCGAGGACGAGTTCGCGGTGGAGCCGTCCGCCGTCGATGTCGAACGTCCAGTCACCCGGCAGGCCAAGCAGAACGCCGACGCCGTTCGGTGCGAGCGCGTCGACGGTCTCGTAAGCGTGTTTCGCGTACCCGGTCGCTTCGAAGACCAGATCAGCCGGTTCGTGGACGCCGGCAAACTCCGAAACGGGTGTCTCTCTCGAGTCGACGTACGTAGCGTCCAGTTCCTCGATAACGTCGATCGTCGGGTCGGGTCGATCCCGGCGGCCGAGACAGTACGATCGGTCGACCGTCGAATCGAGCATCGCAAGCGTCAGCAGGCCGAGCGGTCCGTTGCCGAGTACCAGCACCGTGTCTGGCTCCCAGTCGAACATCGACCGGGAGGCAAACGCGTGTTCGAGCGCCTTTGCCGTGTTGCTCATCGGCTCGACGAGGACGCCGGTTTCGGCGAACGCCGTCGGAACCGGGATCAGATACTCGGCAGGACTGGTGAAATACTCCGACATGAACCCGTGGGCCCCGTCGATCCCTCGCTCGAGGCACGCATCGGGTGGTGCCATGTCCGGCTCGCCGCGTTCGAAGTAGTCGTTAGAGCCGTCCGGTGGGCGACGAACCGTCGGCACGACGAGCTGTCCCTCCTCGAGATCGGTGCCGTTCGGGTCGTCGACGACACCGACGGCCTCGTGACCGAGTATCTGGTAGTCTTCACCGTCCGGGAACCCGCCGTGGTTCCCCTCGAGCACCTCGAAGTCGGTGCCGTCGATGCCGACGCGGAGCGTGCGGACCAGGGCTTCCCCGTCGTCCGGGTCGGGCACGTCGACGTCGATGACTTCCGGCGAACTCCGTCCTGCTTTGATGGCGATTGCGTTCATTGGTCGACCCGTGCGACGACTTCGATTTCGACCCCGATATCGACCGGCAGCTCCTCGACCTGTACGGCGCTTCGTGCCGGATACGGCTCGCTGAGGTAGCTCCGGTACACGTCGTTGATCGCGTCGTAGTCGTCCATATCCTGGACGAAGACGGTCGCTTTGACGACATCGTCCAGCGAACTGCCCGCGGCCTCAAGGACGGCTCCGAGGTTTTTCATCGTGCGATGGGTCTCCGCTTCGATGTCACCCTCGATGATGTCGCCGGTTTCTGGATCGATCGGTCCCTGCCCGGAGACGTACACCCTGCCGTCGTCGACGACTCCTTGCGAAAACGGCCCGATACTCGGCGGTGCGTCGGCTGTAGATACCTCTTTCATAGCCGGGTAGACAACCTCTGCCATTGGGAATGTAGTTTTCGGTTCAACACTCTGCCGACAGCTCGCCGGAACGGGCCAATCGAGGGGACCGTTTGTCTCTTCGTTCGCATTGGTTTCAGCTAGCGGCGTCGACGTGGTCGGTTATTCGCGTGACGACGTACGCCGTTTCGTCGTCGTCGAGACACATCGGGTTGATCGTGACTATTCCGTCGTCGAGCCGATCCGTCCCGACGAACACGCGCGGCCGGTCGTCGTGAAGTGCCCGAACTAACTCCGTCGCCGAGAGGCCGGTTTCGCCCGGATCGACGTGGACGACGACTTCCGGTGCGACCGACACGTCAGTTCCGTCGGTCACGTGCGTGCGGAATCCGTCGATCTCCGCGAGGTGATCCGCGATTCGGTCGGCCTCCTGTCGCCACGCTCGAGCGTTCGCCGCGTGGTCCTCGTCGAGAAACGAGTCGAGAGCGACGATGAGACCGACGAGCTCCTCTTTCCCGACTTTCATCGGGCGACCGATTCCCTGGCGGGGAACGCAATCGAGTCGATCGCCGTCGATGAGCGGTTCGGGAGGGTCCCAGACGGATGCGGCGGCGTGCATATCGAGGTGCTGTAACGCGATGGATTCGACGAGGTCCCGTCGTCCAGCGACGATGCCGGTCGTCTGGGGGCCGCGGATCGCCTTACCACCGCTGAAAACGACGAGGTCCGCGCCCTCGTCGACGAACCGCGAGAGGTTCGCCGTCGGCGGCAGCTCCGCCGCAGCGTCGACGATGACGGGGACGTCGTGATCGTGAGCGATCGACGTGACGACCTCGAGGGGAGGCTCCGTGTAGGATTTCTGGACGTAGCCGATCGCGGCGGTATCGTCGGAGATCGCACGCTCGATCTCCCAGGGTTCGACCGCGGTCGACCCCGTGCCGAGGTGTTTGTCGTTGGTACCGACGTCGACGATGGTCGCGCCGGCTGCCCGGAACGCGTGGTCGTAGCCGGTTCGGTGTGTCCGGGGCATGACGATCTCGTCGGCGAAGCCGGTCGTCTCGGGGAGCCGATCCATCCGGTGGACGTCGCGGCCGGCGAGTGCAGCGGCGGCGCTGAGAAGGAGACCGGCGGCTGCACCGCTGGTTACGTACCCCGCTTCCGCGCCCGTAGCCTCGGCGATCCGGTCGCTGGCTTTCGCCTGGAGGTCCGAAATGCGGACGAACGAATCGCCGGCACGTTGCATCGCGTCTCTCGCTTCACTGCGGATTCGGCTGCCGCCGATTCGCGTTTTCGTCCCGGCCGCGTTGATGACAGCGGGAACGCTGAGCTCCTCGTAAATGTCGGCTTTCCCAACCGTGTCCATAGATCCCATACCGTGTATCGTGAATAAAAAATTTTGGTTCCAGCGGTGTTTCGGACGGAGAAACACTGATATCGGGCCCTCCTGAATGTCGTGACATGAGTGAGCAGACAACGGAAGGGACGATCGAAGCGACCGTACGATCGTTCGCCGTCCTGCACGTCCTCGTCGATACGCCGCATCCGGTCGGCGTTACGGAAATCGCGTCTCGGACGAATATGACCAAAAGTACAGCGTACAAACACGTGCGAACCCTCGTCTCCCTCGGATACGCCGAACCGGTCGGAACGCAGTATCGACCGTCGGTTCGATTGCTCGACTGCGCTCGCCGACTCGAGTGGAACAACGAGCTGATCCGAACCGTTCGCGATCCGGTCGACGAACTGGCGGAGATGGCCAACGAAGTGGCCGGCCTGGTCGTCGAGCGGGAGGGGGCCGCGGTCGATGTCTACTGTGCCGATCAGTACTACAGCGGCACCTTTCCCGCGTACAACACACGTCACCTCCACTGTAGTGCCGCCGGGAAGGCCATTCTCGCGGAGCTCCCCGAGCACCGGGTCGACTCCATCCTCGAGACCTGCCCGGCGCTGACCGAACACACGATCACCGACCGGGAGGAACTCCTGTCGGAACTCGAGCGCGTACGCGAACGTGGGTTCTCGCTCGATCGACAGGAGCAGTTCCAGAACGTCAACAGCGTCGCTGTCAGTGTACAAACCGAGGACATCGTCGCTGCCGTCTACGTTTCCGGCCAGGCAGACGAACTCTCCGGGAAACGGTTCGAAGAGAACATTCCGGGGCTGTTACTCAGTGCGAGCCGGATGCTGACGTCCGCACTCGAGTGATACGGACTGCTACCATGTACCGGCGCGACCGCGAGCCGTCCTGCGGTCCGCCGGAACTGACGGACAGCGGTCCGTATGACCGCTCTCCGAACGACCGGGGTCGTCCGGTATCCTGAAATACGTTCACTTCGTTGTCGCGGTTGCAATGGAGTTGTTAGCAATCGTCGCACATCCCGACGATGCGGATATCTTCTGTGGAGGAACGCTAGCAAAGCATGCGGACCGTGGGGACACGGTCACGATCGCTCACATGACGAAAGGGGAGTATGGGGGGTTCGACGAGACGGAAGCCGCGATCGCCGAGACGAGAGCGGCGGAAGCCCGCGGCTCTGGCGAGGAACTCGGCGCGGACGACGTGACGTTCCTCGGCTTCGAGGACGGGCGCATCGAGTACTCGCTCGAGAACCGTCTCGAAATCGTCGAGACGATCCGGAAACACGACCCGGATCTCGTCCTCACTCACTACAGGGAGGACATGCACCCCGACCATCGAGTCACGTCGCGTCTCGTGACCGACGCCTACTACATGGCGTCGCTCCCGCTGGTCGAGACCGACCACGAACCGTCCGATCCAGACAACGTCTACTTCTTCGGCAAGCCGACATCGTCGTTCGATCCGACGGTGTTCGTCGACATCTCCGGGTACGAAGACCGGAAGGCAGCGGCTATCGATCACCACGAGTCACAGGTCGAGTTCCTCGAGAACCACGGCGGAATCGACGCGGAGTTCGACAACCTCGTTGAAGGCGTCGCCGCGGAGGACGCGACGCTCGGGAAGCGGACGGGTGTCGACAGCGCCGAGGGGTTCGTTCCGTTACACGAACAGGCTGACGAGTACCTTGGCTGAGCGTCGACCGACGGTCGTCGGAGCAGCAACGCTCCGTTCGATTCGCTGGGGCCGATCCGTCGCCCCCAACTGTTTCGCCAGACGAAACACCGTCGATCTACGCCGGAAAATTACAAAAGTACGGTTGTAATTCAATCTGTCGACGAAACGTATCAACCGCGGTGATTTCACCCGGTTTGTTTCGGTCAGCGAAACACTACCGGTGTGGGTCCGGAATCATCAGTGCGACGGTCCGGTCTCGTGGGCCGACACTCAGTTCGGACACGGAAACAGTGGTCCGTGTGTTCGGTCCTGTCGGTCGCCGGTTTCCTCATCAGAACACGGGGTTAGTTACCAGGGGACTCTTACTACACCGTTACCCCGGAGGCGACCACGAACGGCGAGAACGGGACGGAGCTGGACCGTCTTCGAGGTGAGTTACCACTCGGCGATACTGCCGTCGTCGTGTCGCCAGATCGGGTTCGACCACTCGAGGTCCTGCTGGGAGCGCTCGCGAACCGCCGACTCGTCGATTTCGATCCCGAGGCCGGGATCGTCGAGCGGGGTCACGTATCCGTCGGCGAACTCGAACACTGACGAATCGTGGAGGTAGTGGTCGGCCGCACTTTTCGGAGCCGGATAGATATCGAACCCGTGGTCCTGGACGAGGAGATTCGGGATATACGTACTCACCTGTAGCGACGCAGCGAGCGCGATCGGGCCGAGCGGACAGTTCGGGGCAACGGCGACGTCGTGGGTCTCTGCCATCGCGGCGATGCGAACGAGTTCGGAGATGCCACCCGCGTGAGAGACGTCCGGCTGAATCACGTCGACGCCACCTCGCTCGAACAGCGGTTTGAAATCCCACCGGGAGTAGAGCCGTTCGCCCGTCGCCATCGCGACGTTGGTTCGTTCGGCGAGCGTCGGGAGATACTCGAGGTTTTCGGGCAGGACGGGTTCTTCGACGAACAGCAAGTCGAACTCCTCGAGGGCCGCGATGACGCGTTTGGCGAGGGACTTCGAGATTCGTCCCCGGAAATCCACGACGATGTCCATTCCCGTTCCGACCACGTCACGAACGTGACGGACGCGTTCGACGACCGCGTCGACCGCTTCGGGTGGCTCGAGGTGGCGCATCTGATTCGACGCATCCATCTTCAGTGCGGTGTATCCAGCCTCCGACAACTGTTTCGCTTCCGTTCCGATCTCGGTGACGCGGTCGCCACCGATCCACTGGTAGACCCGAATTCGATCCCGGGTCTGTCCCCCCAGCAGTTCGTAGACGGGTACGTCGAAACTCTTTCCTTTGATGTCCCAGAGCGCTTGATCGATGCCGGCGATCGCGCTCATGAGCACGGGGCCACCTCTGTAGAAACAGCCCCGGTACATCGCTTGCCAGTGATCCTCGATATCGTGTGGGTCCTTCCCGACGAGATAGCTGTTCATCACCTCTTCGACGGCGGCGCGAACCGTTCGAGCCCGACCTTCCACGATCGGCTCCCCCCAGCCCACGACGCCGGCGTCGGTCTCGATCTTGAGGAAGAGCCAGCGGGGTGGCAGTTCGAACAGTTCGTAATCGGTGATTTTCATAGCAGACTGTTCGTAATAATCGGCTATATATTCTCCCCTACCGTCGGTGCCGACCCAGAATCCGCGGTTTCGCTACTACCTTCGGCTGTTCACGCGTTCTTCTCGGGGTACGTCTCTCCTGTTTCTCTCCAGCTTTAGAAAAGATTATGTGGGATGTGTCACAACATTGGAGCGAGAGTTAGCCATGAGAAGCCATACCAGGCGATCAGTGCTGGCAACGACAGGGACGGTAACGACGTTTAGCCTCGCCGGCTGTCTCGGCGGCGGGTCCGGCGACGGGACGACGATCGAAACCCGGTACATGGACGCACCGGGCCTCGAAGATTACTTCGAGAAGCATACGGAGATTTTCGAAGAGGAGACGGGAATCCGGGTCGAGTACGAAACTATCGGCTGGGGAGAAGCCCAAGAACGGCTGCTGACCGACATTACGAGTCAGACCGGACCGGACGTACAAGAGATCGCATCAACCTGGATACCCGAACAGGCCGATGCAGGCGGGTGGATGGACCTCGAGTCCGACGAGGTGGTCGATCACATTCCCAATACTGAGATGTTCGAAGACGGTGCGATGGATGTCGCAACGTTTCAGGACTCACTCGTCGGCATTCCCTGGTTCTGGGGGCCACGCGCGTGGCAGCAGATCGACGAAGAAATCGAAACCGGCGGGGTCGACGGCCATCCCGACGACTGGGACGCTCTCGTCGACCAGGGCCAGGCCTACGACGGTGACACCGATCTGTTCGCGCTCATGGGTGCAGACTTCGAGCCGATGCGGAACTTCGCGATGTTCCTCTGGCAAAGCGGCGGACAACTGCTTACCGACGACAATACCGAGCCAGCGTTTCACAACGAGGAGGGAGTCCGAGCACTCCAGTTCTATGCCGACCTCTACACCGAGTACGACGTGCTGTCGTCGGAAACGGTAGAGTGGGGCGCAGCCGACATCAACGGTGCCTTCGCGGGCCGACAGATGGCCAGTACGGTCGACGCCCTCGGGACGGTCAGTGCATACGAGGACGAGGACGGCCACTCGCTGGACGACCTCTCGATTTCCGCGCCGCCGGTCGGACCGGACGGTGACGGTGGAACGTTCTTCGGCATGGAGTTACTCGGTATCCATCCGTGGACCGACGAACCCGAGGCTGCTGCACAGTGGATCGACTACCTGTTGCGGGCAGAACCGAACGCCGAAATCTCGAGTACGGTCGGATTCCTGCCGACGAACCCCGATGGGTTCGACACCGAGTACTTCGACCACGAGCTGTACGAGTCGTTCAACGACGAGGTATTCCCGGTCGCACGGACGTATCCGCAGGTGCTCGGCTGGGGTGAGATCGAGGGCGAACTCAACAGCGCCGTCGCCGGCGTCATCCAGAACGCCGTGACGGGCGACCTCGAGGACGGTGACATCGAGGATGCACTCGAGGACGCTGCCGACGTCGCACGGCAAACGCTGTAGGCGACGCATGCTTCCCGACGACCTGTGACGGCGTACGCATTGTAGTTTCGGGAGCAAAAATATTAATTCAATTCAAAACAGATACGAACCATGCCACATACGACCAAACAATTTCGAGAGCGGCTGGCCGACGTACAACTCGGGGACGCGCTCCCGTTTTACAGTCGGCTGTCGGAGGAACAGCGCTTTGCGTACAAGCTTCTCGCCCCGGCGCTGGCGATGATGTGTCTGATTCATCTGCTTCCGATCGTCTGGGGGACGCTGATCAGTTTCATGGGCGTCGACTCGAGTTACGTCCAGGAGTGGTATCGGGCACCGTTCGTCGGAGTGGAGAACTACAGCTACGTGCTCGATCCGCGTACCGTCGTCGGCGGCCGGTTCTGGTTCGCGATCCGCCAGACGGTTATCTTCGCCGTCGGGTCGCTCGTCGTGACGTACGTGCTCGGGCTGACGGCGGCCCTGATCCTCAACCAGAAGTTTACGGGGCGGTTCGTCGCCAGGACGTTGCTGTTGCTGCCGTGGGTCGCGCCGGTCGTCGTCACGCTGCTTATCTGGCGGATGATGTTCCAACAACAGAGCGGCATTATCAACCACGTGCTGCTCTCGATCGGGCTCATCAACGAGCCGATTTACTGGTTGATCGGTGACAACACGATCTGGACGCTCGTTCTTACACACTCCTGGACGCAGTTCCCGCTGGTGATGATCATGCTCTATGCCGGGCTTCAGGGAATCCCCGATCAGTTGTACGAAGCCGCGTCTATCGACGGTGCCGGTCGGTGGGAGAAGTTCCGCTATATCACCTTCCCACAGCTCAAGCCGGTCTCTGCGGTCGTCGTGTTACTGGTGATGTTGTGGACGATGATCAACTTCACCGCACCGTTCGTCTTGCTGGGGGCACAGCCTCCCCAGGCCGGACAGGTCGGCATTCTCTACATCTACGAATTCGCCTTCTCGAACTACCAGTTCGGCCGCGGAGCCGCGATGAGCGTCGTGCTCTTTCTCATCGCGATGACGATGGCGATGATCTACTACAAATACCTCTTCGACGACGACTTCGCGGAGGGTGACCGATGATTCCCGAGGAACTGCGGCTCACGCCGGCCGCCAAGGACGGGTTGTTCGATTTGCTCTCGCGGGCGGTACTGGGCTGTCTGTTGTTGTTTGCACTGTTTCCCATCTACTGGATGGTACTGACGAGTTTCCGCACACGAACCGAGATCACCGCCGCCGATCCACAGCTGTTGCCGTTCGCTCTCGAAGAGATTCCAGCGATCGTTCGGGACCCGGCACTTCTGTTGGAGATACTCCACTACGAGAACTACATCACGATGTGGGGCCGATTCCCCGTGTTGGATTACTTCATCAACAGTCTCATTATCGCGACCACGACGACCGCGTTCGCGCTCGTCGTCGGCTGTCTGGGAGGGTATGCCTTCTCGAAGTACGGGTTTCCCGGGAAAGGAGCGGTCGGTGGTGCGTTGCTCGCGACGCAAATGATTCCGGGTATCCTTATTCTGCTCCCGATGTATCTGCTGTTTCTGTGGGTCCAGACCACGCTGGAAATACCGATGATCGACACCTACCACGGAATCATCTTCGTCTACACCACGTTCACTGTTCCCGTAGCGATCTGGATGCTCAGAGGGTTTTTCGACACGATCCCGGATTCGGTCGAGGAAGCGGCCCGGGTCGACGGCTGTTCGCGACTCCAGGCGCTCGTGAGGGTTATCCTTCCGATGGCTGCGCCGGGTATCGCCGCAACCGGGATGTTCGTCTTTCTCGTCGCGTTTAACGAGGTGCTGTTCGCGTCGATCCTCGCGAGTGGCGACGTGACGCCGTTCGCGATCGGCATCCAGAGCTTCGAGACCCAGACGACGGCGTACTGGGGGGAGATGATGGCAGCCTCGACCGTCGCAACGGCCCCCATCCTACTGCTGTTTGTCATCTTTCAGAAGCCGATCGTCGAGGGGCTAACCGAGGGAAGCGTCAAGCAGTAACCCTGGGAACGTTCGGCTTCGGTTTCGGTCCCCCAGCGGTTTGATCGGAGTCGAATGGGCCGCTGTAACCCGGCGTATCGATTCCGGTGACACCGTATCACTTCCGAGCGACCCACGACTCGTCACCGCTCAGGATCAGCACCCACAGTCGACGCGATACCGACGACGACACGGGAGCCCACACCAGCTACAGGTCGCGTTCGACCTGGCTCCGGGCCGGCACAGTCGGTATCCGGTCAGATAGTTATAAATACCCGGGCGAACCAGGTGTGGGCATATGAGTCGTGTCAACATAGATAGCTTGACGAAGGAGTACGACTCCGCCGGCGGATCGATCGTCGCTGTCGACGGTTTGGACCTCACCATCGACGACGGAGAGTTCGTCGTCTTCGTCGGCCCATCCGGCTGTGGGAAATCGACGACGCTTCGATGCGTAGGTGGCCTCGAGACGGTCACCGAGGGATCGATTCGGTTCGGCGACGAAGACGTCACGGATCAAAAGCCGAAAGAACGCGACATCGCGATGGTGTTCCAGAACTACGCGCTGTACCCGCATATGACCGCCCGGGAGAACATGGCGTTCGGGCTCAAGATGTCGACGGAGCTCTCGAGCGAGGAGATCGACGAACGCGTCCAAGCGACCGCGGAGATGCTGAGTATCGAGGAGTTGCTCGAGGACAAACCGAAGGCGCTATCGGGTGGACAGCAACAACGCGTCGCGCTCGGGCGGGCGATCGTTCGTGATCCGGAAGTCTTCCTGATGGACGAGCCGCTGTCGAATCTCGACGCCAAACTGCGCGCACAGATGCGCACGGAACTCCAGCAGCTACAGAGCGAACTGGACGTGACGACGGTGTACGTCACGCACGATCAGACGGAGGCGATGACGATGGGCGATCGGATCGTCGTGCTCGACGACGGGCAACTCCAGCAGGTCGGGACGCCACTGGAGTGTTACCATCGCCCGGCAAACCAGTTCGTCGCCGGCTTCCTCGGGTCCCCGCCGATGAACTTCCTGCGTGTCGAAGCGGACCTCGAGCAACAGGAGTTGCAAAACGCCGTGTTTACCCTCCCGCTATCGGAGTCGGTAGCGACCGAGATCGATTCGTCGGAGCTGGTGCTCGGTATCCGACCGGAACACATCGAGTTGACTGATACGCCCGAAACCCACGGGGAGCCGAGCCGTCTCGTCGAGGCGGACGTGACCGTGACCGAACCGATGGGCGACGTAACGAACGTCTATCTCGATATCGGCGGCGAGTCGGTAACGGTGACGACCGACGGGAAAACGGGTGCGAGCCCCGGCGACCAGCTGTATATGCACGTCCCGGCCGCGAAAATGCACCTGTTCGACCGCGAAACGGGAGAGGCGATCAAACACAGCGACGAGCCGATCGATGCGGCCGATTCGCCGACAGCTACGGAATCCACGAGTCCCGCCGAGACGGCCTAGACGAATCCTGTCCCGATCAGGGTAGTGCCAGCCACTCGGGAGCCGAAGTGAACTATGCTGGCTAGCGCGTCCCAATAGGGAGCGTCTCGTCGCGGGTCGCTCGTCGGGACTGCTGTCCACTTCTTTGCCACGGTTTCGGGACGCTGTAACGGAACGACTCCGTTCGTGTATTCGCTCTATCGACGGCCGTTCGGAGGGATTCTGATCGCCCCGAACATTTATTATTGAGAATGTCATCGGTTCCGATAAGTGGTGCGCGGTACCACAGAACACAAATTCGATGCCAGTCTCGGTTTCGACCGTTCGACAGCATCGACACCGACAGGATGTCCGTTCGGTCGTGGCAATCCCTGCTGGATCGGTCGCACTCACCCGATGGAATCACTGTCGGTCGCTTCCATCGATGGTATCGGATCGCTCCCCCCCTCGAGTGATCTCATTCACATCTATATCTGATATACTATTTTACTTATAATCTCAAAATTATCCACTTAGCTAGAATAATTTTTTATATCCGAGTACAATATAATCAACTGGTCGCAGCAGATTGCGACTCGAAAGCGATACCGAGGTCACAATCAATGAAACGAACACGACGAAACGTTCTGAGTAACGCAACGAAACTGTCCGCGCTGCTTGCTGGAATCGGAGCCAGCGGTGCCGTCGCTGCGGAGGGCAACGAGTATCCCGAGTGGGACCCGGAGACGGTATACACGAGCGGCGACCGCGTCATCTACGAGGGCTACGTCTGGGAAGCCCAATGGTGGACCCGGGGCAACGAACCCGGCGAAGGCGGCGAGTGGGGCCCCTGGGAGGAAATCGAAGAGCACGACGACGACGACGACGAAGACGAAGACGAAGACGAAGACGAACTGACCGCCCGGTTTACCGTCAGCGATCAGTTCCCCGCTCCCGGCGAAGAAATCGAGTTCGACGCGTCCGACTCCGAGGGAGAGATCGACTCCTACGAGTGGGAGTTCGAAGACGGGACGACGGCAAGCGGTGACGTCGTCACGCGCTCGTTCGACGAGGGCCAGTACGACGTGACGCTGACCGTCGAAGGTGCTGACGGGGAAACCGACACTGACAGTATCCGAATTACGGCGGGACGCCCGTCGTCGGACGAAAAGCGCGTAGTGGCGTACTACCGTCAGTGGGCTCAGTACGACCGTGACTACGTTCCGGCGGACATTCCCTACGATCAGGTCACGCACGTCCAGTACGCCTTTGCCCGTCCCGAGTCGGACGGCTCGGTTACCCTGGTCGGTGACTCCCACGGCCAGCAGGCCTTCTGGGGCGAAGAAGACTGGCAAGGGGTCGAGGGCGGTACCTTCGCCGAATTCGCCGAGGAGCGCGACGACACCAAGTTCGTCCTCTCGATCGGCGGCTGGGGCGACTCGCGGTATTTCTCCGACGCGGCCCTGACCCAGGAAAGTCGGGAGCAATTCGCCGAGGACTGCATCGAGTGGATCGAACGGGGCAACCTGGACGGCATCGACATCGACTGGGAGTTCCCCGGCGGTGGCGGCTGTACGTCCGAGGACGCCGACGAACCCGCCAGCGTCTGTCCGAGCGACGGGAACATCGTCCGCGAGGGCGACCAGGAACGGTTCACGCTGCTCTGTGAGACGGTACGCGAGCGGCTGGACGAGCACGCCCAGGAGGTCGGCCGCGACGAGCCCTACGAACTCACCGCTGCCGTCTCGGCAAACCCCGAAGTCGTCGAGGGCATCGAGGACGGCAACGACGGCCTCGAGCACGAGCGGCTCTCGGAGGTGCTCGATTTCGTCCTGGTGATGACCTTCGACTACGCGGGCGTCTGGTCGGAGACGACGCGTCATCACGCGCCGCTGAAGGCGAATCCCGACGACCCGTTCGACGACGCCGACAGCTGGAACGCCGAGTACGCGCTCCAGTACTGGGAACAGCAGGGCTGGGATCCGGACCAGATCAACATGGCCGTCCCGTTCTACGGCCGAAGCTGGGATGGCGTCCAGCCCCCCGAAGACGCCGTCGGCACTGGCGAGGACGACGGTCTCTTCCAGGCGTTCGAGGGAGACGGTTCCGACGCCAGCATGGACGGCTCCTATCCCTCGCCCCCTGGCCAGCCCGGCTCTCAGCTCGGCGGCGTCTTCGAGTGGTTCGACCTCGAGGGCGACGGTCGCGGCGGGAGCAACTCGGTCGATCTCGAGAGCGACGACTGGGAGGTCTACTTCGACGAGGACGCGGTCGCGGCGTGGGCCTGGAACTCCGACAGCCGGGAGATGATCAGCTACGAGTCTCAGGAGTCGATGGAAGCCAAGATGCAGTGGCTCCGTGACTCCCCCTACGGCGGAACGATGCTGTGGGCCATCGGCGGCGACACCTACGAAGAGGAACTCATCGACACGCTATGGACCAACCTGAACGGCTGATCTCGTCCGGACGATCGGCGGCGACGCCGACCCCGTGGACGGGCATCGCACAGGACGAGAACTGACGACCACTCGACTGCAAGACACTGATGAAACGATCACGACGCGATCTACTGAGCACCGCATCGAAAGCATCGATCCTGCTTGCCGGACTCGGCGCGAGTTCGGCGGCAGCAACGGCAGCCCAGGAGTATCCCGAGTGGGACCCGGACGCCGTCTACACGAGCGGCGACCGCGTGATTTACGAGGGGTACGTCTGGGAGGCGAACTGGTGGACCCGGGGCGACGAACCCGGTGAGGGCGGCCAGTGGGGTCCCTGGGACGAAATCGAACCGGTCGAGGACGATCCAGAGCCCGAACCGCCGGAACTGAACGCGACTATCACGGCGAGTACGACTCGTGTCGAAGTCGGTGACGACGTCGAGTTCGACGGGAGCGACTCGGACGGCGATATCGACGAATACGCATGGAATCTCGGCGACGGTAACGAGGCCGAGGGCGAGACCGTTACGCACAGCTACGACGAGACGGGCGAGTACGCGGTCGAACTGACCGTCACCGGTGCCGACGGCGAGACCGATACCGCCGCGATCGAACTGACCGTCACTGACGAGATCGAGGGGCCAGGCGACGAGTTCAAAGTCGTCGGCTACTACCCGGGCTGGAAATCCAACGCGGAGCAGGATTACTACCCGGAGGACGTCCCGTTTGACAAGATCACCGACATGCTGTACGCCTTCATCGATCTCGACGAGGACGGGAACGTCTTCCCGCCCTCGGACGACGAAACGGAGTTCGACATTCCCACGCAGTCACACGAGGAGAACCTGGAGGCGTTCGCGGAGCTTGCCGACGATGTCGACTGTCGGTTCCACCTGTCGGTCGGCGGCTGGACCCTGTCCGAGAACTTCCACATCGTCGCCGCGGACCCGGACATCCGCGAAGCGTTCGCACAGAACTGCGTCGAGTTGATGCGCGAGTACAACTTCGACGGCATCGACATCGACTGGGAACACCCCGGCCCCGAGCAAGGGCAGTGTCAGTGCGGTAACGACGACGACTACGAAAACCACGTCCGCTTGCTCGAGGACCTTCGCGAGGCACTCGACGAGGCGGCTGCCGAAGACGACACCGACTACTACCTGTCGGTGGCAAACGGTGGTTCGGACTGGAACGCCGGCGGGCTTCGCCACGATCAGATCGGGGAACTCTGTGACTCGGTGTACGTCATGGCCTACGACTTCACCGGCGAGTGGATGGATACCATCGGCTTGAACGCGCCGCTGAACGGGCCCGACACGCATCCGACCAACGATCGCGACGTCTACCCCGACGGCGAGCAGTACTGGGTCGAGTACGCCGTCGACGAGTTGTGGGCCGGCGACCACGGCGAAGAGGCCTACTGGCCCGGCCAGTGGGAGTATCCGCCCGCCGATCCCGCTGAGTACGACGAACTCGTCCTCGGGATGCCGTTCTACGGCCGCGGGTTCTCGGTCAGCGAGTGGCAGAGCCCGCCCGAACTCGGCGGCAACTACAGCGGCCTGCCCGAAGGAACCTGGCACCACATCCTCGAGGACGGAGAGGACGCGACCGGCGCGTTCGACTTCGGCGACATCGAGGAGAACCTGCGCGACGACGACGCCTGGGACGTCAACCGCCACGAGATGGGTGAGGTCCCGTATCTCGTCAACGAGGACGAGGGAATCTTCATCAGCTACGACGACGAGGCAGCCATCGAGGCGAAAGTGGAGTTCGCCAAAGAGCGTGGCATGCAGGGCGTAATGTTCTGGGATCTCGCCCAGGACTGGAACGAGACGTTGCTGGATACGATCCTGCAGAACATCTAGAACGAGACTTCGACACGAAACTGCTACAGACAACATGAAACGAACCCGACGCACCGTACTCGGCACGGCATCGTCACTGACAACGATGGCGCTCCTGTTCGGAGGCAGCGCCAGCGCCACCACACAGGAGTATCCCGAGTGGGACCCGGACACCGTCTACACGGGCGGCGACCGCGTCATCCACGAGGGGTACGTCTGGGAAGCGAACTGGTGGACCCGCGGCAGCGAACCCGGCGAAGGCGGCGAGTGGGGCCCATGGGACGAAATCGAACCCGTCGAGGACGATCCCGACCCAGACCCGGAACCTGAACCCGACCCGGAGCCACCGGAACTGAACGCGACTATCACGGCGAGTACGACCCGTATCGACGTCGGTGACGAGATCGAGTTCGACGCGAGCGACTCGGACGGCGACATCGACGATTACGCCTGGGACCTCGGCGACGGCACGGACGCAAGCGGTGAGGCCGTTACCCACTCCTACGACGAGACAGGCGAGTACGCGGTCGAACTGACTGTCACCGACACCGACGGCGAGACCGATACCGATTCGACGACCGTCACCGTCACCGAGGAGTCCGAGAGCGACGTCACCGCCGACACCACGCTCGAGGAGTTCTTCTCGGCGTACGACACCGACTTCAACCCGGTGGAGACCGAGGGCGGCGTGCCCGGCCTGCTCCAAGCCGAGTTACACGAGGACGCAAGCGAGTTCGGTGCCGATCTCGAGGCGATCGAGAGCAACGCCGCGGACGGCTCGATGGAACTGGGCGCACTCGGTGACCGCGGCCTCGAGTTGGTCAAGCGGTTCGACGCCGATGGCGTAGCCCGGGAAACCACCGCGCGGCTCATGCCCTGGTTGGCGGGGCTGGCCGAGGAGACCGAACCGATCCCGTTCAACGACGGCGGCGGACGGGATGGTGGGTTGACGGCCGATGCGGGGCCGGTCTCGGCAACGAACGATCCGCCAACGCTCGTCCAGGACGCCTGGCCGAGCGGCGAGCAGTTCGACGACGTCTACCAGCAGTCCGAGCGATCGGACTGGAGCAGTGGCGTCAGCCAGAGTCAGCACACAAACACCGAGAATCCGATCATCGACGCGACGACGAACAAGGAACACCCCCTCACGGGCGAGTCGCTCGGCGAGGGCTTCACCGCGAACGCGCCTCTGGAGGCGACGGCGGAACTCCACGGGGAGGGCTGGCTCTTCGACATGGCGCTGGTGTTCGAGAACGTCACCGACGTGCCGCTGTTGGTCGACGGAGCGGTCATCTGGTGGGTCGGCCCGTCGAAAGGCGGCACTGGTCTCGACCAGTTCTCCTACGACAACGCCCAGCGGAAGAACTTCTCGGTGGGTCACCCACAGCGTGACGTCATCGAGGTGGCACTGCCGGACGCAGCCAAACCCGGTCCCTTCGAGGGAACCGACGCGCCGCTGTCGGCCTACGGCGTCCGGATGGCCCAGCACAACAACCCGTATCTGTACCGGACGCTCTATCCGAACCAGCAGTTCTCGATGACCTATGGAAACGTCACGGGACCGAGCCAGTACGACTGGCCATACGACGACCTGCTCGAGGTGATGCTCGAGACCTGTCACGTCGAGTTCCGCGAGGAGTTGGACGACATCGAGCGAAACACCGAACTGGTCGACACGCTCGACATGAAGAACCGCTACGGGAACTGACCCCACAGGCGGCCGTCCCGTCGGTGCCGGTATCGTAGAACGTGTCCGAACCGTGAGTTCGGCCCGTTCTCGTCGACCGGTAGCGTCGCGTTCGGCACCGTCCGTGATATCGATCGCACTGTGACGACAGAGAAAGTGAGCAGATTCCGAATTCGACGATTCAACGATCCAAGACCATGAAACGAACACGACGAGACCTACTCCGAAACGCATCGGCACTGTCCGCGCTGACCGTTGGCGTCGGACTGAGCAGTACCGTCTCAGCTCGAGAGTATCCCGAGTGGGACCCAGACGCCGTCTACACGAGCGGCGACCGCGTCGTCCACGAGGGGTACGTCTGGGAGGCGAACTGGTGGACACGCGGCAACGAGCCCGGTGAGGGCGGCGAATGGGGGCCGTGGGACCAGGTCGAGCCGTACGATCCGGGACCGACCGCCGCGTTTTCCGTCAGCGACTCGAGCCCGGAGCCGGGTGCGGAAGTCACGTTCGACGCGTCCGACGCCGAGGGCGACCTCGAGAGCTACGAGTGGGAGTTCGGTGACGACGCGACCGCGACCGGCGAGAAGGTTACACACGCCTACGACGCCACGGGCGAATACACGGCCGAACTCGTCGTCACCGACGTCGACGGCGACACCGACAGCACCCAGCGGACGCTGTACGTAGGCGAGGTCGAAGCGCCAACGCCGTCCGGCGTCTATACGCCATATCAGGGCACCTGGTACGATATCGTCGACGGCACGCTCGGTCGGAACACCGACCGCGTCATCATGTCGTTCATCGGCGATCCGTACCGGGACGGCGAGATATCGCCTGCCTGGCTCGCCAACTGCAACAATCGAAACTGTGAAGGCGAGTCGCTCGACACCTACGCCAGCGAGGTCCAGACGCTGCAAGACGAGGGAATCGAGGTCGGCCTCTCGATCGGCGGCTGGCAGAGTCCCGTGCTTGCCCGCGACGCAGACGATCCCGAGCAGCTCAAAGAGGCCTACGCGGACCTCCTCGATACGTTCGGTGTCACCCACCTCGACATCGACGACGAGAACGCCGCGGACCCAGACCGACCTGACGACCTCCACCAGCTTCGCAACGAGGCGCTCGCGTTGCTCAAAGACGAGCGTCCCGAGGTCACCGTCGGCTTTACCGTCTCCGCAACTCCTGACGGGATGGTAAGCTGGGGCGAATCGCCGGGCGAGGTCTTCATCGAGGATGCCGCCGACCGTGGTCTCGAACTCGACTACGTCCAGTTGATGACGATGCACTTCGACGGCGCACCGGAGAACATCGAAACGATCACGTCGTCGCTCGAGGGGGCGGTCGACTTCCTCGAAACGGTGTATCCCGACCAATCTCGAGCGGAGCTCTGGACGATGGTCGGCGTGACGCCGTATCTCGGGGAGATCACGACGGACACCGCAAGCGAACTCGTCGAGTATGCAAACGAGAAGGACATGTATAGCATCGCGCCGTGGGTACTCGGCGAAGACGACGACGGCGCGTTCTCGGAGGTCTTCTCCGAGTTCGAAAGCGACGGCTGACACCTCACGCCGTCGACGGCCGTCTCACTCTCGCCACGCGTGGCCGGGTAGCCAACACTGATCGTGGTGTCGGCTGCCACGCGTGTGGCATCCACCGACGTTTCCCATCACTCCACCGAGAGCTCCTCGAGGTAGGCGTTCCAGACCGCCTCGGGATCCTCACAGGCGATGTCGGAGATCGATCGGCAGCCATCGTACCCCCACAGAAACACGCTGTCGACGCCGCCGTCGATCGCCGCACGCGTCGCGTTTCGAACGTCGGCGATGGTTTCGGGAGCGTCGTCGAGACGGAACCCCTGAATCCAGATCTGGCTCGTGAGATCGTACTGCTCGGAGAGCGAGACCACGGTTTCAGTAGCCGACGCGACGAACTCCGGGCTCTCCTCGTCGTGGATGGCCCAGTAGGGATCGGTCGCGAGGACGTCGAGGTGGTCCGTCGCCGCGAGCTGTTCCCAGTCGCGCAGGCCGTGATCCGGGTCTTCGAGGGGTAACAGACAGACCGCGTTCTCGAGGCCGTATCTCGCAGTGTGTCCCATCATCTCCTCGAGAAACGAGAGCAACGACGCCTCCCGAAACTCGTCGATTCGGTCCGTTCGCGTCGCCGGCATCCGCTCGTCGTACTCCTCGCGGTACAGTTTTTGACAGCGTTCACATCGGCACGTCCAGGCTCCGTCGGGGAACTCCTCGTCGAACCACTCGGGAATGTACCAGTGAGGTTCGTCCCAGAAGAGCACGTCGGCACCGACTGCTGCGGCGTCGGCGATCCACTCGCGCATGTACTCCCTGAAATCGGGGTCGTTGAAACACGCAGCCGGAAGCCGGTCGCCGGTCGACAACACCTGACAGCTCTCGGGATGGGTCCCGATGAACTCGGACAACGCCTCACCGCCGAACACCCGTCCGACCGACCACGGGTTCAGATAGACGGTGAAGCCACGTTCGTGGCTCGCGTCGACGATGTCGGCCATCGTCTCCCGATAATGTCGCCTGTCCCGTTCGCTAAACGTATGAAGGACGGCGTTCAGACCGCTCTCTCGAAACCGATCGAGGTCGTCTTCGACGCGCTGGGGATCCCTGACGCTGAAGTAACTCGTTCCTTTCTCGAGCATCGAACAGGTATTCGAATTCAAACACGTTATTCTTTGGGTGGACGGGAGAGGAGTGGTCAGCGTTACTCGGAGACGTATATGCAGCGATAGGTTCGGGATATTTCCACCACACTAAATAGCATCCTCCTGATAGTTTGCAGTTATTGTATCTCACAGAGAACGATTTCGGAACCGGTTGTCAGCTAAGCCGTGGTATCCGCGTACCAGGTGGTACGTTTATTAGGCCACAAGAGACCACAACACTTCTGAAGCGATTCATCAGTTAAACGCAGATCGACTTGCGGATCGGACCGTAGCCGTCGGACAGGATGTTATCGAAGCAATAGTCGAGTTAGAAAGTATTATCTAATTCTTATTATTTCTGGGATGGAAGTGTTTTGTGTTACTTTGGCCCGCGTGGTACGTTTCTTCGCACCTCAGGACACGACTGGATAGAGAAACGCAGCCGAACCGTCCGACCCCCACGAGACTGCCAGTCTCAGACGGACGCCACAGGTGTTGGTTTCGAAGATTCTGTTATCGTTTTTATCGTTGCGGAGCGAACTGGCCCGTAATGACGCTTCGAGCTGCAACCGTCCCCGCTTTGACGCTCGCGTATCCAGTCGCATACGTGCTCCTCTCGAGTGACCAGTACTGCGAGCCAGTCTGTGTCGACCCGACACTCCGTGGCGGACTGATCCTGTTCGGGAGCGTGCTCCTGTGTGCTGTCGCCGGCATCGCGATCGCTCGTGGGCTATCGCTCACGGCTCGGTTCGAAGGACGACCGATACCCGAGGAGATCGCTCACCCCTCCCTTCCGTCGATAGCCGTCGTGGTCGTCGTCTTCGTGGGGTTCGTCGCTGGGGTAGCCACGCTCGAGTCGGGAGTACTCGAGTTCAGTCCGGCACCGTTCCTCCTCAGCCTGGCGTTGTATCCCGTCGTGTGGCTGGGGTACGCGCTGACTGTCCCGCTCTCGTTGGTCTTCGCCACGGGCGGTGCCGATCCCGGCTCGGTCGGAACGCTCACGACGCGAACCGTAATCCTCGGAGTGGGGTTTGGACTCTCGGTAGTCTGGCACTTACTGTTAGTCCAGGCGAGTTCGCTGTTCGCCTCCGTCCACGGCGTCAGGACTCCGGGGCAGTAACCTCGAGTTCCTTGAGCGCCGTCACCGTCGACCGAATGGTCACGGGGGCGACGTCGCCCGCGTCGGCGGCGGCCGCCTGGGTAACCGAGGGCCACTCCTCGCGTTCGCCGGCGGCCTCGTAGAGACAGGCAGCCGCAACCCCGCTCGGGTTCCGACCGCCGACGCGATTCGCCTCGAGCAGCGCCCTGACGTACTCACGGGCGCGCTTCTCGACCTCAGTTCCGAGGTCGAGCTTCGTCGCGTACCGTGGCAGATACTCCGTCGGATCGATCGGCCCCGTCGGTAGTCCGAGTTCGCGATTCAGGGCGTCGTAGGCAGCGCGGAGTTCGGCCCTGTCGGCGCGGGCGACGGCGACGATTTCGTCGGTCGTTCTGGCCGTCGACCGCGTCCGACAGGTCGCGTAGATCGCCGCGGCGGCGAACCCTTCCAGGGATCGGCCCTGGAAGAGCCCCTCCGACTGGCCGGAGTCGAACAAGGCACAGGCCTGTTCCCGAACTGAATCGGGAAGGGAAAGGTGGGCGGTAATCCGCCGAATCTCCGCGAATCCGTACACCTGGTTGCGTTCGGCCTTCGAGGAGATGCGGGCACGATTGTGTTCGCGACGGAGGCGAGCGATCTGTCTTCGCTTGCGGCCAGTCAGGCGAGTTTCGTAACTCGAGTCAGCGCCAGTTCCGTAGCCAATTTCGGTCGAGAGGCCACGGTCGTGTCGCGACCGCGTCAGTGGGGCACCGGTCCGACGGCGATCGGTACCGTCGTCGAACGATCGCCATTCGGGACCGTGATCGATCGCGTCTTCGTCGGCGACGAGGCCGCAGTCCTCGCAGACGAGTTCCGAGTCGAGAGAGCGCAGTCTGCCGTTGCATTCGGGGCAGTTCGGTTTCGTATCGGCATTAACCATCGGTAATCCGTATTGTGGAAGAAGTGTATCTGCACCAATGTATTTAAACTAATGGATCGATATCGGAATTAACGCGCGGTCGTATTCAACGACCATCGGTTCTTACACTCGCCGCTGCGTTTTATGCAGCGTCTCGTCGTAGGCGGAGACGAGCACTCCCCTCACATGAGTGACAGCAGCGAACGAGTCAGTTCGAACGACCGAACGGAAGCCGGCGGGGCGCAGACGGTACCTCGAGCCCCACACGTCGCCACGATGACCTGGCGCGACGGGTTGTTCGCCCACTGGCCGGTCGATCCCGACGAGTTGCGACATCGAATCCCTGGCGAGTTAAAACTCGAGACGCGAGACGGACGGGCGTGGGTGAGCGTGTTGCCGTTCGTACTCGCAAACGTCGGCGTTCGCGGTTCGCCGCCGATCACGAGAACCGCCTTTCCCGAACTCAACGTGCGAACGTACGTCAGGTACGGCGGCGATTCGGGGCTGTTGTTCTTCAGTATCGACGTTGGGGCTCCGCTGCTGGCGTCGCTGGTGCGTCGGACCACACGGCTACCGGTCAGGTACGCACGGATACAGGTCAGCACCGACGGGACCCAGGTTGCGTTCTCGAGTCGGCGATCACGGTCCCGTTCGAGAAATCGGGATGCGTCCGGAGCACGTGTCGGGCCGCAGGACGGTTTCAGCGAGGTTCGATTCCGGGGAGCCAGCCTCACCCGAACGCGGTACTCTCGCCCACTGGCTCACCGAACGGCGACGGTTCTACGCGGCCGAACGTCGTGGCGTCCTCACGGGCGAACTATCCCACGACCCCTGGCCGCTCCAGCCAGCGACGGTAACCATCAACGAAAACACCCTGTTCGAAGCGAACGGTCTCCCCCAGCCGGAGGGAGAGCCAGTCTGTCACTTCTGTGGCAAACTCGAGATGACGGGCTCGATTCCGCGGCGGCTGCAAGCACCGGGCTGACCGTCTAGACGCCGTCCGCGTCGATCAGGCCGAACGAGGTGCCGTTATCGTTCTCGAGGGCGTGCTCGTAGACGACGTGTGCCGCGGCGACGTCCTGGATCGCCAGCCCGGTCGAGTCGAAGACAGTGACACCCACGTCCCCGGTCCGGCCGGACTTCTCGCCGACGACGATCTCGCCGATCTCACCGTGGATGTCCCCATCCCCGAGGACGCCCTCGTGGTACGGGACGTTGATCTCGCCGGAGTGGGTACACTGCTCGTGGTCGTCGATGACGACGCGGGCGTCCACCAGTAGGTCGTCGGCGAGTTCGTGTTTCCCCTCGGCGTCCGCACCCATCGCGTTGATGTGGGTGTGGTCCGCGACGTCGTCCGTGCCAACGATGGGGTCCTCGACCGGCGTCACGGTCGAGAGGACGTCGCAGTGACCGGCCTCCGAAATCGAGCCGGCCCGGACGTCGAACTGATCGTCGAAGGCGTCGATGAACGCCTGGGTACGAGCATCGTCCTTGTCAGCGACGACGACTTCCTCGATCGGACGAATCTCGCTGATCGCCTCGAGTTGCGTGTACGACTGGACGCCTGCCCCGACGACGCCCATCGAGGTGGCGTCCTCGACGGCGAGGTAGTCGGTCGCGACGGCCGCGGCAGCACCGGTCCGTTTCATCGTCAGCTCGGTCCCGTCCATGATCGCGAGCGGAACCGCGGTTTCGGGATCGGAGTAGACCATCGTCCCGAGGACGGTCGGGAGATCGTGCTTCTCGGGGTTGTCGGGATGGACGTTGACCCACTTGAGACCGGCAGCGTCCCACTCGCCAGTATCGAGGTAAGCGGGCATCGACCGGAAGTCACCGTTGTACTGTGGGAGATCGATGTAGGACTTGGCCGGCATCTGGGAGTCGCCGCGTTCGAAGGCTCCGAAGGCCTGTTCGACTGCCTCGATGATTGCCGCCATACGTGCGTTGGCGTCGACGTCCTCGCTATCCAGAAGCAGCGTATTCATACCAATAGATAGCGAGAGCACTATTTATAAATTCTGCGAGGCGTGTTTCCTCGTCTGGGCGGTTTTCCGTTTCCTCTCGCCATGGTGACAAGATTACGACACGTACACTGCTCCCAGCAAAGCGGGCCAGTGCTGGCAGTAGTCGGCACCACTGGCTCGGATGGCACGGTCAGATATGTAACTGACAGTCAGTGATCAGTCTCGTTTCTCTGACTGTCGGATGGCCGACAACAAGCCCACCGTAACCGTCGTAACTGTTCTATCGCGTGCTCCGATAGTAACGAGACGATTTACACACCGATCGCACAGTTGCCGTGCGATCGGGTGTGCAATAACGATCATACGGGTTACTGTCCTCAATTACCGCCGATCGTCGACCCGTTCCGGTGATCGGCGGGAAATATAGTAGCCACTGCAAGTCAGTGGGCACCTGCTCGCCAGATGGATCGGCGATCAGTGTGCAAATCGTTGCAGTTGGTACTATAGTTACAGCAATCCCGATCAGTGGCTACTGTAGTGGACCACTGGTGTTCGCCGGCTACGTCGTCAACTGGTCGTCGACCCGTTCCTTGCCGTCAGCCAGCGCGTCCTGAACCGACGTTCCGTCCTCGATATCCGTCCAGATTCCCTCGATTTCGGTCCGAACCTCGGGGAACGGACCGATCATCGCACCCTGGGTCGCCGTCGTCGATGCGGAGCCGGTTAGCTGGTCGAAAACGACTCTGTAGTCGGGGTTGGCGTCGAACCAGCCTTCCTGTTCGAGTTCGTCGACGCTTTCCTCGCGGACCGGGAAGTATCCGGTCTCGCGGTGCCACCTGCTCTGTTGCGTGGGATCGGTGAGCCACGTCAGGAACTCGGCAGCAGCCGATTGCCGATCGTCGTCGATCGCTTCGGGCACCCACAGCGACGCGCCGCCGATAGCCAGGCCCGTTTGATCGCCGCCCGGAGCAGGGAAGTACGCTGCGTCGGCTTCGAACCCACCCTCCTGTGTTGCCCGCTCGAGGAGCGTACTGATGCTGGCCGTCGAGTAGAGGAGAATACCAGCCGTCCCGTTCGCGAAGGCGTCTTCCGACTCGAACCAGCCGTCGCCGACGTGAAAGACGCCACGTTCGTCCAGGTCGTGCCACCACTCGTAAATTGTCGCCGCAGCATCGGAGGTCAGGTTGCTTTCCGTCGGTGGACCTGCCCGCCCGTTTTCGTTGTTCACGAGTTCGGCGTTCTGGGCCGCGAACCACTGCTCGATGAACCACGAAATGTTCGGGCACGTGACTCCGTGGTCTACTGCGTCGGCCTCGACCATAGCCTCCGCGGCGTCGGCAACCCCCTCGAACGACCGCGGCGGGTCGTCGGGATTGAGGTCGGCGGCTTCGAAGGCGTCCCGGTTGATCATCATAAACGCGTGGGACGGGTTGAACGGCATCGAGTGGAGCGTCCCGTCCACACGGTAATAATCGAGTATCGGATCGATGAAATCGTCCGTCGGGAGGTCCGGAACGACGTCTTCCATCGGGACGAACTGGCCGCTGTCGATCGCCTGTCGCGTCCCAATTTCGGCAAACATCGCCACTTCCGGCGGGTCTCCCTCGTCCTCGGTAACGGCCCCTCTCGTCTCAGTGAAAACCTGGTCGTATCCGTCGTCGTATCCGGTGAGCCGCACCGTGATGTCTTCACGGCTGCGGTTGAAATCGAGCGTGAGATCCGCGAACGTCTCCTCGAGGCCGCCGGTCAGTCCGTGCCAGACGTCGATTTCGATTTCGTCGTCCCCGAGAACATCCGTCGGGAGCGACCCGAGACAGCCCGCCGTGAGGGCAGTCGCTGTCGCAGCGCCACCGGCCGTAACCTGTTCGAGAAACGTCCGCCTGGTCCCAGCTGGATCGTCAGCACTCATGACGTGGGGCTTCTCAGACGATATATTAAGCTATTTTGGCACTGAACGCCGACATTACTTTATGTCAAATCAATGTAACAAATATGTTAGAGTCCCTCGTATCTCCGCTATCTGAATAATCGGTACGGGATGTCTGCTCCGGTCGCCGCTGAGCCTGATTTACGCTAGCTACGACGAGTCGCGGCCGAAATTTTTATCCTGGCCCCTTGGTAGTAACACTTTACTTACTACACTCGAGTTCAGGTATATGGGGCTCTTGAGTCGAATTACTCCGGATTTTATTCGGAAAAGCTACGCGATAAAGTTCGGAATCGCCTTTCTCATTCTCGGCATCTCGATCGGGATGATCGGAATGGTTGGCACCGGGCAGGTAACCAACGAAGTCGAAGGTATTGTCAACGGAGAAATACAATCAACGGCTGAACAGGAATCGAACAATCTCGAGAACTGGCAGCAAGAGAACCGAGACACGATACAAGTGCTCGCCGAGACGCCGGTGATGCAGTCGGCGGACACCGAGGCGATCGACGACTATCTGGACGTCAATCAACTTCCCGACCAGGCGTTCCAGATCGATTACGTCGACACACAGACGGGAGACGTGCTAGCGTCGTCCCCGCGTGACACCGGGTCCGTCTCGGCCTACAACTTCCCCGCAGAGGACCGCCTGGCTGCGGGGGAGCAGTTCGCAACGACGGAGTATCTGTACGAGACTGACGATCTGCAGCAACCAGTCATCTCGTACGTGGAACCGATCGCCGACGCGGACGACCGGGCGCTGATCTATACGGTTCGACTCAACGAGTACACACAGGAGTTCGGTAGCTACGCTACTGCCGAGAACGTGGTCTCACTCGTCGTCAACGAGGACGGACAGGTGATCTTTAGCGACGAGAGCGACGCCGAACTGTTCGCGGAGTACGACGACGCGAACGGGGTCGTCGCCGAAGCGTTCGATCTCGCCGCCGGCATGGAACGGTCGGGATCGGCGACACACTCGACGCCACCCTCGACGCTCGTCGATAGTGAGGCTTACGTGTTCCCGAACGAGGAGTACGTGGTCGGCTACAACAAGATGGAACTCGAGGACCGGGAGTGGGTCATGCTGGTCCACATGCCGACCGACGACGCCTACGGGTTCGTTACGACGGTCAACCAGTTCGGAACGTTGGCGACGCTCGTCGGCGTCCTGGTGATCGGGGTCGTCGGCGTCGTCCTCGGCCGGAACACGGCGACGGCGATCGATCGGTTGACGACCAAGGCCGGTCGGATGGAAAACCGTGATCTCGATGTCTCGTTCGAGACCGATCGGATCGACAACATCGGCCGGCTGTACCAGGCGTTCGATTCGATGCAGACGGCACTCCGAGAGCAGATCCACGAGGCCGAAACCGCTCGAGAGAACGCTGAACAGGCGAGACAGCGAGCCGAACGGCTCAACCAGCACCTCGAGCGGAAAGCCGACGAGTACCGCGAGGTGATGCAGGCCGCCGGCGACGGTGATTTCACCGCTCGGATGGATCCCGAAAGCGAGAACGAGTCGATGACCGAGATCGCCGCCGAGTTCAACGAGATGATCGCGGACATCGAACGGACGACAGAAGAGGTCAAAGCGTTCGCCCAAGAGGTCGCGACGGCCTCCGAGCAGGTAACGTCGTCCTCCGAAGAGGTCAGAGCGGCCAGCGAGCAGGTGTCGGAGTCGATTCAGGAAATTTCGGACGGTTCGAAACGACAGAACGAGAGCCTGCAGTCGGCAAACCAGGAGATGAATTCGCTTTCGACGACGACCGAGGAGATCGCAGCCTCGTCGAACGAGGTGGCGGACCTCGCCGAACGAACCGCCGAGACTGGTTCGGAGGGACGAGAGGCCGCACAGGAAGCGATCGACGGGATGGAGATGGTCCTCGAAGAGTCGGACGAGGCCCTCGACGAGATCGAGACGCTTCACGAGGAGGTCCAGGAGATCGACCAACTCACGACGTCGATTTCCGAGATCGCCGAACAGACGAACATGCTCGCGTTGAACGCGAACATCGAAGCGTCACGCTCCACCGAGGACGGGGCGGGTGAAGGCTTCGGTGCCGTCGCGAGGGAGGTCAAAGAACTCTCCAGCGAGACCAAGGAGGCCGCCGACACTATCGAGTCGCTGGTCGACGAGATTCAGGACCAGACCCAGACGGCGGTCACGCAGGTCAGAGGAACGACGGAACAGGTCGAATCGCAGACTGAACGCGTCGAACAGGCCGTGGACGCGCTCACACAGATCGCCGACTTCGCGGACGAGACCAACACCGGTATTCAGGAAATCTCGGCGGCGACCCAACAGCAGGCCGCGACCACCCAGGAGGTCGTTTCCATCGTCGACGAGGCGGCGACGATCTCCGAGGAGACGACGACCGAAGCCGAAAACGTCGCTGCGGCGGCGGAGGAACAGACCTCGGCCTTGACCGAGGTTTCGGGCTCGGCCCAGCAGCTGACCGATCAATCGATCCGCCTGCTCGAAGTCCTCGACGAGTTCGAAACTGATGCGAACGCGGAGACGCTGGCAGGGACGGACGTGAACGCCGACCTCGAGGGTGACGACGACACCCTCGAAGACGACGCTACCGACCGACAGGACGACGGGAGCGACACGCGCGAAGACGACGCGACGACCAGGTCCCAGGACTGACCGATCGGCCCGAGATCGGTCGGGCCGTCGATCCCCGTCGCGAGCGTGTTTCGGGAACACCAGTTGATCCGGTCACTGGCGATCCGCCCGCCATCGTGGACCGACGGTCTCCGTAGCACGTAACTGCGAATCGTTTCTCGTCGATACGGACCACGATCGGGAGTGTCTCGTCGAGTTGCCGCGACGCCACTGATACGAACACCAGTCAGTACACACTCGATCGCGTCTCGACAGCACTACAATCGGCGCTATCCACCACGAAAGAGTAGACGATCGCCTCCGTAGCTGTAGTGGGCGAATCTGTGACAGACGCTTTTCGCTTCGGCGTGACGGGGCTGTGTCGCTGTCTCGAGCGACTCGGTTCGTTCGACTCGAGAATCCCTCTCTTTCGATGTGGGTGGCTCAACTGGTGACAACGAATCGAAAGCGACGACGAAACGGGAAAACGAGAGGCCGACGCGATACGGACACGGGATCGGTACGTCGACCGTCGCCGTTGTGGTTTCGGATGCGGTCGCGAGGTCCGAACGAACCCAGGACCGCCCAGTGTGATCTCGTCGGGAGGGTAGATAACGGGTCGGTTTCGGCCGGGCTTACATCATGCCGCCCATGCCGCCGCCCATGCCGCCCATGCCGCCGCCCATACCGCCTGGACCGCCGGCGGGCATGTCATCGTCGTCGTCGTTGTCTTCGACGGCGAGGTCGCCAGCAGCGATGACGTCGTCGATACGCAGCAGCATGACGGCAGCTTCGGTGGCGGACTCGATGGCCTGGGTCTTCACTCGCAGCGGCTCGTAGACGCCTTCCTCGGCCATGTCGATCGTGTCGCCGGTGTAGGCGTCGAGACCCGCGGACTCGTTGCCGCTGTCGTGGTCGGCACGTAGCTCGACGAGCGAGTCGATGGGGTCCAGCCCCGCGTTCTCGGCCAGCGTGCGCGGGATGACCTCGAGCGCGTCCGCGAACGCTTCGACGGCGAGCTGTTCGCGGCCGCCGACGGAGTCGGCGTAGTCACGCAGCGCAAGCGAGAGGTCGACCTCGGGTGCGCCCCCGCCCGCGAGGACCTTACCGTCCTCGAGGGTCGTCCGCACCACGCCCAGCGAGTCCTCGATGGCGCGGTCGACTTCGTCGATGACGTGTTCGGTGCCACCGCGGAGGATCAGGGTGACGGCCTTGGCGTCGTCGACGTCCTCGACGAAGATGCGCTGGTCGCCAGCGATCTCTTTCTGGGCGACGCTGCCGGCGAAGCCGAGGTCCTCCTCGGTGAGGTCTTCGGCCGTGGAGACCGGCGTCGCACCCGTGGATCGGGCCAGCTGGCTCTGGTCGCTGGACTTGACACGGCGGACCGCGATGATACCCTCCTGAGCGAGGTAGTGCTGGGCCATGTCGTCGATGCCGCCGTCGACGAAGACGACGTCGGCACCGGCGTCGGCGATCTCCTCGACCATTTCCTGGAGCTGCTGTTCCTCCTGTTCGAGGAACTGCTCGAGCTGGTCGGGGTCGGTGACGTTGACTTCGGCGTCGATCTCGGTCTCTTTGACCTCGAGGTCACCGTCGACGATCGCCACGTTGGCGTCCTCGACGAAGTACGGCATGTTCTCGGAGACGCGCTCTTTGTCGACGATGACGCCCTCGACGAGTTCGGACTCGTCGATGGAGCCGCCGACGACCTTCTCGACGCTGATGTTGTCGGTGTCGACCTCACCGTCGTCGGCGACGGTGCTGACGGCCTCGACGACGAGGTTCGAGAGCAGGTCGCGGGCACTCTCGGCACCCTTGCCCGTCATCGCGGTGGCGGCGATCTGCTCGAGGATCTCCTCGTCGTCCTCGTCGACATCGACCGCGATCTCTTCGAGAGCCTCGGTAGCTTCCTCGGCGGCCTGGCGGTACCCCTGAGCGAGGGTCGTCGCGTGGATGTCCTGCTCGAGGAGCTCCTCGGCCTGGCTGAGCAGTTCGCCGGCGACGACGACGGCGCTCGTGGTCCCGTCGCCGACCTCGTCTTCCTGGGTCTCGGCGACTTCGACGATCATGTCGGCCGCCGGGTGGTCGATGTCCATCTCCGAGAGGAGCGTGACGCCGTCGTTCGTGACGACGACGTTGCCCGTCGAGTCGACGAGCATCTTGTCCATCCCCTTCGGGCCGAGCGTGGTCCGTACGGATTCGGCCACGGCCTTCCCGGCCTGTACGTTCATCGACTGCGCGTCCTTACCGGAGGTGCGCTGGCTGTCCTCCGAGAGAACGATAAGGGGCTGGTTGCCCATCTGCTGTTGTGCCATAGTCGTCTGAAGGATTGATTGCTATTCTATATATGCTTTTCGGACGCCGGGGAGGCAAACCGACGGACGTGGCCGGGAACATATGTGAGCCATAGCCACGGATCGACGGGGGCGTCGTTCGGAGCCACCGCTCGATCGGGAGCAGGAGCGGGAGCGGGGAAAGCAAGCGGGTGAAAACGAAAACGAGCGAGAACGGACCGCGATCGGCGTAGTATCTACCGACACCGGGCCGGGAGCCAGCGGCCGTCTCAGGACTGGCCGCCGGGGAACCGGTGGTACTCGAGGCCCTTGTGTTTCATCTCGTTGTGTCGCTCCTCAAGGAACGAGTAGACCGAGCCGTGGGGTGCGCCATCGAGGAGCATCTCGGCGGCCGTACGGACGGCATCGACTTCCTCGGGTGCACCGATGATACCGAGCGTCGACCCGTAGATGACGACCGACGCGCCGGTGAGTTCCTCCATCAGTTCGCGAGTCCGGCCGTCTTCGCCGATGAGTCGGCCCTTCTGTCGCTGCAGATCGTTTTTGTTGCGGGCGGCTGCGTCGATGTCGACGACATCGAACATCATCATTTCGTCGTCGAGTAGGCGAAGCGCCTCCTCGGGCGGGAACCCGCGGCCGATGGCGCGGACGATTTCGGGGCCCTTGAGGCCGAGAACGGGGTCGCCGACGGTTTCGACCGCGACGGAGCCGTTCTCGGAGTCGATGTCGAGACGAACTTCAGCCTGGGCCTCGATCTCCCGCATCGTCTCACCGCCTTCGCCGATGAGAACGCCGATTCGGTCCTGCGGAATCTTCACGTGCTGCATGTATCAACCGTAGTGGCTCGGTGAGTTTAAGGGCTTGGTCCGGGGTACGCCGCGGACCCATGGAGGAGAGGGTTTAATCAAACATATTTTATTATCAATAAAGGTGCGGAACTAACGTGTTCTGCCACTAATAAAGGTCTGTATACTGGAGACGTACTGTCTCGGAAGATGAGCTACGAGTTGTTACTAGAACCATGGGTACAACACAGTCGGATGGCCGGTTAGGAAAGGTGAATCGGGGGCCAACCGAGCTGAGAGGAACCCGTCGCCGAGAGCAGGCGACTCACAGGGGGTAAACAAATGAGCCAATCAACTCACAGTTCCGGATTACCGGACATCGAAGACGGTGGAAAGCGACTGTACGCGTGGCTGGCAGCGATCGCTATCGGTCTCGTGATCGGTCTGTACGGCGTCGTCACCCTCTTTCTCGAGGGGACGATCGCGACCGGGATCGATAGTCAGGCACCGTGGGGAATCCTGATCTCCACGTACGTGTTCTTCGCGCTGCTGAGCACTGGCATCTGTATCGGTGTGGTTGCACTGGCGGGAGTCTTCGGCCTGAAGAAGTACGAGCCGCTGGTGAAGCGGGGTGTCCTGCTGGCTATCGCCACGCTTGCCGCAGGGCTCCTGGTCATCTTCGTCAGCCTGGGCCACCAACAGGGCATGATCCACCTCCTGCTCTCGGCGAACCCCGGTTCGCCGATGTGGTGGATGATCGTGTTCTACACGATCTACATGGTGGCGTTGCTGGCCGAGTTCTACCTGCTGGAGCGAAACGGTGCCTCGAAACTGTCGGTCAGCCTGCTTGCGTTGCTGGCCCCGATCGCTGCGGGGACGACCCTCGGAGCGATTTTCGGCACCTCGATTCGGCCGTACTACGCCGACGTGTTTGGTCCGGTGTATCTCGTCCTGACCGCCGTGCTGTCGGGCGTGGCACTGATCGCTGCGGTGGTGATCGTCGAATCCAAACTCGCCGGTGGGACACTCGAGGACGCTCGCCAGGAGCTGGTGACCGAAACCCTCGGCAAGTATCTGGGGCTGTTGCTCGGCATCACGATCGTCACCGTCGCGTGGAAGTACATCATGGGACTGACGGCCACGAACAACGCGATGGCAGCAGCACACGAGTACATGCTGTTTGGACCACCGAGCTGGTGGGTCTGGACGTTCGGTATCGTGCTCGGGCTGGTCGTGCCGTTCGCACTGGTCGCCACGTCGCGGACACGAAGCGTCAACGGCGTACTGGCTGCGTCGGTACTGGTACTGGTCGGGATGTTCGCGTCCCGGCTCGAGTACGTGCTCGGCGGCCAGGTCGTCTCGCTAACGCAAGATCCGTCGTTGCAGTGGCCGTTCGTGAGCTACTCGCCGACCGGCATCGAGATCGCGGTCGTGATCCTCGGGATCGCCGTGTTCGCGTTGCTGTATACGGCCGGCCGGCTGCTGTTCGATCTCGACGAAGTTCCGGATCACGACGTGAAGACGCCATCGACACCATCGCCAGCGGTAACCGGAGGTGACGACGATGACTGAGCACCACTCACTCGACGACGAAATGCGCACGGAGGTCGAGCAGCTGCAGTTGGACGAAAACGGCGACGACGATGTCGACCTCAACATGGTCATCGACCTCCAGAGCTGTACCGGCTGTGGCGCCTGTAACATCGGGTGTGCACAGGAAAACAACCTCCAGGAGGGAGTGGCCTTCTCGAGTCGGATCGTCGAGACCGACGGCCAGTTCCCGAACGTCAGCTACGAGTACACACCGACGCTGTGTAATCAGTGCGAGGACGCACCGTGTGCCTCGGGCTGTCCGACATCGGCGCTGTACGAGGGGGAAGGAGGGATCACGATGCACGATCCCGACCAGTGTATCGGCTGCAAGTACTGCATGATCAACTGTCCGTACGACGAGATTCACCTTCACAAGGAAGATCCGCATCCGCGGTGGGACGACGACGAGGCCGTGATCGACGAAGGAACAGCGACCCCGACCGAGCTCAAAGCGGAAGTCGGTGTCGACGGTGACGCCCCGGCGTACTACAATCCGAACCGGGAAGTCGGGGAGCACGAACACCCGACGCGGTTCAAGGGCGTCGTCGAGAAGTGTACCTTCTGTGTCCACCGTCTCAACAAGGGTGAGCTGCCACGATGTGTCGAAGAGTGTCCGTGTGATGCACGGATCTTCGGCGACAGAAACGATCCGGACAGCAAGGTCAACGAGATACTCGGACGGTACAACCCCGACGTGCTCAAGGAAGAAGAGGGAACGGAGCCGAAAGTGAAGTACGTCCGCGATTACAACGGCGGCAGCTACGAACGCGGCAAAGGAGAGCCAGCACTGGGGGACTAAGACCATGAGCAAAAACGACACCACGAACGACCCGACGGACACGACGGACAGTGCCGGTCTCGCGCTGGACCGGAGAGGATTTATGAAAACCGGCGCGGCGGGAGCCGTGGCTGCCGGTCTCGGGCTCAGCTTCGGTCTCAGTTCACTCGTCGAGGCCGACGATTACCGGGACGCGCTGGTCGAGCACACCGGCGAGTGGCGTGCAAGCACCTGTGCCGGCTGTACGTCCTGGTGTGCCGCACAGATCCTGGTCGACGACGAGACGGGACGTGCCATCAGAACCCGCGGGAACGAACACTCGCAAGTACACGGTCGGAACGACTGTGTCCGCCAGGACATGGCTATCCAGCAGCTGTACGATCCCGATCGGCTCAAACAGCCCATGCGCCGGACCAATCCGGAGAAGGGGAAAGACGTCGATCCCGAGTTCGAGCCGATCTCCTGGGAGGAGGCGATCGAAGAGATCGCCGACAAGATCATGGAACTGCGAGAGAACGAGGAGACCCACAAGGCGATGGTCACGCGCGGCCGGTACACGTACCTCCGGCCGATCCTCTACAGCCACTTCCCACAGATCATCGGCACTCCGAACAACATCTCCCACAGCGCGATCTGTGCGGAAGCCGAGAAGGCAGGCCCAATGTTCACCGAAGGTGAGTGGTCGTACCGCCAGTACGACGTGACCGAAACGCGGTACGTCATCTGCTGGGGCGCGGACCCGATCTCGACGAACCGCCAGGTCTCACACTACTCCCACGAGTTCGGCGACCTGCTCGATCGTGCGGAAGTCGCCGTCGTCGAGCCGCGGCTCTCCTCGACGGCCTCGAAAGCCGACGAGTGGCTCCCCGTGGAGCCGGGTTACGACGGTGCTATCGCCTCCGCGATGGCCCACGTGATCCTCACGGAGGGACTGTGGAACGAGGAGTTCGTCGGCGAGTTCGAGGACGGCGACAACCGGTTCGTCGAGGGAGAGGAAGTCGATCCCGACACGTTCGACGAATCGGAGAACAGCCACGGGGTCGTCCAGTGGTGGAACCTCGAGCTCAACGACAAGACCCCCGAGTGGGCCGAAGAGGAGTCCGGCGTCCCCGCCGAACAGATCGAGCGGGTCGCCCGGCGGTTCGCCCAGGCTGGACCGAACGCGATCTCCTGGCTCGGCGGCGGCCCCTGCATGCAGATTCGGGGGACCTACACCGCCATGGCGGTCCACGCCCTCAACGGGCTCGTCGGTTCCGTGGGCAACGAGGGCGGGACCCTGTACGCGCCCGACGACGGAACGGCAAGTCTCCCCGGACCCGACGAGTTCACCGACGAGATCGCCGAGGAGGGGCTCGCTTACCCCGAAGAGCACGGCACCGGCGACAAGATCGACCAGCGCGGCTCGCTGGAGCTCCCCGCACTCAAGGGCGGTGAGTCCGGCGGCGGCGTCGTCACGAACAACGCCGCCGACGGCATCCTCGAGGAAGACCCCATGGAGATCGAGCTGTTGATCTCCTACTGGAACAACTACGCCTTCTCGAACCCCGAGAGCCAGCGCTGGGAGGACGCCCTCGAGAAGATACCGTTCCACGTCACGATCGAAACGCACCCGAGCGAGACGGCGTGGTTCGCCGATATCCTGTTGCCGGCGACCCACCACCAGTTCGAGCGGTGGGGCCAGCTTCGCAGCACTGCCAACGGGATTCGGTCGATCAACCTCCACCAGCCGGTGTTGGCGGACGATCCCGACGACCCCGAAGACGTCCTCGACAACGGCCGGCTGTGGGACGTCAAGACCGACGAGACCGAGATCGTCTACCTGATCGCAGAGGAGCTGGCCGATCGTGGCTTCGACAATCTGTTCGAGTACTGTGAGCAGTACGAGGACCCCGAGACCGGACTGGCTCCGAGCGAGGAGTACGACGGCGGCAGCTTCCGAGACCGCGAACTCCGCGCCCAGGCGTTCTCGCGGAACGCGGCCAAACTCCGGACCCAGCCGATGTGGGACCCGGACGTCGAAGCACCGCCGGGCGACGAGTTCGACGGCTGGGAGGAGTTCCGCGAGGCCGGCGTCTGGAACTCCGATCACTGGGAGTACAGACACCGGTGGCCGTCCGAAGGCGGCGAGTTCGATACCGCCACGGGCCGATTCGAGTTCTTCTCGGAGACGCTGCGAGTCGGCCCCGACACCGACGTCGATCCCGACGACGACATCGACCTCGAGTTCGATGTCGACGACCCCGACGGCCTGGAAGGCCACGCCGAACGACACGACACGGACGTCGACGACGTCCTCGAGACGTGTAACTACCTGGCCAGAACCGACGGCGAACGACACGCGTACGTGCCTCACTACGAGGAGCCGTACGATATGGGCGACGACGGCGATTACCCCTTCAAGTTCGTCGACTACAAGGACCGACTCAACCGCGAGGGGCGGTCGGCGAACGCGACCTGGCTCCACGAGTTCAAGGATGTCAACCCCGGCGACGAGCCCTGGGAAGACGTGGCCAAGCTCAATCCCCGCGACGCCGCGGAACTCGGCATCGAAGACGGCGACGAGATTCGGATCAGTTCCCCCGCAGGCGAGATCGAGGTGACGGCGAAGCTGTGGGAGGGCGTCAAGCCCGGCACGGTCGCGAAGACCTGGGGACAGGGCCACTGGGCCTACGGGCGCGTCGCGTCCGAGGAGTTCGGCGAAGAGGAACACGGTGGTAGCAACAACCGCCTCATCGGCGCGGAGTACGATCGCCTGAGCGGAAGTTCCGTGTTCTACGGCGACGTCTGCGTCGACGTGGAGAAGCTCTAACACCTGACCGCCGTTCTATCCTTTCGGACACCCAAGAGGCGCGGCGTGGGCGGCGAACGGACCGACGTGATGTCGCGGTGAGACGAAGAAGTGCGCCGATACAACGACGGTCGTTGACGACTGAAACCAAAACACGAGACAAAAGCATGTACGAGAAACTATCGGACGACGATCTGCTGGCACCGGAACGGTGCCGGGTGAACGCGTACAAGCTCCTGGCAGAGTGTTTCCACGAGCCCGACGAGGAGCTTGCTGGGCTGCTGACGGAGGTTACTGCCGACGAAGGGAGCGACCGAGACGGAGGGCTGGAGCTGGATATCCCGGCCGACGAACTGAACGAGGCGATGACGGACCTCGAATCGTTGCGCGTCGACTACGCGAGGCTGTTCGTGGGTCCGTTCGAGGTCCTCGCACCGCCGTACGAATCGACCTACGTCGACGACCCGGATCGAGTGATGACGGAATCGACCGTCGAGGTGACAAACGAGTATCGCCAGGAACAGGTCGATATCGGGCTCGACGAACCAGCGGACCACGTCGCCGCCGAACTCGAGTTCGTCTATCTGCTCGCACGCCACGAAGTCGAAGCGCTTGCGGCCGGCGAGTACGAGACCGCAGCCGACTACCTACGACGGCAACACGAGTTCCTGGGTACCCATCTCGGGCGCTGGATCGGCGAGTTTGCCGACGACGTTCGGAGTCACGCCGACACCGAGTTCTATCGGCGGCTGGCCGACGAAACGGAACGGTTCGTCGAACGCGACGGACGGCGACTGGCCGATCGTCTGGACCGACTCGGAATCCAGTACGGGGAGGGAGACGACGACGGTGACGACGACATCGACACCGGGGACCTCGAGAGAGCAGACCTGGTCGCGGCACTACACGGAGGTGACGACGATGGTCGATGAGGACCAGGTTCGCGACCGGTTGCGCTCCGTCGAGGACCCCGCACTCGGATCGGACATCGTCTCGCTCGGGTTAATCGACGACATCGACGTCGCTGTCGGCGACGGGGACGGCGACGAGAAAGGCACCGCAGCGGTGTCGGTGTCGTTTGGCGCGCCGTACGCCCCCGACGAGATGGACATGGGTGACCGAATCCGCGAGGAGATCGAAGACCTCGGCCTCGAGCCGACGGTCTCCCCTGAGCAGCCGGCCACGACCGACAGCCCCCTTCCGGGAGTTCGCAACGTCGTCCCGATCGCGTCCGGAAAGGGTGGCGTCGGGAAGACGACGGTGGCGACGAACCTGGCGACCGCGCTCGCACGGACCGGCGCTCGAGTCGGCCTGCTAGATGCGGACATCTACGGGCCGAACGTGCCCGGAATGATCGGTATCGAAGCCCAGCCAGGAATGAGTCCGGAGGGGGACATCGTCCCGCCGGAAGCCGACGGGATCACGCTGATGAGTATGGCTTTCCTCACGGAGGAAGAGACCGATCCCGCGATGTTGCGTGGCCCGATGATCGACAAACTGCTGGGACAACTCATTCGGGAAACCGACTGGGGGGAACTCGACTACCTGTTAGTCGACCTCCCGCCGGGGACCGGTGACGAACAATTAACCCTGATGCAGCACGCGCCGGTTACCGGTGCGGTCGTCGTCACCACGCCCGAAGACATCGCCCTCGAGGACGTCAGGAAGGGGGTCAGGATGTTCATCGACCAGAACGTCCCCGTACTTGGCGTCGTCGAGAACATGAGCGCCTACCGATGCCCGAGCTGTGGTGATCAACACGACCTGTATGGAACTGGCGGCGGACAACGGATCGCCGACGAGTTCGACGTTCCGTTGTTGGCCGAGATACCGATGGACCCGGCGATTCGAGCCGGGAGCGACGCCGACGAGCCCGTTACGGCGCTCAAAGAGGGGCCTGCGGCCGATCGGTTCATAGAGCTACAGGATACGGTGTTGAACAGAGTCGGTGCGGTCAATCGTGGAGCAGTCGCGGACGTCGATCTCGAGGGTGTCCCGCCGACGGACGGGCCAGCAGAGTAGCGGAGTACCTCGGGGTCACGTGGTTCGAGAATCAAAGATTCTCGTCATCACGGAAGACAACGTCTTCCGTACGACCCCGAGTCACTCTCGCTGTATCTCTGTAGAGGTAGCGCCGGAGCCGTCCGAAACTGACAGTCGGACGGTCACCCGGACCACTGAACGAGTCCCACGTTTTCGGCGTCGACACCGTCCGGGAGCTCCGCAAACCGGTCTCTCGACTCCTCGACGAGAGCCGAAGCGACCACGAACTTGCCCAGTCGCGGATCGGACAACTGGTCGTCCGCACCGAACCGGTCGGTCGCAACGTCTCGAATACGTTTCCAGCCACCGTCGTCGGTATTGACCAGCAGATACGACACACGTGCATCGACGGCGGTCGATGCTGCCCGGTCGAACGCCCTCACCCGCGGCAGATCGTCGTCCTCGAGCGTGGCGGCGATAGTCGCCGGAAGCGCATCCCCCAGTTCTTCTGCCGTCTCGTGGACGAACGGAACGAGGTCAGCACCGAGGCTATTGAGCGCCGTATAGAGCGCTTCGTCCGCGTCGTCCTCGAAGGAGTCGCGGTCGACACACTCGATGAACGTCGGTCGCTCCTCGACGAGGACGGCCCCGTATACGAGTCTCGAAGCTCGTATCTCGGCGGCGACGTCGTTGGAATCGGGTCCGGATCCGTCCCCGTTCCCAGAGCCGGAGCCGGAACCGGAACCGGCACCAGAGTCGGAATCACAGTCGGAACGACCGAAACTCGCAGCATCATCGGACATAGCTACACCGTCGTCTTCCGTCGGCCGTATTCCTCCCCCTTGCTCCCACTGGCGAGGAACGAGGAGTATAGCTAAGTCGGCCGACCGGCCGTCGTCCGGTTTTCGCCGTCACGCTCACTCGAGTACGGACCGGAACCGCACCGACTCCGAGCGTGTATCCAGAACGGCGACGGTCCGGTCGTCGTCGGCCGTCGTCGGAAACTGTGCCCCGGGATTGACGACCGTCGTACAGCCGTCTTCGCGGAGTTCGGAGACGTGGTGGTGGCCATAACAGACCACGTCGTACTCCGCTGTGGCGGCGACGGCCTCGACTTCGGCCATCGACTCCCCGTGGAGGGCCGCGATCGAGAGCCCGTCGATCTCGAGGTCGGCGAACCGGCCGTGGAGTTCGCTCTCGCTACCGAGGGCGTCGAACGCGGCCTGCAGGTTGCGAGCGTCGCCATCGTTGTTCCCGAGGACGCCGTGGAGTTCGAACGCCTCGAAGTACGGCGGGATCAGTGGGGCGACGAAGTCCCCACAGTGGATAACGATCTCGACACCCTCCTCGGCGAAGACCTCGGTCGCTCGCTCCGTCGCTTCGACGTTGTCGTGAGTGTCAGACACGATACCGATATGCATATTCTACACGAGGCCGTCGAGTCACTATACGATTTACTGTCCGTCAGTTCCGGTGTACCCGCAACCCAAAGCAGTTGCCCCGGGACCCGAGACAACAGTCCGTACAAGGCCTTGGAGACGAGCCCCGTTGCACGCCGGACTCGACGGATTGCTGTAACTATAGTACCAACTGCAACGATTTGCACACTGATCGCCGATCCGTCTGGCGAGCAGGTGCGCACTGCCTTGCAGTGGCTACTATATTTACCGGCGGTCGATTTAAATTCGGTTCGGGCGAAAGACGTCTGTGAGCGGCTCCAGTGACTCTTCGACCGCCCGACTCCGATCGGTCCTCCTTGGGACGGCTCCGACCCGTGCCGCACTCACCGTAGCCGCCGTCGGCATCGGGATACTGGTCAGCTACGTCGTCATCGCCGTCTTCGGACTGCCGAGCACCGAACCACCGGGGACGACGGTGCTGCTCGTGGGGTTCTGGGTGATACCGGCGCTCGCCGGTGTCGTCTGTGGCTGGTACCGGCTGGGCTTTCTCGCGTCGCTGGGATGTGGCATCGTGCCGATCCTCGTTCTCTACGTGCTGCAGCTTCTCGTCCGTCCCGACGGTGACCTCCCGGCGTTCGTCTTCGCCCTGATGCTAGGGGGACAGAGCGTCCCGTTCGCAGTCGGCGGCTTCGTTCTCGGTGCCACCGCCGTCCTATTACTCGAGTGACGACAGCGGGATGGGTCCGACCTGCCGGGCGAGCAGCAGTCCACCGTCGGCTTCAGCCCTCGTCCCCCTGCCCTCGGAGACGGGGGCGGAGGGAACACGGAACTCCCGCTCGCTCGAGCGCCTGCCGACGCTCGGTGTCGGTGAGTCGATACGCCTCGAGTTCGTCCTCGAGGCGATCCAGCGCGTCCCGGCGACGCTGGTGTGACGCGAGGAAGCCGGTGATGCGATCGGTCGCGATCTCCTTGAGTTCGCCGCTGAGCAACTCGCCTGTGCGATACTGTGTGGCGATGCGTTCGAGTTGCTCTGTTGAACGCAAGAAGGCGACAGTATTGAATTTATGATATTCGTCTTAATGCCGCTATATGGCCTGAGAGTCCTGTTTT
>NZ_AOMA01000008.1 GCF_000337895.1 Halobiforma nitratireducens JCM 10879
CAAGACGGCGTCCAATTCCCTACAAGTCTCACGAAGAACAGTGGAGTGAACGCCTGAGAGGAGGATTAGATGACCTCGCAACGGAGCAGTTCGAGTGCCTCGTCGTCGTCCTCGAAGCAAAACCGGAGATACTGGAACGGGATGTCGACGGACGGATCGCCGCCCTTCTCGCGGTGTTCCTCGAGGGTCGCCCGACCGCCGGTGTAGGCGTGTTCGTTGACCGTCGCCGCGACGGTCTCTGGATCGTCGGTGAGTTCGATCGACGGCGCGTCCCCGGAGGAGCTCATCTTGCCCGGCCCCTCGAGGCTCGGCAGGAAGCGCCCGAGCAAGGCACCGGGTTTCTCGACGGGTAGGGCCTCCTTCGCGGCGACATCGCGACAGACCCGCACGTGTGGGTCCTGGTCGACGGCGATGGGGACGAGCGTTGGCTGTCGTCCCGCGACGAGTTGCGGCAACAGCAGGTGGGTCGCCTGCACGGCCGGATAGAACTGTAACCCGACCGTGTCCTGCTGGCCGTAGATGGCTTCGACGGTGGCCGGCGTGAGGTAGTTGGCGAGTCGAACCGCGATCGGGTAGATCACGTCGGCGTCGGCGGTGTCGATCACGATTCGCGTGTTTTCGGGATCGAAGCCGACGGCGAGAACGTCGCGGAGGTTGTCGCGCGTGTGCCCACCGATCGACGCGAACGACTGATCTTTCGCGAGGTACTTCTCGTCGTCGGACAGCGGAACGTAGACCGTCGCGCCCGTCTCTCGTTGAAAGCGCCTCGCGAGGTACAGCGACAGGACGTGGCCGAGGTGCATCGGCCCCGACGGTCCGCGGCCCGTCACAATAGCGTGGGGGTCGTCCGATTCGGCGGCCTCGAGATACTCGTTTACGTCCCGGCCGGCGTAGAACGTCCGGCGACGGATCATCGGGTGGTCGGGAAACCGGTCGAGCTGGTCGTCCGTGAGAGAGGTCGCGCCGAAGCGTTCGAGCAGTTTCTCGTAGTCGACCTCGCCGGAGACGGCGTAGGGGGTGACGGTGAACTCGTCCGCGTCGGTCGTGCTCGCTTCGGGGTTCGTTTCGGTATCGGTGCTGTCGGTCGCGTCGGTAGGGTTTGGCATTCGTGTTGGAGTCGACTGCAGTGGCTGGACGGCGGTACAGTCAGAAAACGAACGGAGGGAGCGCCCGCCGCCACGGCCGCGGGTTAGGCCACGTCGCCCGCCACGACGACACTATCCGCTCTCGAGGGTGGCTGCCAGCGCCACTGCCACTCGAGAGCGGCCGTCATCGAACAGCAGTCAGTTCGGACCGATAACAAGTGTTTTGATTCCCTCGAGAGCGGTTACGTCCCGTTGGATCGACCGTCGACGAACGCCTGCGTGAGAGCGCCGATCTCGGACCGGAACTCGCTCATCTCGAAGGGAGTCCCGTCGTGGTCGAGTCGTCCGTGAGCTTTCCGGAAGGCGTCCTCGAGAACGCGCTCGTAGAGAGGTTCGAAGGTGACGGGTTGTCCCTCGTCCTCGAGTCTCGACGTGAGAGTCTCGAGTCGGTCCTGTGTTGCGATTCTCGCTGCCAGTTCTTCTGCCGACACGTCGATGGGGGCCGGTTCGCCGGCGGTCTCGACGTGGGAATGGCGGAGCTTCGCACGTCGTCCCCGTTTGTCCCGAATCACGACGCCTGCTGCGGGTCCGTCGTACCACGCCGACTGCGGGATCGCGTACGAACCCGGATCGAAGTCCCGCGCGCGGCGTTCCCGTTCGAAGACGTTCACTGGCTCGAGGCCGATCCCGTCGAAAATCGCCTGCACTGCGTCCGGCGGGCGAAACGTTTCCGCGTTGGCCGACCAGACGTCGAAGCCGAGAAACGACGGGAGGCGGCTCCATTCGTAGTCGATCCTCCGGTAGCTGGTCGCCTCGCCGAAGAAGACGACATCCTCGACATCCTCGACCGCGTTCCGGAGCGCCTCGCGGTCGAGGTTTTCGCGAACGTGGCGGACGGCGTGCTGGTAGGGGTCAGGAACGTCGTCTGGATCGTCGTAGACGCGGTTCCGATCGCCGAAGCGGACGAGCCCCGACTGCTGAAGCTGGAATCGAAGGTGTGTGCCGTCGACTTTCTCGAGCAGCCACAGGTGCCCCTCCTCGACGAGTTCCGCCGGCGCAGCGTCGACCGACGGGATGGCCGGATACGCTTTCATCGTCAATCTCGAGACGGGTCCGGCTCCGGATCGGTGACGAACTCGAGTAACTCATCGGGGTCGGTCTCGAGCCCCTGTCGGGCAAAGAAGCTCGCGACGTTCTCGCAGTCCCGTTCCAGAAAGTCGCGGCTGTTGGGGTGGTGGACGGTGACGGCCTGGCCGACATCGATGATCACGAGTTGGCCCTCGTCGAAGACGACGTTGTACTCGCTCAGATCGCCGTGAATGATCCCTGCGGCGTAGAGCCGACGCATGTACTCGCGCATGACCTCGTAAGCGGTCTCGGGGTTCTCGATCTGGACCTCGCCGAGTCGCCTGGCGCGGCCCGCTTCGTTGCCGATGTACTCCATCACGAGGACGTTGCGTTCGGCCGCGATCGGGTCCGGAACGCGGACGCCCGCTTTCTTCGCCCGTCGGAGGTTCGCGAGTTCCTTCTTTGTCCAGGCGAGGACGACGTCTTTCTTTTTGCCCCCCAGCCCCTCGAACCGGGGGTCGCCCTCCAAGTAGTCGCGCATCTGCCGGAAGTTCGAGGCGTTGATCCGGTACACTTTGACCGCGACCTCGCGGTCGTCGCCCAGCGCGTGGTAGACGTTGGCCTCCTTGCCCGTCGAGAGCGGGCCGCCGAAGGCCTCGACGTGGCCGTCCTGAACCAGTTTGTAGAGCGCGGCAAACGTCGCGTCGTCGAACACCGACTGCTCGACCTTGAACTGGTCGGCGTCCTTGATCCGTTCCTGGAACTGGTTGAACTTCCGGTCGCGCTTACGGGCGATCCTGTCTGCCTCGGTATCCGAGACATCGATCTCTTCCCACTCGTCGCCGGGGGTTTCGACTTCCTCGAGGTCGACCAGACCGTACTCCGTTCCCTGTCCCATCTAGCCGCGTCTACGGACCGGGTGCGGGTAAAGACTGGGTATCGTTCGATCGACAGCGGAGACAGTCGTCGACACCGATACGTCGAACGCCCCCTTTTTCTCGTCGTCCGTGGTAGCTCGGAGCATGACCAAATCGGACGCGACTCAGACGACGGGGGCAAAACCGTGACCGAGTACGACGTAACCCTCGAGTGGCCCGATAGTCGAACCGAGACGGTTGCGGTCGATCCTCGGGAGACGGTACTCGAGGTCGCCCTGAGCGAGGGAATCCGGCTGCCGTACGACTGTCGGGAGGGGACCTGCATCACCTGCGTCGGCCGAGTACGTGCCGTCGGTGAGGACGATACTGACGCGGAGGGGGCAGTCGACGCCGCCGACGCGTTCGACTATCGACGCCAACCGAAGGCGCTCACCGAGGACGAGCGAGCGAACGGCTACGTCCTGCTGTGTATCGCCGTGCCGCGGGCCGATTGCCGCGTCGCGGTCGGGCCGATGGTTCGATCCGAGGTGGGAGACAGCCCGTGGGGCTAACCGACGATCGGCCGACTACAGTAACGTTATCGGGCAGGCTCCGCAACCCTCGAGCAACGAATGTCTCGCGCCGATAGCGTCGACGAAGACAACCCCTATCTCCGCGATCCGCCGACCGACTTCGACCCCGTCGAAGAGCTATCGGCGGACGAGGCCCGCGAGCAGGTCGCGTTGCTCCGCGAGGCGATCCGGGAGCACGACCGACGATACTACGTCGAGACCGATCCGATAATCGCCGACCGCACGTACGACGCGCTCTTTGCACGCCTGCAGGAACTCGAGGACGCGTTCGACCTCACCCACCCCGACAGTCCAACCAGGAGCGTCGGCGGCGAACCAATAGAGGAGTTCGAGACGGCCGAACACGTCGCGCCGATGCTCTCGATCGACCAGAGCGGCGAGGAGGAGCACGTCCGAGAGTTCGCGGATCGAGTTCGTCGAGAAGTGGGAGACGTTCAGTACGTCTGCGAGCCCAAGTTCGACGGCGTCTCGATGGAGTTCGTCTACGAGGACGGCTCACTCGAGCGCGCGGTCACCCGTGGCGACGGCCGCGAGGGAGACGACGTGACCCGGAACGCCCGTACGATCGGGTCGGTCCCCCAGCAACTCCACGGCGATTACCCCGACTTCCTCGCTGTGCGCGGCGAGGTCTACATGCCCAAAGACGCCTTCCAGGCGCACAACCGCGAGCGGATCGAACGCGGCGAAGAGCCGTTCGCCAACCCGCGTAACGCCACTGCGGGGACGATCAGGCAACTCGACCCCTCGGTCGTCGCCGAGCGTCCGCTCGAGGTCTTTTTCTTCGACGTGCTCGAGGCCAGCGACCTCGAGGAGAGTCACCGCGACGAACTCGAGCGGTTCCCCGAGTGGGGGCTTCGGGTGACGGACCACGTCGAGACAGCGGAGTCGATCGACGGCGCGATCGACTACCGCGACCGACTGCTCGAGAAACGGGACGACCTGAACTACGAGATCGACGGCACCGTGATCAAGGTCGACGACCGCGACGCTCGCGAAGCGCTGGGACAGACCGCTCGCCACGACCGCTACGCGTTCGCCTACAAATTCCCAGCACGGGCAGAGGTGACTCCGATTGCCGACGTTGCTGTCCAGATCGGCCGCACGGGACGGGTGACTCCGGTCGCCCTGCTCGAGCCGGTCGACGTCGGCGGCGTCACGGTCTCGAGAGCGAGCCTGCACAACCCCGAGGAGATCGCCGAGAAGAACGTCGACCTCGGCGACACCGTCCGCGTCCAGCGTGCGGGCGACGTGATCCCCTACGTCGAGGAGGTCGTCGAGAAAGGAGCGGAGAACGATCCGGAGAGTCACTACGAACTCCCCGACCACTGCCCGGTCTGTGACAGCGCGATCGAACGCGACGGGCCGATGGCGTTCTGTACCGGCGGGCTGGCCTGTGACGCACAGCTTCGGCGGTCGATCGAATACTACGCGAGCGACGACGGTCTCGACCTCGAGGGACTGGGCGAACAGAGCGTCCGCCAGCTCGTCGAGGCCGGCTTGCTCGAGTCCGTCGCGGACCTCTACGAACTCGACGGCGAGAACCTGACCGCACTCGAAGGCTGGGGCGAAAAGAGCGCCGAGAACCTCCTCTCCGAAATCGAGGATGCACGCGAACCGCCGCTCGCCGACTTCCTCTCGGCGCTGGGCATCCCCCACGTCGGCCCGACGACGGCTCGAGAACTCGCCCGCGAGTTCGGCACGTTCGAGGCCGTCCGGGAGACTGCCGAAACCGAGCCCGAGCGACTCGAGGGCGTCGACGATGTCGGCGAGACCGTCGCCGGCCAGATTCACGACTTCTTCACGAGCGAGGCCAACGCCGCGGCGGTCGACGACGTGCTCGCACACGTCTCGCCCCGGGAATCGGAACTCGAGTCCGGCGGCGACGAACTCGAGGGACAAACCTTCGTCTTCACGGGCTCGCTCGAGGGGGTCACGCGCAGCGAGGCCCAGGAGACCGTCGAGGCTCACGGCGCGAACGCCACGGGAAGCGTCTCCGGCAACACGGACTACCTCGTCGTCGGCGAGAACCCCGGGCAGACGAAACGCGACGACGCCGAAGCAAACGACGTGCCGATCGTCGACGAGGACGAGTTCCGGGAGTTGCTCGCGGAGCGTGGGATCGACCTCGAGTGACGCCGACATATGAAATATCAAACTTTTATCCGAGCCGATTCGAATTCGGTACGATGCCCTCCCCGCCGGATTCGCTCTCTCCACTCCAACGCGATCTGCTCATCGCCGCCCTGGCGGTCGTACTCGTAACCGCTCCGCTCTGGGTCGGTGTCTTCGGACTCAGTGAACCGGGCGTGAGCTACGAGCGGGCAGAGGTTGTCACCGACAACGACACCATCGAGTTCCAGGGCGGCCCCGTGCACGGCTCCGTTCCGATCAGTGAGGACGTCGCCTGCTCGGGTAGCATACTGTACGAGACACGAACCTGTTCCTTCGAGGCACAGCTCACCGACGGCGAAACCGTCCCGACCGGCGTCAGAACGTCAGGAACAGCCACTCATGGATTCCCATACGAGGAGTATCGATACGTCCAGGTCGACGACGCAGTCTACGAGACAGCGTATACAGTCGAGGAAGACCCCGGGGACGACATGAATCAGGTACACGCCGCCCTCGAGCACGTCGATCCCGACGACGTTCTCGAGTCGGTCTCGATCGCTGCCGAGCACAGTACGCTCTCCGAGGTCGTCCGCGAGGCACTCGAGAACGGCGAGGCCCAGACCCGCGGCGAGGTCGACGTACCGGAGACACCGATCGAAACCGACGACGGCTACTATCGCGTGTATCAATCAGGGACGACCCAACCATCACAGCGAGACGAGGCAGTACGGAGTCTCGCATGGTTCGGCGGACCGATCGTCGGACTACTGCTCTTCTATCATCTCTCCGGACGGATAACGTACGCCGACCGCGTGAAACAGGAGTGACCATCGTCCAGAGGGTACTTCTCGGACTGCGTATCCCCTCTACTCCCAATTTGCCCGCCACTCCTCGCACGTGATGCTGTATCGGATCGTGTCTCGAGGTTCGCCGTCGACAGCGATGTCGTTGCGGAGACGACCTTCCTTGCGGCCGCCAAACCGGTCGACGTACCGCTCGATGGCCCGCCGGGAGTTCTCGTTCTCGGGGTCGTGCGAGACCGTAACTACCTCGAGATCGAGCCGGTCGAAGGCAAGTTCGAGCATCCGGGCGGCACGCTCCGCCGAGTACCCCCGACCCCAGAACGGTTTCCGGAACCAGACGCCGAGGACCGCCAATCGTCGGTCCCAGTCGGGGTGTATCCCCGCCAGTCCGGCTAACTCGCCGGCCCGATCGCCCTCAGTCGGCCGCATCACGTACGTTGCAGCATCGTTTCCGTCGAAGTTCTCGCCACACGTTTCGATCCACTCGAGAGCCTCCCGCGGGTGGTCGTACGGCTCCCAGGTAACGTACTCGGTAATCTCGTCGATGTGGGGTGCACCGGCCCGTGCGTGCTCGTACAGTTCGAACGGGTCGATATCGTCGGGATGGAGCCGCTCGTACCGGAGCCGCTCGCTCTCCATTTCGGTCGGGAACAGCGACATATCTCCCACAACTCGTGACGGCGAAAAACACTTTCGAGGAAGCGAGTCGGTCACTCGCCGGCCGCGTCGACCGCAGGCAACTGGGCCGCGATCGACCGTACCCCCTCGAGCCCCTGTACCTCGCCGTCGAGTTCCGGCAGTGTGACGACCGCGAGGTCGGGAAACGACGTCCGTATCTCGGCGACGCGGTCCTCGTGGCGCTGCCGGCGCGAGACACACCGCGAGCAGCCCGCTGTCGGGTCCTGAAACACTCGGTTGACGACCAGCCGCTCGACAGGGACCTCGGCCTCACGGAGTCGCTCGACGAGTCGCTTCGTCTCGGCGATCGCCATCCCCTCGGGGATCGTGACGACGCGAAACTCCGTACAGCCGGGATCGGTGATCAGGTCGCCAGCACGCTCGAGACGGTTACGAAACGTCTCGAGGTCGTCCTCGTCGCCGTCGTCACCGGTCATCCCAGCCATCGGGCCGAACACCGCCGTCCGGGCCGCGGAGCCGATCCGGCGCACCTGCCCACGTAGTGAGCGGGTCGTCTCGAGGGCACGCCCCATCACTTCGGGCGTGTCGAACAGCCGTAGCGTATGGCCCGTCGGCGCGGTGTCGAAGACGACGGCGTCCCAGTCCGGCTCGTTCGAGTCGACGTACTCGACGAACAGATCGAGCGCAGCGATCTCGTCGCCACCGGCAGGGGTCCCGGCGGCGAAGATCCGTTCGACCTCTTCGTCCTCGAGGCGGATGCCGGCCCTGCGCAGGTCGGCGGCCAGCGCGGTCGCCAGTTTCTCGTATCGCTGGGCGCGGGCCTCGGGGTCGATTTCGGCTGCCCAGAGGGTGCCGCTGGCGTCGGTATCGTCGCCGTCGTCGTCGTCGTCGTCGTCGTCGTCGTCGTCGTCGTTGGGTCCGAACTCGAGTCGTCGAGGGCCAGGTCCGAGGTCGACCGCGAGGGAGTCGGCGAGCGAGTGGGCGGGATCGGTCGAGACGACAAGCGTCTCCCGTCCCGCGTCGGCGAGCGCGACGGCGGTCGCTGCCGCACAGGTGGTCTTGCCGACGCCGCCTTTGCCGCCGTAGAAGATACAGTCGGTCATCTCTCGCCAGGGGCTACCAGCACCAGCTACCTAACGTTCACCGTCCCAGCGAGTCCGCGTGGGTCGGCTCTCCTCGGATCGGCGTTCGGTCCAGAGCCAGGAGTCACGTGTCGGGAAAGTACCGGCCGTGAAAGCCGAACGGGACGGCGTGGGGTAGCGGCGCACGCGCCTGCTCGACGAGCGTCTCCGCGTCGAAGACCAGCAGCATCGACCGTTCCCGGCCGGTATCCAGCGCCGGCGCGATCACGACGCCGTCGTCCTCGGCCGTCCCGCCCGGCCGCCGCACCATCCGGGGCTCCTCGACGTAGACACCACGCTCCCACCATTCGGTCGCGGTCCCGCGTTCGACGTCGAGTTTGACCAGTCCGTTCGCCCCCGTTCTGTCGGTCGCCTGTGCGTAGGCGTACCGATACCGTCGGCCCCGAACCGATGCGGGCACGGTGGGAAGCTCCAGGCCGCCGTCGTACCGTCGGGAACGGCGAACGCCCCCCTCGTCCGGCTGGAACCGAAACCTGACGAACCGACCGTCGGGAGCCGCGGCGAACGCCCCCGCCGAGAGGGACTCGAAGGTGAGCGCCCGAACGATCTCGTCGTCGTCGAAGGCGACGAGATCGACGACCAGTTCGTCGCCGTCGTCGTAGGCGTTGACGTGGTGGAAGGTGAAGAACGGCGACGTTTCGACCGTTCCAGCGAGCGTCTCGGCGTCCCGGTCGACCACGATGAACCTGCTCGTGGCCGTCTCGTCGTACTCGAGTACGTCGAGCAACCCCTCGTTCCACGGAGCCAGTGCCTTCGCCAGCGCGATCCGGAGCGGCGTCTCCACGATGACGACGTACGATTCGGTGACAGAACAGTCGTGGACGTAGCCAGGGCCGGCGGCCGGCACGGTAGCGACGTGCCGACGGGCGGCGTGGCCGTGTGGAATCCGATAGACGTGATACGACGGTGAGAGCCCGAACTCCGTGCTGTAGCCGATCGTCTCCTCGCGGTTCGGATCGACCGTCAGGTGGGCCGTCGCCAGGTGTTCCCCGATGTCGTCGTGCCACCGGAACTCGCCGCGGGTCTCGAGCGTGACCGGATCGAAGGCGATCCGGCGCGGGGCCTCGGTGAGCGCGACGAAGTGTTCACCGAGTCGGGCGACGTGGACGGTCGCGTTGTCCGTCGGTTCGGGCGGGCCGAGCGATCGGAGCCACCGCAACGTTCGGCGAAGCGAACCGTCCCCGGTCGCAAACTCCGTCGCGCCGTGGCCAGCGTCGGCGGCCGCGTACGCGCCGGTGCGCAGGAACCGGTTCGTATACGACACGGTGCCGTCGTCGAAGCCGTAGCGACGGAGCATCGCCAGGCCGTCGAACCAGTGGGTCGCACGCTCGCCGCCGAACTCGAACCGTCCCGGCCCGTTCCGGATCAACGCCCCGGAGAGCCACGACGGAACGGTCCCCTCGACCGGGAGCCGTCGATCAGCGTACTCGGTGTCGACCGTTCCAAACCCGAGTTCGTAGGCACGATCGGTTGCGTCCGACATACCCACACCTCGGGAGGAGAGCGGATCAATCCGCGGAAAGCGGAACCGACCTGCAGGTCGAGCGACGGTCGCCACTCCCCTCCCAGGGGCGTTCTCGAGGTATACCGCTCCCCGTTCGCTCGAGCGGGGCTACGACCTGGCGACCGGTCTGTCAGTTGTGACCAGTGGTCTGCCGTGGTGCATACAACGTGTGACCGAGACGCTCTTCGACCTCGGTGTCCGTTCGAAAATCTGGGTGTAGTCGGCCTACGGCACTCGAGTCGAAGTTCCGATCGAGGACCTCTCGGGATCGGTCGAGTTTTCGTCGTCGTTACCGCGTTCGGCAGTGGCTTTCGGAGGGTCGCGGGTCGCAGTTGCAATCGAGTAGTTCTCGGTGTTCATTTCTTTTTCAGTCATCATGCACCAATCCGTCCTCGAGACTAATAAGGCCGTTGTGGAATGACTACTGAGTCCTTATATCGGATTATACACGCTGTGTTTTTCCCAGGAAAGTACACCATATATTTCGATAATAGTGTAGAATAGCCACGAGATTCAATTTTTTGTCACAGAACCAGCGTGGCGCTACCGTCGTCACAGCAACCGGGCTTCGCCTGGGAGGCCCAGCTGTGGGCCGTCCCAGCGGTCAGTCGGAGATTCGGTGGTGACGATCGTGACTCGCTATTCCTCCCGTTCGAGGACCGTCACCTCCTGTGGATCGGGACCGATCACGATCTCGTAGCTCGTGTACTCGAATCGAACGGCGACGGGGCCGGGCGACTCGAGCAGGGCGGTCAGTGCTTCGGTGTCGACGGCTTCGTACAGCGGTGGCAGAGCCGTCGGATCGCGGTCCTCATAGGCCGCGATTCGATCGAGTGCTGTGACGAGTGACTGGTGCATGAGTGGGCGCTTTGGCAAGCGAGATGGCGACGGTCGTTTCACAGCCGGGACAGCTCGCGCGGTCGGTCGTCGTCGCGATACTCACGTCTGTTCTACAGTCGCGGTGGATCGTTGTTCTCGAGACCATGTGTTCCGTCTTTCTCTATCTACAGGCCCCAACACAGCGGAAAACAATCCCTCGAGAACGCCGGACACAGCGGTCACTGGCTCGGCGGAACGTCGGCAGGTCTTTATTTTGCCAACGTCAATTGCGGATTGCCTCCACCGTGGAGGTCAGACGTTGAGCCGGAGGGCCCGGCACCAACCAAGCACTCCGGCTCAGCGCACTTTCGTGCGCATTCCTCCGTTTCGCAATCTACCCTAAAAAACGTTAGGATACTGATCGGTTAGGCTGGAGCGTCCGCTCGAGCGATCGGAAATCGTACAACTCCGACAGTGTGTTTCTGGACAATCACCAGGCCAAAACGCTACCCTCCCAGCCTCACGTCTGCGTGCGGGTGAATCCACACTGCTTATACTATTCCGTCGTGGATGTTGACTCGAGGGCACGTAGCTCAGTCCGGAAAGAGCGTCGGACTTCTAATCCGACGGTCGTGGGTTCAAATCCCATCGTGCCCGTGAAGCCGCCGAGCACCGCGTGGCGTGTTGCGTTCTCTGCGAGCGACGTGCGCACTGACTGCCCCAGAATTTCAACAGCGCCCTGCATTTCCATTCGAAAAGTGTGTGGTGGCTCCTGTTGATTTCGAACGAGGGCTGATACCTGCCTCACTCCCTAAACAACCTATCGATTATGGTCGTAGCGTCGAACTTGCTCGTGATGTCGATGGAACGTTAGAGATTAATAGATTAAGTTCGGTTTCGAAATTATGGGGGAGGAAATAATGTCTCTCCACGTATCGGAGTTATTCTTACGGTTATCATAGTCACATTCCTGGCGATAACTATTGGCTCTCTTATATTCGGTCCATCGACAACTGAACCGAGTACAGAAGTTAGTACGAGTGCTGACTCCGGCAACGTTTCGAATTGGCTTTTGTATCTTCACTTCGCCATAACGCTCCTCATTCTGAAGAAATTGTGGGATACAAAGTCCGAGGTTGAAGAATTGAAAGAAGACATCGAATCGTTAGATGCACCGGAGTAGAGCAGCAATTCATTTGTGTCAACGACCGTGACCCCACCGAGTGTGGGGTGACGTGGATGGCTTCTGCGAGCAAGTGATCTTTCTCGCGCTCTCCGCACGACCTCCAGAGCAGCCAGGTGACCTTCTATCGTCGCGAAGATGTGCCCCCTGGGTCGGCAACGACCAGTCAACACACGTGAAGACATCCCCCACTGGTACTCCGGCCGTCGTCTCGACCGTAAACAGCCCGACCAGCATAGCAATTACTCCACTGGTAATAGAGCGGTGACCGTTCACCTCTGGTTGTAGTCGCGCCCTCGAGGGCGGGGTCGGCGGCGCGATCGCGCCGCGACGGCTGCGGGTCGGTTTCGCACTTCGCGCGAAACACCCCTTGCCGGCTGTCGCCAAGGGGACAGCGCCAAAAAATTGGTCGTGTCCCAAACTCGTCTAGAGTCGTAACTGACTCCTGTGGAAACAGGGTCACCTCTGGTACCTACCCCGAAGTGACCCATGCACNCGCCACAATCGACGCGCAATTCACAGTTAGTCTCGACCCAGACAAAACGCTACCGCTTGCCACGCTCGCTGAATCTCTTACCGAGATTCAGCTTGAGGCCACTATCCTCGAGGAGATCGTCAGAAGCCTCGACGAGCGTCTCGTCGAGGCGTATTGCGGGGAGAAACACGCGCGCGGAAACGGCGACCGCCGTTTCCAGCGCGCTGGCACCACGACACGTACAGCCGTTACAACTGCTGGAGAACACGAATTCACGCTCCACCACGTCAAAGATACCGCTGCCACTGAGGACGATCCAACCTACTTCCGGCCACTCGAGGACCTCGTCGAATTCGACGGACAACGCATCTATCAAGAGGATGTTTCGCTCCAGAGTACCGACCTCGCTACGTCGCTCAGCTTTCGTGATGCCGTCGCCCACGGCGACGGCTTNGGATGTTTCGCTCCAGAGTACCGACCTCGCTACGTCGCTCAGCTTTCGTGATGCCGTCGCCCACGGCGACGGCTTCACTCCGATGCCTTCGAAAACGACGATCAACCGGCGAGTCCGCGAGTACGGCAGCAAACTCGGTGACTTCGTTCGTGGTCGGCTTCCTGGGACGAACGCAGACACTGTCGTTCCTGACGGAACGAAGTGTCATAGCCAGGACGATCACTGCACGTACCACGACGTCAACGTCACCCTCGGACAGACCACCGAGGAAGACACGGAAACGACGCTTCTAGACGTCAATCTCAACGATTCTTGGGATGAGACAGCAGCGACTCTCGAGGAGACCGAGGCGATCACTGACGACGCGACGGTCGTCAGTGACGCCGAGAATGCGCTCGTCGATGCGTTCGAGAATGGTGACCGATCTCACCAGCTC
>NZ_AOMA01000009.1 GCF_000337895.1 Halobiforma nitratireducens JCM 10879
CGTTTCCGCTCTCCGAGCGGAAAGCGATCGTCTCTGGCGTTACGAATGATCTGTTCCATCTGAAGAACTCTGTCGCACTTCATGCACCGAGGAATGAGCGTTTGGCGATCCGCGAGCGGATCGACCAAACGCTCGAGAATCTTCGGAAAGAAGCCTGGAGATTAGAGTGTCAAGACTCCCCAAAAGCAGCGACGTACCTCCGGGAATGGGCAGAAGCAACCGTGACGTTCGCGGAGTTCGCGCTTGACCAACAGCAGGTTCCGTGGACATCAAACGTGGTCGAACGAGCCATGGGTGAAATCTCGAAACGGTGTAAGAATCAATGGATGCGGTGGTCAGAAGCGGGGCTAGAGTCGCTTCTCTGGTTGAATCTGGTGCAGTACGCCGATCCCGAGCAGTTCGCGGCGTTCGCCGACGAACTGCTCGAGCGCTCAGCCAAAACAGCCATCACAATGGAGGTGTCAACTGAAGCTACCAGAGGCGAACTCTAGACGACTTTGGGACGGGACCAATTCCTTTGTGGCCTGCCACAAGCTCCCTCCTGTTTTACATTCGATACTGGTTGCCACGGGTGGTGAAATCGCAACTCGCAGGGAACCTGACGGACCTGGTTAGAAAATATCGCTGCTCGAAATCGTCGCCTGCTTGATATTGCGGTGATCCACACCACCGTGCCACCGTGCCACCGTGCTACCGCAGCAGCGCGAGAGTGCTCGCTCGAGTCATCTCGTCGTTGATGAGTGTACAGCCGGAACGACCGTGTGGTCGGTAGACGACGAAACAGCACCAACCGTCGTGCCGCCGGCGTTTCTCGTGGGACTCACGATAGGCTTCGAAATACCCCGGCTGACCGTCTGAACGCTCGAGCATGGCGGGCCTGACCGACGGGTGTCCCGTTCCCGAATCCGGCGTGGTGCCAGCTATAGTAGCCACTGCACGTCAGTGCACACCCGCTCGCCAGACGGATCGGCGATCAGTGTGCAAATCGTTGCAGTTGGTACTATAGCCCGCTCGAGGTCGAGCCGGCGCTTCTTCGCCAATCCGCCTCTCGCAGCTCGTCCCGAAGTGGTTGGCGTACTTCGAGCGGTTCACGCACACCGTGTGCGTTGCACACCTTGTGACCGCCGGCCGGTCCTCGAGCGGGAGTCGAGAGGTCTGCTGAGTACGGAAAGTTGATACGACACGCCGCGACACGGTGACCCCCAGTTTTGACGGTCGTGTACCCCCTCGGGGTCGAGCCCCGTGGCATTCGTCTCGACGGAGTGTAAACCGCTCTCCGGCGGATTCAAGCCTTGGATTCGTCGTTACACATGCTATTGTCCGCCGCTTGGACGAACTGAGTGCTGACACCCTCGTTGATCTGATACCACAACTCTATCCAGAGACAGGTATCCTCGTCACCGTCTTCCACACCCCTGAGACGGATCTGATCCACGAACTCGTCGACAGCACCGTGTACAGCGACGGGTGGTGACCCCTCCGGTGCCGTGAGTTCGATCTGTTCTACGGTTCCCCCATCGAGGGTGTACGAGTGCCAGTCTATCGCCCCGTTTTCGTGCTCGAGAGTCAGGTGAAACGTACGCGTTTCGTCGGCTCCGTTGTGAAGCTCGACGTGTACGTCCCGGGGTGGTGTTTCGAATCGATCCAGACACCCAGCGACCGTCGAACTCAACACCACGCTGCCAGTCAGAAGCGTCTCGCGCTTGGATGGCATACTTTATGCCGCTCGGTCGGCGAATATAACGATTGCTTCTCGCTGGCGTCGAAAACAGCGACACGTGGAAGGGGCGGTCGCGTCCGACCGGCCGGACGGTGTCGTGCTCGCCCACGAAATCTTGACCGAAGTACTCCCACTGAACTCGTGGTCGGCGGGACGCCGTTCGGAGCCACCATCTGCTCGGTCCTCGAGTATCGTTTCGGTACGACGAATATCGAGTATCGAGTATCGAATATCCCACTCGGCCAGTGAAATTACGTTTGTATCCGAGAACTCCACGGTATGGACAGAGAAGACGTTCCGGCGGGCCACGGCGTCTATGCACTAGCGTGCGATAATGCAGACGCATCCAGAGAGAGCCTCGCGAATTTTTTACCGGCACGTGCGATACCGCTGGCCCTCGAGTCACAGCGGTTGGTCTACGTCGGCGAAAGCCGCCACCTCCAGCGGAGAGTCAGAGAGCACGTCGACGGTGAATGGGGTGGCAAATTCACATCGGCACATCCACCGGTCGAACTGCTCGAGTACGAGTCCGTCGACAGTGGCGACGAGACGGACGAAAAGGGATTCGCGGAAACGTTTCACGACCCGCCCCAGACCTTCGTCTATTCCGATGTGATGGAGTATTGAGAGACGAGTCGTCCTCCAAAAGCACGTCCGAACGATCTCTACTTTTTCTCGCCGGCTGTTACTTCCCTAACTGACACTGACTGGAAGCAAGCGAACAGGTACCGGTTAGCACTCGCGTTTCGTGTCAGCAGAATACTATATTTGCGTTGCCTTCACCAAACTCTTTAATACATGTCTTCTAACAGTGATATATGCACGATTTAACTGCTTTCCAGCGCGACCTGTTGTACACGATCGCCGGCCAGGACGAACCACACGGTCTCGGGATCAAAGAGGAACTCGCGAAATACTACGGGACCGATATCAATCACGGCCGCCTGTATCCGAACCTCGATACGCTCGTCGACAAAGGCCTGGTCGAAAAGGGACAAGCCGATCAGCGGACGAACATCTATTCGGTCACCCGCCGTGGCCGACGGGAGATCGAAGCTCGCCGGGAGTGGGAAAACCAGTACGTCGGTGACACACTCGAGGCCGAGGACTAGCGACCGGATCGTCCCCGTTCGTCGGACAGCGACCCCCGGAGACATCCAATTCCCGTTTGACGACAGACAGCGGGCGGTATCACAGCACGGTATCGGGCGGATAGTCCTGGCTCTCGAGTTCTCGAACTCTCGACCGTCGAACGTCGAACCCTGCACCTCGCACTTCGCACCTCGATAGCACCCCGTCCACGCCGATATCGACTTCGGACTCGGAGACGATCGTCAGCCCCGAACCGCCTTCGAACGACGAACCAACACTGCCGGCCGTCTCCCCTGTGACTATCCTGGCGTCGTTCTCTTTCGCTTGCAGGCCACCGCTACAACCCTCTCGAGGCGCACCCTCGAGTATGAAGGATTCGGACGGAGAGACGGCCACCCAGCCGCTCGCGTACGACGAGGTCGTCGCCGGCGTCAACACGGCCGCCGAACAGGCGCGTCGTCGCGCGGAAACCGAACGCGAGGCCGTCGAGTGGGCGATCGACGAACTCGAGTCGTTGATCGTCGCTGCTTGGCTCGTCATCCCGAGTGCAAGTCCTCGAGCGTCGACCGGGCCCATGGTGCCCGTCCGAAACCGAGGATGGCACGTCTGACACTGCCGTCGACTGGTTCGCGGTGTATCGTTCGTGGTCGAACTGGCGGTCGACGGGAGCACTACACGTACTGTTCCCCCTGCATCGTCTTTATTGCTAATAGTTATTACGATAGGCATTGTTAAGTAGTTGGATAGAAACTATCCGTGCGATGTCGGAGAAGAACGATTCCGATGGCGTGACCGATCAGTCGACTACCCGACGCCGAACGCTTGCATCAGTCGGCACCGCTGCGACCGGATTGATGGCGATGTCCGGGATGGCGAGTGGTTCGAACGACGACGTTCAAATTCTCGTCGACCCAGAAACACCCTCCGTCGGTGAAGAAACAGTGTTCACTAGTACTGTCGGGTTCGCCGACCACTCGTGGACTATCTCGGGTCCGGATGGGTTCGAACAGAGCACCGACGAAACGGTTTCGGTGACGTTCGAGTCAGCCGGCGAGTACACGGCGTATCTTTCGGTCGAAATGTCGGACGGTTCTGTCAACGTCTCCAAAAGCGGTGACATAACGAGCGACGAAGATATCGATGTCGAACCGACAGCGGCGATCGACCTCGATGTCGGAGGTACGACGAAAATGGACGGCAGTGACTCGAGTACGCCGGCCGGTGAAATCGAACAGTACGACTGGTACTTCAGGAACCGTTCTCGGAATCCGGATCGAGGGGTGTTCGAGACATCCCCCAACATGTCCGGTGAAACGGCCGAAGAAAGCTTTGCCTCGGATACCCTGTGGGAAATCGGCCTCGAGGTAACGAACACCGGCGGGAACACCGATCGAGAGACCGTCGAGTTCAGGTCTCCGGAAGAGCCAACGGCAGCGTTCCTCGTTGATGGGTCGGAGAACAACCTCCTCCCATCGAACCCCGTCGAGCTCGATGCTGGCATCTCTTCGAGTCCGAACGGAGCGATCGAGAACTACCACTGGGAAATAATGAACCTCGACACCGGTGAGGAACAGACTGAAACTGGAGAGACACTCTCCCTCTCGCTCGAGTCGGAACTGCGGTACAAAGCACAGCTTACGATTACCGACGAGGACGGCATGGAGGATACGGAAGTCGGTAGTTCGTTCTGGCCGGACGCGGACAACGTTCCGGAGTGATCGACTACCGTCCCGTGTCGGGTACGTCGAGAACGCGCCAGGGCTAGAGCTTTCCGGCTGTAGTCGCTCAGGAGTCCGATCTACTCGCGACCCCCTGTGAGAGAGGACACAGCGGCCGATCGGTGACATCGTGTGGGTCGCAGGCGTCGAACTCGTCTACCCCGTCTTACCGTCTTACGCTCGAGCCCGCCCTAGTCCGACCTCTCGCTCTAGTTGCCCTGCGGCCTCGAGTCGCAACGTCTTCGCGTCCCGTTTCGTCACCCGCGAGTCGGGTAACCGCTCGGCAAGCGGTTCGTAGGCGGTGGGCGTGAACCCGAACCGACGCAGGTACCGCTGGACGCCCTCGTCGCCGATCCCGTCATCGATGGCGGCGTCGGTCACCCTCTCGACGGTAGCGAACTCGGGGAGGGTGAGCCCGCCGCTGGAGTTCGACCCCGCGTCGGTCACGCCGCGGGTGGCCGCTCGGTCGACGATCCCCCGAACCGTCTCCGCGAGGTCGAAAATCTGGCTCGGCAACGCCACGTCGGGCGAGCGCCACTCCACCGTCGGCATCTCCTCTCGGAGCCGGACCGGCGTCCAGACCGCGTCGTAGGGATCGAACTCCTCGTCGAAGACATCCGGATCGACGCCGTGCTCGAGCGCTCGGTTTCGGAACCGGTCGTAGGCCGTCTCGAGCCGCCGTTCCCACTCGCCGACGCTATCGACGTACGGCCACAGCTGCCCCTGTTCCGGACAGGGACCGTAACACGATCGCCGGTAGAGGTAGGGGCGAGCACACTCGACGATGGGTTCGCCGCGGTAGTGGGAGGAACTGCTGACGAGCGCGAAGGCGGGGTCGATCGCGGTCAGGGCGTTGAGTTGGTCGGCGACGCGGCCGGCATCGTCGGCCCGTTCGAAGTGGAGGTGGGTGCCGGCACAGACGCGGGCATCGTCGAACGTTGGGCCGACGATCCGTCGCTGGAGGGCGGTGCCGCGTTTGTCCCGGTAGGGGAGTTCGGCGGGGGCGGCGTGTATCGGCGTCGACAGCGGCACGAGCCGCTTGCCGCGTTCGTGGGCTGCATCGACGACATCACTGAGGAGCGCGCGAAACTCCGTCCGGAGTTCGTCCATCGTCGCACACGGAGTCGTTTTGAGCTCGATCATCGGCTCGACGAACTCGGGATCGATTCGATCCGAGCGGTCGAGCAACGGTCCAGGGGATACCAGGTCGCCGTCGTCGTCGACGACCCAGTACTCGACTTCGAGACTAGCATTCATGGATATCTCTATATCTCTATGGGAGACTGCGATCGCGTCCGCGTGCGACCGCTCCGCGGCCGTTCGCGTCGCGTTACGAGGCGCTCGAGCGGACTGAGGACCGCCGTCACCGCGCCGAGAACCGGCGGACGCCGCTCCGCTGGGGCTGGCGACGCCCGCTGCGTTTCATCCGCGTACTCCAGGGTAGCGCTCTACCGCGTGAAGCGATTGAGCCTGCACTGGCAGGCACCCCTTATCGGCGGATTGCCGGCCACCCCCTGTCGGGCCGCCGGGCTGCCGGCCGAGAGGAGCTCCCTGGTCGAGCAAGTGGTTTCGGATGAAACGAACGCTGAACGGCGAGAAACAGCGGCCGACCGACAGCCGGCTAGACGACGCGTTCGATCCGATCCTCGAGGTCGACCTCGAGACTCTCGTCAGCGTCGCGGTCGGTGCTCTCGGCGGAGAACCCGTAGACGGCGTCGTGGAAGTTCGTTCGGTAGCTTTCGGGGCCTCGGTATGCCAGTTCCGCGGCGCGTTCCCCCGCGATTCCGAACGCGAGCGTGCCATGGAGCGCAGCCGCGTGTTCGTCTTCGACAGCGCCGCTGAAGGCTGCGAGGGTCGCACCGAGCATACAGCCGGTGCCGACGACCTCGCCGAGCAGCTCGTGGCCGGCGGCGATCCGGTAGGCGCTGTCGGCGTCGGCGACGATGTCCTCGACGCCCGAGGCGACGACGATCGCACCCGTCGAGTCTGCCAGCGAGCGGGCCGCCCGCTCGATCTCCTCGTAGTCGCCGACGGACTCGACGCCTCTAACCTGGGAGTCAACCCCGGCGAGTGAGCTGATCTCCCCGTAGTTGCCCTTGATAATCGAAAACTCCGTCGTCGAGAGCAGGTCTTCGGCGACGGCCTCCCGGGTCGGAGTCGAACCGACGCCGACGGGGTCGAGCACGACCGGGACCTCGCGCTCGGTGGCCGTCTCGACGGCCTCGTGCATCGCCTCGATCTTTCCGTCGGGGACCTGGCCGGTATTGACCAGGACGGCGCTTGCCGCCCGTGCCATCTCACCCGCGTCGCCGGGCGAATCGGCCATCACCGGCAGCGCACCCCAGTGGAGGATCAGGTTCGCCACGTCGTTCATCGTGACCTCGTTGGTCAACGCCTGTACCAGCGGCTCGGCGTCGGTGACGGCGGCGAGCGATTCTGTGAGTTCCGCGTCGGTCACGTCGATTTCGGTGTCGCTCATCCCGTCGTGTCTCCGTCTCCCACGCTTTTCGCGGTTTCGACGGCGGTGGCGAGGGACTCGGTCGCGGCCCGCGGCTCCGGGGCAGCCGTGATTTCGGAGATCACCGAGACGCCGACCGCGCCGGCCTCGACGACCGGCCCCGCGTTCTCGGCAGTGATCCCGCCGATCCCGACGACCGGGATCGACACCGCGTCAGTGATCTCGGCGACTCGCTCGGGGCCGACGCCGTCCTTGTACTCCGCGACATCCTTCGAGGTAGTGCCGTAGATCGTGCCGACGCCGAGGTAGTCCGCGCCCGCCGCCTCGGCCTCGCAGGCCTGTTCGATGGTCGCGGCCGAACAGCCCACGATCGCCTCGGGACCGAGCAGGTCCCGGGCGACCGCCACGGGGAGGTCCGACTGCCCGACGTGGACGCCGTCGGCGTCGACCGCGTCGGCGATATCGACCCGGTCGTTGACGATCAGGTCGACGCCGGCCTCGGCGGTTAGCTCCCGTAGCTCGAGGCCGAGGTCGTACCGCCACTGGGCATCGGTTCCCTTCTCCCGTAACTGGACGACATCGATCCCGCCCGCGATCGCCTCGCGGACGATCTCGAGGGTCGATCGACCCTCCGAGACCGACTCCTGGGTGACGAGGTAGGTCTCCCAGTTCGCCGTCGACGGTTCCGTAGTGTCCATACTCGAGGTGGCGTCGGTGATCACTAAGCGACTTCGATCGTGGTAGTTGTGCGAGATAGCGACGGTTCCACCGAGTAATCCGGGCAGAGTTTCTTGGGTCCTGTCACCGAACCTCGAGCCATGTCCTTCGAACCGGAGCCGGTCAGTGCAGTCACGTTCGACTCCGACAGCACGCTCGTCGACGTCGACGCGATCGAAACCGCACTGGTCGACCACGAGGCCGTCACCGACGCGGATACGCCTGCCGTCGCGAACCGCTGGCGGCAGCGGTCGCTGGAGTACACGCTCGTGGGCAACACACTGGGGAACTACCAGTCGTTCGTCGAGATCAACCGTGCGGCCCTCGAGTACGCCCTGGCGGCCCACGGGATCGAGACGACGCCCGAGGAGCGTGCGGAGATCCTCTCGGTCTACCACGACCTCGAGCCGTTCACGGACGTCCGCCCGACCCTCGAGCGCCTCAGCGAGGCCGGCTACGACCTCTATGTCCTCTCGAACGGGTCGCCGGAGATGCTCGCGTCGATGATCGAGGGGGCCGGAATCGGCGACTACGTCACGGACGCGATCAGCGCCCACGAGGTGGCGACGTTCAAGCCCGACCCCGACCTCTATCGCCACGCCGCCGGCCGGACGGGGACGCCGATCGATCGGATCGCCCACGTCTCGGCGCTGTGGTTCGACGTCCAGGGAGCGGTCCACGCGGGGATGCAAGGGGTGTGGCTCGACCGGACCGGTCGCCCCTGGGAGCCGTTCGGCCCCGAACCGGACCTCGTCGCGGAGGGACTGGACGGAATCGCCGAGTTACTCGAGGCGTAATCCTCGACGTCCGCCGAGTCGTTTCGTCCTGCCTTCCGTCGGCGTAAGAGCTCGTTTACCGATCTACCGGAATTCCGGATTGTGAGAAATGGTATCATATGGCGTGACTTATTTATCGTCGGTTCGGGATAGCACACTGGTATGGGGGACACCACGGAGTTCACCTGGGAGCAATGGTTCGGCGTGCTCTTGCTCGCTGGCGTGGGTGTACTGATACTGGATGTCCTCCGACGGCTCGTGGTCGGTGATCTCGGCGTGTCGACGTTCTCGACGTTCCTGTGGCGCGGACTCGTGGACGGGCTGATCATCGGGCTCGCAGCCGTCGGACTGTCCATGACCTACAGCATCCTCCGGTTCGCGAACTTCTCGCATGGAGACCTCGTCACGACCGGCGCGTTCACGGGCTGGACGGCCGCCTGGCTGATCGGCGGTGCCGGCGTCACGGGGCTCGGTTCACGGCTGTTGTTGAACGCAGACGGATCGACCTCCGCACGCGAGTTGAACCTTCACGTCTACGCGGAACCGGTCGCGATCGTCGCCGGCCTCGTGATCGCGGCCGCCGCGACCGTGTTGGTGGCTCTCGCGATCGACAAACTGGTCTACAAACGGATGCGCGACGCCGGCGGCATCCCGTTGCTGATCGCGAGCGTCGGGGTCGCGCTCGCCCTGCGGTACGTCATCGTCTTCTTCTACGGTGAACGAACTCGAGGTATCGTCAGGAGTTCGCCGTCGATCGACCACTCGCTGCTTTTCTGGACGGACAGCCTGGTGGTCCACGAACTCGTCATGGTCGTCTCCGCGGTGAGCCTGATGCTCGGCTTGCACGGGCTGTTGCAGTACACGAAACTGGGGACGGCGATGCGTGCGATGGCCGACAACAAGGACCTGGCGCTGATCACCGGTATCCCGACCGAGCGAGTCATCCTCGCGACGTGGGTCATCGGTGCCGGACTCACCGGCGTCGCCGGCTACCTGATCGTCTTGGAACAGGAGACACTGAACTTCAACACCGGCTGGTTCCTCCTGCTTTTGATCTTCGCCGCGGTCATTCTCGGCGGGATCGGGTCGATCTACGGTGCCATCGCTGGCGGGCTCATCATCGGGCTGGCCGACAACATGATGCTCGTCTGGATTTCGGGCGATCTCACCCGCGTCGCCGCGTTCCTGTTGATGATCCTGATCTTCATCTTCCGCCCGCAGGGGCTGTTCGGGGGTGTCGAAACGGCATGACCAGCGACGATGTGGGCGATCAGGACGAGTCACGAACCCAAACCCGCGAGCACGAGGCCAGCCAAGTCGCCACCGACGGCGGCACCTCCGCGACGCTCCCGCTCGAGACCGACGCGGGAGCGCGGCCGCGCTGGCAGGTAGATCTTGGCTACATCGTTCTCACGACGGTCGCGATCTACGCTCTGATCACCGTCCTCGGTCTCCTGACGGGACTCGGCGTCGGTGGCATCTTCAGACAGCTCCAGACGGTGACGTTCCTGGCGGCGGCGTATGCCCTTGTCGTCCTCGCACTCAACCTCCACTGGGGGTACACAGGGCTCTTCAACATCGGCGTCGCGGGGTTCATGGCGGTCGGCGCGTACGGAATGGCGGTACTGACAGCGCCCCCCGAGGGGACGACGACGCCGGGGCTCGGGCTCCCGCTGTGGATCGGGATTCCGTTCGGCGTCCTCCTGGCCGGTCTCGTCGGATTGATCGTCGTCCTGCCGGCGCTTCGTATTCGGGCGGACTACTTCGCGATCGTGACGCTCGCGTTCGCCGAGGTGATCCGGCTGACGATCAACTCCGGCGCGCTGGCTGATTTCGAACTCCTCGGCCGGGAACTCGGCACCGGCGGTGGCCGGGGGATCAACTTCCCGCTGCTCGAGAGCGCGATTCCGCGGTGGGTTCTCTACCAGGGTGGTGATCCGGCACAGGGGGCGAACGTCGTTGGGCTGCAGATACTCACCGTGACGAACCAGCTCGGAATCGAACGAACGGTCGTCGAGTCGGCGGTCTACACGTCGATCCTCGTCGTGCTGGTGGTGATCGTCTTCGCCCTCCTGGTCCGGACCGCGAACTCGCCGTTCGGGCGGCTTCTCAAGGGCATTCGCGAGGACGAACTCGCGACGAAATCACTGGGCAAGAACACCGACCTGGTGAAGATCAAAGTGTTCGTGCTCGGCTGTGCGATCATGGGCCTGGCGGGGATTTTCTGGCAGGGGCGAAACGGCTACGTCGACCCCGACGCCTTCCTCCCGATCATCACGTTCTACATCTTCATTGCGTTGATCATCGGCGGCTCCGGCTCGAACACGGGCAGCGTGGTCGGCGCGCTCGTGTTCGCCGGCGTCCTCTTCGAGGGGCCGCCGTACGTCCAGCGGATCGTCACCCAGCAGGTCGATCTGCCCCGGCCCGCGACCGTCTACGACGGCGTGGTCGCGCTCGGCGCGTTCGATCCGCTGCCGCTGCTGGGGTATTTCGTCGGCCAGCTCGCGAACGTCCGTTTCATTCTGTTCGGTGTGATCCTGATTCTGCTGATGATCTACCGGCCGGACGGCCTACTCGGACACCGAAGCGAGCCCGCGTCGCCGCTGCACCTGAGTGCCGAACAGTCGCCGGCGGACTCGAGGTCGGCGAAGCGGGGCGGTGATGATGATGGTGGCGATAGCAGTGGCGGTAGTGATAGTGATAGTGATAGTGATAGTGATAGTGCCGGCGTCGATACCAGTACCGACAACGGCGACGACGACCCACTCGATTCGAACCCAGACGACAGCACCCCCGACCGAGGTGAGCCCGATGAGTGACATCGAACTACCCGAATCCGACGCGACCGTCTCGACGGAGACGGCGGACGGGGACGACCGGCCGCTCCGAGTCGAGAGCCTGACAAAGACGTTCGGCGGCATTCTCGCCGTCGATAGCGCCACGTTCGCCGTCGAGCGAGGATCGATCACCGGGCTCATCGGCCCCAACGGAGCCGGCAAGTCGACGACGTTCAACCTGATCACCGGCGTCCACGAGCCCGATTCCGGACGCATCTACTTCGACGGTGAGGACATCACCGGCCTCCAGCCCCACCGGGTCGCCGAACGCGGGCTCGTCCGGACGTTCCAGATCACCCGTGAGCTCGGCGAGATGACGGTCCTCGAGAACATGCTGCTGGCGTTCCAGAACCAGCGCGGCGAGGCACTGTGGCGTGCCGTCCTTCCCGGCGTCCGCGGGAGCGTCGTCGACCAGGAGCGAGAACTCCTCGAGCGCGCCTGGGAAACGCTCGAACTGTTCGAGATCGACCACCTCGCCCACGAGGAAGCCGGTACCCTCTCTGGCGGCCAGCGAAAGTTGCTCGAGCTCTCGCGGGCGTTGCTTACCGACCCGGAGCTGCTGTTGCTGGACGAGCCGATGGCTGGGGTAAACCCCACGTTAGAGGGGAAGCTACTCGAGCGCATCCACGACCTGACCGATCGCGGTTACACGTTCCTGATCGTCGAACACGACATGGACGTCATCATGGAGAACTGCGAACGCGTGATCGTCATGCACCAGGGATCGGTACTTGCGGACGGCCCGCCCGCGGCGATCCAGGCCGACGAACGCGTCATCGAAGCCTACCTCGGGGGTGAGGTCTGATGTTGACCGTCGACGGGCTGGACGCGGGCTACGGCGACTTGCAGGTGCTTCACGACATCGACCTCGAGGTCGATTCGGACGAGTACGTGGCCATCGTCGGGCCGAACGGGGCCGGGAAGTCGACAGTGATGAAGTCGGTCTTCGGATTGACGACCTACATGGGCGGCAGCGTCGAGTTCCAGAGCCGTGAGATAAGCGGCCGTCGTCCGGAGGAGATCATCACCCACAGCATCGGATACGTTCCACAGAACGACAACGTCTTCCCGTCGCTATCGGTGCGGGAGAACCTCGAGATGGGGGCGTACATCCTCGACGAAGTGCCCGAGGACGCGCTCGAGGACGTGTTCGACCGGTTCCCGATTCTCCGGGAACGCCAGGACCAGACGGCCGGCAGCATGAGCGGCGGCCAACAGCAGATGGTCGCGATGGGCCGGGCGCTGATGCTCGAGCCGGATCTGCTGTTGCTCGACGAACCGTCGGCAGGACTCGCGCCGGACCTGGTCTCGGACATGTTCGACCGTGTCGACGCGATCAACGACGACGGGACCGCGGTGTTGATCGTCGAGCAGAACGCGAAGGAGACACTGGGGCGCTGTGACCGCGGCTACGTGCTCGTCGGAGGCGAGAACCGCTACGAGGACGACGGCGACGCGTTGCTCGGCGACGAGCAGGTCCGACGCGATTTCCTCGGTGGCTAATCGACCGCCAGCGGCGGTCCGGCGGCGGTCCGGCGACGGCAACCGACGTGTCGGAAGCGAGAGTGAGAGCGACCTCGAGCCCGTTCCTGTTCCCGACCAGTAGCGATCGATCCTCGTCAGGGCTCGAAGTCCTCGATTCGGTCGACGGCTTCGAGCTCGAAGTCCTCGAACTCGAAAACGTCGTACGAGACGCTTTCCATGTCGCCGTTCTCGTCGAAACTGACGATGCTCGAGGCCCCCTCGTACTCGATGGCCTCCCCGTCGGCGGCGAGTTCGACGCCTTCGAGGAAGTTCGACGGGCCGACCGGCTCGCCGCCGCCGCTTGTGACCGCTCGCATCTGTTCGCTGATCGTCGCGCCGTCGTTTTCGCCGCCCCGGAGGTTCGACAGAATCTGGACCGCGCTGGCGTCGTAGCCGTGGGCGTTGAACACGCCCGGACTCGAGCCGTACTCCTCCTCGTACAGGTCGGCGAACGCGTCGGCTTCCGGCCCGTCGGCCGCCGGTGCCGTTCCCATGACGTTGTCCATCGAGTTGTCGACGTCTTCCGGTAGCCCGTCCTCGATCAACCCGTCGGTCACCATCACGGGCAACTCCTCGTCGAACTCCCCGTAGAAGTCCCGAAACAGCTGAATGCCGCTGACGGGGAACGCGACGACCATCAACAGGTCGGGGTCGTCGCTCAACGCGTCCTCGAGCCCCGACGTGTACGACGGCTGTTCGGGCTCGAACGGCACCTCGGCGGTGATCTCTCCACCCAGTTCCTCGAACGATTCGACGAACACCTCCGAGAGGGCCTGGCCGTAGTCGTCGTTCAGGTGGAACGAGGCCGCCGTCTCCCAGCCCCGTTCCTCGTAGGCGACTTCGGCCATCACGACCCCCTGAAGCGCGTCGCTGGGCGCGGTCCGAAAGACGTAGTCGCCGTCCAGGTCGGTGATCAACGGTGACGTACTCGCCGGCGAACACATCACGACCTGTTCGGGAATCGCGACGCTTTCGGCGACGGGGATCGTCACGTCCGACGCTGCGGCCCCAGTAAAGGACGGATAGCCGGCCGCGACCAGGTCTTCCGCACGGCTGATGCCGGCTTCGGACTCCGTCTGTGAATCCTCGCGTTGGACATCGACCGTTACTGGACTCCCCTCGTTGGTCAGTTGGATCGCCGGTAGCTCCGCGGCGTCCGCGATCGGCGTCCCGAGCTCCCCGAGGTCACCCGTTTCCGGTTGCAAGACCCCCAGCAGCACGTCTCGTTCGTCGGGGTCCGTCCCCGGCGCGTCGACGTCTGCCGGATCGTCTTCGTCTTCGCCGGGACCCCCCACGACCTCCTCGTCGCCGATACAACCCGCGAGCAGCCCTGCGGCCCCCGTTGCACCCATTCCCTTGACGTACGTTCGTCGGTTGATATGTTCTGACATGATCGACCCTCGACGGTTATCTGTCGATCGTCGGCCGGACGCTCCCTGCGGCGAGGACGCCGGTTCACGGAGTCGCCCACGACACATTGCGACACGTACCCACACGACAACGTACCACAAACCCCTATACGAGGGTTGTCCTTGGTTACGGTCACGAACAGTCCCGAAGAACGACCGTCTCGAGCGGGATACGAAGTGCGCCGAGCCCGCGTCGGGTGGGGGTCGGGGTCGCACAGACTCGAGTCCGAACCCGAACCCGAAATCGAGTCCGGGTCCGGGTCCGATCCCACGTTCGACTCGAGGCGACACCCCGAAGATGTAGTGACCTTACTCCTCGACTTCGTCTTCGTCTTCGTCTTCGTCGAGCAACCGATCGACCATCTCCTCCGGATCGAACCGCTCTATGTGGTCGTACCCCTGGCCGACGCCGAGAAACAGGATCGGCTTGCCGGTGACGTGGGCGATCGAGATTGCCGCGCCACCGTTCGAGTCGGCGTCCGCTTTCGTCAGGATCGCGCCGTCGATCTCCGCGGCCTCGTTGAACTCGCGGGCGCGGTTGACGGCGTCCTGACCCGCTACCGCCTCGTCGACGAACAGCGTCAGGTCCGGATCGACGACCCGGTCGATCTTCTCGAGTTGGTCCATCAGTCCCTCGTCGGTGTGCAGACGACCGGCGGTGTCGCCCAACACGACATCGACGTCGTTGGCGTCGGCGTACTCGACGGCGTCGTAGAGCACGGCAGCGGGGTCGCCACCCTGCTCGTGGCTGATGCATTTCATCTCCAGCGCGTCGGCGTGCTCCTGAATCTGCTCGTTCGCGCCGGCGCGGTAGGTGTCGCCGTTGGCCATCACCGCGTCGTAGCCGCGTTCCTCGAAGTAGCGGCTCATCTTGGCGATCGTGGTGGTCTTCCCGACACCGTTGACGCCGGTGAAGACGATGGTGACGGGCTTGTCCTCGATCGCGATACGCTCGTCGAAGTCGAACTGACCGACGCTGATCACGTCGTGGATCGCCTCCCGCAGGGCGTCCTCGACGACCTCGCCGGTCGACGTCGTAAACGTGCGGGTCTCGCCGACCAGTTCGTCGCGGATGTTGTCGAGTATCTCGTCGGCGACGCTCATCTCCACGTCACTCGAGAGCAACGCCATCTCGAGTTCGTGTAGCGGCCCCTCGAGGTCCTCCTCCTCGATGACGAACTTGCCGGTGACGAGCGATTTGGCCTTGTGACCGAAGCCGGTCGAGTTCTCCTCGGCGTCGTCTGTGCGTTCACTGTCGCCTTCGTGTCCGTCGGCCTCCTCGAGTTCGGTATCCGTCTCGGTTTCCGAGGGCGTCCCGGCCGGCTCGCCGGTGGACTCGGTGTTAGCCTCGGTCTCGGTCTCGGTTTCGGCCGTCTCGGCTTCTGCCTCGAGTTCGGCATCGGCCACACCGTCGCGGTCGTCGGCTGCTTCGAACTCGTCGGGTTCGCCGGAACCCGACTCGTCTTGGAGTTCGTCCGCTTCTTCTGGATCGACTTCCTCGACGTTCTCCTCGGCGGCTTCTTCGGCGTCCTTGCGGAAGCTCCCGAGTTTCTCTTTCAGGTTATCGAACATGGCTCTTGGTCTGAATAGTGATCGTAGTCGTAGTCGTAGTCGTAGTCGTGGTCGTAGTCGTAATCTGCATCTGCGTTCGAATTCCCGCCCGGTTCCGTCCGACCGCCATCGCAGTGACGGGAGCGTGCGAACGGGTCGGGAACGACGATCGGTCCCGACGAGAGCAGTTACCTGTTCCGTCGGCGTCGCGAGTGATAGCAGTGGCGATTCCCGGCCCGCACGACCAGTCTCGGACCGAGCGACGACCGCACTGGCGGACAACACAGTACGTCCGTCCCAGTCCACTCACGGTACGAGTCACAGTGAGGCCGGTACGTCGGCACATCGGTGTTGTACTCCGCATCAAAAAGCGTCGTCTTCGCCCCGTCGGCGGCGACGATCGACCGGGAGCCGATCGTTACTCGTCCGACTCCGGACCGCCGCCCATCTGCTGTTGCATCTGCTGTTGCATCGCCTGCTGCTGGAGCTGCTGGGCCTGCTGCTCGAGTTCCTCGCTCTCGGTTTCGAGTTCGGCGATCTCCTCGTTGACCTCGTCGATGCGGTCGTCGAGGTTCTCCTTTTTGTTTTCGAGGGCCTCGATGGCGTCGTCTTCCTCGAACTCGGCGGCGTAGTCGGCTCCGAGGTCGACGATCGCCTCGTCGATGTCCTCGATCGTCGCTCGCAGGTACGCGCCGCCGCCGATCGGCATCTGCACGGTCGAGCCGCTCTCGAGGGTTTCCAGAGCCTCGATAGCTTCGTCGACCTCCGTCTTCTCCTGTTGGATCGACTGGACGTTCGTCTCGAGGGCTTCGATCTGCTCTTGAATCTCCTGAAGCTCCTGGGACAGCTGCTGGAGTTGCTGCTGACTCATTGTGCGTCGACCCCCTCGAGGTCGATCTCGGTTCGTTTGAGTCCGTGCTGGCTCCCGAGCTGGGAGAAGGCGTGTTCGCGAGCGACATCCTCGTTTTCGGCGTCGACGGTCGTCTCGAACTCCGCGTAGCCGTCGCGGGTCTTGAACTGACCGGTCACCGTGTATTGACTCATGGCTGTTCTTCCGGTGGGCAGTCGGAAGAATCTTCCCTTCCTCCCTTCCCTCTCTTCGCTCTCTTCTCCTTCCGTCCCTCCCGCCGACAGGACGACCTCACTGCAGGCGGCCTAAATCCGTCCGGGCTGGTCGCCGGGCCCACCGCCCATCGTCGACCGGGAACTGCGTTTCCGCCGTGCGAGTGCGTCGGGATCGATGCCGTCGAACTCCGGGGGCAACTCGCCATCGTCGGCGTACCGGTACAGCGCGGTCTTTGCGATCGCGGTCGCAGCGTTGTGGACGATCGCGATCCCGACCAGCAACGCGATGGTCGGACCGATCGTGTACGGAAGTACCGCGGCAGGCGGCCCGAACAGGAGTACCGGTGCGCCGATCCCGAGAACGAGCACCACAGCAGCGGCCACGATCGTGACGAGGCCGATGCCGAGGCTGATCCCGCCGACCTCCCCCCACGTCTCACGGAACAGGTCGACGCTGTCACGCATCGACTCGCGGACGCCGCCATCTCTGAAGACGATCACCGGAACGATGAAAAACGTCATCGCGAACCAGGCGAAGCCGGCAAGCACCCTGACGAGCGCGGCGAGTTTCCCCTCCTGGCTCTCGAGAGCCTGAAAGAGCATACCGACGGTCGCCCCGACGAACCCCCACGCGAGGATCGTCCGCTTCGATGCCCAGGCTCCGGCCAGCCCGTCACGAACGCCGGTCGGCTCGCCGGCAAACAGTTTCCCGACCGCGTGGACGAGCGCGGCGCTGAAAAACGTCGCAACCGCGGTGGCCGCGAACAGAAAGAGAAAGGAGCCGACGAGCCCGACCGCCGCGGTGACGAGTTCGGTGCCGAGATCGACGGCGACGCCCTCGAGGGCGGCGATTCCGACCGCGGAGGCGAAGACGACGACTCCGAGGCCGACGAGCAATCCGAACAGGCCGACGACCGCCGCGAGTCCGTACAGAACCGGGAACACGAGCAACCACTTCTCACGTCGGAGAACGCCGAACGACGCGTGCGCGAGCGCGAACCCGGTCCGAACCCGGGTGATCGCGGATCGGAGGACCATACCGCCAACGTATTCGTACCGTGTCATAAGTTTTGTCGGCCGGCTCATCGCGTGGCCCCGTCCGGGACCAAACGATTTTGCTCCCGGCGTCCTACCTCCGACCATGGCCGAAATCGAACCCGGCGAACTCCTGCCGAACGACCGTATGAAACAGCAGGCCCTCGAGGGCGAGGTCACCCAGATCCACCGCGGCCACCAGTACGCCGACGAGGGCGACACGTTCACCATCGAAGACACCACTTTCGAGGTCCGGGAGGTGACCGACCGTACCCTCGGTGATCTCACCGACGAGGACGCCAAGGCCGAGGGAATGGAGGACCTCGAGGGATATCGTCGGCTGCTCGAGCGCGCTCACGAGAACTTCGAGTGGGACGACGACAGCGATGTCGTGTGCCACCGGTTCGAACGGCAGTAACGAATGAACCACCTCCCACCGCTTGGCGACGGCGAGTGGCGGCTCCCCAACCACGCCCACATCGTCGTCTACGACCGTGAGGACAGCGACCGCGGCCTCCTTACCATCTACGACTGCGGCGCGGCCCAGAAACCCCCGCGGGCACAACTGCTCGGCACCCTCGAGAACGTCGACGCCGAAGCCGAATTCGAGTCGACGCCGACGGGGCGGATCGTGAAACTACGCGAGGAGGCGACGCTGACCGAAGGCGAGCCGGATCGGTTCCGTATTCAGTAATGCTCGAGACGCTCGGCGTGGCGCTGTTCGTGCTCGTGGCCGGGTTCCTGTTGTTCCTGCCGTCCCTGGCCGCGCGGTGGTGGCAGTCACGGGAGCGAGACGAGAACGAGTCGGAGTAGGAGAGGGAGACGGCACGACCCCAGTTGAACCGACGCGCCGGTCGCGTCCACCTCGACCGACGGGGTGGCAGAGTAGGAAGTGGCGGAGAGTGCAGACGATCAGACCGGGAGCCGATCCGTCCGCTCGAGGAGCAAGAGTGAGACGACTAGGACGGCCAGGCAGACGGCAGCGATTCGGAACACACCGTCGTAGCTGTATCCGCCCTCGATGAACAGCCCCAGTACGAACGAGCCAAGCGACTGGGTGAGCATCCACATCGAACTGAAGACGGCGTAAGCACTGCCCCGGGTCGCATCCGGTAGCGTATCGAGCAGGAAGGTATCCGTCGCCGGGAAGAGCGCGTGGATGACGAAGCCGAGGACCGCAGAGAGGAGGACCAGTCCGACGAACCCCTCTACTGCCGTCAGTACCAGTAGACTCGCCGAGAACAGGCCGACGATCCCGAGCAGGTACGGGATGAGGGGGAGCCGGTCCGCCAGGTCGCCGCCGAAGTAGAAAGCCGGGATGCCCGCCGCGAACACGATCGTGAGCAGCATTCCCGACGACTCGGCGGAGAGCTCCTTCGACTGCATGTACAGTTCGTAGAAGTTGAACACACCCTGCCAGACGAACGAGGCTGCGCCGACGATCGCCAGCGCGGTCACGATGATGCGCCACTCCGAGAGCGCGCTCGCGACGAAGTTCCGGTCTTGTTCACCAGCGTTCGGTAACTCGGTCCGTTTCGCCGCGAGCGCGGTGTAGACGGTTATCACTGCTGCACCGGCGGCGATCAGCCACAGCGACAGCCGCCAGTCGCCGAGGACGACCGTGACTGTGACAAGCGGCGCGGCGAGTACCGCGGCGATCTGGCTCGCAGCCCCGTGGATTCCCATGACGCGGCCGACCCGGTCCGGGAACAACTCGCTCAGGAAGGGGTTCGCGGAGACGAAGTAGACGCCCGACGCGATCCCCATCAGGAAGGCACCGACCATGAGGTGTCGGACCGAAACCGCCGTCGCGGCGAACGCCGAAGCGACCGCGAGGATCGATCCGGAGCCGAGCACGACGTAGTGGCGGGGAACCTTCGTCAGCAGCCAGCCGGTCGGCAGACGCGGCGACGCGCTACCGACCCAGGCAAGCGTCACGAGGAGCCCGGCGGTCGCCTCGCCGATCGCAAACTCCGTGATGATGACATCGAGCAGCGGCGCAAAGATGATTCTGGCGAGATTGAGGAGAAAGACGAGCCCACAGAGGGAGGCAAACAGACGAGCGCGGCTCACGTCACCCCTTTCCGGTAGGAGACCTCAAACGTTCCGAAGCCGGAACTGTTTGAGAACGCGGCGCAACCGGCTCGCGACTCGAGAACGATCGTGACCGGCAGGGCTATTGCGGTTGGTGGGTGCACAGGCGGTTAACCGGACCTAAATTTCGTTACTTCGTTCGAAAGCAATAATACGGTCGATAGAAACAGTCCTACAGATGACACGACGGACGATCGCCGTTGCCCTCCTCATCGCCATCGTCTTGCTTGGAACCGCCGCTGGAGTCGTCGGGTGGTATCAAACGACGGCTCTGACAGTCGAACAGAGCGACGACCGACTCGAGATACACGCTGGCGACGAGCACGTCGAGACTATCGAGCTCACCGATGCCCAGGAGGTCGCGACCGCGACGCACGACGATGCCGAGCTAACCGTCGTGTACGTCGCCGATTCGGAGGTCTCCGCGACGGCACTGATCGTCGTCTGGGACCTCCACGAAAACGGATTCTGGCACGACGTGGAACTCGAGGTCACGCCGGCGGAAACGGGATTCGCGAGCTTCGGCGAACCGGCAACGACGCAGTATTCGGATGGCTGGCTCACGAGTGAACCGGACACCGCCGAACCGGGCTCGCAACTTCACGTCGACTACCCTCGTGGCTGGGATCACGGTTACACGGCGACGACGACGTTTGCCTCGACCGACGCGAGCAACGAGACCGTCGCGTTCGAGGCACGCCTGACGGGCGACTCGCTCACCGGCGACCCGGTCGAACTCACCGTTCCGTTCGAAGTCGACTACGACGAGCTGTCGGGATAGCTCACGGACACTTTGGGCGGAAACAGGAGAGGAAGAGTCGAGCAGACGCTGGACTCGAGGGTCCAAACCCGAACCGCGAGTTACTCGAGATAGCCCAGCGCGTCCTCGATCCGGCCCAGCTCCGGTCCGGTCGTCTCATCGCCGACGACGTAGCCGGTCTCGTTGGCGATCAACCCTGAGCCAACCAGCGGCGCGCCGTAGTTGACGGTGCCGACATCGGCTCGTACGTCCAGAACGTCCTCTAGAACGTCCAGTTCCTCGTCGGTCGCCTTCGGGTGACAGAGCACCCCGGAGTTGGTCGCGACCGCCGCGGTGCCGACGGTGCGGACGCCCGCGAGGTCGCCTCGCTCGACTGGGACCTCCAGTGTGTCCTTGACGATCTGGATCGCCTCCCGAGGGAGATCGGGGTGGACGTAGGCCCCGTAGTCGTTCGCGAGCACGACGTTGCCGGCGGCGTTGATACTGCCGGGCAGTTCGGCGACGGGGAGGTCGACGGCCTCCTCGAGCCGTTCTCGCTCGTAGTCGAGGACGCGCGAACTGACGAGCAGGCCGTTCTCGTTACCCGTCGCTAGCGCACCGACCGTCGAGGAGCCGCCGATCGTGGTCTCGACGGCCGGCACCTCGAGTTCGTCGGTCAGGTCGGCGACATCGTCGTCGTCGACGTCGTGGCGAACGAGCACGCACGAGTCGGTCGCGCGGGCGAAGACGCCGACGTAGGCCGACCCGGCGAAGGCGAGGCGTTGCAAGTTTAGTCGGCGACCTCGGCCTCGACGACGGCCTCACCCTCTTCCTCGAAGCGGGCCGCGCGGACGCGGAGCTTTCGTGGCGGGTTGGATCGGCCGTTCGACCAGACCGCTTCGTTGATCGAAGGGTCCAGGCGGATGGCGTCGTCCTCGACCGCGAAGTGTTTCGCGAGGTGTTCGCGGACGAGTCGCATCGCCAGGTCCGCGGCCTCGTGGTTGGCCCCCTTCTTGACGTCGCGCAGCGGAACGGTAACGACGCGTTCCTCGAAATCGCTTGCACTCATCGTTATTCGTCGGTGTCGCTACGTCGCCAGTTGCGTCGCTTCGGGTTCCGCTGGACATCCATGTCGGTCTTCATCATGACCCAGGCCGGAACGCGGCTGTTCTGGTTCTCGAGTTTGGCAAGACGCTTCTTCTTGCCCTTCGATTTCTTACCCATAGTAGCCGAACGTAGCCCACGGTGGCTTAAAATCTTGTTCATTGGAGTGCGACCGCGGTAGCGACCGGCTCGCCAGTGATGCAGTCGTCGTCGGTCGTCACGCAACCCCGCCAGCGATTCGGCGAACACTCCGAATCGTCGGTTTCGGTTCCGCTCTCGAGACACAGTCGTTCGCTTCGAACGTCTTTCTTCCCGACAGGAATGTCACAAAGAATTTATCACGGCCGTCACATCCGACGTGTATGCCCTCCCTGACCGTTGCAGCGGCCGCCGGTGGTATCGGTTTGCTGCTGTTCGTCGCGTTCACGATTGCGTATCTCGCCCTGGTCGCCTGGACCTACGCCGACGCACAGCAAAACAGCGAGCATCCGGCGTTCCTCTGGACCATCGTCGTGTTTCTCGCGCCGATCCTCGGTCTCGTGTTGTACTTGATCCTCGGCCGAGGACGAGCCGGACCGGCGACACGACACCGCTACTGACCGTCTTTCGGCGGCGTTGGCGGCCCGTTGCTCGTTTCGTCCATCTCACTCGAGGGAGAAGCGTTCGACCGTCGAGTAGACGGGCCCGTCGTCGGTGAGCGTACTCTCCGTCAGCCGCACTTCCCCGACCCTCAGCTCGCCCACCGTTGGGTCGCGCTCGCGGACGAGGTCCTGGACGAGGTCTTTCCCGCCGGCGTGTTCCATCCGGGCGAGCGTGACGTGTGGGGTGAACTGGTGGTCCTCCTCGTCGAACCCCATCGCCGTCGTTCGCTCTTCGATCGCCTCGTGTAGCGCCGTCAGTTCCGCGCCCCCGGTCTCGGTACCGGCCCAGAGGACGCTGATGTACTCGAGGGTCGGGAAGACGCCCAGCCCGCCGATCCGCGCGTCGAAGGGGTCGACGCCGGCCTCCGTGACCGCGGTCTCGAGTTCCGACTCGAGAGCGGGGAGGCGATCGTCGTCCACGTCGCCGAGGAATTTCAGGGTGACGTGGGCCTGTTCGGGATCGGTGAATTTCAGGCCGCTCGCGTCGGCGAACGTCGCCTGCAGGTCCGCGACGTCGTCGGCGAGTTCGTCGGGCAGGTCGACGCTGACGAACAGTCGCATAGACGGCGGTTCGCGGGCTGTCCACTCAACGGTGACGGTCCGTTCGCTCGGTTCGCCCGGTCGTCGTTAGGCGCGCCCATTATGTCGTTCGCAGCCCTGCCTCCGGTAATGATCGAGTCCGACGTCGCCGTCGTCGGCGGTGGGATCGGCGGCCTCACCGCGGCCCACGAACTCGCCGAACGGGGGATCGACGTGACCGTCCTCGAGGCGAACGAACGGTTCGGCGGAAAAGCCAGGTCGATGCCGATCGCCGGGGCGAGCGGCGAGAGCGTTTCGACTCCCGGAGCGAGTGACGCGCCGCTACACGGCGAACACGGCTTTCGGTTCTTCCCGGCGTTCTATCGGCACGTAACCGACACGATGGCCCGGATTCCCGACGGTGAGGGAACCGTCGCCGACAACCTCGTCGAGACCGAGGCGACGCTGATCGCCAACGTCGACGGGCCGCCGCAGGTGGCCGAAACCGGCACGCCGGAGACGCTTCGAGGCTGGCTCGAGGCGCTACGGCCGGCGTTCGCCGAGGACCTCCCCCGATCGGACGTCCGCTTTCTGCTCGAGCGGCTGTTGTACCTGCTGACGTCCTGTGAGGCCCGTCGCGAGGACGAACTCGACGATATCTCCTGGTGGGAGTTCATCGACGCGGAGAACCGTTCCCAGGAGTTTCGCGACCGGCTGGCCTACGCGACCCAGGCGCTGGTCGCTCTCCGCCCACAGGTCGGCAGCGCACGGACGATCGGGACGATCTACTTGCAGTTGCTGTTCGGCCAGCTCGACCCGACGCGTCCGACCGAACAGGTGCTCAACGCCCCGACGAGCGTCGCGTGGATCGATCCCTGGCTTCGCTATCTCGAGGGGCTCGGGGTCGACCTCCGGGCGAACGCGCCGGTTCGGGACCTCGAGTTCGACGGCCGACGAGTCACCGCGGCGACGCTCGTCGACGGCGAGACCGTCGTCGCCGACGAGTTCGTTCTCGCGGTGCCGGTCGAGGTCGCCCCACAGTTCGTCACGCCGGAACTCGCTCGCGTCGCGCCGGAGCTGGGACGGATCGAACGGCTCGACACGGCCTGGATGAACGGCGTCCAGTTCTACCTCTCCGAGGACGTCACCCTGACGCGGGGCCATCAGGTGTACGCCGACTCCCCGTGGGCGCTGACTTCGATCTCACAACGGCAGTTCTGGCGCGACCACGAGTACGACGTGAGCGGTCGCGGCCCGGACGCGGTGGAAGGAGTTCTCTCCGTGATCGCTTCGGACTGGGACACGCCCGGCGTCGTCCACGGGAAACCGGCCAGGCAGTGTACCCGCGAAGAGATCGTGACGGATATCTGGGCCCAGTTGAAAACCCATCTGAACGGGACGAGCCCGACGCTGTCTGACGATCTGCTCGTCGACTGGTTTCTCGACCCCTCTATCGTCGAACGCGACGACGACTCCGAGGCCGGCGACCGCGTCGAAAACCGCTCGCCGCTGTTGATCAACACCGTCGGCTCCCTCCGGAACCGGCCGCCCGCGGACGTCGCGGTCCCGAACCTCACGCTCGCGAGCGACTACGTGCGAACGAACTCCGATCTCGCGTCCATGGAGTCGGCAAACGAGGCCGGTCGCCGGGCGGCAAACGCCGTCCTCGAGCGCCACGCTCGCCGTTCGTACGTGCCGGCCGATATCTGGGACCTCGAGGAACCGACGGCGTTCGAGCCGTTCAAGCGCGAAGACAGGCTTCGGTACCGGCTCGGGCTCCCCCATCCCGCGGAGGTCACACAATCGGTCCGGTCGCTGACCCGGCGTCTCGGCGGACGAGCGTAACGTTTCGCGTCTCCGCGGGTCGCAGACCTTAACAGTCCTCGACGCCACATTCCGCCAATGACCGACCCAGCGGACGATCGCGACCACGACTTCTCCGAAGGGGAGGGGTTCGACGATCCGTACGACGAGTTCGACCTCGACCCGCCCGAACTCGGCGTCGACCCGGCGAAGGTCGACCCCGTCGACTCCCGCGTGATCACCGACACGTTAGACGAGCACACTGTCGACCACGAGGACGTCGACGCGAACGAACTCATCGACGTCGGGCTGAACTACATGCAGATCAACCGCTACGAGCAGGCCACCGATGCCTTCGAGCGGGCAGCCCAGTTCGCCGAGGACGACCGCGTCGAACAGGAGGCGTGGGTCAACAGCGGCGTCGCCCACGCCGAACTCGAGGAGTACGACCGCGCGATCGGTGCCCACCGCGAGGCACTCGCGATCGACGACGAGAGCGAACACGCCGCGACAGCCGAGACGAACCTCGCCTACGCCCTCTGGGAGTTCGGCGAGACCACACAGGCTCTAGAGCACGCCGAGCGCGCCGTCGAGATCGACGAGCGATTCGCCGAAGGCTGGTTCAACCGCGCCTTTTTCCTCTCCGAGCGGGGGCTGGCCGAGGACGCACTGCACTGTATCGACAACGCGATCCGCCTCGGCCTGCGCAACGCGAAAGTGCTCGAGGAGAAAGCCGAGATTCTCGAGGAACTCGGCCGCTACGACGAGGCCGAGGAGATCGTCGAGGAGGCAAACGAGCTGGTCGAGCAGGCCGAACAGGAAGTCATGGAGGACCGCATGGACGGCCGTGGACAGGCCGGTGGCGGTGCCGGCGGCCTCGAACAGCCCGAACAGCGCGGCCAGCCGTTCGACGCCGGGAACGCGGTCGAGGACCCCGGCCGTCGAACTGGTGACGAGCGCACGGACCGCGACCGCGAATTCGAGTTCGAGTAGCGATGATCGTCAACGAACGCGAGACCGAGGAGGGGTTGCTCGTCGCCGTCTGCGACGCCGACGTACTCGGCGAGACATTCGAGTCCGGCGAGATTTCGCTGACCGTCACCGAGGAGTTCTACGGCGGTGACGAGGTCGACGAACGCGCCGTCGTCGAGAGCCTCGCCCGGGCGGACGTAGCCAACATCGTCGGCACCCGCGCGGTCGAGTTGGCCGTCGAGGAAGGGTTCGTCGACGAGGCCAACGTCCTCGAGGTCGGGTCGACGCGTCACGCGCAGTTGTTGCGCCTGTACTGAGTGTACTGCTTTCCTCGGCTCGATCACCTCCTACTGTTCCGTTCCTCCTCGGTTGGGCCGGTCGATCGTTCGAACGGCATCTTGATAGTGTATTTACACGTACTTGGGTTCATGCCCTGGTCTTCGGCCGGATGTCGAACCGCACTGGATTCCGGCGTCTCGTCGAGGCGTACACGCCGGACGGGACGCTCGGTCGGCTCGGCCTGTCGGCGGTCTCCGGCTCCGCTGGCGTCTACGCGCTGCTCGTCGCGTTCGGCTTTCTCGTCAGCCCGTGGATCGGCTCGCTCCTGCTCGTTCCGATAGCTGCCGTCGCGGGCGTCTGCCCGACTGTCGTCACGGTTCTGACCGAGGCGGCGTTCGAACGGAACTCGAGGCCGTCCTCTCGGAATCGGAGGGGCTCGGCGCGGGACGCCGGGATAGAGCGGAGCCGCGATGACGACGCCGATTTGCCCATCGGGCCGGAACGCACCGGGTGACTCCGTTTCGGTGTTGCGGCCGGTCACGTCGTCGGCATCGAACACGTCACGAACCATACCTTTTTGTCGACTGCCCTGTTGCCACTGGATATGTCCTCTGAACGGACGGATCGATCGACCGAACCGAGCCTCCTCGAGCGGTTGCGACAGCCCGAGTACACGGGAGAGAACCGCTGTATCCCCTGTACGACGGTCAACATCGTGATCGCGGTCGTCCTCGCGGCCGCGGTGGCGATCGTCTCGTTGCCCGCTGCGCCGGCGGTGCTCGCGGTCGCGCTCGCTGCGATCTACTTCCGAGGGTATCTGGTACCAGGAACGCCGACGCTGACGAAGCGATACTTCCCGGACTGGCTCCTCGCAAAGTTCGACAAAGCGCCGGCTTCGGGGCCCGACGGGACGACACTCGAGACGCCGGCCGAGTCGACGCCCGACGATGTCACCGTCCCAGACCACGTCGATCCAGAACGACAGTTCCGCGAGCACGGGATCGTCGTCCCCTGCGACGAACGCGAGGCCGAGGCCGACGACGAAGCCCAAGCCCAAACCCAAGCCGAAGCCGAAGACGACCTCTGTCTCACCGAAGACGTTCGAACGGCCTGGCGAGCGGAACTCGAGGCGGTTCGAGACGAGGACCACGAACGACAATTAGCGGCGTTTCTCGAGGTCGACCCCGAGTCACTCGAGTTCGAGGCCGTCGAAGACGGTGCCACCGCCCACGTCAATGGGCGACCGGCCGCCCGCTGGGAGTCCGGCACTGCCGCGCTCGCCGACCTGGCCGGGATTCGAGTGCTCGAGGACCAACTCCCACACTGGGACCGGCTCGCACTCGAGAACCGGAGCCAGCTGGCAAGCGGGCTTCGGGCCTTCGTCGAACGATGTCCGGACCCGGACTGTGAGGGACCGATTTCGCTCGACGAAGAGACCGTCGAGTCCTGCTGTCGCTCCCATCAGGTGTACGCGATCACGTGTGAGGCCTGCGACGCACGTATCCTCGAGGTGTCGGCATGACGGGCTGGTGACTTCGTCTGCCCGCCCGAGGCGTTTCGTGTTCGAGTCGCCCCGGAACCGAAACCACGAACGGTTTCGGGGCCGCCCCCGTTCGTCCCCGCGTTGCCCCGCCGTCCGTCCGCGACGGCGACGAAAGCTGGCGGAACCGAAGGAGTGTTTTGTGTGCGGTCCCTGCTACTCACGTAATGAGTTCCCAGGACCTCGAGTCGCTCGACGTCGAGGCGATCCGCCAGCAGTTCCCCATCCTGCAACGGGAGTTCGACGGCCAGCAGGTCGTCTACCTCGACAACGCGGCGACGACCCAGACGCCCGACCCGGTCGTCAACGCGATGAGCGACTACTACCGCGAGTACAACGCCAACGTTCACCGCGGCATCCACCATCTCAGCCAGGAGGCGTCGATCGCCTACGAGGAGGCCCACGACCGTGTCGCCGAGTTCATCAACGCCGACGGTCGCGAGGAGATCGTCTTCACCAAAAACACCACCGAAGCCGAGAACCTGGTCGCCTACTCGTGGGGATTAAACGAGCTCGAGCCTGGCGACGAGATCGTCCTCACGGAGATGGAACACCACGCCTCGCTGGTCACCTGGCAGCAGATCGGCAAGCGGACCGGTGCCGACGTGAAGTACATCCAGGTCGACGAGACGGGACGGCTCGACATGGATCACGCCCGTGAACTGATCACCGACGACACCGAGATCGTCTCGGCGGTCCACGTCTCGAACACGCTCGGTACCGTCAATCCAGCCGCCGAACTGACCGAGATCGCCCACGAACACGATGCGTTCTCGTTCCTCGACGGTGCCCAAGCCGTCCCCAACCGCCCCGTCGACGTCGACGCGATCGATGCCGACTTCTATGCCTTCTCGGGGCACAAGATGGCCGGCCCGACCGGGATCGGCGTGCTCTATGGCAAGCGAGAACTGCTCGAGGAGATGGAGCCATACCTCTACGGCGGCGGAATGATCCGCAAGGTCACCTTCGAGGAGTCGACCTGGGGCGACCTTCCCTGGAAGTTCGAACCCGGAACGCCCCCGATCGCGGAAGCCGTCGGCCTCCACGCGGCCGTCGACTGGCTCGAGGAGATCGGCATGGATCGGGTTCGTACTCACGAGGAAGCACTCGCGGCTTACGCCTACGATCGTCTCGAAGCCGAAGACGACGTCGAGATCTACGGCCCCGAGGCCGGCTCCGACCGCGGCGGGCTGGTCAGCTTCAACCTCGAAGGAGTCCACGCTCACGATCTGACCTCGATTATGAACGACCACACGATCGCGGTGCGGGCCGGCGACCACTGTACCCAGCCGCTGCACGACAAGCTCGGGGTTCCGGCCTCCACTCGAGCGTCGTTTTACGTCTACAACACTCGCGAGGAGGTCGACGAACTGGTCGCAGCGCTGGAGGACGCCCGGCAGCTGTTCGCGTAACCGTCGGTTTCGAACCCTGAGCTGCCGTCCTGTCGACGATTTCTGCGAACGGATTCTGGGAGGAACGACTGGGGAGACGGTCGACGGGCTACCCGACCGTTCGCCGGTGTTTATTCACACCAATATTTATTATGGTATTTCTCCCATGGTTGTGTATGTCTCTCGATCGAAAGCGGGACGCCGAACGAGTCGTTCGCCGCTGGGACCGAGCGTTCACCGCCCTCGCCGCCGAACCGCGACGACAACTCGTCGATGCGCTCATGGACGCCCGCGACGAGGAATCGGTTTCGCTGCCGGGCGCTGCGGAGAACCCCCGCCGTTCGATCGATCGTGAGTCGTTCCGGGTCACTCTGTCCCATACACATCTCCCGCTACTCGAGAGCGACGGCTACGTCCGCTGGGATCGGAGCCCGTTTCGCGCCTACCGCGGGCCGCGGTTCGAGGAGGTCGCGGTAGTCCTCGAGTCGCTGTATGCAAACGTCAGCGCGATTCCCGAGCAACTGATCCACGGCTGTCGAACACTCGAGCAACAGCGGAACCGCGACGGGGAGTCCCGTGGACCCGAGGATTCGACGTCGATGAGTGATTGAGACGGTTGACTGTAGTCAGTTCCCGCCGATCGCCGGAACGGGGTCGACGCTCGGCGGGAAACAGTTACAGCAATCCGTAGGAGAGCAGCGACCGTGCGAGAGACGGGACGACCGAGCCGGGCCCGACGTGGCGAGCGGGTCGCTTATTTGACGGTCGGCGAAACACGCCCTCATGCTCGACGCAGTCAGACGCCGTGCCCGCCCGTACTTCGCCGACGCGCAGCCGGCTCACGACTGGCGACACGTCCGCCGGGTCGAAGCCCTCGCGGAGACGCTCGTCGATCGCCACCGTCGTTCTGTTGGTGCCTCCCCGCTCGAGGTCGACGAACGGGTCCTGACACTCGCCGTCCTGTTGCACGACATCGGCCGCGCGAAAGAGGACCGCGGCGAAATCGACGACCACTCGACGTGGGGTGCCCGCGAGGCCGAACGAATCCTCGAGGAACTCGAGGCCGAGCCGACCGTCGTGGACCGCGTTCGCCACTGCGTCGACGCCCACCGCTACTCGGCCGCCCCCGAACCGGGGACGCTCGAGGCGAAACTGCTCTCGGATGCCGACAATCTCGACGCGCTCGGAGCCGTCGGAATCGCTCGCGTGTTCTCCTACGGCGGCGAGGTGGGGTCGCCGATCCACGGCCTGGACGTGGTTCCGGACGACGGCTCGTCGCCGATCGAAGCCGACGACGGTGGTAGTCAGTACGACCACATCCACGAGAAGCTCCTCGATCTCCCCGACCGGATGTACACCGACGTCGGCCGGGAACTCGCCGACGCCCGCGCGTCGTTCGTCCGGGAGTACGTCACCCAGTTCGACGCGGAGATTCGCGGCGACCGGTGACGACAGCCGTGTTGAACAACAACAAACTGGCGGTGGGTTTTTGGCTTCGCCGTCCCTATACGTCATCGCCGAGGTGAGAACACATGCACGAGAAAACGATCGGCCGTCCCGAACGGGAGCCGTTCGAGGCCCTGGTCGACGTTCTCGCCACGGCCGACCGGTACGACTTCCTCCTCTGGATCGTGCCGGCTGCCTTCGCGGTTGCACTGGTCGTCGCCACCGTGGCGAGCGTGTCGGTGTCGCAGGCGTTGATCGTCGCCGCGGCTATCGGCGTACTCGTCATCGTAGACGCCTGCTACCTCAACCCCCCGATCGACCAGGGGTCGACGTAGCAGTATCGACCACCAACCGTTCGACACACCCGAAATGCAACCGTCCTTCCGTTCTCCGTCGTCGTAACCGATCCTCGTGACTCGATTCGTCACCACCCGCCGTAGCTCTCCTCACCACCCCCACCCGTAACCGATTTCGGTATCCTGCTAACCGCCACCCCGGAACCCTTTTACAATTCACCGGTCTATTCGCACGTACCAATGGGACTGGGCTCGGACATGTACCGACAGCAGATCCTCGATCACTACAAGAACCCCCGCAACTACGGGGAACTCGAGGATCCCACGTTTACACACGTCGGCGAGAATCCGATGTGTGGCGACGAGATTCGGATGGACGTCAAACTCGCGGACCGTGAAGACGACGAAGCCGAGGCGACCATCGAGCAAGTCGCGTTCTCCGGCGACGGCTGTGCGATCAGCCAGGCCTCCGCGAGCATGCTCTCGACGGAGCTTCGAGGGAAAACCGTCGACGAGTTGCTCGAGATGGACCGCGACGACATCGTCGACATGCTCGGTGTCGACATCTCCCCGATGCGCGTCAAGTGTGCCGTCCTCGCGGAGAAAGTCGCCCAGGACGGCGCGGAAATCTACCGGGGCGAACTCGACGTCGACAAGACGACGACCGAGGACTGAGTTCGGGCGTCCGGTTTCCGATCCGTCCCCTCCGATCTCGATACACGCGGTTTCACGTTCTCGCGTCCGTACTGCCACGACGAGTGTGACGAGTGTAACGGGTACAACGAGTACGCTCCAGCGCTCGAGAATCCGAGCGTGGGAACCCGATTGACCCCCTCCTCCGCGTAAACGCGGAGGAATCCCGCCACGGGATTTCAGGCCGAGCGAAGCGGCCTGTTGGTTTCAAGACGCATACGTTCCAAGCGTCACCTGCTGGTTTTCAGCATCGTCCCCAGAAATCGGAGATTTCTGGTGTGCGAACGAATCGCGCCGCGATTCGTTAACGGCTTGGCTGTCTTGTGGCCCGGTCAAAGAGGCCCCATCCGTAGCCGAGTCATCGTCACCGGCCTTCTGCCGGGAAGCCCGGTCGCTTTGGCGGTGACTCTCTCCACTACGGTAGCGATCTGCAATGTTTATCGCCCCGTTCACATCGGCTTGATACTCACCGAGCCAGCAGTCGTCGTTCGAACATCTGAACGTCGCCTGCCGTGGCCGGTAGCCGTGTTCACCGCAAGCGTGGCACGCCTTCGAGGTGTTCCGGGGATTCACCGTCTCGACGGGAATCCCCTTCTCGGTGGCTTTGTAGCGAATCTGTGCGTGGAGTTTGGCAAAGCCCCATCCGTGCAACCGTCGATTCATGTACTCGCCGTAGTCCATGTTCTCGCGGATGTACGTCAGGTCTTCCAGCACCAACACTGGGTTCTCGACAGACTCGGCGTAGTCCACGACCTCGCGGGTCACACGGTGGAACACATCGTCAATCTGGTCCCACAGTGCGTCACCGTAAGACTCTGCGATTCGCTCACTGCCGCGCTGCTGAAGCCGTCGCTTGGCGGTGAAATAGGTTTTACGGAGCCGACGAACGGCTTTGCCGTCGTCGGCCCACAGGCGGGGGCGAATCGGAGAACCGCTCTCGTCGCGGTGACACACCGTGACGAGACTCGCTTCTCCGATGTCCACGCCTATCGGCGTCCTGTCGAGCCCCGCGAGACAGGGCTCGCCAGACTCGTCTGGCGGTGTCCGCTCGTCGGCGGACGCCTCATATTTGTCCTCCACGTTGCGGGTGGCGGTGACGTGGAGATACCACGTTCCGTCCCGCTCGAACAGCCGACTTTCACCCATTTCGGCGTCGTCTGCGTACAACGCTTCGAGCCACTCCCGCTGTTCGGGAATGGCACGAGCCGGAATCCAGAGGTGGTAGTCCTCATGGTGCGGGACTTTGACGTACCACTCGACAGCGTTCTGTGGCTGGTGGTCGAGTTGCAGGCCCTCGTTGGTGAACCGCACCGGGTGGTCGTCGTGAAGCTCGTCGGCGTCGTAGCTGTTCCCACAGAGTTGTGGGACGTACTTTTTGAGGGCGTTTTTGGCGTAGCCGCTCAGGTCGTACTCGACAACCACGTCGTTGGCCGCTGACTGTGTGTCACAGCCAGCGGCGAACGCGGCCTGAAGTGCCTGCTGGTAGGCGTTCCGTGTCTCACGAAGCTTCTGCCGCTTGTGGACGTTTGGGTCCATAAGCTTCAGTTCGAGCGTTTTCGTGAGTTCGGTCACGCTTCTGCCTCCTTGTGCCGGTTGATGTAGTTCTCGACAGTTTCGCTCGAGACGTGCCCGGCTGTCCCGGCGTAGTAGCCGCGTGCCCACCGTATTTTCTCGCCGTCGTGGTCGGCGTGGCGGTGGTTATATTTCCGTGAGGAAATGCCCTTGAACCAGTTGGCGAGCAGTGATGGGCTGTGTTTGGGCGGGCTACTGACGAACAGGTGAACGTGGTCGGGCTGAACAGTCAGATTTTGAATGTCCAAGCCTTTCTCATCGGCAATTTCGTGGAGGATGGATTCCACACGGTCGGCAACCTCTCCCGTCAGTACCGCGTTGCGGTACTGAGCGGAACCCTGTTCCGCGATGTCCGCAGAACCGTCGGTTCTGCGAGACTTCGGGAGCCACACTATGTGGTAGTTGAGGTTGTAGGTTGCGTGCCGTGTGGTCTTCATCCGTGCTACACACTATGGTCATATAATGACAAATATCTTGTGGAAACGGTGGGAAATCCAGTCCTGCAATAGAACGGTGGATTGTCACACTATGCTGTCCGCTCGACCCCCGCCTGTTCGCTCCTCGGTTCCGACAGAGCGTCGGAACACTCGTCACTCACGGGAAGGCGGGGGTATGCGCTCGTATCTCTATCAGCCGACGGTTATTCCGGCTTCAGCCCCTCGTCCTGGACGCGCATGACCGCCTCGCCGTCGGCGAGGTTCGGCGCGTCAACCAGGCGGACGATCCGTTTGTCGCCCTTCGATTTCCGGAGGTAGATACGGAACGTCGACTTGTGACCGAGGATGTTCCCGCCGATCGGCTGGGTCGGGTCGCCGAAGAACGAGTCGGGGTTCGAGGCGACCTGGTTGGTAACGATGACGGCGGCGTTGTAGAGGTTCCCGACCTTGTCGAGGTCGTGGAGGTGTTTGTTGAGCTTCTGCTGGCGATCCGCGAGTTCGCCACGGCCTACGTACTCGGCGCGGAAGTGCGCGGTCAGCGAGTCGACACAGAGCAAGCGGATGGGATACTCCGAGTCTTCGTGTTCGCTCGCGAGCTCCTGGGCCTTCTCTGCCAGCAGCATCTGGTGGTTGGAGTTGAACGCCTTCGCGACGTGGATTTTCTCGAGGATGGCATCGACGAGTTCGTCGAGCGCCTCCTCGTCGTCGGCCGACCCCTCGATATCGCGGTCCTCGAGTGTCGCCTCGATGGCCTCGTCGGGCAGGCCACGGACCATGTCGTCGATCCGCTCGGGGCGGAACGTGTCCTCGCTGTCGATGAACATCGCACTGCCGTGGAGGCCACCGACTTCCTTGGGAAGCTGGACGTTGACGGCCATCTGGTGGGTGACCTGGGACTTCCCGGAGCCGAACTCACCGTACACTTCGGTGATCGACTGGGTCTCGATCCCGCCGCCGAGCAGGTCGTCGACCTCGTCGATGTGCCAGCTCAGTTTCCCGATCTCGTTCCGTCGTTCGAGTACGGTCGAGCCGGTCTCGAAGCCGCCGACATCGGCGGCGTCACGGGCGGCGTTGACGATGTCCGCCGCGGTGGACTCGCCGACATCGGCCGTGTTCGACAGCTCGGAGGGCGAGGCGACGGCGAGACTCTGGAAGGAGTCGAAGCCTGCATCGTGGAGTTTGTCTGCGGTTGCGGGTCCGACACCGGGGAGTTCCTCGAGATCTGCTTCGGGCATACTCCGTCGTTGTGCCGGACCCCTCATAAACCCTCGTTAACAGGGGAGTGAAAGTGAAAGTGCACGCAAGCATCGGGGTACTCGAGCGTTCGTCGATACAGTAAGGGAGGAAGACGAGCCCTCGCAGGGCCCCACGGGCTACGGCCGTCGGCCGTCCGAACGCCAGGTGAGACAGTGAAACACGCCGTCCTCGTTGCCGACGAACAGTTGCCGATCGCCGACCGCAGGCGTTCCCGTGATGGCAGCGTCGGTGCCGTAGTGCCAGAGGTGGGTACAGTCGTCGGCGACGTCGAGACCGTACAGCGAGCCGGTCGCGTCTCCGACGCAGACGACGTCGCCGACCACGACTGGACTCCCCCGGAGGGGGCCGTCTAGCTGGACGCCCTTCTTCGCGAACAGCCACCCCCGCAGCTTCCGGCGGCCGAAGGAGGTGTCGGTGACGTGGAGGTAGCCGTCCTCGGCCCCGACGAACGTGGTGTCGTCGTCGGGGAGGACCGTCGCCGAGCCGACGAACCCGTCGCGGATATCGTAGGAGAACCACGACTGGCCCGAGTCGACGCCCATCGCCAGCAGCGTGCCACCCTGGTCGGGGACGTAGACCAGCCCGTCGGCGACCGTCGGGCCGCCGGCGACGGCCCCGTCCGCGGGCGCGGTCCACTCCTCCTCGCCGGTCGCGCCCGCGAGCGCGAGGACGGTTTCGTCTTCGGTGCCGACGAAGACGACGGGCTGACCGTCGTCGTGGGTGGTATCGTGGTCGAAGTCGGTGTCGAAGCTGGTCTCGAGGTTCCCGTCGACGTTGGAGTGTGGGTCGGGTTCCGTCTCTCGCTCGCCGAACCTGCGCTCGCCGTCGCCACCACCGTTCTCGCCGTCGTCGACTGCTGGACAGCCGACGGCCGGCGCGTCGGTCTCGTAGGTCCAGACGACATCGCCGTCGTCGACGGCCCCGTCGTCGGCGCTCTCGGTCTCCAGCGGGCTCCCCGTACCGTCCTCGAGCGCGATCGCGGAGACGCCCGCCGTGTGACCGGCGTACAGCCGTCCGTCGGCGACGGTAAGCGAACTCGAGAGCGATCCCGGCAGTTCCGTGGCCCACTGCTGGTCGCCGGTTGCAGGGTCGAGCGCGTAGATCGTTCCCTCCTCGGTGCCGACGTAGACACGGGTTCGCGTGACGACCGGCGTCGTGCTCGTCGCGTTCATCGTCTCGAAGACCCACCGGCGACGGCCGGTCTCGCGCTCGAGTGCGTAGCAGTTCCCGCGCCCGGTGCCGACGTAGACTGTGTCGCGGTCGAGGACGGGTGTGCCGACGGAGCCGGTGAGATCGACGGTCCACGACTGCTTGACCCGGAGCGGTCCCTCGAGGTCGCGGCGGACGCCCCCGTTGCGGGCGTCGCCCTTGTGCTGGTTCCAGGAGGTCACTGCCGGGGAATACTCAGCGGATGGGTATAATGGAACGGATCTGCGCCGCTCGAGGAAGGTTGTCCTCACCGACGTGGCATTGTCGGCACGTATCGAAAGGGCTTGGAAGGGGGAAAACTCGGCAGGCACCGATCGAACGCTGTGTATGGCGCAGCGATCGTAGTGTGATGATGTGGCGTCGGCGTCCTGCCGTACCTACTCCTACCGGCTCCACCACAATATACGTCCCTCCAAAAGAATTTGGACCGACCGATCGATTCCGGTCACTCCCAGGGATGGGTCCCGCTCGCGCTCGGCCATAGCGGATACCAGTACTCCTTCTCGCGTTCGATCTCGAGTTCGCCGTCCAGGGCCGACTCGAGTTTGAACTCCGCGCTCGAGTCGCGCTCCCGCCCCGACCGTGGCGCGAAGGGGTAGTACGCACCCCGGCGAAACGAGTATATCCAGTAGGCCGGGCCATCGCGGTTTTCGTACGCGAAGACGGCAGCAAGTAGCCGCGAGCCGTAGTCGTGTTCGATGAACGTGTCCGCGGCGAAGTGCAGGCTGGTGATCAGGTCCTCGGGGTCGTCGTCCTCGAGGATGACCCAGTGGTAGCCGTGGTCGTCTTCGGAGACGTCGAAGTCCGTGCCGGTCTCGGTCTGACCGGCCTCGAGGATGGCTTCGACTTCGTCGACGGCCTCGCGGAAGCTGTGTGAGTCGACGCCGGAGAAACAGAGTGCGCCGACATCGGCCGACTGGTAGCCGAGTTCGGCCTCCATCGTCACGTAGGCGGTACTCATCCCGAAGAGGTCGTCGGGGTCGGCGTCGCGGCTCGCGTCGGCTTCGGCGCGGAGTCCGAGTACGGACCGGAGCCCGTCCAGCAGTCCCATACCCGATGCAACGTCCCCCTCCCTTTAGAAGGTCCCGAGAGAACCGTCGGTCGTGGCGCTCACGGACCGCGTACTCGAGTCGACTCGCACCTTCGAGGAGCACGTCGCGAACCCGCTGGTGTGTCGGCTGTTGTGCTCGCAGTTCCACTGGCTGGCGAGTTCCGCGCTCACGCTAGTCGCGTATACGGGTCACCGGTCGGGAACGCGGTATACGATCCCCGTCGCGTACGCCCGGGTCGAAGCCGCTGGCGACGCCGCAATCGTCGTTCTCACCCCGAAAACGGAGACGGTCTGGTGGACCAACTTCCGGGAGCCGACCGCGTGTACGCTCCGGCTTCGGGGCCGCCGTCGGCCGGCGACGGGCGAGGTCGTCGACGACGACCCGCCGCGTACCGACCTGCTCGAGAGCTACGTCGAGCAGCGACGGCTCCTGGCGTGGCTGCTCGGGCTCCGAAAGCGACCGTGGGGAGACGACGCGAGACGCGACCTCGATCCCGACGAGCACCTCGCCGTCGTCCGCTTCTCGCTCGAGGAGGGGTAACGAGGCCGGTCGCTATCCGTCGGAATTCCGGACGAACAGTCCGTCCAACACCCGGCGTGCCCGTTATACGCTTCGAGACCCTAGCGCGCGTGAACAGCGCGCTGACCGCCTGCACCAACCCGATGCACCCATGAACACAAAAGCATCACCGAAAGCACCGCTTCCCGTCTCGTCTCCCGACGTCGACCGCCTCGAGGGGCGATCGCTCCGGGCCCGCACCGAGCCGATGTCGGTGCTCCCGCTGGGCGACGGCCTCTACGAGGTCGAGTCGGCCAGCGACAGCACGTACCTCGTCGACCTCGAGGCCGGACGCTGTACCTGCCCCGACCACGTCTTCCGCGGCAGTCGGTGCAAGCACGTCCGTCGCGTCGCCATCGAAATTACCGACGGACGCACGCCGCCGCCGGGCGAGATCGCACTCGAGTGTCACGACTGTGACGCGCCGGTGTTCGTCGACGAAGACGAGGCGATCGAACCGGCCTACTGTGCCGAACACACGATCCAGCCGGGCGATACCGTCGTCGATCGCGAGACCGGCGACCGACTCACCGTCGTCGACGTCTCGGCGTACCGGGCCGACGCAGTCGACATCCCGGCGGCCGACCGCACGGTCGCCGACTACTGGACCAACGAGAACTACGACCCCGACGTGCCGGTCGTCGGCGCGGTCTACCCGCACGCGAACGTCGAGCCCAACGGCGTCGTCCCCTCGTCGCTACGGGTTTACGTGTTTCCACGGACGCGCCTGAAGAAAGGGTCACCGGACCGTCGGGGGTAGCCGTCCTACGAAAGGTGGGCAGTAACGTCCGTCGAGGACACCATTCCGACGTAGTCGTCGTCGACGACCGGCAGGTGTTTGATGCCGTACGTGGTCATCATCGCGGCGACCTCCTCCATGTAGAGGTCCGGCGCGGCGGTTTCGACGTCGGTCGTCATCACGTCCGAAACCTCGAGTTCCATCGGGTCTTTCCCGTCGGAGACAGCGTCGAGGACATCGGTACTGCTGACGATCGCTCGTGGCGTGGTCCGGACAACGAGCGCGTTGATGTCTTTCTCACGCATTCGGCTGGTCGCTTCCCTCACCGTCGCGTCGGCCGCGATCGTCTCCAACGGCGTCGACATCACGTCTTCGACGGTCGTTCGGTCGGCGGCGTTCATAGCCGTCCCGACGACGCCGCCAACCATGATAGTTTCCCACAGGGCTATCGGCGGAGCGAGTCACGGAGAAACGATCGAACACCGACGAACCGTTTGTTTGCCCCGGTTTTATCGACGTTCGTGAAGGAGTACCACGACATGAGTTCCGCCATCGACTACGGGTCGTTCGAGGAGGGACGCCACGTCAACTACTGGACGCTCGATCGGACGATCCAGCGGGAACTCCGCTGCATCTACGCCGAAGACGAGTTCGAGTGGGCCGAGCCGCGACTCTCCGAATTCGGCGAGATCGTCGGTCACACCGTCGCCGACAACGCCGACTACGTCGACGACCACGGGCCCGAACTCGAGGCCTACGACAAACACGGCGAGGTTCAGAACCGGGTACGCTATCCCCCCGAACTGCTCGAGACCGAACGGGTCGCCTACGACCGTGGGATCGTCGCCGACGCCTTCGAGACACCGCCGGGTCGCGACGAGCCGATGCCGCTTGCCCACAACCTCGCGATGCAGTATCTCCTCTCGTATGCGGAGCCGGGGTTCGACTGTCCGGTCGCGATGACCGCCGGTGCGGCGCTCGTCCTCGAGAAGTTCGACGACGGCTCCCTCGCCGAGTATTACGAGGCGCTGACCAGCCGCGACTACGAGGGGTCGATCGAGGGTGGGATGTTCCTCACCGAGAAGCAGGGTGGCAGCGACGTGGGGGCCACCGAGACCCGCGCCGAATACGACGAGGAGGCGGACTGCTGGCGGCTCACCGGCGAGAAGTGGTTCTGCTCGAACATCGACGCCGAGGGGACGCTCGCGCTCGCCCGAACCGAAGATGCCCCCGGAGGAACCGACGGGCTCTCGATGTTTCTCGTCCCACACGCCGATCCCGACTGCTCGGAAGGGCCGTGGACGAAAGGCGACCGACTCGAGGACGGGCCGCTCGTCCCCGACGCGGTCAACGATCAACGCTATCGGCGGCTCAAGGACAAGCTCGGCACGATCTCGGTGCCGACCGGCGAGGTCGAGTTCGACGGTGCCAAGGCTCACCTCGTCGGTGAGGAGGAACGCGGCTTCAAGCAGATGACCGAGATGCTCAACGTCGAGCGGCTGTCGAACGCGGCGGCGTCCTGTGGCATCATGGGCCGGGCACTGCTCGAGAGCAAGATACACGCCGCCAGCCGCGAGGCCTTCGGCGAGACGATCGACCAGTACCCGCTGATGCGTGCGGATCTGGTCGATATGGCCGTCGACCACGAGGCCGCGACGACATACGTCTTCGAGGCCGCGCGGCTCTTGTCGGAACGCGAGCGCGCCGAACGAGCGGGCGAAAGCGCCGAGGACGCCTACCGCCTCATGCGCCTGTTGATCCCCGTCGCCAAACTCCGGACCGCCCGGATGGCGGTCGACACGGCTTCCTACGCGATGGAGATTCAGGGCGGCAACGGCTACGTGAACGACTTCGTCACCAACCGCCTCCTGCGTGACGCCCAGGTGTTGCCGATCTGGGAGGGGACCGAGAACATCCTCTCGCTGGACGTCCTCCGGGCCCTCGAGCGCGAAGACGCACACGAACCGTTCCGCGAAGCCGTCGAGAAGCGACTCGAGTCCGTCTCCCATCCTGCTCTCGAGGACGCCGCGGAGACGGTCGAGAGCGAGTTCCGCGACCTCGAGACCGCGCTGGTGACGCTCGCCGGTGAGGACGCCGAGTACGCGCAACTGTCGGCAAAGCGTCTGTCTCACTACGTCTTCGACGTCTTTACGGCGGCGCTGTTGCTCGAGGAGGCACAGGAGCAACTCGAGGACGGTGAGGGACGGCTTGGGCTGGTCGCGAACCGCTTCGTCGCGACCGAACTCGAAGAGCAGGAGGCACGGGGGATCACGAGCGGCGATCGATTCCCGCTGGAGCAGTTCGACGCCGTGGTCCGGTACGCCTCGGTCAGTCCGGAGGCACTTACGGACACCGTTGTGGCCGACGACTGAGTACGTAGGAGGTTTCGTGTCTTGTTCGAAATGGATGACACAACGTACTAGTGAAAACGAAATCAATCCTCTGTGTCGATGAAGCGAAGCGTTTTGACGGCGACCCTTCTGATAGTCGGCATTTCGTTACTGCTGAACCCCCTGTATCTCTCTCCCGAAAATCCGTACGGGGAGGCAACCGAGGTCACGTACGAAGTCGCCGAGATTGAAACGCAAGTCGAGGCCTCACAGGCGCTCAGTTTGTCCGAGTCGATACTGCAGTGTGGAGGCAACGGCGAGCGACCCTGTGCGCTTGAGCGCGAGGTTCTCGAGCGAGGACAACTCGAGGTCGACGGGGACCTCTCGGAGGAACAATCCGACGGCCACGACGTCCACCAGCGCCAGAACGCGAGATACGACGTCGTCCAGTTCGACGAAGGGTATTACGTTCCCGAAACGACCCAGTCAGACGAAACGACGACGCTGTCTCTCCGCCACGTTTCGGAAATGGAGGGACTCGAACACGCCGCGATCCCGAGCGACGAGGCGTCCGACGACGTCCAGACTGCGGTCGAGACGGGCTCGGTTCGACTCTACGACGAGCGAATCCCGGAGTTCGAACAAGGGCAGCCGATCGAACACGAGGGCAATCTGTACGCCGTGGATGCGGTCAGGTATGACGGGACTCCGGACGCAGACCTGCTATTCGCGCGTCTGATACTGTTTCGCTCTTGTGTAGCACTTTGTTGATTTCACAGCGTAGCTTTGACAGCGTGTTTGAGCGCTTCTCTCCCTGGTTTCCGCAATAACTTNCGCTCTTGTGTAGCACTTTGTTGATTTCACAGCGTAGCTTTGACAGCGTGTTTGAGCGCTTCTCTCCCTGGTTTCCGCAATAACTTTCGTCGAAGTTGGAACGCTCGGAGATACTGTGTGAGTTTATCTTTTGAGATGCCTCGATGAGGCGAGAGCCACGGTCGCAGCAGCGATCCGTGGCTCTCGCAGGTATTGACGTGAACGTCTTCGTCGGCGTATTCACCGTCGCCGTGGACGACGTATTCGCGGTCGAATGCGTCGTCCTCGGCCAACGGGTCGTAGGCACGAAATCCATCGGTGTAGACAGTCNTCACCGTCGCCGTGGACGACGTATTCGCGGTCGAATGCGTCGTCCTCGGCCAACGGGTCGTAGGCACGAAATCCATCGGTGTAGACAGTCAGTGGCTCCTTCCCGCGGTTTGAGAGAAGGAGCCGGATCGTCGATTCGTCGGCTGATTTCGCTGGGATCACGTATCGGTCGCTGGTTCCACGATCGACGATCGTGAACACAGGCGGTTTGTCCTGCTCGTACGATCCTCGCCCACGCGTGGACAGGCCACGCGAGCGCGACGGTCGGTCGCGCTCGCGGCCTTTCATCCCTGCAGAGACGTAGACTTCGTCGATTTCGACCGGTCCGACAAGGTCAAGCGAAGGCGCGTCGAGCGCCTTCGTGAATCGTTCGACGCGCTTGTAGATCGTTTTGTACTGAACGTCGATCTCTAGCTGAAGTTGGCGAAGACTCGTGTTAAATCGGAGAAACGCGTAAATCGAGAACAGCCACTTCCTGAGCGCAACTTTCGAATGGGCAAAGATCGTGCCGGTCTTGTCGTTGAACGTGCGGTCGCAATTCTTACAGAGATAGCGCTGAAAGTGCCCATAGCTGCTGTTCTTGACCGTCAGATCAGAACGGCAGCGAGGGCAAGTAACACCGTTACGCCAGCGAACCTGCGCCNAACGGACACCGCTGACGCGGTGTCCTTGCTCTCTTCGATTCCACAGCGACAGCTGAGCAGTATCAACAATCTCCTACAGAAGAGCGTTTGTGGATTTCCCGTTCAAGCGGTTGGAAGAGGCGGAGGTCTCGGTTGAGGACGTGTTTGAACCCTATCTACAGGTAGTGAAGGAAGAGCAGCCTGAGTTCGCCGTAATCCCAGACATCAACAATGGCGTCACGTTCGAGGACGCGCTCTCGCTCGCGTATGAAGTCGCTCCACATTGCGAGACGTTGGTCATGGTGCCAAAGTCAGTTCACCCGTCGCGAATCCCCGACCACATCCGCGTCGGCATTCCGTGTCAGTCCAAGTTTGCGGAGTCACCGTGGAGTATCGACGATTATCGAGGGTGCGACGAAATCCATCTTTTTGGCGGTTCACCGCATGACCACTACGAGATTGTTTTCGAAGAAGGACTGATTCAAGTCGAAAGCATGGATACCAGTGTGCCCGTATCGTCCGCACAGTGGGGTGACGCGTGGGTTTTGACTGATGAGGGGCCTCGTTGGAAGCCAGCTGAAGGTGGGGTGTATGGCTGTATCGAATCGACGTTTCGTGAAATGTGCCGTGTATTTAACCGAGACCGCCCCTCAACGCCATCAAAACGGCACTGGGTTCCACGTCCACATCGAGGACGCTATGAGACAATTGGCTACCCCGATGACGACTTATTGCACCCAGAGGACAGTCAGCCCTTTGCAGGTCGAGAGTATCACATCACGAGGCGTACTGCCTAATCATCAGTCGATGTATTGTTGTTCCCACTCACGCCGCTCTTCGATAACTTCCTCCCCGTTCTTCGTGATGTTGTAATAATTCGTACGGCGGTCGAGCTCTCCTTTCTCGACGAGTTCCTTGTTGACAATCGCATCCAGATTTGGGTACAGCCGCCCGTGGTTAATCTCGGAGCTGTAGTACTGCTCAACCTCGTCTTTCAGGTCTTGACCTGATGGTCGGTCTTCACCAGCGATGACGTAGAGCAAGTCACGCTGAAACCCTGTGAGGTCGTCCATGGCCCCACATCCGCATGAGTCAGTTTTGTTACTAATGACATACAGAGATTAAGTTCCGCGTTCTGCCCCACTCCAATAAAACATTTAACATATGCTCTGAAAATCGAACATATGTCGGACAACAAAAATAAAATCGAAGTCGAAGAAGAGACCATGAAACTTTTTCGTGAAATTGCAGAGGCTGAGGATAATTCCTGTAACAAGCAACTCCTCAAGATGATGGTGGTCTACACTACCAACAATCTGATTTCCAAAACCGAGAAGCTCCAAGAACTGCTAACAGAGGAAGTTCAAGAGACGTAATAGTGTTAACAAAATACCTATGTCATCTCTCTCGTAATCCATACGGAAGCAGATGGAACTCTCTGATGACTTACTCTGCTTGTACAGTGAGCGAGTCACCGAACGAAACGGAACCTACGTAATTGAGGTACCTAAGCGTGAGGTTGAGGTCGGTGACGTGCAGAGCGGTGAGGTCTACCGAGTCGCCATCGTTTCTTCCGAGTCACCTACCCAAAATGAGCGTGACGAACAAGACGACCGACCCCAGCGACCGCCTGTCAAAGAGGACGATATTCGAGAGGTTGAGATAGAGGATGTCGGTGACCAAGGAGATGGTATCGCCAAAGTTGAGCGCGGCTATGTCGTAATTGTTCCTGACACGGCTGTTGGTGACCGAGTGACAGTCCGCGTGACTGAAGCACGGGAGAACGTTGCGTTCACAGAAGTTGTTAACTAACAGCTCAGCTATAACTTCTCCTACTGCGGATGCACAGGCTCGTTACACTCGTCGCATTCTGCATACAGCCGCTCTTCCCCGTTTACTTCGTATTTGAGGATAATCGCATCACTGCTGATTGATGAGCCACAGAGGGGACATGTACCTAGTTGTGAGGGCGATGGTGGCATGAGTGTCAAACGGGGAGGAACTTGGAGCGTGTGACAGGGAATCCAAGTTCCATGCTCATTTTGGTCACCAACCAGCAAAAGAGCTAGGATGGCATAGTGAAAGTGAAGAGTCGTCCTAAGAATTATTATTTATTGGTTGTGAATGGGTATCGGCCATCTCTACGAGGTCATAGACATGGATGCCCGATTTGAACCACAGAACACGGTCATCCATTCCCTCAAAATCCTCTGATGAGCAATCTAACCGCTCGGAGACGGCGAGAAGGAGGTTATCAGCATCTGCTTCCCGTATCTTCGTCAGCTTATCATCGAGGTACTCAGGAGTCCAAAACCCGACAACCTCCAGAATTGCTCGGCAGCCATCGGGGTGTTCGAGGGCGAAATCGGGTATCATGACCTCTGCACCTAAGTCCAGTACGTCATCTTCTCGGACGAGTTCCCAGTCTGTGTTTGCTCGTTCCCACTTCTGAGCGAGGGTCCGCTCTACGTCGCTGTCGAAATCACCCTGTGCAGTGTAGTGGGATGAGAGGTCGTCGGTGTGGTCAAGTTCAAACGTGAGAGTAGTGCTTGTGGCCTCGTTGTCGAGAATCTCGGCTTCCATCTCCCAACGGTTACACAGGGGGAGCGCAGGGAGGAAGTTCGCCATCCGAATTCCATACTTCCGCGACTGGGAGAACAGCGACGCTGGACCGTCAAGTATCGCTTCGTACCCATGAGCAGCGTCTGTATCCGCTACACGGTTGCCAGCTCCATCGATGGGATAGATGCGGTGCATTAGCCCAAACAGCTTGACGTAGCTAAACACAGTCCCAAAGGAGTCCCAAACTCGAATCTTCATCCGTGTCGCATCGTACAGCACCGCTTGTGCGAGCGCGAGATTGTATCGCGTGAGAAGCCAATCAACGGTGATTGCGTCCTCGGCATAGGACTCTTCGCTGTCACCAGTCAATTGCGTCGTCGTTGAGGTCTCAGCTGAATCCTCATGCCCATCGGAGACGTGGTGTCCAAATCGAACGAGGCGCTTGTTGTCTTCGAGGTCTGCATACATACCACGATAACACTCTTCAAGCGAGATACCCAGTTTATCAGCAACAGTGCTGTAGACTTCCAACTTCTGCGTGTCCTCTCCGAGCGTTGGCTGATGGACAATTGGATACGTCTCGTTGGCCTTCTCAAAGAGTCGCTGGCGAATTTCCTTCGGGTCAGCAGCGGCAACGGTCTCGAACTCACACTCGTCCTTCAGCAGCTTCGCCAGTCCTTGGACGATTTTGTAGTCCGTGTCTGCGATGGTGAGCTGGTCAATCGTCTCCTCCAGCTCTCCCTTTGGCTCATCCAGGTGGTCCTCGAATATCTGAATGAGCTCCGCTGCTGTCTCGCGATACTGTTGGTCGTCCGCGTCGATGAACAGCGGTTGTACTGTTCCGTTTCGCGTACGGGAGCGAGCGAGGTCAGCTGTCAGCACTACTGCTCACCCCTTGACGGCGGCGCGTGGAAACGTACTGCTCTTTAGTGTCTTCAGTGATAATTTCGTACAGGCGAGCTGGCTGTCGGTCATCTGTGGGGCGGAGAATCCGTCCGAGCCGTTGTGCGTACTGCCGCTTCGAGGCACTACCAGAGAGAATAATACCGACGTTTGCTGCAGGCACGTCGATACCCTCGTCAAGCACCTGTGACGTAACCAGCATCGAGTACTCGCCCGTGCGGAAACGCTCTAGAATCTCCGTTCGCTCGTCTGTCTCAGTCTGGTGGGTGATACACGGAACGATGAATTCCTTCGAGATGTCGTAGGCGAAATCGTTGTTGGCGGTAAAGATGATGGTGCGGTCATCGTGGTGGCGCTTCAGCAGATTATCGAGCGTATCCAGTTTCTTTTCGGCAGTACGGGCAATCTCTTCGGCTCGTTGCTTCGCGACGAGGGCACGGCGACCTTGCGGGTCGTATGAAGACCGCTTGAGAAACTCCTGATAGCCTCTTTCTTTCCAGATGTCGAAGTCGTGGTTGTCCACGTAGTCACGGTAAATTTGATACTCCTCATCGTACTTCTCGCGTTCTTCGGGAGTGAGTTCGACCTTCAGGTGGATGGTTTCGTACTCACTGAGATACTCGCCTGCGAGCTCATCGACGTTCTCTTCGTAGACGACAGGGCCAATCAGCTCTTCCAACACTTCGTGCTCTCCATCAGCACGCTCGTAGGTAGCGGTGAGTCCGAGCCGATACGGAGCGATAGTCATCTCGGGTATTTGTTGGTAGGTCGGCGCTGGCAGGTGGTGTACCTCGTCGATGACGAGCAGGCCGAATTGGTCACCGTACTCGTTGATGTAGCGGTATGCACTGTCATACGTGGTCACCGTGAGTTCAGTCACATTGTGGCTGCCACCTCCGAGCACGCCGACCTCGTTGGGGAGTTGGTCGCCGAACGCGTTCGTGAGTGTGGCGTGCCACTGATTCATGAGGTCAATGGTGGGGACGACAACGAGCGTGCTGACACCTGCGTCAGCGATGGCTTGCACAGCGAGAAAGGTCTTGCCGCTGCCCGTGGGGAGTACGACGGTCCCACGGCGGTCGTGGTCGTTCCACGCTTCTAACGCAGTCTGCTGGTAGTCTCGTGGCTCAATGGCGACGGAAGGGGTGAAATGGAAGTCGGCGTAGCTGCGAGCTGTATCTTCAATAGATGCTACAGCCGCTGTGGATTCAGAGAGAGTTGCCTGCCCATCATCGTTGTCCTCCGCCAGCTCAAGCAACTCTCGGTAGTGGTGTGCTTGTGCTCGATACTCGTCAACGCGGTCATCCCACTCCGCGTAAGGGATAGCATCAGGAGCGTCTTTGAGGAGAAGCGTGCCGTCATCAAACGAGATGCGCATTCAAATCTCTCTATGCAAGTGCGATACTTGTCCTTGCTGGGTGAGAGATAACTCGGCAAGAGACCTACGCTGGGAGCTCTTCAGCGATTGAGCGAAGCTCGCTCTTGGTCGGCTGTCCCCCAATCTCAACTGTATGGTCGCCAACCCAGAAACGGAACTGCTGGTGATTGACATCGAAGTGAAGTCCGCACGAAACGTCGGGGTCTGCCTGTCTGTACTCCGATTCACTCACGTTCTCACCGCTTTGGAGTGTTTCGAGGAGGTACTCAGCGACGTGCGGGCGTTGCTTCATCGCTAGGATATGGTCGGTTGCTACGTGTTTCAGGACTTCCTCACCTGTGCCGTACCCTTCACCGATGAAGTAGAATTCGCCGTTAAAATCGTACGAATCGATTCTAACAGTAAGCGTGTAAGTATCGGTCATACACTGTCGTCGTCGTCCAGCGGCACAAATATTACGCCGACAGCTCTGTAGAGACAAGTAATGCCAAAAGACCGACGGCCTGATGCAGTTGAGCTGGAAGAGCTTGACGAACAGTTATCGACCGCTGGCGACGGAGATGTGACCGCACTCACACAGGCAGTAGCAACATACGAGACACGGTTAGCGTCGGCACACGAGGCAGAGGAATCTGACCGCTACCGAGGAATCACCCGAACGTATCGAGACCAACTCATCACCGTGTTGGACGATACAACACAGGCAGAAGGGTGGGAATTGCTCGAAGAGTTCCTCAACGCGTACCACCCAGAGACAGCTGATGAGTTCCCACACGTAACGACAGTACTCCAGAACGTGGCTAGTCGTAATCTCATTCGGGTGCGTCTCGCAGACGGGATTGATGCTGTGCCTGTTACTGTTCTCGACTACTTCGACTCGATTCTGAGCGAGGTTGGGGAGGGATATGACTTCATCAACGAGGGACTCCATCCGTATGGGTGGGGAATCGGTCATCCCGACCACTCCGTTGCTGACCGTATCCATGCCCATGCAGCAGAGGATATTTTCGTGGTGAATCCGATGCTGGAACACGCGTTTTACGCCGACCAACACGCCGCTATCGAGGTGTCAGAGCGAATTATTCACGACGATTCAATTCAGGAAAAGATGCAGTATCCTGCTGGTGAAATTTCCGAAATTCGGTACCTACTGGATGCGCCTGCGGGTGCAGCAAGCGATTTTTGGCCGACAGTGCCTCGTTACTGGGACTGGCACGAGGAGTTGGATTACACCTTCGAACTGGATGGCGAGGTCGAGCAGCGTCTTCGAAATCTTGTGGTCGAGGAGGGCCTTGATACTGACCTTCCCGATGATTGGGAAGTCGGAGACCTTACTATCTGATGGAACCAGCCTCAGCACTACTATTTTGACTCTATAGCCGCCATATACTTCTAATGCCATTTAGCGTCAGTTGGTCTACGCTGCTGGAAGAGTGCGAAGAACTCCCGTCAGATGCAACACTTGTCACCCCGAATGCCCACAAGGAGTTCCGTCTCACAGATGTACAGGAACAACGCATAATCATCGAGTTCCCAGACGGGGAGTCACGACCACTCCAGCGAGACCAGTTCGAGACTCTCTACCAACGTATCTACGAGGCAGATGGAGGATACGACCTTGGAAAACTCCCTGTGGGTGCTGAACCCTATGCCGCCGTGCTGAGTCTGCATCCACGGTACGAGGTGAACGAAGACCGTGGGGCCATTATCGAGTCGGAGACTGCTACCACAACACAGCTCGTTGACGAGGGTGCTGAGGACGAAAAAACGGAACGAAAAGAACCCGACCTTGATGTCTATGCTGATGCGCTACTCCTTGTTGACGCTCTTGAACGGCATGAGGTAGAGTCACTAACGGAACTCGAAACAGGGACGCTCGTTAACCTCTACACGCTTCTCTCTGATGTTCAGCGGAATTCGAATAATCTGCGGCAAGATGTCGCTGATGTATTGCTCGACCGTGTGCATCACGACCAGCCTGTCCACAGTCAGTACGGCTCGGTACAACGGACTTCGCGGCGAAATCGCTCACTCAAAGATGAGGAAACCGTCCTCAAAGTACTGGATGAAGCTGGTGTAGACCGTGAGCGAGTCATGAGCGTAGACCGCAGCAAAGTTGACGAGGTACTCGACGTGGTGACAGTCCCTGCGTCCGCTGTTTATGACATTGAAGAGCAGGAGTACGTGCGTAAGGCCGAAGTCAACGAGGATACCAAGGAGACGCGGCTTCAGGGTCTCAAGGACAGTCTGGCAACAAGTGATGAGCCAGAGGCTGAGGAACTACGAGAGGAAATCGAGGAGCTGGAGTCCAGAATCAACGAGTTGACCGAGTTCCGTTCAGGACAGACGTTCTCATAACCTATGCGATAGATTTCATCAGAGACTGTCGAATCCGAAGGTGTGTGAAGAACAGACGAAACGAGGTGTGTCTATGGGTTTTACACTTGCGAGACGGTGTGTGCAAAAGGTATCGGAACCGAAAGTGTGTCCGCAAAGGTGTCAACTATTACAGTCGGATTCAGGAGGGGAGATGGTTACTCAGTGATGGATAGCCCCATGACGGGCTTGTCGGTCAGCGGTTTAAACCATCTGAAACGTTTGACACACGGTGCTTTCTCACACGGGTTTCACACGGTCCACATGGTTCACTGTGTGCCGTCGTATCAGGTATAATATCAAATGTCGCGGACTAATCGGCCCGGTGTTTTAAGTGTAGATAATCCTATCCCATCAATATAATAAAATGATAAGCAATGAGATGAATAAAACTCTACTGATGTTGCAGAAATCGACGGTGAGCTTGCGGACGCAATAATCGAATTGGAACTGGACGAATTCATTATCGAAGCGGGCAGGGAGTATGGAAGAAGTCTACTGGGAAATACTGTGTTGGCATATGTCGAGATTGGACGTACTCAACAAGACCAACAAGACAATGAGGAGGTCTTGTTCACCGTTGCCCACACAGTAGGTCAAGATTGGATAGTTATCCGTGAGATTCCAGGACTTCATCGGACAATCCTCGGGCATTTCGAAAATGCCTATGGCGCTGTTGGTGTTGTTAGACAGCACCACCCTGCAACGGACCCGCTGAGGGGTGCAACACCGACGTATCCAGAAAAGCTGATTGAGGAGGTCAATCTTGAACTTGGAACCATCCTCAAAGAACGTGAATTGACAGAATACGTTACTGAGATTGATATAGAGTCTCAAGAGGTCGTTCTCAGTAGCAACAATCGGAGTCCAAAACTCCACCTCCGTATTGATAATGAATCAGAATGGAGCGCTTGCATATCCCACGAGTACGGTTTTGATGCATTAGGTACGTGGGAGAGCCTTGATGCTGCGATTGATAAAGTGGAAACAAGGCTGCAGACGGGTGATGAACAATGACTGCTATTCCAGAACCAGACCTCCCTTCCAAGGAAGGAGAGCCAATCATCGACGATAATGTCCAATTCGTTGGGGGAAGTGGTGACCTTCGAATCGAGGATGGGAAGTTGATTGCGCCAGAGTTTATTGGCTCGGACTATGGGTGGACACGTCTCCAGTATGCCTCCTTCTTTCCCGAATCAGAGTCGCAAACAGCGAGTGCGACGCTTGTCTATGGTGAAACGCGCAGGGTAGGATTGACGTACACCGATGATGGTCATGCCATCACTATTGATGTTGAGTTTGACAAGAAACGAGATGGCCAAATGTGGCAGCGGGCCGTACGTGAGGTATATGATGACTTCGAAGTGGCTTTTAAACGATATACCGAGGTAGTCAAAGAGGGTCTCATCGATGTGTCGCCTATGGAGATGGGTTCTCCATCCAGCAACACGGATGATGGCTGAAGCGGTAGAGTCTGCTCGACGGATTCATTGTAGGGGGTTTCTTCAAAGTAATTCGTTACGAGGTAATGCACGTAGGGTTCGGTGTTGACCTGTGTGGAAAGCATCACAAATGTGGCAAAGTCGACAGTAAAGGTTTCGAACCCACCGCTTTCGCTGGCGAGCTGATAGCATTGTATATGATTTTATCGTCTCATCAAGACACCGTCTAGGGACTATTCAGTTCTAGTCGGCGCGGAGGTATGAGGCACTATTTTGTATACCCTGTTGCACGCTTTCGAAATTAGGGCCAAAAACCAGATGATGTTGCAGGTTTCTCTGAACAGGGTTGGCTACTAATGCCCACATCCGGGTACCAAGCATCAACTAATTTTGCACATGCAACGGGCTATTGTAGGTTGGATACATGAGTCAACTCGAATGAGTGACGCGTCACCAGAATCGGCAACCGGTAAAGGAGAATTGCCGTCAATGTTCGAGGCGTGTACGCCGCGAGAAGATGTTCTTATTGGAGAACTCGCTGAGGACCAGTTTGCTGCCAGCCTCGCTGATGTCGCACACTCGAACGATGCGCCAGCAGTATACGCTGACCCGAAACTGTTCTTCGAAAAGACATACCCTACCGACGGACTGCAAGAGCTTCTGGGCCGGCTTGCAACCCGATTTGTCTCGTACCAGGATAACGAGTACAGCGGTACAAACGGAGTGCTCCGCCTTGACACATCGTTCGGAGGAGGCAAGACCCACAACCAAATCGCTGCATACCACTTAGCCGAACAGCCGGAAGCTGTCCCCGACCTTTCTGATTTCGTGGGCGAAGAGGAGACAGCTGACGCCTATAGTGACTCAGCGGCGCTCGGACTTGACGTGAATACTGCTGTCTTCGTGGGCACACACGTTGACGCCACGAGTGCGCGATGTGACTATACCGACCCAAACGCACCGGAAACCAAAACGATGTGGGGCGAACTCGCTTATCAGCTATTCGGACAAGAAGGGTACGAGTTCCTCCGTGAAAACGATGAACAGCAGTCCCCTCCAGGGAGCCAAAAGCTCGAACGCCTGTTTGACCGTCACTCCGACCCCTCGCTCATTCTCATCGACGAAATTGCTGCATATCTCGAACAAACGGCAGCAGTCGAGGTCGGTGACTCAACGCTCGCCAAGCAGACAAATACGTTCCTGATGTCGCTACTCTCAGCGACCCAGAACACGGACCAGTTGACAGTCGTACTAAGCATCGCAGATACGGCCTTCCATGACCGGGCTGAAGACGTCCGAGGTCTCGTCTCCGAAACAATCTCAGAGTTCAACAGCATTACCGACCGGACCGAGGGCTCAATTACGCCCACAGAGGACAACGAGGTGGCATCGGTTCTCCGCCATCGGCTCTTTGAGGACGTTCCGAAGTCCGCACGTACGTCTGCCGCCGATGCATATGCATCGTTTTACAATGGTGACCGTGAGTCATTCCCTGAGAGTGCGACATCAATGGAGCATCGGGAGCGGCTC
>NZ_AOMA01000010.1 GCF_000337895.1 Halobiforma nitratireducens JCM 10879
CTCCGCCACTAAACTAGAACAGATGCTCCTCTATGACCGATTCGAATAGCGACGAGTTCGACCCAACAGCACCAGATCAACGGGAGATCGGTCGTGAAATGGTTGACGACAGTACGGGACTCGGTTCGGTGATGGCCCATGTCTATCGCGGAGAGATAGACCGAGTGGGGACGTGGCGGGAGCGCCTTGACGAGACAACGACGTGGGCGGTGACGCTGATGGCAGCAATCTTGACGTGGGCGTTTTCGAGTCCCGATAACCCACACTATATCTTGCTGGTCGGGATCCTTATCGTCACCATCTTTCTGGGCATCGAAGCACGGCGGTACCGGGACTACGACGTCTTTCGCTCTCGTGCTCGAATCATCCAAGAGAACCTGTTCGCAAACGCCCTCGATCCGTCCCAAGGCGTTGAAAGTCACGACTGGCGAGCGGAACTGAGCAGGGACTATCGCAGGCCGACGCTGAAAGTCTCGGTATACGAAGCACTCGCAAACCGGCTCCGGCGTGTGTACCTTGCTCTGCTCAGTGTCCTCTTGGTCGCGTGGGTCTTCAGGATTACAGCGTTCGCACCGCGCCAGGACTGGCTGACAACCGCTGAAATCGCCCGTATCCCCGGGATTGCTGTGGTTGCCGTTGTGGGTGTGTTCTACGTCGTACTGCTGGGCGTCACCTTCTGGCCCCACGAGCGCCATGCTAAGGGTGAGTTCCGTGAAGGGGACCCGGACGACTGGAAAGAGAACCGATAAATTCGTTCTCCGTATAACGTACAGTCTCGGTAGTGGAGCGGGATATAGAGGGCTGTAGTACCTACTAGTAGTGATGTCCGAATCAGAGGCGATCCGCTGGGAGTACGAGACGCTTTGCCCACCGCGCGATGAGAGCCAAAAAGAAGCAGAGGATCCGAAAGCAGAATTGAATCAACTCGGTGCAGAAGGCTGGGAGTTTGTGGAGACAATCGACTACGAAGGAGGCGGCACCAAGTACCTCGTTTTCAAGCGACCTGCCCAATCGGATGAGCCAGTATGACTGACGAGACCGATATCAGTACGGCCAATACGATGCGTGAGCGCTCAGGCGAGAGTAGGATTAAACTCTGGTTGCTGCTGCGCGCGAACCGTCTTCTCGTCTCCAGCATCCTGACCAGTGCCGTGTTCGTCGCATTCGTCATCGCCGTTGCTGTCCTTGATCCACCGTTTTCACAGCAAATCGAGTCCGGTAACATGATCAACACGATGTTCTCAACGATGATTACGGTCATCGTGACTGGGACGACACTCGTCGTCACGATCGGTCAACTCGTCCTCTCCCAAGAGAACGGTCCGCTCGGCGATCAACGCGAGCGTATGTCCAGTTCGATGGATGTCCGGGACTTTACTGAAGAATTAATCGGATCTCCGAGTCCTGCCGATCCATCCGAATTCCTCCGGCAGATCATCGGGATCACGGCACAACGGGCGACGGCCCTTCGAGAGTCCATTGACAAGAATGATAACGAGAACCTTCGAGAAGAAGTCGATGAATTCGCTGAAAGCGTCACTGGGAACGCTGACACGGTGCATGACCAACTTGAGGATGCGCAATTCGGCTCGTTCGATGTGTTATTCGCTGCACTAAATTTCAATTACAGTTGGAAAATATTCCAAGTTGAACGTCTCGGGAACGAATACGAAGAGAGCCTCAATGAGGAAGAACGCGGCTTACTTGACGACCTCAAAACAGCGCTGTCTCTGTTTGGTCCGGCGCGCGAACACGTCAAGACGCTGTACTTCCAGTGGGCACTCATCGACTTGTCTCAGATGATTCTCTATGCTGCAGTCCCGGCATTGACCGTTGCGGGTATCATGGTCGGAATCGTCGATGCGGGGACGTTCCCAGGAAGCACACTCGGTCTCGATCACATCATCCTCGTCGTGGGCGGTGCGTTTGCGGTGACGCTCGTTCCATTCATGCTGTTCGTCTCGTACGTCCTTCGCATCGTCACCATAGCAAAACGGACACTTGCCATCGAGCCGCTGATCCTCCGCGAATCACAACGCTAAGATCCGACGCAGTATCTTGTTCCTCTGTCTCTACCAATTCGTCTTCTCACCAACGGCTGAGATATCAGTGACCGATACGCGCTGTGTATTCAGCAGTCGAATCTTGTCATCTAATGAGTATTTCAACAAAGCCATTGAACCAGAATCGTGATGTCGATGAATTGTTCGCTTTCGATAGATAATTACGGCTTCTATCCCCTGTAACTGATCGTATCCCAGATATCCGCTAGTGTGACCCACTGTTCG
>NZ_AOMA01000011.1 GCF_000337895.1 Halobiforma nitratireducens JCM 10879
GGGGAGCCACACCCTCCACAGCGGTGGCGTCGAGGTCTTCGTCAAGGAAGACGCCCACGTCCAGTACTCCACGGTCCAAAACTGGTCGAAAAACACCTACAACCTCAACACCAAACGCGCTATCGCCGAGGAGAACGGGACGATGGAGTGGGTCTCGGGCTCGATGGGATCGAAAGCCACCATGCTCTACCCCAGCACCATCCTCAAAGGACGGGGCGCGACCGACACCCACATCACCATCGCCTTCGCCGGCGAGGACCAAGACATCGACACCGGCGCGAAGGTCTACCACAACGCACCCGACACGAGTTCGACTATCGAGTCCAAGTCGGTCGCCAAAGACGGCGGCCGCACGAACTACCGCGGGCTCGTCCACATCGCCGATGGTGCCGAGAACTCCTCGACTGCCGTGGAGTGTGACGCGCTGATGTTCGACAACGAGTCGACCAGCGACACCATGCCGTACATGGAGATCGAGGAGTCGAAAGTCGACGTCGCCCACGAGGCGACCGTCGGCAAGATCGGCGACGAAGACATCTTCCTGTCTCTTATACACATCTCTGANGACGTCGCCCACGAGGCGACCGTCGGCAAGATCGGCGACGAAGACATCTTCTATCTCCAGAGCCGCGGCCTGGACGACGACGACGCAAAGAAGATGATCGTCGCCGGCTTCATCGAACCAATCACGGAGGAACTGCCCATCGAATACGCCGTCGAACTCAACCGCCTCATCGAACTCGAGATGGAGGGAAGCCTCGGCTGATCGAGGAGATGAACGAGCGGAATTTACCCCATCGGGCGTGGTCGGACAGTCGATCGAACGGCCCCGGCGGCGTGACGCCGCCGAGGGAACCGATTCCGGGAGGCGGGAAGCCATGAGAAGCGAACCGGACACTGGGACGACACGGCTTCGGTGTTTCGGCTGCGGGTGCGAGTACGGCTATCTGGGCTCGAAACCGCACCCGGGTCGGTGCCCGTCGTGTGACTCGAGGTGCGTGTCGCCGGCCGGCGAACTCGTCGTCGTGGACGTCGAACAGTGGCAAAGCGCCGCCGGCCTCTCGAAAATCTGGGTCCACACGATCGACGAACGGGACCGCCGGTTCCGTTTCGAGGTCGCGGCGGCCGGGGACGAGGGGAAGGTGGTCGCCGTAATCGTCGAAGACACCGCGCTCGACCCAGCTCTTCACCCGTCACTCCGGCGTCTCCCCGCCGTCGTCTCGGAGGTAGTCGCTCACGTCGGTGTCTCCGACCTCGAGCCGCGGCGGACCTCGCCCGCGTGAGTTCGAGGGGCTGCAACCGACCGGCCCGTCGAGCACTGGCTGTTCGGGTGAGTGAGCCGTTTGCTACCGGTTATTGTCTTGGTCCCAGTTCCAGTCCCAGTTCCAGTCTCGGCTCCGATCCCGACCCCGCCGTATCTTCACCCTCGCGTTCGGCTCGGCCCCTCTTCCCCACCGAAACCGGCGAACCGAGACGCCGATGAACAATCATTAGTCTCGGGCCGCGAACACTCGCGTATGGAGACGACAGCCGCCTTCGCCGGCCTCGAGTGCGTCGACTGTGGAGCCGAGTTCGACGCCGCCGAGGAGAGCCACCGCTGTCCCGACTGCGGCGGGATTCTCGACCCGACCTACGACTACGACGCGATCGACCTCGACCGCGAGACCCTCGAGTCCAGATCGTTCGACTCGATGTGGCGCTACGAGGAACTGCTGCCGTTCCGTCGCGAAGCGGCAGTTACAATGGACGAGGGTGCGACGCCGCTGGTCGACTGTCCGGCCCTCGCCGACGAGATCGGGGTCGGACGCGTCCAGATCAAAGACGAGGGGCGGAACCCGACGAACACGTTCAAGGACCGCGGTCAGACGGTGGCGGTGACGGCCGCCACACAACACGGCGCGGACGAGGTCGTCCTCGCCTCGGCCGGCAACGCGGGGCAATCCGCGTCGGCCTACGCCGGTCGTGCGGGACTCGAGTCCAACGTCTACCTGCCGTCACGGGCCGGGTTCACGAACAAGGCGATGGTCAACGTCCACGGTGGCGACATGAACGTCGTCGGCGGCCGGATCGGCGACGCCGGCCGGGCTTACGAGGAAGCTCGCGAGGAACACGACGACTGGTACCCCCTTCAGACGTTCGTCACGCCGTACCGCCACGAAGGCAAGAAGACGATGCTCTACGAGGTCGTCGAACAACTCGAGTGGGAGACGCCGGATGCCATCGTCTACCCGACTGGCGGGGGCGTCGGTCTGATCGGGATGTACAAGGCTGCCACGGAGTACCGTGACCTCGGCCTGATCGACGACCTCCCCGGGATGTACGCCGCGCAGGCGTCGGGCTGTGATCCGATCGTCGAGGCCTTCGCGGACGGGAGAGACGAGCACGAGCCCGTCGAACACCCCGACACGATCTGTGGCGGTCTCGAGATTCCCGACCCCGGCGCGAGCCCGTGGATTCTCGAGGCGCTGCGGGAGACCGACGGCGGCGCGGTTTCGACGGACGATCCGGACATTCTGGAAGCGGGCGTTCAGGTGGCCAAACAGGAGGGGCTCGAGATGTGCCCCAGTTCGGCGGCTGCGGCGAGCGGCGCGTGGGAACTTGCGGAACGCGGCGAGTTCAGCGAGGACGATACGGTCGTGATTCTCAATACCGGAGCGGGCAACAAAGAGGCGGACGTGTTGCGAAGTCACCTGATGAGCCAGGGCGTCTGATCGATCACACCCGGAAGGGGAAACCGAGAGACGAGCCCGATCGACCGGCTCGTAAACCGGCGCTCCCGACACCGCTGGTCCGTCGGTTACTGCCGCGAGGACGCGGCGCGCATTCGTAGCGTTTTTGCCGCCTGTCGGGAAACGGGGGGGTATGACTACCTCTACCCCCTGGGATGACTGGGACCATATCCTCAAGATCGACCCGGACAAGGAACTCCCCGACGGCGTCACCTACGGTGATCTCTGTGCGACCGGCACCGACGCCATCGAGATCGGCGGGACGATGGGTATCACCGAGGAGAACACCGCCGCCGTCATCGAGGCCTGCGCCGAACACGACGTGCCGCTCTATCAGGAGCCGTCTAGTCCCGACGTCGTCCTCGAGGCCGAGGAACTCGACGGCTACCTCGTCCCGACCGTCTTCAACGCCGGCTCCCCGTTCTGGATCACCGGTGCACACAAGGAGTGGGTCCGACTCGACGACGAGTACGACTGGGAACGGACGACCACGGAGGCGTACATCGTCATGAACCCCGAGGCCGACGTGGCGACCTACACTGAAGCCGACTGTGATCTCGAGACCGACGACGTCGCCGCCTACGCCGAGATCGCCGAGCGCATGTTCGGCCAGGAGATCGTCTACCTCGAGTACTCCGGCATGCTGGGCGACGAGCGGATCGTCAGAGCGGCAGACGAGGCCACCGACGAGGCCACGCTGTTCTACGGCGGCGGGATTCACGACTACGATTCGGCGTACTCGATGGCCCAGTACGCGGACGTCGTCGTCGTCGGCGACCTCGCCCACGACGAGGGTGTCGACGCCGTTCGGGAAACCGTCGAGGGAGCTTCCGACGCGTAACCGTTGGAATTAGGGACTGTCGCGGCTGAAAAAGGTCGATTGGCCTAAACTGTTTTGCGTCTCCGCACTCCACCGGGGGATATGGGTGTCCTCGTCGAGTTCGACGCGGTCTCGAGAAGGCTCGTTCTCGGGCCCACACTCGAGACGCTGCCGTCGCTCGAGGTTCGTCTCGAGCGCCAGTACGCCGTCGACCCGAGCCACCCGATCGCGTTCTGCTGGGTCCAATGTGGGGACGCCGGTCGACTCGAGCGGACCCTCGACGGCGACGGGACGGTAGACGTGTACCAGCGCGTCGGTCGGGGACCGGACCGATCGTTGTATCGAATTCGGCGGAGCGGGTCGGGAGTCGTCGACGCGTATCGGCGGTGGGTCGTGGCAGGTGGGGAACTGCTCGAGTCTCGGGGCACTGAGGGTTGCTGGCGGTTCGAGATGCGGTTCCCGGATCGGACGTCGTTCGCCCGTTATCACGATTTTCTCGAGGAGGAAGGCGTCGAACTCACGTTACACAGAATCGCCGACGACGATCCGGCAGGAAGTGAAAACGAGCTGCTGACCGACTCACAGTACGAAGCACTCGCTGTCGCGTTCGAATCGGGCTTTTTCGAGGTTCCACGGGATGCGGACCTCTCGGAGCTCGCCACGGAACTCGGTATTTCGAATCAGGCTGTCAGCGAGCGATTGCGCCGTGCTCAATCGCGACTGGTCGAAAAGCACGTCGCATCGAACTGACCGGGGTAGCGACTCGGACTGGTACGCTCACTCGAGTCGGTCACGGTCCGCGAGCAGCGACTGTAGCCGTGGTAGCGCATCCGTGACGTCGACGTGACTGACTGCGTCGGCAACGCCGTCGACCGGCGTCGACTCGAGATTGACGATCCCGATCGTCGCACCGGTAGTGGCGGCCTCGCGCGGCAGCGACGCGGCGGGTTCGACGACCAGTGAGGAGCCGATCCCGAGGAAGATGTCGCTCTCGGCCGTGAGGGAGCGTGCCCGCTGGATGACCGCCCCCGAGAGCTGCTCACCGAAGAGGACGACATCTGGCTTGTAGATACCGCCACAGTCGCAGGTCGGCGGCAACTCGCCGTCGGCAGCGCGCTCGAAGATCGGGTCGCCCTCGCGTCGGGTTCCGCAGTCGGTACACCGGACACGGCGGGCGTTCCCGTGGAGCTCGAGGATCGGAGTCTCGTCGTCGAGGGCGTCGGCCGCGTCGCCGTGTAATCCGTCGGTGTTCTGCGTGAGGACGGCGTCGAGGTAGCCGTCCCGCCCCAGTTCGGCGAGAGCCTCGTGGCCGGCGTTCGGTTCGTAGTCGTCGCCGAACAGCGCTCGCTGCAACTCGATGCGGTCTTCCCAGAACCCCGCGGGGTCGCTCCGAAAGCGGCCGTAGGTGAACTGGCCCTCGTCGAAGTGGTCCCAGACGCCGTCGTCGCCGCGGAACGTCGGCACACCGGACGGGGCCGAGATGCCGGCACCGGTCAGCGCGACGACAGTCGCGTCGCGATCGATCTCGGCTGCGAGTCGCTCGAGGGCGGCGTGTTCGCCGTCCTCGGACCCGAAGCCACTGTCCGGATCGTCCGTATCGGCCATATCGATACGTCGGTGCGGAGAGACAAAAGCGCCCAGGGAGCGACCGTCCGTCTCCACGCCGTCTCACGGATCAAGCGTCACTGCGCCGACGCCGCGTCGGGTGGGGCCGGTCACCTCGAGCGCTCGATCCGGGACGGTTGCTGAGAGGCGCGTTCGACCCGGCGTCGGACCAGCGGTTCGGTATCGACGCGATCGTCGTGATCGATATCACGCCACGGTTTTCAGCGTCCCGAAATACGTGCGGCTGGCACGATTGGATACAGCGGTAAATGGCCGGGCGTTGTAGACCGAGAATATGAGCGATGCAGCCTCGACGCCCGACGACCGCCCGCCCGGACCCGACGGGCTGCCGCTGCTCGGTACCCAACTGGCCTTCCTGCGCGATCCGTACGGGTTCATGACTCGGATGGCTCGGGAGTACGGAGATATTGCGTACTGGGAGGACCCGACGGGGCCGGTCTACCAGCTCAACCACCCGGAGCACATCGAGCAGGTACTGGTCCAGAACAACGAAAACTACATCAAAGGCGACCGGTTCCAGCACGTTCTCCGTCCGATCACTGGCAACGGCATTCTGAACAGCGAGGGCGCGGTCTGGCGACGGAATCGCCACCGGATTCAGCCCGCGTTCCGGCCGGCTCGAATCCGGGAGTACGCGACGATGATGACCGACTTCGCCGAGGAGAACCTCGAGGACTGGGAGGACGGCGAGACCCGGCTCGTCCACGAAGACATGATGGAAGTGACGCTGCGGATCGTCGCGCGTGCGCTGTTCGGTACCGACATCGACGACCACGTCGATACCGTCGGCGAGGCACTAGCTGAGTTCATGGCGGCGACCGAGAACCTGCCGCATCTGATTCTTCCTGAAAGAGTGCCCACACCGGCCAGACGACGGATTCGACGAGCACGGGAGGAACTCGACGAAGTCGTCTACGGCCTGATCGAACGGCGCAAGCAGCATCCGACGGATCGAGATGTCATCTCGAAATTGCTCGAGGGCGACGGGGACAGAGACGGGAACGGCAACGGGCCCGGAGAAACCGCCATGTCCCCGGACCAGATCCGCGACGAAGTCGTCACCCTCCTGCTTGCCGGCCACGAGACGACGGCACTCTCGCTGACGCTGACGTTCTATCTCCTCTCGAAGAATCCGCGGGTAGAGCAGCGACTGGTCGAGGAACTCGAAGACGTCCTCGACAGCGAGCCGCCGACGATGGACGACCTGCCGGCGCTGACCTACACTGAAAAGGTGATCAAAGAGTCGATGCGGCTCTATCCCCCCGTCCCGGGCATCGTCCGTGAACCCGTCAAGCCCGACATCATCGGCGGCTACGAAATCTCACCCGGAGCGACCCTCCGCATGCACCAGTGGGTCGTCCACCGCGATCCGCGCTGGTACGACGACCCCCTCGCCTTCCGACCGGCACGGTGGACCGACGAGATGGAGGACGACCTGCCGAAACTCGCTTACTTTCCTTTCGCCGCGGGCCCGCGGCGCTGTATCGGTGACCGGTTCGCGATGCTCGAGGCACGGCTCCTGCTGGCGACCGTCTACCAGCGGTACCACCTCGAGCTCGTCCCCGGGACCGAGCTGAACCTGCGGGCGACGATCACCGCGCGGCCGAAAGACGAGATTCCGATGACGGTGTACGAGCGGTGAGAGGACCCGATCGACGACGGGTCTCAACGGCCACGTACTTTCCAGAAGACATTTGACGAATATCTATTATTTTCTCGTATGCCCTCCCTCAGCAGGCGTCGGCTGCTCGCCGTTCTGGGCGTCGGCGCGGCCGGTGTCGCCACCGCCTACTCGCGGCGTCGCGACGGCCCCGACTGTCCGGAGTACGTCGAACCGCTCCGGGAGTACACCAGGTTCAGCATGAGCGGCTGGTCGCGTCCCGTGGTCGACGACGGGACGTATTTCGTCGCCGCCGGAACCGGCGTCACTCGCATGAACCCGTCCCCGAGGATGCTCCGACTGCTCGCGCTCGAGGCCGACGGTGAGCCGGTGTGGGTAGCACGGCGGGAACTCGACGGTGGGATCGGCGTGCCACGAGTCACCGACGATTACGTGTTCGCGTCGACCGGCGAAAGCAGGGTGTTCGCTCTCGATCGGGAAACCGGCCGCTCGCAGTGGACGTTCGATAGCGGCGGCGAAAGTACGAGTTCGGAGACGGTCGTTCACGACGACATCGTGATCGCCGGCGTGTACGGGTCGACCCGCGACGCCGTCGACGGACCGTTCGGGCTGGTCGGACTCGCAACCGCCGATGGGTCGATCGAGTGGACACGCGACCTCAAGTTCCGGCTCACGAGAGGTTTAGCCACGGTGGACGGGACGGTCGTCGCAGCGACTCAGGCCGGCCGTGTCGTCGGCGTCGACCCGGAGACCGGCGACGAGTTGTGGGTAACGACGGTAGAAGGACAGATCGATGGCGGCGACAGACCGATCGCGTTCGACGGGCGAGCGTGGGTGCCCCGCAAAGACGGGGCGGTGGTCGGTATCGACCCGGAAACGGGCGCGACTGTCGATCGGGTCTCGCCCGAGTGCGGAGCGGACGACGACAACGACGACGGGTTCCAGCAGGCCTTACGGGTGATCGAGGACCTGTTGCTGGTCGGCCACCGTGACGGAACGGTTACCGCTCACGGGGGAGACGGTGCGGAGCGATGGCGGTACGACGGTGCCGCTCGGGCGGCCGGATTTGCCGGGCTCGAGGACGGAGGCGGAAACCGACTAGCCGTTCTCGACCAGCGCGGTGTCTACACCGAACTCGACGCCGACACCGGCGATCGCTACCGCGAACTGCTGGTGGTCGACGGGATCGGCGACGATCGGTGCGGGCTTCGGCCCTCACCTGAATCGTTCACCGGACTCGCCACGATGCCGGCAGCGTGGACGCCGTCGATTGCCGTTACAGGGCGGCGAGGGGTACACGTCTATCACCTCCCAGCACGAGAGCGGGAGTGAGAGAGGCGACGAGCGCAACTGCTCAGAAGACGGCACCGCTCGAGCGCGTCCGATAGCCCCTCTCCAGGGACCTCGGGCGGCCGATCTCGATCGTCGGTTTTCGGTCGCCGGCGGACCTGTCGAGGCAGAACGGTTGCGCTTAAGTTTCGGCTACGTGAATCGGGAGGTATGCAGGACAGAACCTACACTGAAAACGCCGAGCCGGGCGACGAGGTTACCGTCGCCGGGTGGGTCCACGAGATCCGCGACCTCGGCGGTATCGCCTTCCTGATCCTCCGTGACACGACTGGCAAGATTCAGATCAAGTTCGAGAAAGACGAGATGGACGACGAACTCGTCGAAACCGGGCTCGACGTCGCTCGCGAGAGCGTCATCCGCGTCTCCGGCAGCGTCGAGGAGGAGCCGCGCGCGCCGACGGGCGTCGAGGTCACGCCCGAGGAACTCGAGGTCGTCTCCGAGGCCGACCCCGAACTGCCGCTGGACCCGTCGGGCAAGGTCGACGCCGACCTCTCGACCCGACTCGACAACCGCACCCTCGACCTGCGCAAGGACGAGGTGCAGGCCGTCTTCGAGATCCGCGCCGAGATTCTGCGTGCGGTCCGAGAACAGTTCCGCGAGTTCCACTGTACCGAGATCAACACGCCGAAGATCGTCGCCACTGGGACCGAGGGCGGCACCGAGCTGTTCCCGATCACCTACTTCGGCGAGGAAGCGTTCATGAACCAGTCCCCGCAGCTGTTCAAGCAGCTGATCGCGGGCTCGAACGTCGAACGCGTCTTCGAGATCGGCCCCATCTTCCGCGCCGAAGAGCACAACACGCCCCGGCACTTGAACGAGGCAACCTCGATCGACTTCGAGGGTGCGTTCTGTGACGCCCACGACGCGATGGACGTCGCGGAAGGCATCGTCAAGGCGGCCTACGAAGCGGTCACCGAAAACTGCAGCGAGGAACTCGAGACGCTTGGCCTCGAAGACGAGTTCGAGGTCCCCGACGGCGACTTCCCACGGCTCACCTACGAGGAGGCCATCGAGCGCATCAACGCGACGGGCGAACTCGACGAACAGCTGGTCTGGGGTGACGACCTCCCGACGGAAGCCGAGAAAGCACTGGGTGACGACGTCGGCGGCCACTACTTCATCACGGAGTGGCCAAGCGAGATCAAGCCGTTCTACATCAAGGACACCGACGACGACGAGACGCTGTCGACCGGCTTCGACCTGATGCACCCGCGCATGGAACTGGTCTCGGGAGGCCAGCGCGAACACCGCCACGAGCATCTCATCGAAGGCTTCGAGCAGCAGGGGCTTGACCCCGACCAGTTCGAGTACTACACGAAGATGTTCAAGTACGGCATGCCGCCCCACGCCGGCTTCGGTCTCGGCGGCGAGCGTCTGATCATGACGATCCTCGGACTGGACAACATCCGAGAGGCTGTTCTCTTCCCGCGGGATCGCCAGAGACTGAGCCCGTAGGGCTCGCCACGGATCAGCAACGGGAGTACGCGCCGCGTCGGCGGTTGCGTGTCGGGCGAACCTGAGGCGGCTGACCCGTTTCGTTTCGTTTTTGCATCGCTCCCGGCACGATCCCGGTTCGGGCTCGTCGACTTTTCCCCTCGCTATCGGCGTGGATGTGCTCGAGTCCGGATTTGAACCGTGCTCACCGACAGTACGACCAGTCCCGGGGCTGCTGGGTCTCGTCTGTCCGGTCCGTGGCGTCGCGTTCTCGTTTGCCGTCGACAGCCGAATCGGGGAAACACGACTCGCTGCAGTAGTGTCGCTCGATGCTCGCCGGACCGTCGGCAAAGCGCCAACTGAGCCGGTAGTCCGTCGGTTCGATCGTCGTGCCGCAGGCAGCACAGGTATCGCGTGCGATGTCGAGAGCGGGACGGTCGGGCGAGCCGACGCCGGTCAGCCCGTCACCGCGGCTCGAGCAGGACGCCGACCCGGAACTGGAAGCAGGGGTGGAAGTGGAGTCGGTATCACCGTCGATGTCGGCGTCGGTGTCGGTGTCGGTGTCGGTATCCCTATCGCTGCTCGAAGCCGCCGACAACGCCGTGTAGGAGGACTCAACTGCGGGCGGATCGCCGCTGGATGGCATACTCGTACGTCCACGATCGGCTACAAATACGCTTCCCTGACATTCAGCGACTGACGAGAATCCGACGTGGGTGAACGATCGGCCGTATCGGCTCCGGCCACACTGTGAGGGAACCGACAATCACGCTTAACTCGGCGTCGTCCGACCGCTACGTATGCGCGCAGCAGTTCTCGAGGCGTACGGCGAGCCGCTGTCGATCGAGTCCGTCGACGATCCCGACCTCGAACCGCACGGCATCGTCGTCGACGTCGAGGCCTGTGGCATCTGTCGCAGCGACTGGCACGCCTGGCAGGGACACGGCGAGTGGGCCGACGATCGGGTGCCGATCGGACAGATACTCGGTCACGAGCCCGCCGGTCGCGTCGTCCGTACGGGTGATCGAGTCGACTCGCTGGAGACCGGCGACCGGGTCGCAATCCCGTTCAACCTCGGTGAAGGGTCCTGTCGGCACTGTCGAAACGGCCACGGAAACGTCTGCCTCGACGGGTACGCGCTCGGATTCGAGCCGGACGTTCCGGGCGCGTTCGCCGAGCGAGTGCACGTCCCGCACGCGGAGTACAACGTGGCGACGCTTCCGGAAGGAGTGTCCGCGACCGACGCGGCCGCACTCGGGTGTCGGTACGTGACGGCGTTTCACGCGCTCGCTCACCGCGCCGACGTCCGCCCCGGGGACTGGGTCGCGGTCCACGGCTGCGGCGGTCTCGGGCTCGCAGCGGTCCAGATCGCCTCGGCACTCGGCGGCCGGGTGGTCGCGGTCGACGTTCGGGACGAGCCGCTCTCGATGGCCACGGACCTGGGTGCCGAGGAGACGGTGCGAGCCGACCGAACCGATGTCCCGAACGCGATCCGCCGCTCGACCGACGGCGGTGCTCACGTCTCCGTCGACGCGCTCGGACGCGCCGAAACCTGTCGTACCAGTCTCGAATGTCTCCGAGCCCGCGGGACCCACGTTCAGGTCGGGCTGACGACCGACGCCGAACGTGGCGAAGTGTCGCTGCCGATCGACGAGATCACGCGCTGGGACGTGTCGTTCGTCGGCTCGCGGGGAATGCCACCCTCGAAGTACGGCGAGTTACTCGGGATGATCGACGCCGGCCGGCTCGATCCCTCCCAACTGGTAACTCGAGAGGTCGGCCTCGCGGACGTGTCGGATCGACTCGCTGCGATGACGAGCTACGAAACGCGTGGAATCGAGGTCGTGACAGAGCTTTCCGGATCGTGAAGCGACGGCGGCGCAACCTCGAAATCTTCAACGTTTTACCGTTCGGGACGAAACGGCGGGGTAATGCGCGACGAGGCGACAGCGTTCGTCCCCGGACACATTACGGGCTTTTTCAGCGCCCACTCCCACGACGATCCCACGAAGGCGGGCTCTCGAGGGGCCGGACTCACGCTCACCGACGGCGTCGAGGTACGGGTCGAACCCGCGAGCGCAAGCGAGTCGACGGTCGTCCTGGACGGTGAGGAGATCGAAATCGAGCCGGTCGAGACGGTGCTCGAGACGCTCGACGCGCCTGCACGGGTCGAGGCGGAATCTGACCTGCCCCTGGGCGCTGGCTTCGGCATCTCGGGGGCGATGGCACTCGGGACGGCACTGGCCACGAACCGCGTCTTCCAGCGCCAGCTCTCGACGAACGAACTGGTGACCATCGCCCACGGTGCCGAGGTGCAGGCAGGAACGGGGCTGGGCGACGTCGTCGCCCAGGCTCACGGCGGGATTCCGATCCGGCTCGAGCCGGGCGGACCACAGGACAACAAGCTCGACTCGATCCCTGCTCGAGCCCGAGTCGAGTACGTCTCCTTCGGGGAGCTGTCGACGACGGAGGTGCTGTCGGGTGACACCGACCAACTGACCGAGGCGGGTCGAACTGCCCTCTCCCGGGTCGTCGAAGAGCCGACGCTGCTCTCTTTCATGTATGCGTCGCGGCTGTTCGCCCGCGAAACGGGGTTGTTGACCGACCGCGTTGCGGAAACTATCGCCGACGTGGCAGACGAGGACGGACAGGCGTCGATGGCGATGCTCGGCGAGACGGTCTTCGCGCTTGGCACCGGACTCTCCGACGCTGGGTACGACCCGTCGGTCTGTGCGACCCATCCCGCGGGCGGAGTACTCAAGTAGCGCGGACCTGACGGATTCCGAACATTCTCGACAGCAATCAGGGATTTTGACGTAACGTTTTTCTAGTTATATACTTATTCTGCCGTTCTTATAAGGGAGTTTATTTTTTGACCGGTGGTAACTGACGACGATAATTGTGCAACCACCACACAACGTCGCCGAGGCAGTCGGTTTCGATCATCCGTGCTGTAGTGGTTGAACACACCCGTCTAACAGAGGTGACTCTTCAGAATACGTTACAGCATATACATAATATAATGGACTCATGGCCGAAGGTTTATTGTAGTACGTCATAGTTATGCGCCCGAGTTTAGGAATGTCAGTCGCAAGCGAGATTCACCAGAGCTTATATCGGCTCTACGAGCACTACGTTGGGGAACCGGACTCGGGGAAGGACGTATACGGCTACTGGCTGTTCATTCTCGGCTACATCATCGGTGCCGCGGGGATCGTCGCGTTCATCATCGGCTACGGTGGCAGCATCGCCGAGGAGATGCTGATCCGCATCTCCGGCGTCGCGGCGTCTACCGGACTCGCGCTCTGTCTGTTCGGGATCGGACTGATGCTCCCGATGCGAAAGCGCGGGGTTCAGGCGAGCGTGGTCGGGCTGTTGGTTTCGTTGGTCGGTGTCGTACTGTACGGGTACGTGTACCCGAGTGACTGGCGTCATCGGGGGGCTGGATACGACGTGGAAGTGATCGCGGTCTATGCCGCAGGAATCGCGATCATCGCGGGCGTTGCGGCGCTCGTTCCCGTCCTTACGGGGCGGAAAGGGATGTTCGTCGAGGAAGAAGGAACGAGCGAGGACCCGCCGATCCTCACCGGCGACGCGCTCACGGACGCGCAGTTCGCCGTCTTCCGGGACGAGCACGGCGATTGGAAGTGGAACGTGCTTCACCGCGAGGCGCTTGCAACGAGCAACGATAGCGCGGTCACGCGCCCGGAGGCTCGCGAGGGAATCGAACGAGTCAAGTCCCAGATCAGTTCGGCCGGGCTGATGGAGCTGACGACCTCGGCGTTCCGACTGTACGAGGATCGAGACGGGACCTGGCAGTGGACGCTCGCACGCGACGACGGGAGCGTCGTCGCTAACTGTGGGCGTGAGTTCGACCGCCGGGACGGTGCCGAAAAGTCAGTGAGCTTCCTGAAAGATCGTGGCCCCGAGGCCGACGTCATCGAGATCGAGGGTGCCGCGTTCACCTACGCCGAGGAACGTGGCAAGTGGTACTGGCAACTGGTCGACGACGATCACAACCAGCTCGCTGGCCACGAATCCGGGTTCACCGATCAGGACGCTGCGGAGTCGGCGGCCCGAACCTTCGCCGAACGAGTCGACGACGCGCGACTGCTCGACATCGAGCATCTGGGCGTCGAACTCTACGAGGAGGACGCCGATCAGTGGACCTGGCGGTTCGTCGACGACGCGGACGACATCATCGCGGACGCCGTCGCCAGCTACGACAGTCGACGCGAGGCCGAGGACGCAGCGGACGCGTTGCTTCCCGGTTTCGAGTCGGCGTCGGTAACCGTCGCCGGGGAGCCGACTTACGAGCTGTACGAGTCGGGCGAACACTGGCACTGGCGGCTCGTCGACGCCGGCGAGGATATCGTCGCCCGCGGACCTGACGGCGTAGTGAATCACGATCGGATCGAGTGGGAGACGAAACAGTTCGACGCGAGCGCGAGCGACGCCGACGTCATCGAGATCGACGAGGCGGAGTACGAAGTGTACCCATCGGCGGCTGCCGGTGGAACCGGGGACGACTCGGACGACCTGCCGGCACGAGTCGAGGAACCTGCAGCGACCGACGGTGGGACCGAAGTTTCCTTCGACGAGGACGAGGCCGCCGATGGGCGCGACTGGCACTGGCGGCTCGTCACCGAAGACCGCGAGGTCGTCGCGGCAAGCACCGAACCTCACACCGACTCCGAAGCGGCTGCCGCCGCGATCGAGCGGGTCCGCGAGCAGGCGAGTGAAGCCGACCTGATCGAGTTCGAACACGCCGCGTTCCAGGTCTACGAGGCCGACTCCGGCGAGTGGCGCTGGCGGCTCATCGACGAAGACGGCAACGTCCTGGCCGACAGCGGCGAGGAGCACACGACCCGCAGCGAAGCCGCCGAGGCGATGATGACGCTGAAAGAGCAGGCCCCCGATGCCGAACTGCTCGAGATCGACACCGCCGCGTTCGAACTGTTCGTCAACGAGGACGACGAGTGGGGCTGGCGGCTCATCGACGAGGCCGGAAAGCTGGTCGCGGAAGACCCGTCGACCCATCCGACCCGCGGGGCCGCTCGCGACGCGATGAACCGTCTGCTCGACCACCTCGATTCCGACGTGCGAACGATGGATCGGGCCGCGTTCCAGACGTACGCCGCCGAGGACTGGCACTGGCGGTTCGTCCTGCCATCCGGCGACATCGTCGCAGTCGACGACGAGTCGTATCCGACGCGGGACGCGCTGGTCGACGACCTCGAGTCGATCCGGCGGGACGCGACCGACGCACACCGTTCGACGATCGGCGACGCCACGGTTCAGCTCTACCGTAACGGCGACTGGACGTGGCGGCTCCTCGATCGGGACCGCGAGGAGATCGCGGACGCGACGGTTACCTACGAGGACCGCGAGGCCGCGGTCGCACACGTCGACGACTGTCAGGCCCACGCCGCCGAAGCACCGATCTTCACCATCGAGGACGCGGCGATCCGCCTCGACGAAAGCGAAGGCAGCTGGCGCTGGGAACTGGTCGACGACGAGCGGACGGTACTCGCACACGGCGAGACCGAGGCCGACAGCAAGGACGCGGCGATCGATCGGATCGACGAGGTCAAGAAACTCGCTCCGATGGCCGGCCGCGTCGACTTCGATGTCGCCTCGTTCGAACTCGTTGCCGACGAGGACGACCGCTGGCGCTGGCGGCTGATCGACGAGGACGGGTACCCCGTCGCGAGTGGGACCGAAACCTACGACTCGAGCGAGGCCGCCCGCTCGGCCTTGGACGACGCCCGCGAGTTGATCGAGCGTGCGAGTATCCTCGAGATCGACAGCGTCTCGTTCGAGCTCCACACCGACGAGGACGGCTGGGTGTGGCGGCTGGTCGACGAGTTCGGCTCGACGATGGCCGAGAGTACCCAGACCTACGAGAACCGTACCGAGGCTCGCGAGGCGATGAACGCGGTGAAGTCTCACGCGCCCGACGGCTGGATCACGTTCACCGAGTAAGCGTCGACTCCGGAGAACAGCACCATCGAACGACAGATTCGGACACGCCGTTTTTTTGCGGCCGGACGTGGCGGTTGCACCGATCCTGACCAGGGACGGTAGCAGTCAACTGTGAGGGAACGACGGTGACAGTTGACGGCCGAGGCTGCGTCGCGGGGTTCACAGCCGGTACGAGGCGAATGCCACGGGGGTCGACCCCGAGGCAGTTGACATCGGGTGTTGTGCTCGATGTCGGAACGGGCAGCCGACTGATTTCCGGTCGGGTGAAACCTACCGAAACGAGAAACTGGTTGCCGCTACCGGTGTCTCCGTCGGCATATCGGTCGGTTTTTTATTACACGTCTCCAGTCATCGTTCGTGAGCGATTACGACACCGTCTCGGCCGACGTCGAACACGAGGAGGAGATCCCGGAGGACCATCCCAGATACCAGGATCTGCTCACTCGCCACCGGATCGAGAAAGGCGTCGAAAACGGAATCACACACCTCCAGGGGATGCACGCCGAGGGGCGTGGCAGCGCGTTCGATTATCTGCTCGGTGAGGAGACGATTCCGACCGCCGACGACGCCGAACGAGCCGCGGCAGCCCACCTCCTGTTGGCCGATCACCCCGTCCTCTCGATCAACGGTAACGTCGCGGCGCTGGTTCCCGGCGAGATGGCCACGCTTGCCGACGTCGTCGACGCCGACCTCGAGGTCAACCTGTTCAATCGCACGCCGGAACGGATGGAAACCATCGCCGAACACCTGCGCGAACACGGAGCCACGGACGTGAAGGGGCTCGAGGCCGACGCACGCATTCCGAACCTCGACCATCAGCGCGCGAAAGTCGACGAAGACGGGATTTACGCGGCCGACGTCGTCCTCGTCCCTCTCGAGGACGGCGACCGTGCGGAGGCCCTGGAGGGGATGGGCAAGACCGAGATCGTGATCGACCTCAACCCGCTCTCGCGGTCGCCACAGGTCGCGGACGTGCCGATCGTCGACAACATCATCCGTGCGATACCGAACGTGACTGACCACGCCCGGGAACTGGCCGATGCCGACGAGAAGCGGCTCCGGGAGATCGTCGACGAGTTCGATCGTGAGACAGCACTCGAGGCGGCTGAAGAACGGATTCGAAACGGGTTCTGACCGGGTCGCCTGTCACCCTGCCGGCCGGGACGACGCCGTTTGCACCACTGGGAGCGGTGCTCGATTGCTGTCGGTGGCCACGGAACAGCGCATTACACGCTCTTTCATCGAATCGACATATATGTCCAGTCGGTAAAACCGGGGCTCGAGAACGTGTCAACACTGGACATGTAGGGTCGACTGCCCGCCACCTACAGTCGAGGTCACGTCCGTCGATGTCGACGAGACGTGCTGGAACCGCGAGCGGTTCTTCGCAGTGACGGCCCGTCATTACTCGAGAGCTGGACCTGCCACACCGGGCCAGAGAGCGGGTGGCACGCTAGATCGGGTTCCTTCGAGCTCGCCCCGGAAATGTGTGTATTGTGACGTGACCTGTGGGTCGAGCGCGGTCGGGTGGGAGTAACTCGGCCACGCAGTGCTGTCTCGAGTGGGGTTGATTTATGTCATTCGTCCATACATTTTTCCATAGTTTTTTCTATAGTGAATTAGAAACTATCCGGAACGACATGCCAGAACAAACAAACCTCGAGTGTGTTTCGTGTGACACCTCGTTCGAACCGGGACCGAACGGCGGCTTTTGCCCGAGCTGTGACACGCCGCACCCGGACTACGCGGGTGGCGACGGAGATGGGGGCGAGGAAACGACTGAAGACGACTCCGAGTCGGCCGGTGAGGACGAACCCGAGGACGTAGTCGACGAAGCGGAAACGGACGAGAGCCAGGTCGACGACGACTCCGGGTCGGACGAACAGGAGGAACCGGCCGAGGAAAGTGAGTCGGACGACGAGTCCGTCGACGACGAACCCGAAGAAGGGGCCGCCGAACCGGAACCGGAACCGGAACCGGAGACGGAGGAAGACGACGCTGGCGAAGACCAACTGGAAGAAACCACCGACGAACCCGCCGGAGACGAGAGCGGGGTCGACGGCGACTCCGACACGGACCAGGCTGGCGAACCAGCGACAGTCGAGGACGACTCCGCGGCCGACGAAGACGCCGACGAAACCTGTCACGCGTGTGGCGCGGCGGTCGACGCGTCGATGGCGTTCTGCCCCGAGTGTGGAGCCGAACTCGAGGACGACGACGAGTCGGCGCTCACTGCCTGTCCGAGCTGTGAAAACGCGGTCGACGACGAGTCGTACTGTCCCAGCTGTGGGCTGCATCTCGACCCGATCCGGGAAGGCGAGGAGTCCGCCGAGAGTGTGTCTACGCCGGACGTTCCCGAGGAAGCCACGCTCGTCATCAACGGCGAGGAGTACACCTTCGGCGACGGCGACACGTTCGGCCGGCAGGACGGGGAGTGGCTCGAGGACCTCGTCGAAGCGAGCGGTGGTCGCGACGAGGTGACCTACGTCTCGAGCGAACACCTCGAGTTCGCCGTCGAGGACGACGGCATCTACGTGGTCGACGTCAGTACGAACGGGACCAAACACAACGGAACGGAGATCGACGGCGCGTCGGCGAAACTCGAGGACGGAGACACGCTCGAACTCGCCGACCGTGCGGAACTCGAAGTGACCCTCTAGGAGACGAGGGGGCTGGACCGGACCGGACACGCGGTCCGACTCCGACCACTGGCAACTCGATGCGGTTGGCGGGCGGCGAGTGGCGAGTGGCGAGCCGTACGGACCGGGAGCAGTCCGTCGGCCGTTCGGTCCCGTTCCGCTGTATCGCACAGTCACTCGAATCGGACGACGAACACACGACCCAACTGATCACATGACGACGACAATCTCACAGACGGTAAACAGGCCGTACGTACCCGAACAAGGAGGCGGCATCTCCTGCGAGTTCGTCATCGAGCCGGAGGGAAGCGACGAGACTGCCGAACGCCACATCTCGATGTGCGTCGACAGCAGCGGCTCGATGGGCTACGGGAAGATGCGCCAGGTCCGCGACGCGGCGGAGCTGGTCTTTGGCCTGCTGAACGACGACGACTATCTGAGCATCGTGACCTTCGACAACGAAGTCGAAGTGGTAATGGACGCGACCCGCTGGGGCGATATCGACCGCGAGGAAGTCCAGGAGCGTCTGGATGCAGTCGATACCCGGGGTGGCACCGACATCTACGCCGGCGTCGAGACCGCAAAGAAGACGCTGCGAGAACTCCCCGAGGGCAACCAGATATCGAAGCGAATCCTGCTGCTGTCGGACGGCCGGGACCTCAATCGAAAGTCACCGGAGTTCGAGCCACTGGCGAAGGCAGTCGCCGATGGAGGCATCTCCATCTATTCTGCGGGTATCGGGACCAACTACGATCAGGACATCATCCGCACGCTGGGCGAACACTCCCAGGGACGGTGGACCCACGTGGACAAACCGGTCGACATCAGGTCCTTCTTCGGCGACGTCGTCGAGGAGGCCTCGACCGTGGTCGCGAACAACCCGCGGCTGGTGATCGATCCGATCCCCGGCTGTGAAATCGCGGAAGCGTACCGGCGTCGGCCACAGGTCCAGCAGGTCGACCTCGAGTACGACGGTGACTCCGTCGTCGTTCGACTGCCGGACCTCCAGAACCACGAAAACCAGAAGATCGTCCTGAAGATGGACGCGCCGGGTCACGACGTCGGAACGACGGAAGCGATCGCCGACGTCGAGCTACAGGGACTCTCCGAGACCGTCTCGACGGCCGTCGAGGTCAGTTACACCGACGACGAGGAGAAACTCGCCCAGAAGCAATCCGACACGTTCCTCGCTTACCGCGACACGAAGATTCGGAGCCAACTCGCACAGGCCGACTCGGAAGACGACCTCGAGGAGGTCAAAGAGCTGATCGACGAGACCGAGATCATCACCGAAGACACGTCGGTCGTCGACGACCTGCGACAGGACGTGACCCGGATCGAAGGTGGCGACGAGGAGAAAGTCCGCAAGGTACAGGAGAACACGACAGTCGTCTACGACGGCAGTCGCTTCGACTGACGATGCGCTCCCGACAGCATCGAACCGGTCGGTCGAACGAACGTCGACGTGAGACGGCCCAGTTCGTCACATGACCGAGTGGGAAACCGGAACCACACTCGCGGATCGGTACACCCTCCGCGAGGAACTCGGCAAAGGCGGGTTCGGCGTCGTCTGGGCGGCGAAAGACAGCGATCGAGACCGACTCGTCGCGCTGAAACACCCCAACTACGGCGGCCAGGCACCCGACGACCTCGTCGACAAGTACTTCGAGCGCGAGCGGGACGTCCTCGAGGACATCCGTGAGGCAGGGGGCCATCCGAACATCATGGCCTATCACGGCCAGGCGCGTGCGAACGGGACGGCGTTTCTGGACATCGAGTTGATCGACGGTGACGAACTCGGTGCAGTCGTCGAGAACGAGGATCCGATCGGTGATCCCGACGAAGTTCGTGAGATCGGTATCGGAATCTGTGACGCGATTTCGTTCCTGCACGATCACGACATCATCTACCGGGACCTCAAACCCGACAACATCATGATTGACGGCGCTCGCGAGCCGAAGATCATCGACTTCACCACGGCCAAGGGGTTCGTCCCCGAACGGGGCGGGCCCCAGTTTACGACCGGTGAGGGCGAGAGTTCCTCTTCGGGCGGCGATTCGACCGTCCCTGGTGAGTTCAAACCGCCGGAACTGAACCGTGGCTCAGAACAGCGACAGGGGCCCTGGAGCGACGTCTACTCGATCGGGAAGATTCTCTGTTACCTCCTCGTCGGCTGGGTCCCGAAGGATCACGGCGTTTCGCCGGCGGAGTTTGGCGTCGAGAGCGACGACTACCTGAACGAAATCGTCGAGACGGCGACCCAACACGACCGGTCGGATCGGTACCCGAACGCGTCGGTGTTACGGCGCGCCCTGGAGGACCGGGACGCGACGATGCCGACCCAGGCGGCGATCACCTGGCTCGGCCGCGACGAACAGTGGACGATCAGCCCCGGAGACACTATCGGACGGCGGACCGAAGACGGTCCGCGGCCGTCGCTGATGCTCTCTGACGACCGGCACAAGGCACTATCGGCAGTCCACTGCCGGTTCGACGTGGACGACGACGGCAACTGGGCCGTGATCGACACCAGCCTCAACGGGACCTACATCAGCAAACACGACGAACGGAACTGGCGCTTCCTGCTCTCGGAAGCCGGACAACAGCGCCAGCAACAGGCCGGCGAGTCGGTCCCCGACGACGTCGAGACTCGGGCCCGTCTGGAAGCCGGCGACACCATCGCACTGGTCAGTCCGAGCTATCCGGAGCGATTCTACTTCCAGTTTAGCACGCAACACACAGATACCAATGGAACACGCTAGTACAGTCGACATCGGCGAACGAAAACGACGGAGTGGCGGCATCAACGAGGACAGTATCGCGACGGCGGTGCTCGAGAACCACCACCGATCGGAGAGCCGACCGGTGGGTATCTTCGTTCTCGGTGACGGCGTCGGCGGCGAAGCGAGCGGGGACGTCGCTTCCTTCCTGGCGACGACCGTGGTCCGCAAGCGACTCACGGATACACTGCTGGGCGACGGGACCGACCTGCTGGAGCGATTCGAGATCGACGCCTACGACGGCCCGCCGCCGACCGCCGGGGAACGCACTGGGTCCGCGCTGTCGCCCCGGCGCATCCGAACGGCCATCCAGGAGGCGGTCGACGACGCCCACCAGCAGATTCAGGAGTACGCCCGCGAAATCGACGGACGACCCGCGACCACGCTCGTCGTCGGCGTCTACGTCGACGGCCGACTCCACTACGGCTGGGTCGGTGACAGCCGTCTCTACCTCGTCAACGCACGCCACGAGGAGATTCAGCAGCTCACGACGGATCATGCAGTCACCAACGAGATGCTCGAGCGAGGCGAAATCGACGACGAGGTCGGTGCGCGCGTCCACAGGCGGAACACGGCGATCACGAGCGCCATCGGCGGCTCGCCACACGGGAAGCCGACGGTCGACGTCGAGTTCGGCTCCGTCGATGTCTACCAGGACGATATCTTCCTGTTGACCAGTGACGGTCTGATCGACGCCTATCCCGACGTCGCGCCCCTTCGTGCCGAGTACGAACAGGCCGACGATGCGGACACAGACGACGTCCGCGAAGAGATCCTCGAGACCCTGGTCACCGACGACGAGATCAGGGATATCGTCCTCGAGGCCGCGGACCTCCAGGCGGGCGTCGAGGAACTGATCGCGTTTGCCAACGACCGGGGCGGGAAAGACAACCTCTCGGTCGCGCTCGCTCGGGACCCCGGCGCTGCCCCCACACCGGAGACGATCGCGGACAGGCCCTCCGCGACCGAACCCAACGACCTGACCGACCAGGAGACGGTCATCGAGACGCCGGAATCGGACCTCGACTCCGGGGCTGGAGACGATTCCGATCCGGTATCGAACCGGACCGCGACCGAGCCCCACGAGTCGGCGTCGTCCCCCGATGTCGTCTCGGCGACCGGGCCGGAACTGGCTACTGCAGCGATCAAGATCGCGGGGACGGACACGATCTACGAGATCGTCGACGGCGTCACGATCGGCCGAGACGACGACGAGGCCGAGGGTGCTGGACCGAACATCTGTCTCGTCGTCGAAGACGACACCGTCGAACGACACCACGCCCGAGTCGAACGCAACGAGGACGGCGACTGGTGGCTCCGCGATACCAGCGACGCCGGCACGTTCGTGGAGGACGACGACGAGTGGATTCGTCTCTGCTCGACGGACGAGACGAGCGACGACGAGACGCACGACTCCGACGACGGGTTCGTCGATGACGGCCCCGAAGCACACCGGCTTCGAGACGGCACGACGTTCACGCTCGAGGACCCACGGGAGACGGATCCGATCGCGTTTCGTTTCTTCGGCGGCGTCGAACTGGCCCAGGGGTCGACGGACGAAGACGCAGCGACGAACGACGGGTTCCTCGACCGGTTCCGCTCGTAGTCGGGCCGGACGGTCGCCTCGGGGGAGTCCGCACAACTGGTTTCGACGGAAAATTCGGTGTTTGGCGACGGTTAGAGTTCACACCCACAGAGCGGGCAGAAGGTGTACGCGCCGTCGGACGGAATCTCCTCACCGCAATCGGGACACGCCTCCGCAGGATCGGCGTCCCCGTCGTACTCGCCGAAGTCGTCGGCGAAGATACGCGTATCGGACGCGAACTCTTCGGTAGAGCCGACCTCGGCTGCCTCCTCCGTCTCTCCCGTCCCTCCCTGGCCGTGCGAGGCGGAGACGGCTGCCGGCTGGCTCTCGGTCCCCTCCTGTTTGTCCTGTTTGGATTCGCGCTCGTGGTCCGGCGGATCGCTGGTGTGCTCGCTCGAGTCGTCCTCGCGTTCACTATCACTATCACTATCACTATCACTATCACTATCACTATCACTATCACTATCACTATCACTATCACTATCACTATCACTATCACTATCACTATCACTATCACTATCACTATCACTGTCGCTCGAGGCACTGTCGTTGGCGTCAGCGGATCGGCGCGAGGACGACCCGCGGTCGGAGGGGCTCGAGGGGACGACCGGCTGTTTCCGTCGCGACCGTCTGTTGACGCTCGCAGCACTGCTCGGCGACCGATCCGATGTCGTTGCAACGTTCCCGGACCCGTCTGTCGACCGCTGGGCCGCCGACTCGGACGCGCGAGTGTCGCCCTCGCCGCTTCGGATCGACGAGACGACGTTGGTGATTCGATCGCCGAGCGACGGGGAGTCCGACATTTCGCGGTCCGTCTGCAGTAGCGTGAGCCCGTAAACGACCGTCACCAGCAGCGGAACGGCGACGAGAAACGCCCGGTCGAACGGTATGCCGGTTTCGACGACGGCGGCGGGCAAGAGCTGCCTGAGCGACTCCACGCCCACGACGGAGTGGCCGCTCGCGAGGGCGGCGACGGCTGCGAGGGCGGGCAGTCCCGTGATCGCACCGACGAGCATGGACGCCTGGACCTGGCTCCCCTGCAGCGATCCGACGGCGATCGTTCGGAACGCGAGTGCGTGTGCCGCGACCACGACGAGGACGAACGCCCACAGCGGAAGCGCCAGCGACTGGGTCGTCGCCACCACGTAGCCGACTGGAACGACGATACCGACTGCCGGGACGGCAACCATCGATAGCGGGTCCACGTCCTCGAATCGTGACTCGAGGATGCGCCGGTGGCCGACCACCGCGAGCGCGCCCCCGGAGACGATCACGAGCCCAGTAACGATCGCCACGGCGATCCGTCCGACTTCGAGGATACTCGCGCTGGCCCCCGCGAGTTCGCCCACCGCCTGTACCATACTGTGAACGGCCGCACCGAGAAGCAGTACGGCCACTGTCGCCAGTATCGAGAGGACGACGGCGGTCACCTCGAGGACGGCAAGAACGCCGTGGTCGTACGCCGATCTATTCAGCAATCCCATACTATACTAATCGTCAAATATAACGTAAATAAGTAGCGGTCAGTTCAAGCGTCGTAACGGTCTGGACTGTCGTAAATGGTCGTTCGGGACAACGATCAGCAACACGACAGGTGGTCAGCTGGGTCTCCCCCCGTCGTCAACGACGGGATTCTCTCCTCGGCAACGATTTCCACACTGATCGCCGATCCGTCTGGCGAGCAGGTGCGTACTGACTTGCAGTGACTAGAGACCGGCGGCCAAAACCGTAACCTCGAGCGCGACAGGCAGGTGTCGTCCCACCCGGTCGTCCCAACGATTATTTTCCGCGGACTCGAACACCGAGTCGATGACATCGCTCGAGCCACCGTGTCTGCGATCGGAACACGCCTCCAAGGGAGCGGCCGAAGGAGCGAAACTGGGCGGCAAAGTCGGTAAAGTCGCGGGTCCCGCTGGCGGTGCGGTCGGTGCCGGCGTCGGTGCGGCGACGGGCTACCTGGCGGGGACGGCCAGAGACCGCGTCGAGTCCGTGTTGAAGCCGTTTTGAGGTCGGTCGCTAGCGGCGAAAGCCGGGGCCATCGATGTCACCCGCCGTCGGGGATGACACCGCGAGTCTAACTGTGGCACTCCCCTGGAGACGCCACCATGACGGCCGGTACCGAACGAACGCTCTACGACGCTCCAGTGACGAACGTCTGTCAGGGCCAGGGCTCCTTTCGAATCTCCGTCAACTTCCCCGGTTGCTCTCTCCCGATCACGACGATCACGGCCACGGCTATGGCCCCTCACGGCGGTCGTCGAGTCATTTTCGAACCGGACACGCTGACCCCGATGCATCCCAACCGAAACGAAGAGATCGTCTCCTGGGTCCCGGACGGCGTCCGCTTCGACGAGCGGGAGCAGGGGCTGGTCGTCGGAGGCGATGATAGTGGCGTCGGCCGGAGCCGTCCCAACAGAGAGAGTCTGTCCCATTCCGGGCGTCGTTCGCAAAGGCATAAATCCGTCCGTTGATACCACTCGAGTGATGGATACCTACGACCTGATCACGCGAAACGCCGAGGAGGTCGTCACCGAGGAGGAGGTGCGCGAACTGGCCGACGATCCCGACGGGAAGCGGGTCTACGTCGGCTACGAGCCCTCCGGCGTACTCCACCTCGGGCACCTGCTGACGGCGAACAAGCTCATCGATCTCCAGGAGGCCGGCATGGAGGTGGTCGTCCTGCTGGCCGACGTCCACGCCTACCTCAACGACAAGGGCACCTTCGAGGAAATTCGCGAGACGGCCGAACAGATGAAAGCCCAGTTCATCGCGTACGGCCTCGAAGAGGAGAACACGGAGTTCGTCTACGGCTCGGAGTTCCAACTCGACGAGGAGTACACCCTCGATCTGCAGGAACTGCAGGTGTCGACGACCCTCAACCGCGCCCAGCGAGCGATGGCCGAGATTCAGGGCGGCGAGACCGCGAAGGTCAGCCACGTCGTCTACCCGCTGATGCAGACGCTCGACATCGAGTACCTCGATCTCGACCTGGCCGTCGGCGGACTCGATCAGCGGAAGGTCCACATGCTCGCCCGCGAAGAGCTTCCAGAACTGGGCTACGACGTTCGGCCCGCGCTACACACTCCTATCGTCGCCGATCTGACCAGCGGCGAAGGCAAAATGTCCTCGAGCGAGGGCGTCACGATCTCGATGGAAGACTCCACCGAGGACCTCGAGGAGAAGGTCAACTCGGCGTTCTGTCCCCCGACGCGGGACCCCGAGGACGACCTCGAGAACCCCGTGCTCGAACTGTTCGAGTACCACGTCTTCCCACGGTTCGACGAAATCGTCGTCGAACGACCGGAACAGTACGGCGGCGACCTCACCTACGAGGAGTACGAATCGCTGGCCACGGACCTCGAGTCCGGCGAGCTCCATCCAGCGGACGCCAAGGGGACGCTGGCGACGTACCTCGACGAACTGATCGCGCCAGGCCGAAAGAAGCTACGAGAGATTCGCGACTGAGCGCGGCTGGACCGAAAACCGTTTGACACTCCCATCAGTTCGATCATTCAATAGCTCCGCCGGACGGCGGAGGGCTCCTCCATGACGCTCTTGCCAGCACTCGTCGACGTCGGAACGACACTCGAGAGCGCGACCGGGTTCGGACGTTACCTGCTTGTCTTCGTGCTCGCGATGATCCCGGCAGTCGAACCGTTCATCGTGATCCCAGTCGCGATCGGGCTCGGTCTCGATCCGATTCTCACGGGTCTCGCAGCGTTTGCCGGCAGTACGGCGGCAGTCGCGTCGATCGTCGTCGCTCACCAGCGCATCACCGCGTGGTGGCGACGACGGGCCGGCTCCGATCCGACCGACTCCAGCGACCGCTACAGTCGAGCCCGCCGCGTCTGGGAGCGATACGGGCTTGCCGGCCTCGCGTTGGCGGGCCCGATTCTCGCGGGAATCCACCTGACGGCCCTGCTGGCCGCGATCGCCGGGTCGAACGGCCGTGTCACGCTCGCGTGGCTTACCGTCGGGCTGGCGGCCTGGACGGTCGCGCTCGTCGGTGCGACCGTCGGTGGGCTGTCGCTGCTCGGCGTTGCGTAGGCTCTCGATATCACTGTAATCAGGTTGAAGTACGAGCGCACCCCTCGAGCGCGTATGAACGAGACGCGACGGGCGATCCTCGAGGCGCTTTCCGACGGGCCGGTTTCGGGACCGGAACTCGCCGACTCACTCGAGGTCTCGCGGGCAGCGGTCTGGAAACACGTCGAGGAGCTCCGCAAAGCCGGTTTCGACGTCGAGAGTGAGCCGACAGGGTACCGACTCGAGGAAGTTTCGGCCTACAGCGGCCCGGCCGTCGAGTTCGGTCTCGAGGCCCCCTTCGAAATCGAGTACCACGACGCGATCGGGAGTACCAACGACCGCGCCCGCGAACTCGCAGGCGAGGGTGTTGCCGACGTCGTCGTCCTCGCGGACGAACAGACCGGTGGCCGGGGCCGCCTCGACCGCGAGTGGGCCGCACCGTCCGGCGGCGTCTGGGCGAGCGTCGTCACCCGGCCGGCCGTCGCGCCGCTGCGGGCACCGTTGTTTACGCTCGCTGCGGCGGTCGCGACGGCTCGAGCGGCCCGCGAGGCGGGCGTCGACGCGGGGATCAAGTGGCCGAACGACGTGGTCGTGCCGGGGGGCGGCGAGGACAGCAACGGACCCGAGTACCACAAACTCGCCGGTATCCTCACCGAGATGGAAGGCGAGACGGACCGCGTCGAGTGGCTGGTCGTCGGCATCGGGGTCAACGCGAACGTCGACCGCGGCTCGTTGCCCGACGGAGCGACCAGCATCCGCGACGAAGCAGGTGACGTCGACCGCAGGCGGTTCGTCCAGCGGCTCCTAGAGGAGTTCGAGTCGCTCCGAACGGACCTCGAGTCGGTCGTTCCGGCCTGGTCCGACCTCGCGTTGACGCTCGGCCAGCGCGTCCGTGTCGACCGACCGAGCGGCGAGGTCGTCGGTGAGGCAGTCGACGTAACCGACTCGGGAGCCCTCCTCGTCGAACCCGACGAAGGCAGCGAGGGGAGCGACCACGTCACCGTCGCTGCGGGCGACTGTGAACACTTGCGGCCGGTTTGAGACGAGCTACTCGGCGGCCAGTTGTCGTTCGGCCGCGTCGTCTCTCTCCGGCGGATCGACGTGGACGGTCAGGACGGGAACCGGGGCGTTCCGTACGACCCGTTCCGTGACGCTGCCCAGGAGGAGGCGATCGATCCCGCCTCGGCCATGAGTGCCCATGACGATCAGATCACAGTCGCCAGCGACAGCCTGGTCGACGATGATCCGACTCGGTGCGCCCTCGAGTACTTCCGTCTCGACTGTGACGTCGTCGGGCGCGACCTCTCGAGCGCGCTGTACCGCCGCTCGCCCCTCGTCCCGAAGCGCGTCGCTGATCCCTTCCCAGGCGGTTTCCATCGGCAGGCCGCCGTAGCTGGCGGCGTTGACGACGTAGAGTACCCGGGCCGTGGCGTCGTGGGCCCGTGCGAGGTCGAACCCGTACTCGAGGGCGCGCTCGACCTCCGAAGAACCGTCCGTCGGGACGAGGATACGGTCGTACATCGTGTCGTATGGTAACGTACATACCCCGACGGTAATAACGTTATCGTGGTCCCATCCGTTCGACGAGCGGGAACCGAACGAGATTATTTTCAATCGATCCGTCCCCAAACTCTAATTACAGCTACTTTTACACATAGTGCATGGGCAGTCCGAATTCCGGACGGGCAGTGTCGGGGACCGGTGACGATACCGGTGTCACCGACGATGACAACGAAGAGACGGGAGCCGAGACGGAAACGACAGCGACATCGGGCGGGGACCCAGACACGGACGCAAAACCCCACTCGATACAACGGGAGATTCTCGAACAAGCACTGGGTGAGTACGATTTCCAGATCTTCAAGGCGCTAAACGAGGACGGTCGCGTCTCGGACACGGAACTCGCCGAACGGATCGATCTCTCCCGGTCCGCGCTCCGTCGCCGTCGCGAGAACCTCCTCGAGCGGGACATCATCGACGTCCACGCGGTGTTAGTCCTGCAGGAACTCGACATGGCGTACGCGGATGCGCTGGTGACCCTCGACTCGAGTGCCTCGTCCGACGAACGCGCGAACCTGATCTCGAAACTGATCGACGAAGAACTCATCTACTCGCTCGACTCCTGTCTCGGCGAGTACGATCTGTACGTTCGGCTCTGGCACCGGTCGCTGGGTGATGTCAAGAGCTACACCTGGGAACTGTTCGAGGGCGAGGAGATCGTCGACTCGTACCAGATCGTCCCAATGGTCCACACGTGGAAAGCGTGGGACAAGGAACTCGATCGACCCGAGTGACGCGGACGAAACAAAAAGAGAGACAGAACCGCGAACACGGCCCGAATACGGTTTACTGTGGTCAATTATCGCCGATCGCCGGAGCGGGGTCGGCAATCGGCGGTACATAGTTACGACAATCCGTATAAGAGGCCACGGCTCGAGCCGTGACCGGGCCTCACGGAGAGAGGACGACCTCCCGAACGTCGTCGACGCCGGCCCGACGAACGACCGCGCGAACGGGCTCGCGGGCCCCGGCCAGGTTCGGCGTGTCGCCGTCGAGCACCAGCAGCCGGGCTTTCCGTCCCGGTTCGATCAGGCCGTACTCGAGGTCGGCGATCTCCGCACCGTTGATCGTCGCCGTCCGGAGGATCTCGGTCGCCGAGAGCTCCGAGAGCTTCGCGAGAAACTCCATCTCGCGGAACATCGACGGCGAGTTGAGCATCACGTTGTCCGTCCCGAGCGCGAGTTTCGTCCGCTCGTGGAGGTCCTCGACCGGCGGGACGCCCACGTCGGTCACGAGGTTCGACCGCGGGCAGACCGCGATCGGAACGTCCTGGTCGGCAACCCGCTCGAGGTGTGCGGGCTCGGGGTGAACCATGTGGACGAGGAAATCGGGTTCGAGTTCCAAGGCCGGGTCGATGTCCGTCGCATCGACCTCACCGGCGTGAATCCCGAACGGTTTCCCGGCATCACGGGTCGCTGCCCGTTCGCGGCCGAACTCGTCGTCGTTCGCGCCGCTGGCTCCGAACCCGTCGCCCTCCTGCATCGCTTCGACCGAGCCACGAGCGAACGCGAGCGCATCGACATCGACCCCGGTTGCGGCGTCTCGAAGCGCGTGCACCCCCGCGACGTCGCCCTCGCGGAAGTCCAGGCAGGCCGCAGTGCCGCTTTCCTGCATGAATCGCAGCGACGTCCGCATGGCGTCGACGAGCTCCTCGTGTGAGGCGTTCCGCAGCAGCCGGTGTTTCAGCCCGTCCGGCGGCGCGACCAGCTCCTCGAGCGAGAGTCCACCGCCGGCCTCCTTGGCGATCGAGTCGCCGATGTGGGTGTGTGCGTTAATAAAGGCCGGTAGCACGATGTTCGAACTGTCGACGGCAGCCGATTCGACCGCGTCGATCCGCCCCTCGTCGTCGATCACGACTCGTCCTTCGATGGGCTCGAACTCCCGCCCTCGAAGGATCGTCCCCGTGAGTTCCATACCGGACGTTCGGGCTTGTTCCCTTCAACGCCACCGGTTCGGAACAGCTCAGTCGACGAACTGATCCAGCGTCGTCTCGAGGCCGTCGCCGTTCCGGACCTCGCTGACCAGCGCCCCGTCGATATCCAGGCCCAGAACCTCGACGGCGACACGCCCGACGCGGTCCCGAAGCTCCGCCGGCGAATAAACGCCGAGTCGCCACTGTGAGTACTGGGCGGCCCGCAGGGCCTCGACCAGCGGCGACTGCTGCTCGAGCCGTCGAATCTCGCCGCTGACCATCACACGCGAGGACGTCTCCTTCATCGACGGACGGCTCGGAACGTCGAGGATCACGTGTTCGTCGTCGACGCTCGCCCGCTGGGCGATTTCCCGTTCGAACTCCCGGATCGTCTCGTGGTCGGCCTCGATGATCCCGCCCGGAACGGCGTCGATTTCGGCCCAGACGGCCCGCTTGAACAGGTCGCGTTCGTCGAGTCGGCGCGAGAACTCGCCGGTCGCGTCACACGAGCGCAGCGCCACGAGCAGGTCGGCGTCGTCCATCCGCTGGAGGGCGGCAGCGTCGATGTCGGTCTCGGGGGCGTCGAGCAGCCGTTCGGCCGCCCGGCGCAACATCGCCTTGCTGATGCGGGCGACGCTGTGACTGTAGACGGTCGGGTTCATCAGCGCGCGGGCGACCAGCAAACTCTCGGCAGCCTGCACGTTCCCCTCCTCGAGGACGAGCTCCCCGTCGACGAAAGCGAGTTCCCGCAGGATTCGGCCGGGATCGATCGTCCCGTAGGGGACGCCGGTGTGGTGGGCGTCCCGCACCAGGTAGTCCATCCGGTCGACGTCGAGTTCGCCGGAGACCAGCTGGCCGAACCGTCCCTCGCCGGCGACCAGATCCGCGACGGTCTCGGGTTCGAGGTCGTGCTCCCTGAGGACTGCGCCGACCTCGCCGTCGGCGAGCAGGTCGTGGACGTCGTCGTGGTACCGACCCGTGCGCCGGTAGGTCAGCGACTCGAGGTTGTGACTGAACGGACCGTGGCCGACATCGTGGAGCATGGCCGCGGCCTGGACGCGCTCGGCACGCTTTCCCTCGACATCGAGTTGCTCGAGGGCTTCACAGGCGAGATGGTAGACGCCGATGCTGTGTTCGAACCGAGTGTGGTTCGCCGAGGGGTAGACGAGCGAGACGGTTCCGAGCTGGCGAATGCGTCGGAGCCGCTGGAGCGCCGGCGTATCGAGAAGAGCGCGGGCGACGCCGTCGACCTGGATGTGGTCGTGGACGCTGTCCTTGATGACCTTCATTACCGGGGTTTTGGCCGGTTCGTACAAAAAACGTCGGAGGCTCGAGGTGTGGTTCGCTCACGTCTCTCACGTCGGAACGGTACTGCTTTCAGGGGCGATTTCGAACCGCTGATATGGACGTTCCGGGACCGCCGCTCATGACGATCGCACTGTTTGTCATCGTCGTCCTCTGTCTGATCGCGCTGCTGTACATCTCGACACAGTGGGACGCCTAGTACGGGCTGCTGTCCGATGTCCCGGTACAACCGTCGTCCGGTTGCGGTTGTACCGAACGTGGCCGACAGGAAACCGTATACCGGCAGACGACCGTGACGAGTTTGCGGTCGACAAAAGCCGCCGTCACCTGACGCGGTACTGTTTATTCATCCGGCCGTCGTTGTGCGACGATAGCCCATGACAGAGCTGACGATTCCGCCAGACGCCGACGACCAGCGGGCTGCCAAACTCGTCCGTGACCACCTCGAGATCGGTGACGCAGTCGAAGTGCGAGAGATGGACCGAACCGGAAGCGACGACCCCGAAACGACCGGCGAGGTGACGGGGTTCGAGGCCGGCTACCTCGAGTTAGACGGCAATCCTCCTACGGAAGGAAGTCCGCGGTACGACGAGATTCACACCGTCTCGCGGTTGGACACCCAGTAGGGCGGCGAACTCGGCCGACGGCCGGAAAGAAGGCGACGCGAGTGGTGGCTACTCGAGGGCGACCCACTCGCCGCGGTCGTCGCTGTCCTGGATCGCGGCGAGGAGCCGCTGGACGGCGAGGCCGTCCTCGAAACTCGGTTCGAACGCTGTCCCCTCGGACACGGCCGAGAGGAACTCGTAGTTCTCGTGGACGAACGTATGCTCCCACCCCAGGACGTGACCCGGCGGCCACCAGTGATCCACGTAGGGATCGTCCGCGTCGGTCACCAGAATCGTCTCGTAGCCACGGTCGCCCTCACGATGGATCTCGAGTTCGTTCAGCCGCTCGAGCGAGAACCGGAGGCTGCCCTTCGAGCCGTGAATCTCGATCGTATGGTCGTTCTTGTGGCCCGTGGCGTACCGCGAGGCCTCGAGCGTACCGATCGCGCCGTTTGCGAACTCGAGTTGGGCGGCGTAGGCGTCGTCGACGGTGACGGGGCGGGTTTCGACGGCATCGCCATCCCCACCGGACTCCCCCGGCGTCTCCTCGCTCCCTTCGACGGGCCGTTCGTCGACGAACGTCTGTAAGTGACCACTGAGCCGTTCGATGTCACCCGCGAGGTCGTCGTCGCCCACGAGAAACCGGACCAGGTCGACCGTATGTGCGCCCAGGTCGCCGAGCACGCCCGATCCGGCCAACTCCTCGTCGAGCCGCCACGACCACGGTGCGTCGGGATCGACCAGCCAGTCCTGCAGGTAGCGACCGCGGACGTGGCGGATCTCGCCGAGTTCGCCGTCCTCGAGCAGCCCCTTCGCGTACTGGATCGCGGGGACGAACCGGTAGTTGAAGGCCGTGCCCGCGGGCACGTCGTCGCCGGCTTCGCGGGCCGCCTCTGCCATCCGCTCGGCGTCTGCGAGAGTAGGCGCGAGCGGCTTCTCACAGAAGACGGGGGTGCCCGCCTCGAGCGCGGCGATCGACGGTTCGGGGTGGACGTGGTTCGGACCGAGGTTGTAGAAGACGTCGATGTCGTCGACGACGGCTTCCCAGTCGGTCGCGGTCGATTCGAAGCCGAACCGGTCGGCGGCGTCGGCGAGGGCGTCCTCGTCGCGGCCGACCAGTACGGTGCGTTCGATCTCCGGCGCGTCCGGGAAGAACATCGGCAGCCGTGCCATCGCGTTCGCGTGTGCCTTGCCCATGAATCGATACCCCAGCACGCCGACCTCGAGTGTGTCAGTCATACGTTGTCGGTTACGAGTGGCGTCGGTAGTAGTTGTCTTCGCTGTGCTTGCGAGGGGTCGTTACTCCGCCCAGTAGGCGTCGCCGGGTTGAGTCCGGAAGACGGCCCGCCCGAGCAGTTCGACGGCCTTCTCGAGACCTTCTCGGCCGCTGGTCAGGGAGTCCTCGTGTTCGATACTCAAGGTGCCGTCGTAGCCGACCATCCGCAGCGTCGAGACGAGGTCTTTCCAGTGGGACTCGTCGTGGCCGTAGCCGACAGAGCGGAACAGCCACGAGCGGTTGAGTTCGTCGTCGTAGGCGGTCGTATCGAGGACGCCCTTCTCGCGGGCCTGTTCCTCGTAGACTTTCGTGTCCTTGGCGTGGAAGTGGTGGATGGCGTCGCGCTCGCCGAGAAAACGGATCGCGTCGGTGATCGAGACTCCCTGCCAGTACAGATGCGAGGGATCGAAGTTCGTGCCGACGCGGTCGTTCGTCTCTTGGCGGAGCCGTGCCATCCCGTGGGGCTCGTAGACGAGCATGTTGGGGTGCATCTCGATGGCGAGATCGACCTCGTGGTCGTCGGCGAACGCCGCCAGGTCCGACCAGTAGTCGACGGCCACGTCCCACTGGTACTCGTGGGCCTCGGCGTGTTCCGGTGGCCAGGGCGCGGTGATCCAGTTGGGAACCTCGTCGTCCGGACTGCCCGCAGGCAGGCCGGAGAAACAGGTAACGACGCCGACGTCGATCTGGTCGGCCAGGCGGATCGCCTCCCGCAGTTCCGTGTCGGCCTCCTCGGCCCGCTCCTCGTCGGGATGCAGGGGGTTGTTGTGCGTCGCGAGCGCACTGATGTGTATCCCGTGCTCGTCGAGGACCGCCTCGAGTTCGGCCTGGGCGTCCTCGTCGTCCAGGTACTCCCGCCGAGGAAGGTGGTCCTCGCCGGGGTGGCCCCCGACACCGGGTTCGATCGCGTCGACCCCGATGTCCGCGAGGTACGCGAGCGCACCCTCGAGCGATTCGTCGGCCAGCGGCGGCGTGTGGACACCGATATCCATACACGTGGCTACTGCGTCGGTTGATAAATTATTTACTGTTTTCTGAGTGAATTATTTAGATAGCGATATCGCTGGGCGTGCCAGCTGACCCGGGTGGCCGGCCGTCGGCGGTCGGCTCCGTCGAGGGTATCCGTCGGCGAGATGCGAACGGATCGGCCGCCACGAGTCGAGTTCGGCCTCCGGTTCCGAGTCGGCGGTCACGCGATCCGTCGCGGACGACGACTCACCGCGGCGGCGCTCGGTGCCGTCGGAACCAGTGCGATCGTGCTGCGTGGCTATCTCGTTCCCTACACGCCGCGGGTCCCACCCCATCTCGCGGCGAGGCCGCCGGCCGACCCGTTCGACCATGGCGGGTCCGGCTCGGCCGCTACCGGATCGTTGTCCGACTCGAGGCGCGGAGCCGACGGTATCGCGGACGACGGTCCGGGCGGGGACGAGAGTCTCGCCGCACTCCTCGAGTGTGGCGTGGTCGTCGCTGACGGTGACGAAATCCGTCTGACCGAGCAGTTCCGGGCCGACTGGCGACTCGAACGGCGGGCGCTACGGAGTCGAAGCGTCGACGCCCTCGCACGCGTGGCCGACGAGCGAACACCGCCGTTCGTCGAGGCCAAGTCGAGGCGTACCTGGAGGCGGCCGGTCGTCGTCCTCGAGAGCACACGCGACGCCGCGGGCCCGCCGACGACGCTCCAGCGCGGAGTCGCCGTCGCCGAACTCGCTGCTGACCGTGCTCTCGAGTCCCGGCTCGACTCTTATCGCTCGTCGTGTGGGTTCCCGTTCGCGTTCGCGTTCACGTCTCCGTCGCCCATCGACACGACGCTCTCGCGGTCCGGAAGTGCGGCCATCGCACCCACGGCCGTCGTCGCGGCCGCCCCAACCGCGTTGGCGAACGCGAGCGTTTTCCTCAGGTCTCGTCCCTCGCGTAGCCCCAGGATCGTCCCCGCGACGAACGCGTCCCCCGCGCCGGTCGTGTCGACGATGTCGGGGTCGTAGCCGGGATGGCTCGCGGTTCCATCGGCGGTGACGGCGATCGCACCGTCGCTGCCCCGAGTGACGAAGACGGCGTCGGGTCCAGCAGCCCTCGCCTCGCGGGCAAGGGCCGTCACCGACTCGCCCTCGAACCCGAGCGCCTCGAGTTCGTCGTCGGTCGCTTTCAGCACGTCGACGTGTGCGAGCGCGTCTCCGAGGACGCTACGGAAGGTCTCGTCGCCCGGCCACAGCTCCGGCCGGCGGTTCGGATCGAACGACACCGTACAGCCCGCCTCCGACGCACGCTCGAGCAGGTCCAGCGTCGCCTCGTGGGAGCGACCACTCGAGAGCGCGACGCCGCCCGCGTGGACCCACTCACACGCTGCCAGCGTCGCGTCGTCGACCCGGCCGGGCTCGAGGCGGGTGTCGGCCATTCCGTCGCGGTAGAACGAGAACTCGCGGTCGCCGTCCTCGTCGTGGGTGACGAACGCAAGGCTCGTCTTCGCGTCCGAGTCGAGTTCGACGAACCGGCCGACGACACCGTACTCCGCGAGCGCGTCACGGAGGTAGCGGCCGAACGGGTCGTCGCCGACTCGGGTCCAGAACAGCGGCGGCTCCTCGAGTCGGGCGAGTGCGACGGCGACGTTCGCCGGTGCGCCGCCCGGCCGGCGGTCGAACCCCTCGACGCTCGAGAGCGGGCCGGACGCTGCGGGGAGGAAGTCGATCAGCGTTTCGCCGGCGACCAGCACTTCTGGATCGCGGTTCCGACTCCGAGACCGATCCATGGATGGTCGGTTTCGGCGCGACCGACAAGGCGGCTGTGGTTACTCGAAGCCGCCGCGGTGAACGATTTCCTCGAGCGGCTTGCGATCGCTCGGCTGTTCGCGCTCCGCTAGGTCGTCGGGCAGCGTCTCCGGCGGGGCCCGCTCCCCGATCGCGACCATCGCCTGGACCTCGAACGCCGCGGGAACGTCCAGCTCGTCGGCCGCACGCTCGTAGTCGAGGCCAGCCATCGCGTGGACCGCGAGGCCGCGGCGTGCCCCCTCGAGAGCGAGGTTCTGCCAGGCCGCGCCAGTGTCGAACGCGTTGGTCGGGGCTGGTTCGCCGTTGTGGTCGAACGTCGTTTTCGAGACGATCACGGCGAGGGCGGCCGCGTCGCTGGCCCACGCCTGGTTCATCTCGTTGAGGAGCCCGACGAACGTCTCCCACTCCTCGTCCTCGCGGTCGGCAACGAGGAACCGCCAGTGCTGGTTGTTGAACGCGGACGGAGCCCAGCGGGCGGCCTCGAACAGAGGCATGTACTCCGCTTCGGGAAGCGGTTCGCCAGTCATCGCGCGTGGGGACCACCGGTTGACGAAAATCGGGTCGACATCGTGTTCGGGTTCGCGGTGCTCGGCGACTTCCTCGCGGAAGTCTCGTCGGCTCGAGACGTTCTCTTGCATCATCGGGTCGTTAGTTCGGGGCGGTTATGTATGCTTTTAGACAATACTGTTACCTAATAACGGTCGTGTCATCGCCTCGTGTTGTCGTCTGACACCGCTTCTGGTGGTGTAGTAGCGACACCGATGATCGGGAACAGGGAGAAAGCGACCGGCCGAGACGCGACTGGATGCCCGACGGATCGACTCGAGTTCGCTCGTCAGTCGTCTGCCGGTGCTGGCGCACCGCGTTCGATGTCGATGTTACCCTCGTCGAGGTCTTGCTCGACGTTGCGGGCAGCCTCGACCATGTTCGCCATCTTGCCGTAGGCGACCTCTCGCGGGAGGAGTTTCACGCCACAGTCCGGCGAGACGACCAGCTGTTCGGGCGGGACGACCTCGAGGCCCTTCTTGATGTTGTCCTCGATCTGTTCGACGGACTCGACCTCGGCGACGTGGGCGTCCGTGACGCCAAGCGCCAAATCCTTCGTGAACTCGGGGTCCTTGAAGACGTCGAGCTGCTCGTAGTCACCGTTTGCCAGCTCGAGGTCGAACTCGTCGACCGGGAACTCGAGAATCTCGGGGTAGATACGGGAGTAGTCGCCGTAACAGACGTGAAGTCCGATCCGCACTTCGTCGGGGATGTCGGCGACGATGCGCTCGAGACACTCGCCGACGATCGCGTGGTCGTCGGGTGTCGTAGCGAGTGCCGGTTCGTCGATCTGGATGTACCGTGCACCGGCCTCGACGAGTTTCTCGATTTCCTCGTTGACGAGGTCGGCGAGGTCGTAGGCGAGCTGTTCGTCGTCCGCGTAGGCTTCGTTGAACGACCAGTTGGCGAGGGTGTACGGACCCGTAATGGGCACCTTGACCGGACGGTCGCTGGCGGCCGCGGTGAACTCGTACTCGTCGACGAGCCAGCTCTCGTCGTACTCGACCTCGCTGACGACGGACGGTTTGTCGAAGTAGTTGTGTCCCCAGACCTTGACGGGGCCGTTGAACTCGTAGCCCTCGATGCGGTGGGCGAAGAACTCGACCATCTCGTTGCGCCGCATCTCGCCGTCGACGACGACGTCGAGGCCGGCGCGTTCGTGCTCGTCGGTGATGAGACGAGCGGCGTCGTCTTTGGCCTCCTGCCAGTCGTCTTCGTCGAACTCGTGGTCCGGGTCCTGGTAGAGCTCCTTTGCGCGGTTGAGCCACTTGGGCTTCGGGTAGGAGCCGACGACGGTCGTCAGCAGGAAGCTGTCGTTCGGATGGGTCTCGGGTCGGAACTGGTCTTTGTTGCGGCTCATGCTGCTTTCACCTCCGCGAGGTCCGCGGCCTCGGCAAGGACGGCGAGTTTCTCCTCGAACTTGCCGGCGGGCAGATAGAACGTCTCCGTGTTGGTCGTCAGATAGACAGTCTCGAACTCCGTCACCGGAATCTGGTCGTAGACCCAGTCGACGCGGTCACGGATCGCCTCGGGGTCCTCGACCAGCGTGTTCTGACCGTCCGCGAGACCGAGCGAGACGGCATCGGTCGCACCGTACTCCTGGAGGTTGTAGACGTTCTCGTCCTGGTTCGCGACGAAGTCGAAGCCGACAGCATCGATATCGGCGTCGAGCAGGTGTGCGTAGACCTTCTCCTCGAGTGAGCCCCAGTAGGGCTGGACGACCACGTCGGCGTCCGTCGCGTTCGCGACCGTATCGATCGCCTCGCTTGCGCGTTCGTCCTGCCCGTCGCCGGGAGCGGACTCGACGAGCGACGGCTCGAGCAAGAACAGCGTCTCGTGGTCGGGGAACGCGTCGACTTCACCCGCCAGGAAGTCGGCGGTTGCGGCGAGGAAGTCGGCCTCGTCGCCGTAGTGGTCGTCGGTCGCGAGGTCGGCAAGCGAGTACGGGCCGGGTAGCACGGCCTGCAGGTCGTCGCTGTCGTCGGTTAGTTCGGCAGCCGTCTCGAGTTCGCTGGCTACGTCTCCCGAAAACTCGAGGTCGCCCTGGACGACGGGTTCACGATAGAAGTTGTTGTTGTCGTAGTAGCGGACGATACCGCGGGTTTCGACGGCGTCGTGGACTGCAAGCGGGTGTGCCAGCATGTCGTCCCAGCGCAGTTGACCCTCGACGATCCGGTCGAGACCAGCCTCCTCCTGGACGCCGATCACTTCCTCACGGGCCTCGGTGTAAGCTGCGGTGATCTCTTCGCTTTCGTCGCCGCTGATGAGATCGCCCTTCTGGTGGCCTTTCAGGTCCGAGAGGTCGTCTTTCGCCCAGTCCGGGAGCGGAAACAGTCCCGGTGTCGTCGAAACGTAGTCAGTCATCGTAGAGCGGAGTAGGCTATACCGACGCTTAATATTTTCCATCGACTTTAATACCTCTTGGTAATATTTTTTCTCGAGCGACGGGGCGTCTGCGGACGGTTCCCCTCGGCAGAATCGAAAGAGGGTCGACGCCGCGTGGCGCTCCGGAACCACTAAACGCCGCACATCCCAACAACGTAGCAATGAGCGACTGGACCGAGAAGTACCGTCCGACGACCCTGTCGGAGGTACGCGGGAACAACAAGGCCCGCGACCAGCTGAAAGAGTGGGCCGAGACGTGGGACGACCACCGTGACGCGGTGATCGTCCACGGCAGCCCCGGCGTGGGGAAGACCTCCGCCGCCCACGCGCTGGCAAACGACATGGGCTGGCCGATGATGGAACTCAACGCCAGTGACAACCGCCAGGCCGACGTGATCGAACGCATCGCCGGCGAAGCCTCGAAGACCGGTACCCTCACGGCCGGCGGCTCGGGCCGTCGACTGGTCATCTTAGACGAGGCCGATAACTTCCACGGCAACGCCGACTACGGCGGTTCGCGGGAGGTAACCCGCGTCGTCAAGAACGCCACCCAGCCGGTCGTCCTCGTGGCCAACGAGTTCTACGATATGAGCCAGTCGCTTCGTAACGCCTGCGAGACGATCGAGTTCCGGGACGTTTCGAAACGATCGATCGTCCCAGTGTTGCGAGACATCTGTCGCAAGGAGGGAGTGGAGTTCGAGGACGACGCCCTCGAGAAGATTGCCGAGGACACGAGCGGGGACCTGCGTTCGGCGGTCAACGACCTGCAGGCGGTCGCCGAGGAAGCCGAGCGACTCACCGTCGAGGACGTAGTTACGGGTCAGCGCGACACCACCGAAGGGATCTTCGACTTCCTGGATACGCTGATCAAGGAGGAGGACGCCCAGGGGGCGCTGCAGGCCTCCTACGACGTCGACGAGAACCCCGACGAGATGTTGAACTGGATCGAGGACAACGTCCCGAAAGACTACGAGGGCGACGAGTTGGCCGACGCCTACGAGTTCCTCTCGAACGCCGACCGCTGGCTCGGTCGGGTGCGCTCGACGCAGAACTACTCGTTCTGGCGGTACGCGACCGACAACATGACCGCGGGAGTTGCCGCGTCGCGTTGCGAGCCGAAAGGCGGCTGGACGCGGTACGGCCCGCCGAGCTACTGGTCGAAACTCGGGCGGACGAAAGGTACCAGAAACACCCGCGACGCCATCGCGGAGCGTATCGCCGAACGCGAGGGGACGAGCGTGGCGACGGCCCGACTGGAGATACTTCCGTTCCTCTCGGCGATGACCCATCACTGCAAGAACCGCGAACTCACCGTCCAGATGGCGGCGATCTACGACCTCGACGAGGCCGAGGTGTCGTTCGTCACCGGCAGCGGCAAAACCACCAACAAGGTCCAGTCGATCGTCGAGGACGCCGAACAGCGGCGGACCGAAGCGACCGTCGAACACTCCGGGAACGCCTTTTTCGACGCCGGAGAGGGTGACGATGGCCCACAGGATAGCCAAGACAGCGAGGCCGAGGCTGTAACTGAGTCCGAAAGTGGCTCCCGGTCGTCCGACGGATCGGACGACACGAACGGCCAGGCGACGTTAGCCGCCTCGAGCGCAAGCGATGGGGAGTCCGGCCCGGCTGCCGACTCCGACGGCGAGACGGGGAGTGCGGACGCCAACTCGGAGCCGGACGACGATCAGTCCGGACTGAACGACTTCCTCTGAGACGGACTGCTGTGACTATTCACCGCGATCGCCAGGACCGGGTCTACGATCACCCGTCACCGACGACAGTAAACCGTACAGGACCTCGAGCGATCGTTTCGCCGGATTGATAGACGATACGCTTACGTCCATCACCATCGTTACCTGGTAGCGATGAACAGGCAACTGATCGATCGACGGCGATGTCCCCTCTGTACTGAGCGATACGACTGCCGATCGGAGCTTCGGGTTCACCTCGAGGTCCAACACCGAAAATCCGAGATCGTATCGCGGCTGCTGGATCACGAACTCGAATCCGACTTCGAGGGTGGAAACGAACGCGAAAGCGAAAGCGAAAACGACTCCGAACGGGCACGCCGGCGCGACGAGTCGGTGACCGTCGACGGGGACCCAGCACCGACCTCCGTGTGACCGGCTTCGTATCCGACTACCCGCCCGCGAGTGCAAGCGACGGGGAACGTGGGCCGGTCACAGCAGTCCGATCTCTTCGCCGGCTGCCTGTAGCGACTCGAGACAGTCGACCACGTCGTCGGATTCGTGGGTCGCCATCGGCGTCACGCGAAGCCGCCACTCCTCGTCCGAAGCGAACGGCGGAGCAACTGCCGGTGCGACGATTCCACGCTCGCGGAGTCCGTCGGCCAGCGCGACGGCGTCCGACTCGTCGCCGACGCGAACGGTGAGAATCTGTGATTCGCCGAGGACATCTAGACCCATCGTCCGGAGCCCGTCCTGGAGGTGAGCGACGTTCTCCCAGATGCGCTCGCGGGCGTCGCCGTGTCGGGCGCGGTGTAGCGCCTCGCTCGCGGCTGCGGCAGCCGTCGGGGCAAGCCCGACTGAAGCGTCGAACAGTCGTAACTCCTGGAGCAGACAGTCGACGAGTGCGTCGCTTCCCGCGACGTAGCCGCCCTGGCTGGCCAGTGCCGTCCCGAGCGATCCGAACTGGACGTGGATGTGCTCCTCGAGCCCTTCGGCCTGGACGACCCCGCCACCGCCCGCGTAGAGCCCGGTGGCGTGGGTTTCGTCGACTGCGACCCAGGCACCGAACTCCGCGGCGCTTGTACAGATCGCTGCCAGCGGAGCCACGGTGCCGTCGACGTCGAAGACCGTGTTCGTCGCGACGAGCCAGGACTCGGTCGCAGTTCCCTCGGCTGCCCGAGCCTCGAGTGCCGAGCGGAGACTCTCGGAATCGCAGTGGTCGTATGTAACGAGTTCGGCGTCGGCCAGCCGGCAGCCGTCGACGACAGACGGGTGTGTCGCCTCGTCGACGAAGACGACGTCCGGCTCGAGGGTGGTGAGTACGCCGGCAGCAGCGGCATACCGGGATGGAAAGGCGAGCGCGCGGTCGGTTCCTTCGGTTTCCGCGAGCTGTCGCTCGAGGTCGTGGTGAAGCAGCGTATCGCCCGTTCGAAGTCGGCTCGCGCCGGCCCCGGTGCCGACGGCCGCGGCGGCCTGTCGGACCGCGTTCTGGACCCGCTGGTCGTCAGTCAGTCCCAGATAGTTGTCCGAGCCAAACACCAGCAGTTCCTCGGATTCGAGCACCGGGAGATTACCACCGGACGCCGAGGCGAAATAACCACGCTCGGCTACCCGATCGACGGGTGATAGCTGCCCCCTCCGTTTGCTTTCCTCGACGGCCGCTCGACCCTCGAGGTCGAACCCGCGGTCACGGTCTGCCATTCGCGTGAACGGAAATCACGGGGTCGTTTTACTCTCACGGTTCCGGTCGAGAGTGTGTATCGGACACACACCCGCGTGCCGATCGTCGCTTCATCGTATCGACGGATTCCGGAGGGTACGGATGGTCAGTTCGAATCCGGCCTCCCCTCTCCTGTGTCTCCAGGACGATCGAAACGACAGCCGACGGCCAGAAGTGTGAGACACGACACCGACCGAGTTCGGACGGCCACGAGCCGCTCGTTTCGTCCCGTCGTGTTGTCGATTTCGAGAAAACTCGTTTAATCTGGACGTATGTCCACCACTTGCCGCCGGCACTCGCGTGATCGGCCGACACGCTAATGTAGATCTCCTCTTGCACGTCCTCCGTGCAAAAATTCCAAAAGTTAAATAGCTGTGAAAATGTAGTTGTACGAAATCGACTTATGACCGACAGTACGCTCGACGACGATACGGGGGAGCCCGGTGGCGCGGGCGGCGGTGGACTCGAGTTCTCCTCGAGTGCAGACGACCTGTTCGGCGGGATTGCGACTGACGCCGTCGGGGAGCCGTCGATCGACGATCGTTCCGGGGGACAGACGGACGAGCGAACCGATGGGGACGTGGACGGGAACGGGGACGAAAACGGGAACGGGAACGGGAACGGGATCGAGGATCGAACTGCAGCCTCCGTCTTCGGCGAACTCAAAAGCACCGTCGGCAACGACGCCGACGAACTGCTCGAGGACGAGACACCGGACGACATCATCGAAACCGCCGACGAACCGGAACCGGAACCCGAACCGGAGCCGGACGCCGACCTCGACGAGGACATCCTCGCCGACGAGGGCGAACTCGAGGATCTGCTGCTGACGGGCCGAACGAAAGACCAGGAGTTCCTCTGGGTCGATCCGGACAGCGATGGTGAGCACGCCGAACAGAAGGCGGAGGCTCGTGACGACGAACGTGACGGGTCTTCGACGGCCACAGAACCCGACATCGACTGGGCGGCCAACGTCGATATCGAGATCGGGACTGAGACGGAGTCGGAGTCGGTGTCTGAACCCGAACCTGAACCCGAAACCGAACCGGAGCTCGACGAAACGCACGCCGACACCGACGGTCAGTCCTCGAGCGACGGCGAGACGGCCGATGCCAGCAGTTCCGAGACGGAGCAGTCGGCACCGGAACGGGACGGTCAGGACAACGAGGAAAGAGTAGCCGACCGCAACGCGGACGACGGAGCGGCGTCGGACGGTCTCGACGAGTCCCGCTCGGCGTTCCGGACCACGTCCGATTCAACTCCCGAGACGGACGCCGAGGATTCGGCTTCCGCGGACGACCCCACGGCGTCGACCACGGCTTACGGAGCAGCAACCGACACCGAAACCAGCAGTTCGGACGACGAAACGCCAGGGTTCTTCAGTCGACTGCTCTCGAAACTGCCGTTTTAGCGCCCTGGTGTCCCACCACCTGTCCGATCTCGCGTGTTACTCCGACCGTTGCACGCTGTCAGACACGACGAGATCGTCCGGGATCGAGTGAGATCGGACCGATCGTACTCGAGGAAAGCGGCCGCCGTCGCCAACCGCGCTCGAGTCTCGCAAGCGCGTCCGAGAACTAACAGGACGACCCGAAGCGACATCCAGTCACTCGTAGGAGTGCTGTACCGATATACAGGCACAACCGCTATGGGGTCGCGGTCGTACCGGAACCGACGGACAGTAACCCGTCTCAGTCATCGACGTTGACCGTCACGACCGGCACCGGCGACGCACGAACGACCCGTTCGGCGACGCTCCCGATCAGCTCCCGGGACGTCCCCGTTCGCCCCGAGGTCGCCATGACGACGAGGTCGATATCGTTCTCCTCGACGTACGCGAGGATCTCTTCGTGAGGAATACCTCTCGAGACCGCCGTTTCGACCTCGAGTCCCTCGGTCGACCCGCGGGTGGCGACCGATTCGACGGCTCGTTCGCCCGCGTCGAACAGGGAGCCGTAGACTTCCTCTTCGGTGTCGCCGTCGAGATCGTTGCCAAACGCCGGCGAGGACTCGACGACGTACTGAGTGTGCAACGTCGCGTCGTACGTACTGGCGAGATCGATCGCGTGCTCGAGGGCGGCTTCCGAGCGGTCGGAACCGTCGGTCGGCGCAAAGACCCTATCGTACATATCTCCCCATTCGAAGAATCGACTTGAAGCGTTTACGGCCCTGCTCGAGGGTTGGAGTCCAGGGTCGGATTCGAGGTCGATGGGGAGACAGGAGCCGAAAACGAACGCGCTCGAGGACTCGAGCGATCGGTGTGAAACGAACGCAGACCGAAACCGTTCCGCAGGCCCTTAGGCCAGGAACTCTTCGATGTGGTCGGCGACCTCTTCGGGAGTGTCGCCGACGGGAACACCGGCGTCGTTCAGGGCCGAAATCTTGCTCTCTGCGGTGCCGGTCCCGGAGCCGGAGACGATCGCGCCGGCGTGGCCCATCCGCTTGCCCGGCGGCGCGGTACGGCCCGCGATGAAGCCGGCGACGGGCGTGTCGACGTGTTCGTCGATGTAGGCGGCCGCCTGTTCCTCGTCCTCGCCGCCGATCTCGCCGCACATGACGATCGCGTCGGTGTCGTCGTCGTCCTCGAACAGCTCGAGGGCGTCGATGAAGCTCGTCCCGATGATCGGGTCGCCGCCGATGCCGATGGCGGTCGTCTGTCCGATACCACGGTTCGTGAGGTTATCGACGACCTGGTAGGTCAAGGTTCCCGAGCGGGAGACGAGGCCGACGTTCCCCTCGGCAAAAATGTTTCCTGGGAGGATGCCGAGTTTGGCCTCGCCGGGCGTGATGAGACCGGGGCAGTTGGGGCCGACGAGTCGGGTGTCGGTCTCAGAGAGGCGCTTGTTGACTTTGGCCATGTCCTGGGTCGGAATGCCCTCCGTGATGGCGACGGCCAGATCGAGGTCGCTGTCGAGCGCCTCGAAGACCGCGTCGCCGGCGAACGCCGGCGGGACGAAGATGACCGACGTGTCGGCGTTTTCTTCGTCGACAGCTTCGTGGACCGTGTCGTAGACCGGGACGCCAGCGGCCTCCTGACCGCCCTTGCCCGGGACCGCACCGGCAACGACGTTGGTCCCGTACTCCATCATCTGTTCGGCGTGGAACTTGCCTTCCCCGCCGGTGATGCCCTGTACCACCACGCGCGTGTCGTCGTCGACTAGAACGCTCATTGTTCGTTCACCTCGTCAGCGTACTCGACGGAACGCTGAACCGCGTCCTCGAGGGTCTGTTCGACCGTCACGAGGTCTTCGTTCAGAATCTCCATGCCTTCCTCCCAGTTCGTGCCGGCGAGCCGGACGACGACCGGCTTCGGAATCTCGTCGAACTGCCCGAGCGCCTCGTTGATCCCGCGGGCGACCTCGTCGCCACGGGTGATGCCGCCGAAGATGTTGAAGACGACCGAGTCGACGTTGTCGTCCGAGAAGACCATATCGAGCGCGTTCGCGATGCGCTGGGCTTTCGCGCCACCGCCGACGTCCAGGAAGTTGGCGGGTTCGCCGCCGTAGTGATCGACGAGGTCCAGCGTCGTCATCACCAGTCCAGCGCCGTTGCCGATGATGCCGACGTTGCCCGAGAGACGGACGTAGTCGAAGTCGTACTCGTCGGCCTTCTGCTCGAGTTCGTCACCGCCCGCCGCCTCCTCTTCCATCTCGGCGAGTTCGGGCTGGCGGAACAACGCATCCTCGTCGACGTTCATCACGGCGTCGGCCGCGATGACCTCGTCGTCCTCGGTGATCATCAGCGGGTTGATCTCGACGTCGGAGCCGTCGCGGCTCTCCCAGAGATCGTACAGCGTTTTCAGGATACTCGAGACGTCACGGGCGACCGACTTGTCGACGCCCGCATCGTAGACGGCCTTGCGGGCCTGGTAGGGATGCATGCCGAAGGACGGATCGATGTGCTCGCGTGCGATCGCGTCGGGGTCCTCCTCGGCGACTTCCTCGATGTTGACGCCGCCCTTGGTCGAGACCATCGCCACGGGCTTGCCCTCGCCGCGGTCCATCGTGATCCCGACGTAGAGTTCGTTCGCGAAGTCGACGGCCTCCTCGACGAGGACCTGCTCGACGTGGTAGCCCTTGAGGTCCATCCCCAGAATCGAGTCGGCTGCCTCTCGGGCCTCGTCGGCATCCTCGACGAGTTCGATGCCGCCGGCCTTGCCGCGACCGCCAACGTGTACCTGCGCCTTGACTGCGACTGGATACCCGATCTCGTCTGCCGCGGAGACGACCCCGTCGACATCGGAGGCGAGTTGTGATGCCGGCGTCGGGATGCCGGCGTCGGCGAAGACCTCCTTCGCCTGATATTCGTGTAGTCTCATATCCATTCGAACCGCCGTTCCGGCCTTGCTTAAATCCTGCCAGTTTCCGCTCGCCACGGAGTACCACTCGGCCTGCTCCGTTGCGAGGTCATCTAATCCTCCTCTCAGGCGTTCACTCCACTGTTCTTCGTGAGACTTGTAGGGAATTGGACGCCGTCTT
>NZ_AOMA01000012.1 GCF_000337895.1 Halobiforma nitratireducens JCM 10879
CAAAACAGGACTCTCAGGCCATATAGCGGCATTAAGACGAATATCATAAATTCAATACTGTCGCCTTCTTGCGTTCAACAGAGCAACTCGGCCCCTACTGTCGGGCGTCTACCGAGTCGACGATCGAGGACGGGTGTAGCTGAACCGGACCACGAGCACGAAGACGCCGAGAGACGATCGCACTCCTCCCGCACGATTCTCGCAAACACCGCCGTCGACACTCGAGTCTCGAGACGTGAGACCGACAACACGGGTTCGTCGCTCCGACCGAAGCGCTTGACTCGCGGGAGTCCCTAGTCCGAACACGGCCTCTCGATCGAACGTGTTGACGCTGTAGACGGCCGTGACTCGGAACACGACGAAGTGAGGTCGGACGACCGTCTCGAGGAAATCGACCGGCGGACAAGCCGACTCGAGTGATCGGCAGCGAGACGCGACACACGAACCAATCGACCACACCGGTGACGAACCCGACTGCCACGTGCCCCGCGCGACGGTTGCTTGCCTCCCTCGAGCGCGGTCTCCGCGGATTGGTCCACAGCAACCTCTTCATCTCGTTGTCGACCACGAGCGTGGCGGTAACGACCGTTCTCCTGGCCGGCCTGCCCCTCGAGGCGCTCCCACTGTTTATCGTCTTCGCCGCGACGCTGTTCGTCTACACCGTCAATCGCTTCACCGATCTCGAGGAAGACCAGCGAAACGTCCCCAAGCGGGCGGCGTTTACGAGACGATACGGCCGCGTCTGGCTCGCGCTCGGCGTCGGTCTGTACCTCGCCGCGATCGCCGTTGCAGTGGCCCTGGGACTGCCTGGAGCCGGCTACCTGCTGCTTCCCCTTGCCGTTGCTCTCCTCTACTCCGTCGGCGGGGTCAAACAGGTCTTCCTCGTGAAGAACCTCTTCGTCGGCGTCGCCTGGGGGGTGATCCCGCTGGGGGTGGGCTACTACTACGGTCAGCTCTGGACGCTCGAGATACTCGCCATCGCGGGGTACGTGACCGCGATGATCACCGTCGCTGCCGTGATCTTCGACGTCAAGGATATCGAAGGCGACCGGGAGGAAGGGATCGCGACGGTACCAAACCGGCTCGGACCGGCCGCGACTAGACGCTACTCGCAGGCCGCCAACGCTGCGATCGCGGCGGCCGTCGGCGTCCTCGTGGTCGCCACGTCGCTGTCACCCGCGTTTCTGGCGTTGCTCGCGATGAACGGTTACGTCGCCGGCTACATTCCGTTCGCCCGGCCGGATCGCGGGCCGCTGTACTACGGGTTCGTCGTCGACGGCGAGCACGTGTTCCTGGTCGTGGTGATCGCCGCGCTCGAGTGGCTGGTCTGGTGACCGTTTCACGGGTTACCGTCCGTCAGTTCCGGTACGACCGCTTCTGGTCGCAGGTGCACCGGTACATCGGTACAGCAATCCGTCTCAGTCCCGGTCGGTCTCGCTCCAGTCGCAGTCCTGGCACTTCCAGCCGGTGACGAACTCGGTGACCGACGGCATGTAGCCGACCGTCAGGACGTCGCCGTCACAGTCGGGACAGTCCCGGTCGGCTTCCGCGATCGATTCGGCCTCCATGACCGACTCGCCTTCGACGAGTTCCGCGAGTTTCTTGGCTGTAACCATACGCCCCTGAACGACGCGATTTTCGCTCACGTTCGCGCTCGGTGCGCGATCACCCTAAGCGTTTCCGGGTCGGCTGGGCTCGAGCCGGACGGCTCTCTGGACACGGGGACGAGCCGCGACGACGGGGCGGCTCGATCACCCGGGAGACGACGGCGGCCTGTAGCTGCGCGCACAATCGTCTCCCGTCCAGTCAGCCAATGGACGGTCATGGACACGCGATGGGCGACCGTCGACGGCGTCCGGCTCCGGATTCCAGACGACGCCACCGCAAAGCAGTTGCGCGACGCGCTCTACAAACCCGAGGACGCAGTGTTGATCGGCGTCACCGGCGATCTGGTGACCGTCGTCCACGAGGAAGAACGATCCCTCTCGGAACTGATCGCCGGCTGTGCCGACACCTATTACTTCCGGCGTGATGGCGACCTCGAGCGGCCCGGCGTTCCGGAACTCTCGGGAAGTTCTGAGCTGTCAGAGGTTGCGGCGACCGGACCGGCAAACACGGATGCCGGCGAGGCCGAAACGACCTTCGAGCGACCCGACGTCAACCCCTGAGGGGTCCGTGGCCAGCCATCCGTCGTCGACCGTCCGGTTTCGAACGCTGCCGAGAGGGCGGTCCTCGAGACTGAGAGGGATCGCTGCTACGATCGTCCCAGCGAAACTGCCGACAGGTCGTGGTCGTCGGGAAGCTGGCTTCTATCGTATCAACTGCAACGATTTGCACACTGATCGCCGATCCGTCTGGCGATCAGGCGCGCACTGACGTGCAGTGACGACTGTAGGGGCCGTACACGTTACTCGACGGTGACCACTACTTCCTCGCCGAACTCGACGGACACCTCGTACCCCGCGTACGGAAACTCGATCCGTCCGGATCGTGCGGTACCCCCTTCGGTCTCGGCAAACGCCGCCGTCAGTGCATCCGGGTCGACCGCCTCGTACAGCGGCGGTAACTCGGCTGGGTCCACGTCTTCGAGTGCCGCAACCGCCGTTACGATCCGTTCACATACCCCCTCGGTATCGTTCTCCAGCGTCCCTCGCATTGCTACCGATGGCGACGGACTATCGTTAATATATTTCGAATTCTGGATAACTCTAACCAATATCTATCAGTGGTAGCCGATCGATTGCACAGTAGACACCGGCACCACCAGAAACGGTTGTCCACTTTACTCTGGTTTAGTGTCCACATTGTGTACGTTCATTACTGTTCGTGGGAGAAATATTGAAGTCACTCCACCCCATTGTGTGCAATGAAGTACCATGGGTGTAGATATCTCACTCGAGCGAGTCGACGAGGTCCCCGCCGAATCGCGCGTCTGTCACTACGACGAGTTGGGAGAGTCGGCGAAAGAACGGTTCCCGGCATTGACCGACAGTCACGGTGCCGACGTCGACGGGTCCGTCGTCGACGGGTTCCGCGGCTGTGACCACGTAAAGTTCACCGATTACTACGAAGTCACGGTGCAGTGACGACCGCCTTCTACTCGAGCGACGCTTCCGATTCGCCGTAACCGCTCGGTAGCCACCGCTCGCCGCGACTCGTGTCCTGCAGCACGCTTCGAGAGAGCGGCTGGTCTGTAGATGCTACGGTGTCGGGACTCTCACCGGCTCTTACAGGCTCATAGCTTTAGTTATCTCGAGGTCGAACGGCGTTCTATGACGACGAGTGAAACCCAGGCCGAAGCCGAAACCGACCCGGTCCGAGCGGGGTCACCGACGCCACAGCGAGCGATCGGACTCGCGGCCGGGATCGGTGCGTGGGTCCTCTTTTCGGGGATCTTCTTCACTGGGGCCGGATGGATCGTGCCGCACAACGTGATCGTTGGAGCCGCGATCGCGGCCGTCGGTTCTTACGCGGCCGCGTTCCCCGGGGGTGGGCCGGTCCCGGGGGTCGTCGCGACGGCCGTGACCGCGCTGTTGGGACTGTGGCTGCTCGCGTCCGCGTTCGTCTTCGATCCGGCCGGCATTCTGTTCTGGAATAACGTGATCGTCGGCGCAGTCGTCGTGGTGCTGGGGGTCGGAACTGTCGTCACGGGCCGGAAATGATCGACAGTGATAGAACCGCATGTTCGATTTCTCGTGCTGTCTACCACCTGATCGAGAGCTGGCACGATAGAGAGCGATGCGTACGGAGACTGAGGGTGAGTCGTTGGATAGAGATTGAGATCGAGATCGAGAGGACAGTCAGATCGGTATGATCAAGCCGTCTCTCGAACCCGACACGAGATCAACGAGAAGCTGACCGACGACGTCGAGTAACCCCAAGAAAACCAGCCCGAACTGCTCGAGGACTGCAAGCAGCGACTGCAAAGAGTACGACGGGCGATCCAGCCGCCAGCGACCTCACTGCCGTTCTCGAGTGTCGTCGCCACCCGGGAATTAATCACCCGGGCGTCGTAGGAGCGATATGACCACGCACGTCCTCGTCCCGTACGACGGGTCCAGCGCCGCCCGAGCGGCGCTCGAGTACGCCTGTGATCGATTTTCGGACGACGAGTTGACGTTGCTGTACGTCATGGAACCGATGGCCGACTACAGCCGCCACCGTTCGTTCCCGGGATACCGTACGGAAGACCAGCACTCGAACGAGCGCGACAAGGGAGAACACGTCCTCGAGTCGGCGCTCGAGACGGTCCCCGACGACGTGTCGGCGACGACGGCGTTGGCGGCGGGGGAACCAGGGGACGCGATCGTCCGGTACGCCGACGAGAACGCCCCCTCTCACGTAGTGATCGGAAGTCACGGTCGCGATTCGGTCGCCCGGTATCTGCTGGGGAGCGTCGCCGAGACGGTCGTCCGGCGGTCGGTCGTGCCAGTGACCGTCGTTCGTCCGACGGAGTGACTGGGACGGATTGCGCCGATGTGTCGGGACAAGGGCGACTGACGCGGTTGCATCGGACTGACGGACAGTAGTGAGCCCAGTCACCGCTCTCGAGTGTGAGTGAGAGAGAAATGCTCCGTCTGGGATTTGAACCCGATGCAAATCCTCGCTTCGCTCGGATTTCCGTGCTTCAAATCCCGGAGCGTACGCTTTTTCTTCGTCACGACGTTCCTCAGAAAAATGCTCCGTCTGGGATTTGAACCCAGGTCATCGGCTCGAAAGGCCGAAATGATTGGCCGGACTACACCAACGGAGCGTTCACGTCTTCACGCGCCGTGCATCGGCGGCGGCACCGCCTCACCAACGGAGCGTACCTCGAACGCACTCGTTCATTGCTGGGGGCTAGTAAAAAGAGTTCCGTTCCGGAGGCGTCGTGATACAGGCTGACGTATCGCTCAGATTCGATCGGGCCGGAGCGACCCACGGCCGGCCACACGGCAGGAAACGACCAGAACCGCCGTCTTCTCAACGCTTTTGAACCGCCGAAACGACCGAACGGGCGTACGATGAAATACGTTCGCTTCCGCGATCCCGGCGGTGCCGTCCGGCGTGGCGAGTACGAGAGCGGTCACGTCCACTTCGCAAACGAGAGCTACAGCATCGACCTCGAGAGCGAAGCCGGCGAGGGTGCCGACGCCGGCTCTGTCTCCGCCATCGAGGTGTTGCCGCCCTGCGAACCGTCGAAGATCGTCTGTATCGGGCGCAACTACGCGGAGCACGCAGACGAGATGGGTAACGACGTTCCCGACCGCCCGCTGCTGTTCCTGAAACCCCCGAACGCCATCGCGGGCCAGGGAGATACGGTCACCGTGCCGGCCGGCAAGGACCGCATCGATCACGAGGCCGAACTCGCCGTCGTCGTCGGCGAGCAGTGTCGCCACGTCTCCGAAGCCGACGCGATGGACGTCGTCGAGGGGTTCACCTGTATGAACGACGTCTCGAACCGCGACGACCAGCGCCAGGAGCAAAACTGGGTCCGTGGAAAAGCCTTCGACGGTGCCGCGCCGCTCGGTCCAGTCCTCGCGACGCCCGACGAGGTCCCCGACGACGCCGCCGTCCGAACCCGTGTCAACGGCGAGCTTCGCCAGAACGGCTCCCGGGACCAACTCATCTTCTCGATCCCGGAGTTACTCGCGGAGATCACCACGTACCTCACCCTCGAGCCCGGCGATGTCGTCGCGACCGGGACGCCGGACGGCGTCGGTCCGCTCGAGGACGGCGACGAGGTCGCGATCGAAGTCGAGGGCGTCGGCACGCTCGAGCATACGGTTCGGGTTCCCTGAACGACGCCTCTCTACCCCACTGCGTGTCGACGACGAAACGGCCGGCTCGGAGTCCACGTCGGTGTACTGACGGCAGTGACTCGTTTTAACACGCGGTTGGACGCGGGTCTGCACGAAAAAGGCGAGGGGGCCCAGAGGCTATGACCGGCCGTCCCAGTCCGAGCTCTCGAGGGGCCGACTGCCGTCCTCACCGGGCACGGCCGTGTCGACGCCGCAGCCGCCACACCCGCGACCGGAATCGCCGAACACGTCCTCGTTCCACTCGGTGACTTCAGGTGCGTCCGGCACCCACTCGGGGTCGAGATCGAGGGTCTCGAGTTCCGTTTCGACGAGCGCGGCCAGCAGATCGGCCGCCGAGGCGTAGAAGCCGTCGTCGTGTTGGCTCACCTCGTCCGCGAACCGCCAGTACCAGCGACCGAGGTGGTCCTCGAGCAACGCGGCTCGGGCGTCGACGACGATCCGGACGCCGTCCCGGTCGCCACGCTCACGGAGCGACGCTTCGCGAAGCGAGAGGTGCCCGAGAAACTCCAGCAGGAAACAGATGTGATCGCCACGGTCGTTGTGGTCGTCGGCGATCTCGAGGTCGAAGGCCTCGTAGAACCCGTTGATGTCGGCGAGTCGCCGCACGTTCGTCATCAACGGTCCCGGCAGATAGGTGAGCTCGTAGGGGGAGACCGTGACGCCTTCTTCGACCCCGAACAGCGACGCCCACCGGTGCCGGAGATCGGTGAGCGATTCCGCCGCTGCGTTCGCGTCCGCATCACTTTCCGGGAGCGTGTCGACGACGGCCCGTGCGGCCTCAGCTACGTCGTCGTCGATGGCCGTCGCGGACGCGAGGAGGTGTTCGCCGACGGCCCCGTCAGCGAGGGCCGTCTCGAGATCGTCGTCGGGTCGGTCGAAGGCCAGTCCGAGCAGGGTGTACAGCCGGTTCCGGTGAACGGCGGTCGCTGCCGTCCCCGGCGCGTCGATCACGACGGAATCGGCCGCCTGGTCGCCGTCGGACGACTCGTCCGGTGGCCGCTCGGTGCCACTGGGCGGGCCGCCGAGGATCGTGTTGTCGCTCATGGTCAGGTGATATCCAGTCGGTAGACGTCCTCGTCTTCGTCGTAGCGATCCCGTTCGGCCGTCGGTTCCGTGATGGGGACGCGGCCGACCTCGTCTCCTTCGTAGTAGCCGACCGCCTCGTCCCCGTCGATCTCGAACTCGGTAAGCGACCACTCGGTGCTCCCGATCAGATGGAGCAGTCCCTGTATTTCCGGCTCCTCCCCGTTTCGCATCGCCTCGTAGGTCTCGACCGCGTCCTCGACGCCAGGCCCGAACAGCTGGGTGAGGTAATCTGTCGGCGCGTTGATCGGCGGAATGTAGTAGACGTTGGGCTCGAGACCGAACTGTGGGTACAGCGGCAACGCCAGCTCTTTCTCGTGGACGAGGAAGTCGATCGGGTTCGACGAGTCGGCCTCGTCGGGTTCGTTGATGTAGCCGTGGAGGCGGATCTTGCCCAGACAGTTCTCGAAGCACTGTGGTGCTCTCCCGTCCTCGGTCTTCGGATAACAGCCGATACACTTCTGTGAGATGTTCTCGGACGGATTGAACTGGGCCTTCTTGTACGGACAGCTCTCGTTGCAGACCAGCCGTGCTTCGCAGGCGTCCTCGTCGATGAGGACGACGCCGTCTTCCTCCCGTTTGTAGATCGCCTGCACCGGACAGCCGCCGGCACAGCCGGCGTACGTACAGTGGTTACAGATCCGGGGCAGGTAGTGGAACCAGACCGGGTGGGTGTCGTCGTCGAAGTGGGTAGTCGTCGAAATCTCCTCCCCGTGGGTCTCGTCTTCGCCGAGATTGGGATACCGCCAGTCGTCGGTACTCGGCATGAATCCGGCGGTGTCCTCGTCGACGCCCCCTTCCGTCGGGTGGTTGTCGGGATCGTCCCAGTCCACGTCTTCCGTCTCGAACATCGTATCGCCTTCGTAGGTCTCACCGTCCCACTCCATCGTCCCCATCTCCTCGAGCATCCGCTGGTCCCAGCCGACCGGGTGCGAGCCGTAGGGTTTGGTCTCGACGTTGTTCCAGAACATGTGCTCCTGGCCTTCCTCGTGAGTCCAGGTGGTCTTACAGGCCAGGGTACACGTCTGACACTCGATACACTTGTTGAGGTCGAACACGGCCGCCCACTGCCGTTCCGGACGGGCTTCCTCGTAGGGGAAGTCCATCTCGCGGCCGATCTGCCAGTTTTCAACCGTTGGCATGGTCAATCATCCCCCGTCGAGAGGTAGTCGCCGCTCAGGTATCGTTCCATACTGTCGTCCTCGTAGCCGGGCCGCAGCCCCAGTTCCGCGGGTCGCCAGAGACCGTCGCCGTCCTCGCCCGCATCGCCTTCCTTCTCGAACTTCACGAACGACTCCCGAGGTGCACCGTTCGCACAGTGGATATCGGGCGCGAACCCTTGCCCGATGGACTGTCCCATCAGGTCCTTGCGATTCATCTCGTCGGTCAACAGGGTCGGGCGAAGCCAGGTCCGAGTCATACTCTGGTGACCTCCTCGGCGATACAGCGACACGTAGTCGGTCTCTTCGTTTTTCGCCAGTCCCTCGCGGTCCGGCGTCGCCTCGACTGTCCCGTGGCTGGCCTGGTTGAGGTTGAACCAGCTCCGGGTGACGCCACGCGGCATCGCCGGCTGGTATCGCACACGCATCAGCGCGCGGGCGTACTCCGTGTAGTCGTCGGGGTCGTCCTCGTGGCCCGGGTACGGACGGTCGGCTGGGTCCGCGTCGACCCAGACGTAGTCGCCGTCCTCGAAGCCCTCTTCCTGGGCGTCTTCGGGATTCATCTCGACGTACCCCTCGCCGAAGTACGGCTTGCGGTCGTCCTCACGGTCCCTGTCGCCGAACGGACCCCACCAGACGGCAATATTCGGCAGGGCGTTCGCGAACGTGTGGGCACCGTGGCGATACTTCGGCGTCATATAGGAGTACTGGAAGTCCGAATCGATGTCCTGCAGTGGGTGTTGGGTGTCGAGCAGTTCGTCGACGGACAACACCTCGTTGCGGACCTGCCGCGCCTCGGCGTCGTCGACTCTGTCGTCGTCCCACCCCAGATCGTCCGGCGTGTCGGGATCGATCAGCGGGTGATCGCTGTCGTCGACGAGGACGTTCGGCCGGTAGCGGGTGCCGTCGACCGGCTCTCTGAAGACCGGAATGTTCTCACCGGTCTCGTGGAACGGCTCTTCCTCGCGGAAGAACTCGAGTCGCCCCGTCCGGGTGTACCAGGGCTCGTCCTCATCGATCTGACGGCCGCCTCGTCGGTTGGGATAGGACCCACCCATCATCGGGACGGGTTGTCCCTCCTCGGCCCGGTCGATCAGTTCCTCGACGTCGTACCCCTTCGTCATGTTCGAGTCGTCGAGGATGCGCTGGAGGTACGGTTTGGCCTGATACTCGTCTTCGTCGATGAATTCCCAGAGCTCCGCGAACCGGGGTTCGTCGAGCCGGTCGGCGAGTTCCTCGGCGACGCCCTTGTAGACCTGTGCGTCGTGGCGCGTATCGTAGATTCGATCGATCCCGCCCTCGGGATAGACCGTCAGGAAGGGGTTCGTCACCGAGGCGGTCATGTCGTAGACGTGCTGTTCGGCCCACGAATCGATCGGGAACACGATGTCGGAGTACTCGCAGGTCTGGGTCCACCACCACTCGTTGGTGAAAAACGCCTCGATGTTCCCGTTGCGGAGCATTCCCTCGATGATCTTGTACGATCCCTTCGCGTTGCCGAGGATGGAGTTCGAACCGGCGACCCAGAAGAACTTCGTCGGCGTGTTCATGTGGGTGTCGCCCATGTGATACTCGCCCTCGATCTCGAGTGGCTGGTCGAGATGCGAGTAGAAGTGCATCGACTCCATCGTGAGTCGCCCGTCGACATCGGGGGTCGCGTCGGGATCGAGTTCGGGATCGAACGGGTCCTCGAGGTGGAACCGTGGAATGCCGTTGAGCATCGCGGCGCGGTAGTTGCCCGCGTAGCTCCCGATGTTGCCGCTGTGGAGTCCGATGTTGCTGGTCAGCGAGGCGACCAGGAACGCCGTTCGGTCCTTCTGGTCGCCGTTGAAATACTGGTTCGGACCCATCCCCGTGATCAGCAGCGTCTGCTCCTGGTTGTCGGCGAAGCCTTCGGCGAGACTCTCGACTGCCGACGGCTCGGTGCCCGTGACCTCGGCGACGGATTCGGCGTCCCAGGTCTCCTCGAGGTGCTCGTAGATCAGGTCGAACAGCGGTCGGACCTCGACGGTCTCGCCGTCGATATCGACCTCCCAGCTCCCTTCCAGTGTGGCAGACACGTCGAACTCGTCGCCGACTTCCTCGCGGTGGACGGCCCGGAACTCCCCGGCGTCCTCGTCGTGGACGACGAAGTCGTCCCACGCTTCGCGTTGCTCGGGCGTGATGTACTGGTCGGCGACATCTCCCCTGGGTGGTGCTGGGTGGTCCGCCTCGGAAGCGACGTTGGTCCGCTCGAGGTCCGCGAGTTCGTAGTCGTCGAAGAGATCGCTGGCCCGGAGGTGCTCGCCGTCGTCCATCCGGATCAGCAGCGGCAGGTCCGTATTCGAGCGGACGAACTCTTCGTCGTACCACTCGTTGTCCATGATCTCTCGAGCGACCCCGAGGAAGAGTGCGGGGTCGGAGCCGGGCCTGACGACGACCAGCTCGTCGCACATGTACGATGTCGAGTTGTAGTCGGTGAAGATGCCGGTGACGTTCGCTCCCTTCATCCGGGCCTCACTCAGCCAGTGGGAGTCCGCCATCTTCGTCGCGATCCAGTTCATCCCACAGAGGACGATGTTGTCGGCGTACTCGACGTTGGCCAGGTCGAAGTCGACGGTCTGCTGTCCCGTGACCAGTGGGTGTCCCGGCGGGAGGTCGGTGTGGAACGAGTAGTTGTCCCCGCCGACGCTACCCAGCGCGTCGTCCTCGTCGACTCCGCGGACGTGGTGGTCGGTCAGTGCCATCGAGTTCGCAAAGCGGTACTGACCGAACAGGGCGATCGGACCCAACAGGGGCATCCCGCCGCGAAACTTCATACAGCGGGTACCCGCACCCTGGGCCTCCTCGACGACACGCTCGTCGTAGCCCTGCTCGAGCAGCATCTCCTGGCCGTCGTCACCGGAGTAGTGTTCGGCGATCTCGAGTATCGCCTCGGCGGCGTACTCGTAAGCTTCGTCCCAGTCGGCCTCGTACCAACTGTCCTCGCCGCGCTGGGCGTACTCCTCGGGCATCGACCCGTCGTCGTCCCGCGGGAAGCCGTCGTCGACCCACTCGCGGAACCCCTCGCGAATCATCGGGGCCTGGACCCGACGGTCGCCGTAGAACCGCTCGATCATCGCCAGTCCCTTCTGACAGACCCGTGGGTCCCATCGATCCGAGGCTTCGTTCCCGTACAGGTCCTCGGCCCCGCCGTAGTTCATCGACGGACCGAGCCGAGTGACCGTCCCGTTCTTGACCGACGCCTCGAGATAGCAGTGATGGGTGTCGTTGGGACGGCACATCAACATGTAGCTGTCGTCGACGTCCCAGACATCCCGGTAGTGCCCCTCCCAATCGCGGTCGGGATACTCCTCGAACGGATTCAGTTCCGCGGCTTCGTCCTCCTCCGTCAAGAGGTCGCCACACCCGGCGAGAGCTGCGGTCGACGCCGCTGCACCAGTCTTCAGGACGAACCGTCGGGAGAGGAGTCCGTCCTCGAGATCGGCGTCACCCTCGGCTGGGCCGTCGACGGTCGTCCGCTCTCGGTCAGTCATCGCTACCACCCGTTCCGTCGAACGGCGGGTCCCGTACTGCGCGTTCTGTTGTCATTGTCAGTTGCGCGTTCTCGTTGTCAGGCGGACGTTTCGGACCGGGTTCACGGACCCCTCTACCACTCGTCTCTCACCTCGAGCGGCCGTCCCTGCCGTCGATCGGAACCGATCTTCCACCGAACTCGAGGGGCTCGACGGTGCCGTGACTGTGGCGGTCCGAACCATACATGTGCTCATCAAAGAACCAGCAAGACCACTGTATCGCCAAAGAACTATGGCGATTTTTATACGGGGTTCGTCGACCGATCGGTACCGACCGGAAAACGGTATCTCGCCGCCATCGAACCGTAAGCGACGCCGGGCCGATCGATCAACTCCGGGCTCGATCGACCTCGGTCTCGGCCTCAGCCTCGATCTCGATCTCGAGTAACGCGCCGGTCGTCCCGATCTGAGACCGTTCCAGCTCGTCGAAGAGCTCACCCGCATCCGACTCGAGTCGCTCCCGGACCGCCGGTGGGTCCTCGACGACGGCCCGTACGCGGGAACCCGGCGTCGCTGTCGCGAGTTCGTCGCTCAACTGTCTGACCTGACTGTTTTTGGGGAGTCCACGAAGGTCGAGGGCATCGTCCGGAACGGTTCCGTGCACCGCTTCGACGAACTCCGCGACGGTCGTCACGAACTCGTCGACGGCGTCGGTCGTCCGTCGCTCGTGGCCGCCCGGATTCCGCTGTAGCTCCCGGTCGAACGGCAGTTCGTGGATCGCCGGCACGTCGAGGTCGATGTCGGCCTCGAACAACCGGTTGGGCTCGCCACAGCACTCACAGACGACGCTGTTCATGTTGACCACTGCTGCAATGGACGTGACGCCCCGTTCTTCGAACAGCTCTCTGGTACGTCTCGTGTCGTCGACGCTGGCATCGAACGGCGTCGTCACGTACACTGCGCCGTCGACTGGCACGTGCTCGAGAACTGCACCGACGACATCGTCGGACCCTGCGGGCATGTCGATTATCAGCACGTCCCGGTCGGTCCAGGCACCCTGACCGAGCAAGTTCTCGACGGCCCCGTAGGCGATCGCTCCCCGACGAGCTGTCGGTGGATCGCCGGCCACGGCCCCGGGACTCAGCACCTCGAGCCCGTCAGTCCCCTCGAGTGGTACCGGCTGGCCGTGTTCGTTCGTCAACACCGGTCCTTCGACGTCCTCGAGCAGGTGCGGCACGTTCGGGCCGTAGATGTCCGCATCGAACAAGCCGACATCGTAGCCGCGCACAGACAGGGTCCGAGCGAGCGCGACCGCGATCGTCGTCTTGCCGACCCCACCCTTTGCGCTCGCGACGGCGACGACGTGGTCGACGGTTGGTAGCTCGACGTCGTTCTCGGCCTGCTGTGTCGGGATCACGCGGACGTGGTCAGTGCCCGGCTGTGCCAGGGCAGCACCGCGGATCTGCTGGACGATTCGCTCGGCGAGGGACTCCCCGAGACCGTCGATAGCGACCTCGACGGTCGTCGTTCCACTCCTCGTGGTGACGTTCGTGACGATTCCTTTCGAAACCGGGTCGCTCCCGTCGGGCAGTTCGACGGAACGAAAGACGTCCGTGGTGTCGTTCGATCTGTGTGAGGTCATTGGTCGTGTTTTCGGTGGTGGCGTCACCGAGGGGGCAGAGGGGAGCCCTTGCTTTCCGCGAACGGGAGGGCCGTCTTCGCCGCCCACACCCAGCCCCAGCCCCCTCGGCGTGCGTTTCGTTCGAACGAACGTCGTGCCGTCGCAAACCCCCACTCCCACAACACGATGGACATTTATATTCTACACTCGGTGCACGTCCATCCGATTGAAACTGTGAAGTGACAGCAACCGCTCCCTTGCACGGTGGCAAACAACTCCCATCGGCTGGGAAACGACGGCCCCGTTTTGATTGCAAACGGCAAGCATCCGCATATGCAGGGCGGTGTACGAATCGAGCTCCGGATCGACTCCCCGGAAGCGTGTTCGGTGGCGGCCGTCTCGGCAGCTACGGGAGCGACCGCTCGATCGATCTCCTGGTCGGTCGGACCGGACGCCGACCACGTGGTCGAGGAGTTCGCCCTCGAGGCCGACGGCGATTCGGACGCCGACCCCCACGACCACGTCCAGTCGCTCGAGCGAGTCCTCGCCGACGGCTCACAGGAAATCTACCGGTTCGATCGGTCCCGGGACGACGAGTGTCCCTGTGGGTCGATCGAACGGCTCGGCCACCCCGTTTCGACCGTCGAAGCCCAGGACGGAGCCCTGTTCGTCACCTTCTACGTTTCCGAGATAGAACAGGTACGATCCGTCCTGCGGGAGCTTCGTGCCCGCTATTCCGGTCTGTCGGTCGAACGAATCATCTGGTCGGAAACGGAACACGACGACACGTCGCTCGTACACGTGGATCGCGACGTCCTCACCGAGCGCCAGAAAGAAGTTCTCGAGCAGGCCATCGAAATGGGATATTTCGAACACCCGAAACAGGCCAACGCGGGTGAGGTCGCCGAGGCGCTCGATGTCAACCGCGCAACGTTCGCCGAACACCTCGCGGCTGCCCAGCGAAAGGTCTTGCCGACTATCGTCGGCTCCTGGTAGGGCTCTGTCCTCTGTCCGGCGGTGGGTTCGGGGTCGAGGTCGGGGTCAAGGTCGAGGTCAGACCAGGCGAGTTAGCCGTCCACTTCTCGGATCACTGGGCAGAGTTCGCCAGTCGGTCGCCGACCGTCGAGATCACCCCGTCACTCGACGGTGAACAGGTGCCCCTCCGTCGGCACGTCGAACAACCCAACGCGTGCGCCCGCATCGAGCCACGCGTGTCCGTACGAGAACGACGCCAACGCGTTGACCGGATCGTCGTTCTCCCGGAAGTGGCGTCCGTCCTCGAGATAGGACTCGGCCATCTCGTAACACTCCGCGGCCGCGTCGGCCATCGGCGTCCCTGCCGGGGGTGCGATCGTCGCCTCCGACAGCGCCTCCGCGAGTAGCTCTCCGTAGCGGTCGGTCTTCTCCTCGAGATCCGCGGTCATACCGGACGATCGGCGGTGATGGCCGTAAACGCGTCGACCCGGTACGCACAGACCACAGCCACGGCCACGGCTACAGTCACAGCCACAGTCACAGACACAGTTTCTCGACAGCCACGGCCACTGCCCCCCTCCGACAGCGGGGCACGCTGCAGGGAACGCAACTCGTATACGCCACGTTTCCCTACACGAAGACGAAATGACCGAGCAGTCTCAGGCTCAGCCTCGAGTCGAGATTTACACCAAAGACGACTGTCCCTACTGCGAGAAGGCAAAGGACCTCTTCGACAGCAAGGACGTCGAGTACGAGGAGTACAACGTCACCGACGACGAGGAGCTGTTCGAAGAGATGGTCGAACGTGCCGACGGTCGCAAGACCGCACCCGAAGTGTTCATCGACGACGAACTGATCGGCGGCTGGGACGACACGAGCGCACTCGAGGAGACGGGCGAACTCGACGCAAAGCTCGGGCTCGCAGACGAAAGTAGCGACGACGACGAGATCGTCGAACACCGACCCCTGATCATCGCGGGGACGGGGATCGCGGGTCTCACCGCCGCCATCTACGCCGGCCGTGCGAACAACGACCCGCTGGTCATCGAAGGCGACGAACCCGGCGGCCAGCTCACGCTGACGACTGACGTCGCGAACTACCCCGGCTTCCCCGAAGGGATCGGCGGTCCCGAGCTGGTCAACAACATGAAAGAGCAGGCCCGGAAGTTCGGTGCGAACCTGAAAAACGGCGTCATCGAGTCCGTCGACGATTCGACGGACCCGTTCCGCGTCGAACTGAAAAACGGCGATGTCTACACTGCAGACGCCGTAATCGCCGCTTCCGGAGCCAGCGCCCGTACCCTCGGTATCCCCGGTGAGGACGAACTTATGGGCTATGGCCTCTCGACGTGTGCCACTTGCGACGGCGCGTTCTTCCGCGGCGAGGACATGCTCGTCGTCGGCGGTGGCGACGCCGCAATGGAGGAAGCCACCTTCCTCACGAAGTTCGCCGACACCGTCTACATCGCCCACCGCCGCGAGGAGTTCCGCGCCGAGGACCACTGGATCGACCGCGTCCACGAGAAGGTCGAGGACGGCGAGATCGAGATCATGAAAAACACCGAACTGACCGAGGTCCATGGCTCCCAGGAGGAAGGCGTCGACTACGTGACGCTGGTCGAGAACGACGAGGGACACCCCACTGACCGGCTCGACGACCCCGAAACCGACGAGTTCGAGTTCGACGTCGGTGCGGTCTTCCTCGCGATCGGCCACACACCCAACACCGGGTACCTCGAAGACACCGGCGTCGAAATGGACGCCGATGGCTACCTCGAGACCCAGGGCGGCGAGGGCGGCGGCCAGACGGAGACGGACGTCCCCGGCCTCTTCGGCGCTGGCGATGTCGTCGACTACCACTACCAGCAGGCGGTGACGGCCGCGGGAATGGGATCGAAAGCAGCGCTAGACGCCGACGAGTATCTGGACGACCTCGAGCGTGCGGAGTCGGCTGGCGAAATCGAGGCTGCCACAGCGGACGACTGAACTGAGAGTGACAGTGAAGCAGTATCGGTAAACGGCGGTTTACACTTCTAGTTTGCTTTCCGACCTGTGACCTCGAGACTGCCGTTTCAGGCGCGATTGAGTGGGTTTGGCTGGAGAACCGAGTAAAGTCGCCGGCTCTTCTTCCACGACCGATACAGGGATGACGGTCTACGATCTCGATCGATAGATATCGATCACAAGAAAAGAGTCGAACGATAGCGGCGTTTCGGGCATCCGGCCAGCCCACAGCTGGACACTCAGTTCCAGTATCGTCCCGCAGCGAAAGCGATCACGAGAAGCGCAACGACGGTCGCCGTGACTCCGAACCCAGGCGCTTCGTCTTCGCCATCGTCAGCCTCGTCATCGCCAGCGGCATCGTCGGCAGCATTCATGTCGTCTTCGTCAGCCCCGGTAACGGTTACCGTCCCGGATTCGTCGTCGTGATCGGTCAGCACTTCCCACTCGATATCGCCTTCGACTGCAGTGTCGAGTTCGTGACTGTCCGTAACCGATTCGCCCGGCTCGAGTTCGAGTTCCGTACCGTCTTCAGTGATCGGCTCGCCATCGATGGAGACCGAATAGCTCGACGGTGCTTTGTCCTCGCCGGCGTTCGTCACGGTGACCTCGAGCGTCGCGGTATCGCCCATCATGACTGTGGTCGGGGCGTCGACATCGACGCGATACGAAGCGTGCTCGTCTTCTTCGGGCGCGATCGTGATATCCTCGCGGACATCGTACACGTCGTCGGGTGCAACCAAGTCCTCGACGATCAGGTCAAACGTCACTCCGGGGTCCGCGACACTAAAGTCGAACTCGGCAGCGAACTCGTTGCGATCGCCGGCACCTTCACTCACCGTAGCATCGGTCACCTGTATGAATCGCCCCTCTTCGACCGGGGAATCGACCGTGGCGTCGAGCTCTGTCCCCGGAGCGACCGTCGTCGTTCCCGTCGTCGTCACGTTCTCGTGGGCAGGGACCGACTCGATGGCGTCTAACTCCAGTTCGCGATCGACCAGTTCGAACGCAGCTGTCCGCTCGAGTTCGTCGTCTTCGTCCTCGACGTAGACGTTGTCCTCCGTGACGGTGAACGTGACGTCGTACGAGTCACCGGTCGAGAGGTCCGTCTCGTATGCGTCGCTCTCGTAGTCGACGGCAAACACGAGTTCGTCGTCGTACGCGTCGCCCGCGGTGAGCAGATCGAGTTCGAGTTCATCGGCGTCGTCGCCCGCGTCGGCCGACGAGTCCCAGACGTGAGCGTCACCGATCGGACCGGCGTCGCGCTCTTCGATCTCGAGGACGTACCCCTCGTCGGCGAGTTCGACCCCATCGTCGAGAGTCATCAGTGCACCTTCGGCACCGAACTCGTCGACGGTCAGGAGGAGTTCGTCCGCATCGGCGACCGTACCGGTACTGGTAAGCGTCGTCTCTGCGAGGGCGTCGGCGTCGCTCACGTCGTCGGCTGCGGGTGCGGTATGGATCGACGCATCACCGATGGTGGCCCACTCCTGGACGAGCAAGACGTCCCGGTCGTATTCCTGGGCGAGTTCGACATCGCCGGCGAGTTCGTCGCCGACCGAGAGGCCCCAGTCGTGGGCCGGGAACGGTTCGTCCTCGTCGAGGAGAGTATCGACGGTGACGCTACCGTCGGCGACGCTGGCGTTGGAGTCGTCGTGGACGGTCCAGGCGTCTCCCCCGGTCGCGAGGTGGGTATTGAACTGGAGGACGACCTCCTCGTCCTCGATGTCCTCGAGTTCGACGGCTGACTCGAAGTGATCTTCGGCGTCCCCGAGAACGACGGCGGCGCTGTCGGAATCCGTCACCTCGAGAGAGACGTTGGCGATGCCGCCCTGGGTCGTTTCTTCGATGTCGACGACGGCGTAGTCCTCGTTGTCCTCGGTTACCTCGATCGTAGCGGTATCCTCGTCGACTGTATCGGCAACGTCGAAGGTGAACTCGTACTCGCCGAATGCAACGTCAGTAAAGTCAGCAGAGAGAGCCGCGGCGTTGCCGACATCGACGAGCGTCACAGTCCCGTCGTCGTGTGACTCCATGTTGGGATGTGCGTCGAATATCTCCTCGAGGGCATTCTCGGTGAGTCCGTCTGCAGTAACGTTTACGTCGTACTCGTCGGTTCGATCTGATTCGAACTCGAGGGTCGTCGACCCATCCCGGACGACACGGTCGTCTGTGGGCGTTGCAGAGAAGTCCATTTCGTAGGCCCAGAACGAGTACTGCTCACTATCGTCGCCGTCTATGTGGACATAGAGGTGATATGGTTCGTCGTCCTCGAGCGCGTCGGTCTCGAAAACTGCCGTTTCGCCACTGACGGGTGCTGTCTCAATACTCGAGCCGTTCTCGGACGGGAATCCCCCGCGGATTGCAGCGCCGACGCTATCGGCATTTAATCCGGTGATCGCGATCTCCTGACCGATCCAGACATCTTCGTCGGAGAGTTCGTCGGGAGAATCGTACGTTCGGTCCACGTCGTGTCCATTTCCACTCTCGGCGACTGCCATTCCCGCGCCCCCCATAGACAGCACGATGGCGGAAAGGACAACTATCACGGCGAGGGCGCTTCCACGCCCCGGCCCGCGATACGTTCGGTCACTGGTTGGCATGTGTTCGTATGTGCATCGTCGATTGGTTCAGCGGTTATACAACGAATAGACGATCAGTCTCACCCCATCGGATATCGGATTCACGCGCTATTCGCCACTCTGATAGAGTATCCGGCTGTATCTGTTATCGTATAATAAGTCTTCTGTTGGAGTAAGACTGGATCGTTGAACTGTTTTGGTTGCTCAGTACGCAAGTGACCACGAGAGTGTCGCTGTTTTCGTCGATTCGATCGCGACAGTCGACAGCTGGACCCGTTATTCGGTGGCGTCGAACGCCAATGCCGTCGCTACCGGAGTAGCGTTCGAAAGAAAAGCGAAATGCGGCGAAGACTGAATCCCGGAACGGAATTCAGTTAGTTAGTCCTGACGACGGAGCGCCAGCATTGCGGCGGCGAGCAGCGCGACGACGGCGACGGCAACGCCGAAGCCGGGCGTCTCGTCTTCGTCGTCATCGTCGTCGTCGTCATCGTCGTCGACACCGGTGTCGTCATCGTCGTCATCGTCGTCACCGGGTGCCGCATCTTCTTCAGTCACTTCGAGGGTACCGGACTCGGAGTCGTGGTCCGTAGCGGCCTCCCACTCGACGGTCGCTTCGGCGTCAGTCGGGAGGTCGTAGGTGTTCTCTGCGGAGTCACCGCTCTCGAGCTCGATTTCCTCGTCGCTGAGCTGGTCGCCGTCAACGACGACGGAGTAGTTGGACACCCCTTCGACGTCACCGGTGTTCGTCACGGTGACCTCGAGGGTGGCGTCTTCGCCAACCTCAACCTCTGCAGGTGCGGTGGCGTCAACGTCGAACGTTGCGGGTTCGTCGGCGTCAGCGTCGATGAGTTCGACATCCTCGACATCGTCCGAGACATCACTGCCCGGCAGTGGGTCATCGACGATTAGGTCGAAGAGGACACCGACTTCCTCGTCACCGAGTTCGAACTCGGCGGCGAACTCGTGCTCACCGTTGTCGCCTTCGGTGACTTCGGCATCCGTGAACTCGACGAAGCTGCCGTCGTCGTCATCGGAGTTAGCTTCAGCGTCGAGTTCCGTACCCGGTGCGATGTTCGTCGTACCGGTTGCAGTTGCGTCATCTGCGGCGGGGAGCGAGGAGATAGCGTCCCAGTCGACTTCACGTTCCTCGACGCTCAGTTCGAACTCCTGTTCGATTTCCTCGTCTTCGTCTACGACGTAGCGATTATCTTCGGTGATCGAGACCGTAACGTCGTAGTCTTCGTCGACGCCGAGGTCGTCAGCGTTGTCGATCACGAAGATCAGGTCGCCCTCGTAATCATCTCGGTCCGAGTTGATCAGGGAGACCTCAAGCTCGTCGTCAGCGTCGATGTCTTCCTCTTCGTAAGCGGTGCTCCAGACATCTGGCTCGCCGATCGGGCCAGTATCCTGCTCGGTGACGTTGATGATGAGACCGTCGGCGTAGAGGTCGTCATCATCGAGGTCAATGGCCAGCCCTTCTGCGTTGAAGTCGTTGACAGTCAGAATGGCTGCGTCTTCTTCTGCGATCGTGTCAGTTTCCGTGATAGTCGCGTCCTCGTACGAGCTGAAGTCCACGACGCTGTCCGCTTCAGGCGCAGTTTCGGCAGTCACATCGCCCACAGGCAGACGGTCGTCGACATCCAGACGGTCACGGTCGTGTTCGCGGTCCTCGAATTCGACGTCGTCCCCGCTCTCAGTGTTCTCTAGACTTTCACCGACCTTAATATCCCAGTTGTGGGCTGGGAACGGGTCATCAGCATCGAAGTCTGGTGCGTCAACATCCTGGGCGTCGAGGGATGCGTTGTCGTCATAATCGTCGTGGACGCTCCACGGATCGTCTTCGGCACTGTGCGTGTTGAATTCGAGAACGACTTCACCGTGTTCGACATCGTCGAACTCAGCCCACGAGACGTATCCGTCATCGTAGCTGCCAAGCATCACGGCAAGGTCGTCGGCCTGCGCCACGTCGATCGTGACGTTACCGTAGTCACCCTGCTCGGGGTTTTCGATGTCGGTGAACGCGAAGTCGGTCTCTTCGTCACTGACTTCGATGGACGCGTTGTCCTCGTCGACGGTGTCAGTCACGTCGAAGTCGATGTCGTATTCGCCCACATCAATACCGTCGAAGTCGGCCTCGTACTCGGTGTTTTCTACACCTTCGAGGGAGAGGGTATCATCGTCGTCAGACTCGTCGGCACCGATATCTTCGAAGATGTCTCCGAGGTCTTCGGCGTCGAGGTCGTCAGACGTGACGTTCAGATCGTAACGTTCCTCGCGGTCGGACGAGAATTCAATTTCGTCCTCACCGTCCTCTCGGACGGTACTGCTGTCGAAGGCAGCCTCGAAGTCCATCACGTTGGGCCAGAAGGTAGTCTGGTAGTAGTCATCTTCACCACCGTCGTCGAGGACGACGTGGAGGTGGTGTGGCGAGTCGTCTTCGAGACCGTCGGTCTCGTCGAAGACGGCGTAGAGTCCGGTTTCACCGGTGTCGTGGTCTTCAACGGAGTAGATCCGCGAGTTGTCTACAGAATCGCCGTCGTCACCTGCGAATCCGTCACGGAGTTCCGCTCCGGCTGGGTCATCCTCGGACAGCTCGTCACTAATCTCGATGGCGATTGTCTGACCGATCCAGATATCGTCCAGGTCGTCTTCGCCTAATTCAAAGAATGCGTCTATTTCAGTATCCGCTACTTCTTCGACTCCTTCCTCGTTCATTGCTGCCGCTGCGCCCGCAAACGACGCGGACATGGCAACAACAGAGAGGACCATAATCGCTGCCAGGAACGCCGCACGTCCCTTTTCACGATATGAGATTTCGTCTGACATGTTGTATTGTTGTATTGGTCGATTTCGGTTGGTTAGTGATCGATTCACCGGAGGCGATTGGCCGACATTCGTTCGACGGTATCGTCACAGACCGACTCAGCCTTCCGGGTAGGGGTATCCGGACGTATAGGTCATGCTGTAATAAGTTTTCTGGATGGACGATCTCGTGTTAAGATAGAGATACACGTTCAGATGGGGCTCTTCCCCGGCGAAAAGCGCTTTTCAGAGTTTTCAGACGGAGCCATCCGCCAGCGACGAAATTCGTGATAAAATATAATTGTCGGCCAGGGAGCGGCCGGTCGACCCTGTAAGACAGTATTACGGGCCCCTTCGGGTGCAGGTTCGAAACGAGCCAGGTCGCGACTCTCTCGGGCGCGCGTTCCCGGAAAGGCATGTTATGTGTCTCGAGATCGGACTGACTGAACGTTCAATCAAAAGGATTATAGCCGTTCTCGCATTGCATCAAGCAATGAGTTATTACGTCGGACGTACCCATTCCTTACCTCGCTTCGACGCTCTCCGGCGGCAAAACGGAGTCGACGTCGAACCGGTCGAGCGCCAGCGACCGCGCGGACGGAGGTGCCGATGAAACAGACCCGTACTCGCACTCGAGTCGTCGTCCTCGCGCTGGCTCTCGCCGTCGCCGGTGTCGTCCTCTCGGCCGCGCTCGCTGGTGCGGTCGACCGTGGGGACCCCGACGTGGACGTCTTCCTCGAGGACCCCGAAGTCGAGCCCGGCTCCGAGGAGGTAATCGAACTCCAGGTCGGCAACGACGGCAGCCTCATAACTGGGTCCGGAGAGCAGGTACTGACGGTCCGCAGCGGGACGCTCGAGGTGTCCGACTCCGGACCGTTCGAGGTGACATCCGGCTCTTCGGCGCTGGGGACGATCCCCGACGGCGAAGTGATCCCGACGACACAGCGACTCGAGGTGCCCGACGATATCGAACCGGGCGAACACGACATTACGGTCGAGGTGAGCTACACGTACGTCAATCCCGTCAGGAGCGACGGCAGCGTCGATCGTCACCGGGCGACCGAACGAGAGACCGTCACGCTAGTCGTTCGGGAGGAGCCGCGCTTCGCAGTCACCGACGTTGCGACCGATGTCGAACCCGGCGGCACCGGCGACGCCGTCGTCGAGATCGAAAACACCGGCCCCATTGCCTCGAACCAGACTCGGACGAGCATCGTCGGCGGAAGCGGCATCAGCGTCGACGGCGCGACGCCGGAAGCACCTGCAGAGGAGATCATCGGCGACCTCGAGCCCAACGAATCCACGAAAATGACCGTCGATGTCGCGGTCGACGACGGCATAAGCGCCGGCGACCGTCCCCTCGAGATCGACTTCTTCTACGAGGACGAAAACGGCATCGAACGGCAGGCAAACGGCGTGACGACCACGCTCTTGCCGGCCCCCGAGCAGACGTTCGCGATCGACGACCTCGAGAGCACGCTTGCGGTCGGCTACGACGGCCGGGTCACGGGCACGATCACCAACGAAGGGCCGCGGGCGGTCGACGACGCTGTCCTCGACGTGACGCCCCAGAGCGAGTCGCTGTTCATCGAGGATACTCGGTACGCGCTGCCGGAACTCGAGCCCGGCGAGTCCACCGAGTTCCGCTACCCCACGGACGTTAGCGGACAGGCCGACGCCGGCCCGCGCCAGCTCCAGTTTACGGTCGAGTACGGCAGCGGGGATCGGACGACCGCGACCGACGGGCCGATCTCCGAGCGCGTCGTCGTCGACGAGAAACGCGACGAGTTCACGGTCGAGACCCTCGAGGCCGACATCCGCCAGGGCGAGACCAGCGAGGTGGTCCTCGAGATCACCAACGAACGACCGGAAACGCTGTCGAACATCGACGCGAACCTCTACACCGACAGCCCCCTGAGCTCGCCGAACGACGACGCGTTCGTGGGTGAGCTCGCGCCCGGCGAGTCGGCTCAACTGCGGTTCGAGATCGGAGCCACACCGGACGCGGCACTCGAGACGCACCCGGTCGAACTCGACTTCGAGTACGACACCGAACGGGGCGATACCGTGATTTCGGACGTCTACCAGCACCCGGTCGACGTCGGAGCCGCTGAGGACGACGACGGCGACGGGAACGTCGGCACGATCGTGACGGCGATGGTGATGCTCACCGCGGCTGGACTGGGCGTCGGAATGTGGTGGCGACGATCGTGACGGTCGACGGATGAGTGGCTTCGACCCATTCGACGACGAGGAGACGGAGGGCAGCAGTACAGGGTCCGCCTCGGAGGGCGATGAGGGGGGTCTGTCTTCGGCTGCAGCTTCCTCTTCCTCTTCGTCCCCGTCTCCGTCCCCCTCCTCGAGCGAGGAGAGCCGGGACCCGTTTACGCGCCGAATCAACCCGCTGATAACCGACCGACCGTGGACGATCGTGCTCGTCTTCCTGGTTCTGACGGGCGTGTTCCTCGGTGGGGCCATGATCGGCGGCGGCGAGCAGGAGGCCGGCACCGACCAGTTCACCGAGGACTCGGAGGCCCAGCAGGCCTTCGAAGACATGCAAGAGAACTTCGACCGTGCGGGCGCGAGCGGCGATAGCGGCGGCACCAGCGCGCAACTGTTCGTCACCGATCGCAACGGTGGCAACGTCCTCTCGGAGCCGAACTTGTTGCGGATGCTCGAGTTCCAGGACCGGGTCGAGAACGAGGATGGGCTGCGCGTCACGTCGACGACCAGCCCTGCGTCCCTGATCGCGAGCCAGCTAGATCCGACCGCGACCACGGCCGAAGACCAGCATCGGGCGATCGACCGAGCGCCGCCACGAAAGCTCGAGGCCGCAATCGTAGAGGCGGACGAGGTCGCCGGTATCCCGGTGAGTACCGACTTCACGCGCGAGTCCGCGAGCGCGAACGTCGCGCAGGTTGCGGTCACCTACAATACGCCGCCGAACGCCGACACGAGCGACCACGCCGAGTTGCAGTTCCGGACCCAGGGGATCGCCGACGAGATCGACGGCTTCGACACCGCCGACAACGTCGTCATCTGGGGCGATGCGATCCTCGAGGAGGAGACGCTCCAGTTGCTCGGGGACACGTCGATCGTCGTCTTTCCAGCAGCGATCATTCTGATCCTGTTTTTCCTGCTGGTGGCCTACCGTGATCCGGTCGACCTCGCGCTCGGGTTGACTGCGCTCGTGATGACGATGATCTGGACGTTCGGCTTTATGGGCTTCGTGAACATCCCGTTCTCCGATCAGATCATCACCGTCTTCCCGCTGTTGCTCGCGGTCGGGATCGACTTCGGAATCCACATCATCAACCGCTACCGCGAGGAGCGGGCCGCGGGGGCGGCGATCGGCGACGCGATGGGGGTCACGACCGACCAGTTGACGACTGCCCTGTTGATCGTCACCCTGACGACGGTCTTTAGCTTCATGGCGAACCTCGTCAGCGATATCACGCGTGAGTTCGGGATCGTCGCGGCGTCGGGGATCGTCTTCACGTTCCTGATCTTCAGCGTCTTCCTCCCCGCGGCGAAGGTCGGGCTCGACCGGCTACGGGAGGGAACGCGGTTCCCGGAGTTCGGTTCCAGCCCGCTCGGTCAGGAGAACTCGATCATGGGGCGGATACTGCCTGCCGGCGTCCACGTCGCCCGTGTCGTTCCTGTGCTCTTCCTCGTCGCGATGCTCGTCGTCGGCGGGGGTGCTGCGGCCTACGGTACCGGTGTCGACACCGAGTTCGACCAGGAGGCGTTCTTCCCCGACGAGGACCGCATCGAACAGTACGAATCGCTTCCCGGGCCGCTCCAGCCGAGCGAGTACACGTTTATGACCGTCCTCGACCACCTCGAGGAGGACTTCGACCAGAGTCTCGACGGCAGTGTCACGATATACGTCGAGGACAGGGATCTCAGGTCGGATAGCGGCCTCAGGGAGATCGATCGCGCGGTGAAGAATCCGCCGGACGCGTTCCAGACCGACGGGCGACAGATGGACGCCGACACGATCCTGACCGTCGTCGATTCCCAGGCGGCCGCCGATCCCGAGTTCGCGAGGACCGTCGACCGGTACGATTCGACGGGCAACGGCGTCCCCGACCGGAACGTCGATGCGTTCTACGACGCGCTGTTCGACGCCGCCGGCGACGAGGCGTCGTCCCAACTCACGACGGACCGAACCGCGACCCGGATCGACGCGCAGGTCGACGTCGACGCCGAGCAAGACGAAGCCGTCGCTGCTGCGGAGCTGGTCGCCGACCGCATGAACCTCGACGCGACGGCCACGGGTCAACTCGTTATCTTCGAGGCGGTCATCGAGCAGACGATCGACTCCTCGGTCACGAGCCTGATCGTCGCGTTCCTCCTGACGATGGTCTTTCTCGTGCTCTCGTACTGGTGGCTCGAGGGACGAGCCATCTACGGTGTGTTGAACCTGATTCCGGTGTTGCTCGCCGTCGCCCTGCTCGCGGGGTCGATGCGGTACTTCGACATCCCGCTGACGCCAATCAACGCCCCGATCCTCTCGGTATCGATCGGGCTCGGGGTAGACTACACCGTTCACTTCATGCACCGGTTCGTCGACGAGTACGAGAACGGCAACGGGGTTCACGAGTCGCTGCTCGTGACCGTCCGCGGAACCGGCGGCGCGCTCACCGGCAGCATGCTGACGACCGTCACCGGGCTCGGCGTGTTGTACGTGGCGCTGATCCCGTTGATCATGGAGTTCGGTCTCCTGCTCGCGCTCGGGGTGTTCTACGCCTGGCTGACCTCGATCGTCGTGCTCCCGTCGGTGATCGTCGTCTGGGACCGCCTCGAGAGCCGATACGGGACACTCGCCGACGTGTCGGTCCCATGGCCAAAGTCGAGCTGAACCGTATCTCGAGGTGAGAGGTCTTTCCCATCCACGTTCCGTTTCGGTCACTCTCAGGAACCGACATCCCCGACTGGTGGGAAACAGACCACAAGAAACAGACCACAAGAGGTACACCGACCGCCATCGGACACGCGTTTATGCCCGTCCGATCCGCCATCGTTCTCGCCGCCGGCGAAGGGAAACGGCTTCGGCCGCTGACGCGACACCGGCCCAAGCCCATGCTTCCCGCCGGCACGAAACCGATCCTCGAGCACGTCTTCGACGAACTCATCGACGCCGGGATCGAGGAGGTCACGGTCGTCGTCGGCTACGGTCGTTCGGCAGTGCAGTCACACTTCGGCTCGTCGTACCGTAACGTGCCGATCGAGTACGTCGTACAGGAAAACCAGCTCGGGAGCGGTCACGCCCTCGCCGTCGCAGCCGCGACCGTCGACGAGCGAACCCTAGTCGTCAACGGCGACCAGCTCGTCGACAGGCAGATCGTCGGCGATGTCATTACGGCCCACGAGGACGCTCCGGACGCCGTCGCGACGATCGGCGTTATCAATCACGACGAACTATCCGAGTACGGTGGCGTCATCGTCGACGCCGACGACACGGTCTCGGAGATCGTCGAGAACCCGACTGACGATAGGGTATACCGACTCAACGCCGGCGTCTACGCGCTCGAGAGCGATGCGATCGAGACGATGACCAGCGTCGAGCCGACCGCCGGCGAGTTCTCCCTGACCGATGGCCTGGCTGCCCTGGTAGCGGGATCGGGGACGGTTCGGGCGGCCGCAAGCGACGGAATGTGGATCGATGCGACCTACCCCTGGGACCTGCTCGAGGTCGCCGAGGCGCTGTTCGAGACCGGTACCGTCGAGAGCGAGATCGCTTCTTCGGCCCGCGTCCACGAGACCGCGACCATCGTCGAACCGGCGATCGTGGCTCCCGACTGCGTGATCAACGCTGGTGCGGTCGTCGGGCCGAACGTCTGTCTGGGACAGAACGTCACCGTCGGCGCGAACGCGACGGTCGGACGCAGCGTCGTCGACGCGGATTCACGACTCGGGGCGAACGCGACTGCGCTCGACTGTGTCACTGGCCGTGGCGTCCGGATCGGCCCCGCATCGACGATCGTCGGCGGCCCGGGAGACGTCCGCGTCGAGGCGTCCGTTCACCGAGACGAGCGACTCGGCGCGCTGATCGCCGACCGAACGACCGACGAGGGCGGCGTCACCTACGCGCCCGGGACGATCGTCGGTGCTGCGGCGACGATCCGTGCCGGGACGACGGTCCGGGGATCGATCGACTCGGAGACGGAGGTTCGCTAACGGATGTGTGGAATCATCGGCTACGTCGGCGGCGAGGACGGTCCAGATGCCATCGACGTGTTGCTGAACGGCCTCTCGCAGCTCGAGTATCGCGGCTACGACTCCGCCGGTGTCGGTCTCGCGAACGCGTCGCTGTCGGTCCACAAGGCCGAAGGCGAGCTCTCAAAGCTCCGGTCGGTGCTCCCGACGGAGTCCCTTCGTGGGGGACACACCGGAATCGGGCACACCCGCTGGAGCACACACGGCCCGCCGTCGAACGCCAACGCCCATCCACACACGGACGAAGACGATCGCGTCGCGGTCGTCCACAACGGGATCGTCGAGAACTACCAGGCGTTGCGTGACGAGCTCGTAGACGCCGGCGTCTCCTTCGAGAGCGAGACCGACACCGAAGTCATCCCACACCTGATCGCCGATTCCCTCGAGGCCGGCGACGACCCCGAGTGTGCGTTCCGCCGGGCGATCGACCGCATCGAAGGCAGCTACGCGATCGCCGCCGTCGTCGACGGGGTAGACGACCTCTTCGCGGCGCGAAACGAGTCGCCGCTGGTGGTCGGGGTCGGCGACGACGGGCACTACCTCGCCAGCGACGTGCCCGCCTTCATCGACCACACCGACCGCGTCGTCTACGTCGACGACGGCGAGTTCGTCCGCCTCTCGGCGACCGACTATCGGATCACCGACGCCGACGGCACCGTTCTCGAGAAGCCGGTCGAAACGGTCGACTGGGACGCCGAGGACACCGGCAAGAGCGGCTACGACCACTACATGCTCAAGGAGATACACGAGCAGCCGACTGCCCTGCGGCAGTGTCTTCGGGGCCGCGTCGACGAACTCGCTGGCGAGATCACGCTCACAGAGCTCTCGGAACTCGATCACGACGGTCCGATCCAGTTCGTCGCTTGTGGCACGTCGTATCACGCGGCGTTGCACGCGGCGACGGTCTGTCGAGAACGCGGACTCCACGCGAACGCGTACGTCGCGAGCGAGTACGCGGCCGATCGAATCCCAGTTGGACCGGAAACCCTCGTCATCGGGGTTACCCAAAGCGGCGAAACTGCGGATACCTTGCGGGCGCTTCGGGAGGCAAACCGCGCGGGTGCCCGTACCATCGGGGTTACCAACACGGTCGGAAGCTCGGCCACGCGCGTCTGTGACGATGTCCTCTATATCCGAGCCGGCCCGGAGATCGGTGTCGCCGCCACGAAGACGTTCGCAAGCCAGCAGATCGCGCTTACCCTGCTGGCCGGACAACTGAACGGTGGTCTCTCTTACGACGCGATCGAGGCACTGCGGTCGGTCCCCGATCAAGTCCAGACGGTACTCGACACCTCGCGTGCGAAGACCGTCGCCGAGGAGCTGGTCGGCTCCGACGCCTTCCTGTTTATCGGCCGCGGGCTGGCCTACCCGGTCGCTCTCGAGGGCGCACTGAAGTTCAAAGAGATTACCTACGAGCACGCAGAGGGGTTCGCCGCCGGCGAGCTGAAACACGGGCCGCTCGCGCTGGTGACCGACGAGACGCCCGTGTTCGCGGTAGTGACCGGCGACGGGGAGACCGCCCGGAAGACGATCTCGAACATCAAGGAAGTCGAGGCGCGCAACGCCCCGGTCGTCGTCGTCACTGACGGCTGCTCCGAGGCCGAGCGGTACGCCGATTACGTCCTCGAGATTCCCGAGACGGACGATATCGGAGCAGCCGTCGTCGCGAACGTCCAGCTACAGCTAGTGTCGTACTGGGTCGCCAACCGCATGGGACGGTCGATCGACAAGCCGCGGAACCTGGCCAAGAGCGTTACGGTCGATTGATGTCTCCGTGCCGAAGGGGATACGACGGGACGCTTTGGGTCTCGTTGCACCCGAACACGCGACAGGGCTTGGGAATGAGACCTCTCGAGAGGGGGAGAGGGTATTCAGATTGGCGTTTCTTCGGGTCCGAGTACGCTTCGCGTGATTCGCCACCCGTCTCCACTCGATCGTTATTGGCGTCGTATTTTCAGCTCGTGTGGCCCTGTCGGCAGGGTTTCCTGCAATGCGCTCGTCAACTCGCAACCATCGAGCGGTCGCTCGCGCCGTTGACGGTATCATTACAGTGGTGGTCGAACTACTGACGCGCAAGACAGCAATTGGACTCCAGTTTCGCGGAGATTCGATGCGAAACGGCGACCGAATTGCCCTCGAGTTCGGATCGATGTCGTCGAGGGAAAGGCACCGTTGCAGCCTTACACGTCGGCTGACGCCGCACAATACACCAGCATGCTCGAGCACGCACGGGAACGATCGACGGCGGTTCGAACGGTCGGTGAGCTGCTCGCTCGAGGCCGGACTGCGTTCCAGCGGTCACGGGCGATATCGCTCGCGGCGGCCGCGTCGAGGGCGGTGGAGCCCGACGAGTCGACGAGGACAGAGCAAGCGCCGACCGATCGAGCGGCTGCCAGGGAGTCAGGGGACGTGCCGCGAGGGAAATTCGATACCAGCGTTTCGGAGTCCCGAGCCGTGAGGTGCGGCCGGTCGGTAAGCGAAACGGGACGAATCGCCGCGTCCCGGTCACGCGTCGTTTCCGCCGGGCGAACGCTGCGCCGGTACGTGCTCGCATCGTTTCTGTCCCAGTGGCTCACGACCGAGCCCGAGTCGGACGCCATCGTGATCGATCTCCGGGAGACCTGGACCGTCGGCCCGATAATCGCCGTTCTCGACCGGATCATTGCCGCCCTCGAGCGAGGGGGTCCGAGATCCGTGGTGGCCGCTGCCGTGGGCAGCCTCGCAAAAGGAGTCCGGTCTCGGCCGATTGCAGCCGTGTCGTGGGTGCTGCTGCCGGTCGTCGCGGTTTCTGTGGTGTACAGTGGCTTCGCATCGTCGCTGACGACGGCTACGTTCGCGGTGCATCTCGTCGCCGCAACCCTGATCGCACTGGGCACTCGCTCACGTCGAACTCTCGAAGAACTGCAGGAGACGCGGCCCGGCCGGGTACTCGTTGCAGCGTTCGAGCCGCCGGAACCGCCGACACCGGACTCGGCGGGACGAGTTGCCGACGAGTCGCTCGAGGATGTCTCGAGCGCGTCGGCCGACGATCCGCCACGAGAATCCGTTGACGAGGAGAAGTGAGGGACAGAACGGTTCGAAAGGCCTGTCGAATAGTGTTTCACGACTTCTTCACCGCGTCCGGGTTGGGATGGGACTCACGACGGTCCGACCAGAGCACGAGTGGGAGAGTGGATTTCGTGTGCTTTCCGAGTGTCAGCCGTCCCGGCCCGTGGTGGTCACCGGAGTTCCTGAGCTCTGGGAGAAGACGGGACCCGTTTTTCTCCTTCCCTCGAGTGGAGTCAGTGACCGAACGAGTGAGTTCGGGAGAGCCGAATAGGCGGCCGGAGATTCGAGTATGGGAAACGAGGTTCGAGTGTGAGAGTGGATTTCGTGTGCTTTCCCGAGGACGGACATCTCGCCGGTCAAACGAGAGTAGATTTCGTGTGCTACCAGGCACGAACGTGGCTAAGAGTCCCAACTGGGTAACCTGAAAGCTGAATATAACTATAGCGAATTGAAACAAACAAAACAGACGAAAAGAGGTTTTAAGTTATAGTAGTAACTGGTCGGACGTACCGAATGTCTGGTCCGTTTAGCGATCTTACGGATACGATCTTCGCCGACAAATCGGTACTCAGCGAGAGCTATCAGCCCGAAGAGATTCTCGAGCGTGACGAGGAGATCGAGGCGTTCAGTCACGCGCTTCAGGACGTGCTGTTCGGCCGCGAACCCGAGAACATCTTCCTCTACGGCAAAGCCGGTCTCGGGAAAACCGCAGTGACGAAGTACATGATGGAGGAGTTGGAGTCGGAAGTCGAGGTTCGCGAGGCGGCCGACGACCTCCACGTTCACGAGATCAACTGCAACGGGAAGACGCTGTTTATGGTCGTCCGCCGACTCGTCAACGACCTCTTGTCGCCGGATGCGAGCCCGTTCCCGAAACGGGGGCTCGGGACCGGTGACGCGTTCGACGAACTCTACGCACAACTCGATCGACTCGGTGGAACGCATCTGATCGTCTTCGACGAAATCGATCACCTAGACGACGTCGACACGCTGCTGTACGAACTCCCGCGAGCGCGTTCGAACGGCCACATCACGGACTCGCTGGTGGGAATCATCGGTATCAGCAACAACTACACGTTCCGGCAGTCGCTGTCCGCGAAGGTCAAAGACACCCTCATGGAAACCGAGATTTCGTTCAGCCCGTACGACGCCGGCGAGCTCCGGACGATCCTTCGGGACCGGGCCGATCGAGCCTTCGTCGACGGTGCCTGTGACGACTCCGCCATCGCGAAAGCCGCGGCGCTGTCCGCTCAGGACATGGGGAACGCACGGCAGGCGATCGACCTCCTGCGGGTCGGTGCCGAAGTCGCCGAACGCGAAGGCGACGAGGTCGTCGACGACGCCCACATCGAAGACGCTCGCACGCTCGTCCAGCGCGGTCGCCTCCGGAACAAGATTCGTGACCAGACCGAACACGCACAGTACATCCTCGAGACGATCGCCAAACTCGAGGAGCGAGGGGACGTGCCGGCCCGTTCGAAGGAGATTCAGGAGGGGTACGAACGCGTCGCGGACGCCTACGGTGCGACGCCGCTGACGACGCTCAAGAGCATTCAGGATCACCTGTCGGACCTGCACATGCTGGGCTTTCTGGTCCGCCACGAACGGAACAAGGGACTCAGCGGCGGTCAGTACTACGAGTACGAACTCGACCTCGACCCGTCGATCGTTCTCGAGACGCGGGAGGATATCGTTCAGACGGCGGACTGACGCGGAGTACTGTTCCACTCTGGGACCTGTGGTGTGTTTTGAGCGCGATACACCGGCGGGGCAGTTCGCTCAGTATTCCGGTCGAGAGGACGCTGATCCCACGATACTGCTCGGCGATTCCTGGTATTGTCGGCCAGTCGGGGTACCGGTGCGGAAACCAGTGGCGAAAGCACACGAAATCTACTCCCCCACCCTCGATGTCCAAGGCTCCCGTTACCTGAAAGCACACGAAATCCACTCCCCCACACCTCGGGTATCATCGTGTTTCTTTCTCTCTTGTCGGAACACCTCGGGTATCGTCGTGTTTCTTTCTCTCTCGTCGGAAGAAGACACGGGAGCCCGTTTCGTGTGTGCCTGGATTCTCGTTGTCGTGTAATTATCCGGCTCCCGTCAGCATGTGACCGGCTGTATTCCTCCCGTAACGGGAGCAGTGGCGGACTACTGGATGGACGTCCGCGTTCCGGAACCGTCCGCGACCACCGCACGTTCTTTGCTCGAACCGTACGCGGCGCGTATCCCCCGTCACACACTGCGGGGCGGAGCGTCGACGGAACGACCGAAAACGCGAGCCGACGCCGTCTCCGGACCGGCGCTCGAGTCGTCCGGATACGTCGCGCATTCTTATGGGTTCGCCGGGGCTTCGGGACTGATACGCATGTCAGTTCCGCGGTCCGGCCGCCGAGAGTCGTTCTCGTTGTTCCCACCGGGTCCGGCCAGTTCGACGGTCGCGATCACATCGAGCGGGACTGTCGCCGGCATCCAGTGGGGCGAGCAAGGACTGGAGGTCTCAGTCGGGGTCGCAGTGCTGATCGGCGTCGTGCTGTTCGCGAGCGTCGGGGCTGCGGTGTTCGCCCTCGCGAAGCGAAACGGACGATTCGACGGCGATGGAGTCGGAAACACTGCCGACCCGGCTCGAAGAGACGACGCTTCCGACGGTGCGGTCGCGAGACCGTCCCTGCTCACCGACGGAACTGCCGGAGAAGGCGTCGAAATCGCTCTCTTCCGGGACGGCGACGACTGGGGCTGGCGGCTGTTCCACCTCGAGGCGGTCGGCGAAGGAGCGTCCCACCCGTCGACGCGGGCGACAGCGAGCGAGCGCGTCGAACGAATCCGGGAAGCGATCGCAACCGCCCGGATCAGGGAAGTGCCAGCGGACGAATCAGTCGTCCGGGTCTACGAGGATCGAGACGGCAACTGGCAGTGGGACTTCGTGCGGGCGGACGGACGGTGTGTCGGGACGAACGCCGTCGATCACGACCAGCGTGGCGACGCGATCGAAGCGGCGAGCGTGTTACAGGACCGTGGCCCCGACGCCGACTGTATCGACGTCGAGCGGGCCGCGTTCTCGATCGCGCAACACCCCGACGGCTGGCACTGGCAACTCGTCGACGAGGGTCGGGAGCCGATCGTCACGAGCACGGACGGCTACGAGACCCGGACCGACGCCGCGGACGCGGCCGAACGATTCGCCGACGAGGTCGTCTCTGCACGTCTTCTCGAGGCCGAGCGGCTCGCTGTCGAACTCTACGAACGGGGACGGCAGAAACGACGTGACCGAGGCCAGGAGCCGACAGAGGGAGCGACGACGGGAGACGGGACCGCGACTCGAGACGGCTCGGGTGGTGAGGAGGGCTCGAACGGTGGGGAGGACTCGAACGGCGAGGACAACGAGGATGATTTGGAAAGCGAGACCGGCTGCTGGTCCTGGCGGCTCGTCGACGGCACCGACGTGATCGCCGACGCGAGGACCGACTTCGAGACACGAGATCGAGCCGAGCGTGCCGCCACGACGGTCCTGTCGGAACTCGAGGAAGCGGCCGTGACGGTCGCCGGTCGGCCCGCCTACGAGCGGTATCGGACCGAGGACGGGTGGCGCTGGCGGCTCGTCGACGCGACCGGTCGCGTCGTCGCTCGAGCGCCCGCCGAGAGCTCCGAGGCGGCCGCCGAACGGGCGGTCGAGCAGTTCGCGGAGGGCGCACCGGCGGCCGACGTACGGGAGGTCGAAGGTGCCGCCTACGAAGTGTATCCGGCGACCGACTGCGACGTTCCGACGGGGACGAGCGGCCCGCTCGACCGAGCGGGAGTCGGCGCGACGGGACCGACCGTCGACAGCGACGCGGCTGGCGGCTTCGACGCTGGTGGTGGAGACGGGGCGAAGGCCGGAGCCGACGGTCAGACTCGAGCCGATCTCGAAGCCGAAACGGAGGGGACGATGACGGACGGCGCTGGACTCGAGGGTGACGAACCGGCTGAGTACGGAGCGCCGTCGGAACGCAGTCGAAATACATCGAGCAGTGTCCGCGAGGGGACGTCCGACGGGTGGCGCTGGCGACTCGTCACCGACGAGCGCGAGGTGATCGCCGCCAGTCCTCGAGCCTACGCGGACGCCGAGATAGCCCAGCGAGTGATCGAGCGAATCCGGACACAGGCCGGCAAGGCGGCGGTGATCGAGTTCGAGAACGCAGCCTTCCGCGTCTACGAGAGCGACGCGGGAGAGTGGCGCTGGCGACTCCTCGACGAGCGAGGTCGTGTTCTCGCCGACAGCGGCGCGGACCACGACTCCCGGAGCGACGCCGCCGAGGCGATGGTGACGCTCAAAGAACAGGCCCCCGACGCGGACGTACGCGAGATCGAAACCGCGGCGTTCGAACTGTACGCCGCGGACGATACCGAACGAAACGGCGAAGCGTGGTCATGGCGGCTGATAGACAGCGCCGGCCGCCGGGTCGCCACAGCACCGGCGACGTATCCCGCTCGCGAGGACGCTCGAGCGGCCATGGAACGCGCTCGAGAGCGTCTCGGAGCGGAGCACGTGACGATGGACGAGCCGATCTTCCAGCCACGTTCCCACGGCGATTGGTCGTGGTGGTTCGTCCGCCCTTCCGGAGACGTGCTCGCTGTGTCGGGCGAGGACTGGACGACTCGCGACGAACTCCGCGCGGATCTGGCCGATCTCCGCGAGACCGCCGCCGACGCACACGGGTACGCGACCGGCGCAGTGACCGCACAACTCCGGTGTGGTGACGCGTGGCGCTGGCGGCTGCTCGATCGTGACCGCGATCCGATCGTCGACTCCGTGAGGGCCTACGACGACCGCGGATCGGCCCGCCGGGCCGTCGGAGAACTCGAGCGCACCGCCGCGGACGCCACGATTTTCGCGGCCGACGAACCGCTGATCCGCCCCGAGCGTGCCGACGACTCCGGTGACGGGGGGGTTGACGCCGACGGAAACGGTGCTGAGAGGGGTCGGGAGGGAGAGGGGAGCCACGCTCCGGCCGACGGCTGGCGGTGGGTGTTCCTCGACCGCGATCGGAACCGACTCGCAGTCGCGGCGGATCGCAGAGACAGAACCGAGATTGCGGACGCTGTCGACGACGTTCGTCGGCTCGCGTCACAGGCCGGAACGATCCAGGTCACTGGCCCGTCGTTCGATTTCGTCGCGGACGACGCTGCCGTCGACACCGGACCCGGGACCGAGCGCGGAGACGACTCCGACGAGGGATGGCGCTGGCGACTCCTCGACGGCGAGTGTCGTCCGATCGCAATCGAGGCCCGGGGGAACGACTCGAAGACCGACGCCCGCGCCGCGTTCGAGGACGCTCGAGCGCTCCTCGAGGCCGCCAGGATCGTCGAACTCGAGGAGCCGACGTTCGAGCTGTACGCGATGGATGCCGCCGGGGATAACGCTAGCTGTGTCGACGCCGACGAAGAAAGCGGGGACGTAACTGACGGGAACGGGGACGGAGACGGGAGCGGTGGAACGGTCGAACGGAGTGCCAACAATCGGGGTGTGACGTGGGGGTGGCGTCTCGTCGACGAACGTGGAACGACCTTACTCGAGAGCACAAAACGCTACGAGAGCCGTGCCGACGCTCACGAGGCACTGACGGCCGTCCGGTCGTACGGTCCTGACGGAACGGTGACGACCCTCGATTAGGAGAGCGCCCCCTGTTATCCTTCTGGACAACAGTCGGGACACACCCGATCCGTCTCGACGCCCGTCGCGGAAGGCGACGGCGTCTCGAGTGCGATCGGTGTGCAATGGTTCGTCCGGCAGTATTAGAAGGGGAACAGCGACTCGGCCTCGACGGCTTCGGGATCACGCTCGAGCAGTTCGATCTCGTGGCCGTCCTGATCCGTGGTGAACGCGTACATGTCGTCGTTGCTCTCCGGGTCGCGGTAGTCCGGAGCCTCCCGTTCAAGGAGCTGCTCCCAGTCGTCCGCGAGGTCGTCGACGCGAACACAGAGGTGGCCCCAGGCGTCGCCCTGCTCGTACGTGCGGCCGTCGTAGTTGTAGGTGAGTTCGACGGACATTGCCTCGTCGGCCGCCTCGCGGGGTTCGACGAAGTAGTTCGCGAAGGTGTCGGCCTCCCAACGGCCGACCTCGTCGTACTCGAACTTACGGGTCCAGAAGCCAAGTGCCTCGTCGGCGTCCTCGACGCGGATCATGGTGTGGTCGAGCGACCAGGTCTCGCCATGGTCCCGCTGGACGATCTCGACCTCGTGGCCGTCGGGGTCTTTCACGAACGCGTAGCGGCCGCCACAGGATTCGGGGTCGCGGTAGTCCTCGACGCCTTCGTCCATCAGTTGCTCGTAGTGTTCCTCGAGTTCGCCTTCGGGAACGCGGACCGCAACGTGTCCCCAGGCGTCGCCGAGTTCGACGTCCTCGCCCTCGTTGTGGGTGAGCTCGAGCATCGCGCTTTCTTCGTGCATCTCCTCGGGTCCGAGGTAGACGATGGTGAACCCGTCGCCCTCGTAGCGATCCTTCTCCTCGTACTCGAGGTGGGTCTGGTACCAGTCGAGCGACTCCTCGAGGTCGGAGACGCGGAGCATCGTGTGGTCGAGCGTTCCGTCCATGTCTACGCAAAGGAAATCACGTCGCAAAAGGCTGTGGAACTCGGCTGATCCGTCGTTAATCGAGGGGATTAGCGGAGTGTATCCGTCGAGGTGTCGTCCACGTCGGTGTCCGTGTTCTCCTCGGCAGCTGGTTTCACGGGTCCGCCAGTGTGTTCTTGTTCCGCCGCGGTGGGAACTGGCTCGACGCCTTTACGGTGTGCGTCGAGTTCGGAGAGAGCATAGACGAGACCGACGAGCAACAGTGCGCCGACGGGCAGAAGAAGCAGTGGGGACCAACGGGTCGTTCCCCAGACGAGGAGTAACGCGATGACCACGACCGCGACCGTGATAGCGTAGTAGAATTGGGTCCTGACGTGGTCGATGAGATCGGCACCGGTGAACGTCGACGACAGTACCGATGTATCCGAGATGGGGGAAGTGTGATCGCCGAAGATAGCGCCGGAGAAGATCGTGCCGACGGTCGCGGCAACCATTGTGTGGTCGTTCGTCAGGGACCAAGCGATGGGGATCGCAATCGGCGTCACAATCGCCATCGTTCCCCAGGAGGTCCCCGTCGAGAACGCGATAAACGCCGCCGTCAGCAAGACGACAACCGGCAGCACTTCTGGGGGAAGGAACTCGCCGACGAAACCGGCGACGAACTCGCCCGTGCCGAGGGCCTCCTCACCGACGACCTCGCCGATTCCCCACGCGAGCACGAGGATCGAGACGGCGGTGAGCATGAGCCCGAAGCCGTCGATCGTCGTATCCGTCGCTTCGCGGACGCCGATGATATTGTACACTTTCCCCAGGACGAATCCGGAGACGACCATCGCGAACGAACCGTAGATCAGTGCCGTGGCGTAGTCGGCGTCGACGACCATGTCGAACAGGCCTGCTCCTGGTTCGTAGCCCGTCCACAGCGCGGCGGTGATCGTGACGGCGATGAGCACGGCGACCGGGCCGAAGAAACTCAGTAGTCGGGGCTCGTCGGCCGCGGGTTCCCCGAGGTCGGCCTCGACGTCTTGCATCGGCCGCGCGCCCTCACGGTAGACTTTCCCGGTCCGCCACGAACGGTGCTCGGCGTCGAGCATCTCGCCGTAATCGCGTCGCGTTGCGACGATGATCCCGACCATGACGATTGCGAGAATGGAGTACATATTAAACGGGATCGAGTTCAGAAACACCTCGAACGCCGAGGGGTGGTCTTCCAGTCCGAGATCGTCGTAGGCATCAGCGATGAGACCAAGCTGAAACGCGACCCACGACGAAATACCGAGCGTCGCTACCGGCGCTGCGGTGGAGTCGACGATATAAGCGAGTTTCTCCCGCGAAACCCGTAATTGATCGGAGACGTCTTTCATCGTGCTCCCAACGATTGCCGTGTTCGCGTAGTCGTCGAAGAACAGCAGTAGTCCCAGTAGCCAGGCAGTTGTTCCTGCTTCTCGCTGTGTCTCGAGCCGCGAGAGCGCCCAATCGCGAACGGCGTAGGACCCGCCGAGATTCCAGATCATGGCGACGCCGGAGCCAAGCAGGAGCGTGAAAATCAGGATCTGTGCGTGGAACCCCTCGTCGGCGATAATCGCGGCAACGATCCAGTCGAACGTCGGAGCAAGCCCGAACCACGACGCAGCGACGTCGGTGGCCCACCCGCTGGGGTCTGCGAGGGGATTCGGGCCACCGGCGTACAAAATTCCGCCGGACCAGATACCGAGAAACAGCGACAACACTGCTTTCCGAGTGATAATCGCCAGCACGATCGCAAGCAACGGCGGAACAAGCGATAACGCTCCGAATTCGGACATACGTTGCACCACCTGTTCCAATCAAGTAAGTTGGCAGTATTTCTTCCGAAGAATTTCATACAGGGCTACATGACGAACGATAGCTCCGAACCAGGTCACCGAAAGAGAAACCGGCTACCGGCGCAAAATTAGCTTGAGGACGTCCTCGTCCTCGAGAACGTGATCGGTCCCGACCTGCTGTTGTTCGTGTGCCGCGCTCGGGCCGGTCACGCGGGCGAACCGGAACCGCTCTTCCATCTCGCCACCGAGTTTCTCGACGGCCTCGCCGACGGTCGTCCCTTCCTCGATGACCAGCGGCTCCTCCCAGTCGATCCCGCGGCCGGGTTTGTCCATGTAGACGCGGATGAGACCGAGGTTCTCCCATATCCGGTCTTTCAGCGCCTCGAGCCCCTTCTCGGCTTCGGCACTGATGAACGTCACTTCCTCGGGATCGAGATCACGTTCGCGCAACTGCTCGTCGACGGTCTCCTTGTAGTCGGGTTCGATGAGGTCGACCTTGTTGACGCAGGTGATCGAAGGGATGTACTCGCGGTTCTCCATCAGGCCGTCGATCAGCCGGTCGATGGTAACCCTCTCCTGGAGGTTGAGGTCGGCGTTGACGTACCCCTGGTCGCGCAGCACGTCCTTGATCGTCCCCTCGTCTAACCCCTGTTCGGTGCTCGAGGTGATCTTGATGCCGTCCTTGTGTTTGGGGCGGACGGTGACCCGCGGGGGCTCCTGATCGACGCGGATGTTGATGTCGTACAACTCCTCCTGGAGGCGATCGTACTGTTCGATCTCGAACACCGAGAGGACGAACACGATCAGGTCGGCGTTACGGACGACTGCGAGTACCTGCTGTCCGTCGCCTTTCCCCGAGGCCGCGCCCTCGATCAGCCCAGGGACATCGAGCATCTGGATGTTCGCCCCGCGGTGGTTCAACATGCCGGGGTTGACATCGAGCGTCGTGAACTCGTAAGAGCCCGTCTCGCTCTCGGCGTTGGTTAGCGAGTTCAGCAGCGACGACTTGCCGACGCTCGGGAAGCCGACCAGCGCGACCGTCGCGTCGCCGTGTTTCTCGACTGAATACCCACCACCACCGCCCGACCCCGATTGCTGTTTCTCGAGTTGCTCTTTCTTGTCCGCGAGCTTCGATTTGAGCCGACCGATGTGGGCCTCCGTGGACTTGTTGTAGGGCGTGTTGGCGATTTCTTCTTCGATCTCCTTGATCTCCTCCTCGAGCCCCATTTGTCAGTATCCAACCGCCCGCGCCGAAAAACACTTTCGAGAATCACACGTCGGTCTCGTCGCTCGAGCCCATCCGCCCGCCTGACCGATCGTCACCGGTGTCGCGAACGCCCGGTTGCGGCGACAAACGCTGATTTCGGGAGTAACTGCGAGGAGCCGCGAAGGGCCGCGAAGGGCCGCGAAGTGCTGCGAAGAACCGCGATCCGGGACTATCGAATCTCCCCCCACGTCCCGACGAGTTCCCCGTCGACGTACCGTCGCTGCTCGAAGCCGAGCGCGTTACAGATGAGCGTGTGCCCCATAAACGACACCGCGTAGTCGGCCATCCCGAACGGGTGGAGCTCGGTCTGCCGAGCGGGCGGTAGCACCGAGCCGAGGACGTTGATCTCGGAACCGCTGGCCGCGAGCATCCCGGCACCGACGCCGCCGGCGATCGTCCCCGCTGTCTCGCCACCGGCCGCCTCGAACGCCTCCCGGTCGACGACCGTCGCCGGCTGGTCGACGCCGGACGTGTAGCCGAGCTGTGACCCCTTCCAGAGCTCCTGTTGCCGGGGTCGAATCGCCGCCAACAGCGGGTTGTCGAAGCTCCTGTCCTCGAGAGTCGCGAACATGACGTCGGTCGTCTCGATATCGCCCGCGTCGATCGCCGCCGCCTCGCCGACTTCGAGTTCACCGAGCAGGTTCACACCCGTGTCTGTCAAGACGAGATCGCCGCCGGCTTCGACGAACTCCTCGATTGCCGCGACGTACCGGTGGTCGTCGATCCCGTCGTCGTGCGAGACGACGAGTTTGTCGTAGTGGCGCTGTCCGGAGTTCCCCCGCAACAGGCGGCCCCGACTGACGTGGTGGACGCCCATCCTGTCCATCGCGCCGTCCTCGACGTACGGCTCGAGATCGGCGAAGAACCGCAGCGGGTTGACGACGTACTCCCGCTGTTCGTACCCGAGCACGGCTTCGGGATCGGGAATCTCGCCTTCCGTCTCGAGCGTCGTCACGTCGACCAGCACGTCGGTATCGGCGTCGCTGACTTCGATCTCCCACTCACCTGGCTGTGGCCTGCGAACGAAGAACTCCTCGAAGTCGTGTTTTCGAGCCGTGTGGTCGGCTGGGTCCGCCTTCGCAGCGAGGTCGATCTCTTCGACGACGTTACCGGCAGGATTTTTCAGTCGGATCACCCCGCTCGTCCCCTCGCGGACACCGTGGAGGTGGACGAAAAGCGAGTGCGAGGCGTCGGTCGCCGCCGTGCTCACGCTCGAGGGGCCGTCGGGACCGGGCTGTACGACGTCGTGACGGCGTCGGACTTCGGTCGCTCGGTCCTGTCCTGGTCCGTCGACACGGCCCGGGCCCTCGTCGGTGTGGGGTAGGTCCGCCGACCTGCGAGTGAGGTCGTTCGACGTGACGTAGGCCGTGTCCTGGCCGTCAGTCGCGACCGTGGAGTTCGTCTCCGCTGCGGTCATCTCGGCGTACTCCCGCATCGAGATTCGGTAAGCAGTGACGTAGTGGCGCGACCAGTACGGCTTCCACTCCTTTTGTGCGTCGGTGACGTGATTCGAGAGGACGACCTCCGGCGCGACGGTGACCGCGCCCAGTCCGCCGAACGCCTCGGGCTGGCCAGCCCAGCCGAGGAACCCACCGCTGATCTGATAGGAGAGCGAGTCGTAGATCGTTCCCCAATCGAACAGGCCTCCGTACGTCTCCCCGCCGGGAACGAACGGTGCCCCGTACATCTCCTCGCCGGCTTTTGAGATGTCGTCGGCGATGTCGTCGACGTTCCCCCACTCGTCTTGCATCCCCTCCCCGATTCTGACGTTGACCTCGTCTAAATCGTGGGTCCCCTGGTGGTCGAAGGGCGCGTTCGTCTCGAGATTGAACACCATGTGATCCGCGGTGTACATCCCGTGGTAGTCACAGAGGAATTCGACGTTGTCGTACTCGCGGAAGTGATCGACGATCGCAAGCGAGTCCGGAACGACGTCTTCGTAGCCAAGTCCCAACTCCTCGTAGCCGGGTCGAACGTCGGGCGCGTCCTTCGGTTCGGCCGGCCAGAACGCCGGATTCGTCCAGCCCATCGTCGGATACTGGCGGTTGGTGTCGACCGGTGACGGCACCTCTCCCCCGACGTCGAGGTCGGGGACGTAACTCGCGTTCCCTCGCTGGAAGTTGGTGTCGTGGTCCTCGACCCACGGAATCTCCGTCTGTGGCTTTCGCGAAACCCAGCCGTCCGGGTTGGTAAACAGAAAGATAACGGCCACGTCCTCGAGGAGATGCTCGAAGTCGTCGGCCTCACCTTTCGCGATTTCTTCGATGAGTCGACAGCCGATCTCCGTCCCTGCTCGTTCGTCGCCGTGGATGTTGAGCGAGAAGACGACCTTGTTCTTCTGCGCAAACGAGTCCTCGTCGCGGACGTCTTTCGTGACCTCGGCAACGTAGATGTCCCGCGGGTCCGGATCGTCACCCGTGAGCTGGTTGTTCCATCCTGGGGAGTGGCCGATCGATGTCACACGGACACGGTCGGGTTCGTGTGATTCGAGGTGATCGAGCGCCTGGACCGTCTCTTGGTAGGAGAGGTAGTTCCTGGCTTCCTCGACCGGCGGGAAGACGCCGTCCTCGTACGACCCGTCGAGTTTCCACCAGGGGTTCGCTCCCGGAGAGAAGTCCATATACTCGATACCGCCCATCTCGAGGACCTCGTCGACTTCCTCGGCAGTGAGGTGTGCGTGTGCCGCCAGCGTCGGCGTCTCCCGCGTCACGGCTTTCGGCGGCCGCTCGAGGCCGGGGTCCGGCTCTTCCTCGTACTCCTCGGCGAAAGCCTCGAGTGCAGCCACGTCCGTGAACTCGATGACGGTCGCCGCCTCGTAGTCGTCGGGGGTGTGGTTGACGACGAATTCGTACTCGTCGGTTACCGGTTCGCCGGTTACCTCGGCAGCGGCGGCACCGGGGAGTGTAAGCGCTGCGCCGGTCGCAGCAGCGACCCCGAGGAACGTCCGCCGGTCGATCGATTCGCCCTCGAACGTCTGCTCGTCCAGTGGTCTCGCGTCTTCGTACCTGTACCGTTCTGTCCCGTCGTCAGTGTCATCGCCGTGCGATTCCGCTCCCGGTCGGTGATTTCGGTTGCTGCTCATGGTTAGCGGGCGTGGTCGTGACCCACGCTCGTCCATGACACGAGATAGCAAATACCTGTGACTGTCTTTTTCACAGATGATTGTCTGACGAAATATTTATCACGGACTTCTGTTGAGAAATCAATGGAGTACGTAGCACTTCACGAGCCGGCTTTGCTCTCCGACAGCCCATCGCCGCGGTCCGTGGAATCCTCCGATGGCGACCGACTTCGATACGACTAAACCTCGGGCGATAAAAACCCGAATAGACGAATGCCAGACCCGGCGCGGCTGCGCGACAGTACACAGATCGTTCTCCAGCGGGAGGCACTCGAGGGCCTCGAGCAATCGCTGGACGACCATGACCAGTTTACCGTGACAGTATTCGAGGAAGGAGAGGCCCATTACCGTATCATCGGTAGCCCCATCGAGATCAAGGAAGCGAGCGAGTACCTCACACGCCACGGCGTCGCAGTTCCCTGAGTATATCGTTCGTTCTCTCGGCCCACTCCCCCGAGTCGCCCAATAGCTATAGTATTTTCCAATCGCTAGCGTGTATTCTACTTTGGATAATGGAGTTCGTATATTTATATGTATGCGGTGAGAACAGGGCTCCGTATGCTCTCTTTAACGGGACAAACTACGACCGCAACCATCCGCGGGACGAGATCGATGGCAGTGGCACTCGCCGTGCTCGTCTGTCTCTCGATGCTCGCGGTAGGTGGGGTCCATGCAGTATCGGCGACGGATACCAACGACGACCCGGCACACGACGTCGAGTCGTACGCCGACATTGACGACGTCGAACACGTCCTTGACCCGGCCGACGAACTCTACCTCGAGGACGACGGCAGCGGCGTGCTCGTTTACACCGAGGACGGTGACGACGATATCGACGAATTTACCCTCGGTGCTGACCTCGGCGAAGGAATCGCCCACGTTCTCATCGCCGGCGAAAACGACGGCGACGAGGACATCGAAGGCGGAATGAGCGCCGCCCTCGAGGAGGACGCCTTCGCCGCTGACGGCTTCCTCACGATGGACCAGCCGCCCGAACTCGAGGAGCTCGACGTCGAAATCGTCGGCGAGCAGACCGCCGAGAACAGCGAGTTCGAAGCCGACATCTACGCGTTGATCGGCGGCGAGGACGGCGGTATCCAGCAGGTGTCGACGGCTGGTGCGACGCAGGCCCAGGCCCAGCAGCAACAACTGTTCGACTCTGCGGGTACCTCCGGTGACGTCGAGGTCGGCCCCGACACGTTCAGTACGTCCGGCGAGTTCCACGTCGACTTCGGTGACGGAGCCATGGCCGACTCGCCCGACGAAGCGTTCTCGTTCGACCTCTCCGAGACCGACGGCGGCTACGAACTCGAGGTCAGCGAACGCGAGATGACCATGGACTCGATGTTCGCTGACCCGGTCGAGGACTGGGAGACCGAAGCGAAAGCCGAAGCGAGCCTCGAAGAGGAGTACGCCGAGATGGCCGACGAACTCGGCGGTGAAGTCACGATCGAGATCCACCACCACGAGTTCGAACAGCAAGACGAGACTTCCTACTGGAAGGAACTCGACTATACGATCACCTACGAGGGTATCCAGGACGGCCTCGAAGACGCCGTCGTCGAAGAACTCGTCGACGATTCGGCCACCGACATCTCCGAGGAAGAAGCCGAAGAGATCGCCGCCCAGATCACCGAGATCGAGATCGAAACCGTCGAGTTCGAGATGAACTCGGGCGACGAGATCGACGCGAGTTGGGAGGTCGTTATCAACGACTACGCTCCGGTGATGGAAGCGATGATGGACGTTAGCGAAGCCTCGCTCGAGGACGAACAGGCAGACCTGTTCGAAGACGAGTTCGAGGACTTCGACGACATGTTCGAAGCCCAGCAGGCCGCGGACCTCCGGTCGACGTTCGAGTGGGACGCGACCGTCGGGTTCACCGACGATCAGCGTCTCGAACTCGAGGCAACGGCCACGGGCGACAGCGAAAACTACGACGACTACACCGACGAACTCGCCGACCGCGGTATCGATGTCGGCGAAGAAGAGGTCACCTTCGAGTTCAACGCCTACACCGAGGACGGTGACGTCCACCTCGACGGCGAGTTCGAGGTCGGGATGGACGACCTCGCCGAGGAGATGGTGACCTCCGTGACGAGCGTCATGCAAGAGGAGTCCGACGAACTGGGTAGCTTCGCCTCGACGCTCGAGGACACCGAACTCGAGATCGCGAAGATCGATGTCGACTTCGACAGCGAAACCGTCGAGATCGAGGCCGGTGCCAAGTTCGAGGACACCGAGTCGCTGCTGGAAGACGGTATGCTCGGCGACAACGTCGTCGTCACCCAGATCGTTGGCGACGACGAGAACGGCGATCTCGCCACCTACGTCTACCTCGAAGACATCGAGACGGACGACGAACTGGACGAAGACGAACTTGCCGAGGCTGGCCTCGTCGACGACGACACCGAGGTCTACGAACCCGGCGAAGGCGACCGCGAGTTCCCTGAGATGGACACCGAGGGAGCGGCGAACTTCCTCGACGTCGACCTCGACGGCGACGGCATCCCCGGCTTCGGCATGGCGGGTGCGATCGTCGCTCTGGGTGCGGTCGTCGCGGCACTGCTCGCGCGACGCGCGTAACTAAGTAACTACCTACCTTTTTTCGACTCCTCGTTCGCCGTCGCTCGTAACCCGAAACGCCGGCCCGGTCAGCTCACCGCTCCGGGTGCGTCGGTGCGTCGAACCCTCCTCGAACCAGCGGTTTCGCGACGTGGCGTCGTGCACACGGGGGGACCTCGTACCAGCCACTCTCGAGGTCGCGGTCGATCGAGACTTCGCGTTTGGTCGCGGCCGACGTGTCACAGTCCCGGCAGCGGTACCCCTGATCACGGCCGGCGCTTTCCATGGTTCGCTCGCAGTCCGGACAGATCGGCGTCGCGAGTTCGGTGTCGACGAGGTCCCGAGCCGCGAATTTCTCGA
>NZ_AOMA01000013.1 GCF_000337895.1 Halobiforma nitratireducens JCM 10879
CTCCCAACCCACGATCGTCAGACGAACGTCGTCGCCGAGTGTCCCTGCTGTGGCAACGGGCATCGGACCTCCAAGCTCCGACCACTGGAGCACCACGAGACGCGTGCCGGCGCTGCCGAGCTTCGATCCCGACGCCTTGCCAAACGGGCCGGCGAAAGCGAGGTGTACGAGAATCTGCTCGAGGACGTTGGGCCGTTCAACGCCCAACAGGACGAGATCGAACGGCAGATCGAACGCGACGCGCCGATCAGCGCCGAGAAGATGGACCTCACACCGATCGAAAGCGATCGGTACGAGGATCTGGCGAAGACTGTCCTCGAGCCCGACCGACGCAAATTCGAGGAGTGGGCCGAGGAGTATGCCGGCCTCTACGAGGACGCGTTCGAAACCGAGGTCTCGACGGATCGTCCGGGCGACGAGTTGTTCGCCGAGGAAATCGCCGACGACCTGGAGTCGTGGGCAAGTCGCGCCGATCGTGACGAGCTGTCCCGCGGCGAGGTCACACTGACCGACCAACAGCCGGCGAGTGCCGCGGCGATCGTCGACCTCGAGACGACGACGGTCACCGACCTGTGGACGGCGCTGTTCGGCCACGACGACGTGCGGGCGGCGCTGGCTCAGTCGCTTGCTGACCTGTTCGGCGGCATGGAGCCCGTCGAGTGTTACGACGTGCTCGAGGAGTACGGCATTCCGTTCTGGGTTCGGTCCCATATCGTCAACGTCGCCCGCGGGTACGCAAGCGACAGTGTGACCTGCGATGGTCCGGCTGACCCCCGCCGCGTTGTCGACGAGATAATCGCACCGCTGCCGGAGAACCCGCTGGCCGAGACCGTCGACCTGCTGGCTGTCGCGAGTCTGTTCGACGGTCTCGAGACCGAGCCCGTCATCGGCGTCGTCGTTCGGGATGCGTTCGTCGACGACGTGCGTCGCGACCAACGGGTCGACGTCTGTGACCTGCTGGCCGTGCTGGCCGACGCCTGTTCCGTGCGGCTCGTCGGGTCGACCGTGACCCTCGGGAAGGTCGCGAACAGCCACCGATCCGACCTCCCCGGCGTTAGTGAGTGGTGCAATCGTAACCGGGAAGTCCAACAGATCGACGCTGCCCAACGGCAGGTGGCCACGGCCCTCGAGCGCGGGGACTTTGCGGTCACGATGCTCCGTGAACTCTCCCGTGACCCGAACGGGATTCTCTCGTATTCGGAACTGTACAGCCTGTATCCCGGCGACGACGACTCCCGTGTTCGGCAACTCGTCAGTGAGTACGTCGACCTCGAGTTGGTCGATCGCTTTGGTCCCCGGACCGACCGGAAGGTCGAACTCCTCCCGGCCGGCGAGCGCGTCCTCGAACTGTACGAAACTGAAATCGCACGACAGCGGTCGATTTCGGACTTCGTTAGCGGCGGCGGTAAACAACAACAACAGGGCCGTGTACCCACGCGATCGGGAGTGGGTGGGGAGGCCGAGGCCGATGCAGTGACCGCCGACGGCACCGCACCCTACCGCACCCGCTACATGGCCCCGGACGAACACGCCGCTGCCGCAGCGTGTGGCCAAAACGGCGGTGTGACCCTGGTACGTGGGCCAGTAGCTGACCACGAACGACGGACCCGATACGCGAGTTACGACCCAGAGCGGGGGGAGGCGGTGGCCGCTGTACGAGCCGGTGGCCCGTTGCCGTTGACGACGAGTGCTGCATTAGCGTTAGCCAGCCCCGAGTTTGTGGACCGTGCTCTCCCGGCCGACAAACTCGAGTCGATCGACGATCCGCCGGTCATCGTTCGCGACGCCCGGTGTATCGGTGGGGCATCGGATCGGGCGCTCGAGGACGGCCAGGAGTTCCGCGAGACACTCATCGAGTGGGGCGCGGAGATCGCCGACATGACGACGAAACTCAACCACGGCGACCACGACGCACTCGACCGCGCTCAGTTCCGCTCGGAAATTATCCGCTCGGCACAGGGGCTCTGGGGCACGATTACCCATCTCCTCGATCTGTTCGGGATCGATGTCCACTACGAGATTCGCGTTCCCGAGAACACCGACCAGGACGACCTCGATGCACTCGCAAAGTCGATCGGCTACGCGGCGGCAATCCAGTCGACGTACAACGGCCACTACGCCTGCTACCGGCAGTTGTTCGAAGATCGGGAGGACAAGCGCCGCACTGCGTTCACTGCACAGGTCGACGCCGCTGACCCAACCGGCTCGCTGATTCCGTCGTTTGTCGTCCGCGGCCCCGACGTCCACCGACTCGAGGACTCGCTTCGAACCTACCTCGAGTCGCCGACCGAAGTCCACGACGACGCGCCGGAGTTCGGCGTCGACATTCCGATTCGTACCGATCCCGGCCGTGACGCCTACGACGCGGCGATTCGACGCGTCCTCTCCCGCAAGAACATCCGCACGACGACCGAGGCGGTCTCGACGCTACACGGTCTCGTCGCGACGCCACACGACGCCGCTCGTGTGCTGCACCGCCGCCTCTCGAGTGAAGCCGAGGCTCGCGACGTTCGGCCAGACGAACTCCGCCGCGCACTCCAGGCGCTCGAGCCGATTGCAATCCTTCCCCAGCTCGGCAGCGCCGATCGGCGTACGGACACCGCCGGCAAGATCGTCCAAACACTCCTCGCTGCGGACGACCCACTTTCCAAATCGGAGCTCGCCGAGCGGGCCGGCGTGTCCAAGAAAACGGTCTACAACTACCGTGAGCAGTTGGAACCGCTCGGGATCATGGTCGTCGACGAGGGCGGCTATCGGATCGGACTCTCGGCACCGACTTCCGACGGCCGCGAATCGCGGACGTACCCCACCGCCGTCGGGGCGCGGTTCACCGAGGCCGTCGACGCCGTCCTCGAGCGTCGTCTCCCGACCGATCGGTACGCCGATCCGGACGACCCGATCGGCGGGCTGTTGTTCTGGAGCGACGGCGACCCACCGAACCCGTGGGCGCTGTTGGACCATCCCGACTACGGCCCGATCGCCCGTCTCGCCCGGCGACTTACGAACGGCCAGCGGACCCGACCGGCCGAGACGGCTGTGTTAATGGGGCCGGAAATGAAGCAGAAATCGCTCGAGGGCGCGGCGGTATCGGCGTCGGCGGACTAACTACCGTCGCCGATGATCGGTTACCGCCTGACCGCCACACGTCGGGCACCCCAACTCTCCTTGGTCGTACCGGTGCCCACACTGTGGACACCGAATCTTATCGGATGGGGTGTCATCTTGTACCTCGAGCACGTCGCCCGGGCCTGCATTTCGACTTTCGTCATCGTCAACCTCGAGATCGGCCAACTCACGAATCCGACTTCGCAGTGACCGAATGTCCGACGTTTCGTACCGCGTAACTTTCATCGCAGTAAAGAGTCGATCGAGTGTTCGTGCCCACGATTCGTCCATGTCCCGATCGATTGACAGCCCGAGGTCGACGTCCGGTTGGTTGCCGGAGATCCGTCTCGGGATCGGGAAATCTCGTTCGTCGGCTGGGATATCGAACCACTCACCCCGCATGTGGTATTTATCGAAGTGGCTGTGGAGGTACTTCTCGACCGCCGCTGCATCGTCTGGCGTAGCGGTTTTCTTCAACCGCAATTCGAACGGCGACGACACTTGTAGCTCCCCGAGTCGTTGCTCTGGGTTTCGTGCCCGACCAATCTTGACAGGGCCTAACTCGTGTTCGATGACGTAAACTTGTTGAGGTCCGTAACTTGGCATGAATCAGGATTAGAAGCCGTCTGCTCCGACGAATCGCCACTTCGACCCACTGTCGCGTTCGAACAGCCCCGTCGACGTGAGGTACTGAATCCGATCTTTCAACGTCTCTTTCGCACGCACGTCGGTATGTTCTCGATAGAACCGCTGGAGGTCACGGACCGAGAACATGGTACCGCCGTCGGCGACGATCGCCTTGACGACCTTCTCGTCGCGATGGTCGAGTTCGTTCGCGTCGCTCAGATCGATTTCCGTCCCGTCGAGCCCGTTGACGGCCTCGAGCCGGGACAGCCGGTCCTCGAGCTTTCGGTTCCGCGCCTCGAGTCGGCCGATCTCCGCTTGTAGCAACTTGAGAACCGATACGAGCCGGTCGACCTGCGGGTTCTGCGCATCGGCCTCGAGTGCATCGATTAGATCCCACATTTCGCTCCGCCGACGCTTACTTTTCGATTGCGCCTCTGGATCGCCTGAACTACCGCCTGCTGCCTGTTCTGAATTGGCGGCCATTGTGATAGGTACTACAACGAACAGGAATATAAACGCTGGCTAACCGGACTGAAAGTAAACTCAATTCGTGGTCCACAGGAACGCTCCGCTGCGTTCGATCTTTTCTATCTCCCCCGCGTCAGCAAGCTTCTCGAGATGCCGTCGCGCCGTGTTCCGGTGACAGTCGAGTTCGTCAGCTACCTCACCGGTCGTCGTGGGCTCGAGCCGGTCCACAGCCTCGAGATACCGATTCGAAGAATGCTTCTCGTCGAATTGGCCGGTGTCCTCGTCGCGCGTTCGATTCGGGCTCACGGATAGCGATACGACGCCCGGGGGTTTAAAATCTGATGCAACTGCACTATGGCCGTAGTGCAACTGCACTATGGGCAAAACCTAAGTATCTCTGGCTGAATGTTCCAATTAGCACGAACCACTAAGCGAGACTGACGTTTCGCAGAAAGGCCATGTTAGGGCATGGCCGGATGGTCCGTGTTCCCCTGGGAAATGGAGTCGACGAACCATGCAAACCTTACAGACAAGCCGACTTAAAACTAGTCGGACCGATTCGGTAGTAGAGAGCGGCAATAACCAGCACAGTGGCGTCACGCTCGACGCCCGTCCGTACTACGACCGCCAGTACGATCACCTTCTCACACTCGAGGAGGCGGCCACCGGAGGTGACTGCCGGTGACCGTCAACGCCTACACGGGCGAGACCTCGAGTCAGACCAACGAGTACCCCGAACTCGAGGAGAAATTCGACGAGGACCCC
>NZ_AOMA01000014.1 GCF_000337895.1 Halobiforma nitratireducens JCM 10879
CGACCCGCGTTTCGATCGTCTCGAGGGCGGTGACGCGGTCCTCGAGCCCGTCGACGTCGTCGACCCTGTCGCCGAGGGTCTCGAGGTCGTCGGTCCGCTCTTCCAGCACACTCGTCCGTTCCGCGAGCGCACCGAGTTCAGACACGCGGTCCTCGAAACGCTCCTCGAGAGTCGCGATCGTTTCCGCGCGTCCGTCGACGGCCTCTCGGACGTTCTCGAGATCGTCCGACGTAGCCTCGAGCCGGTCGTCGATATCGTCGACGTCGTCCTGGAGCATCTCCTGTTTGTCGCCGATCGATTCGAGCTCCGACCGAACGGCCGCTCGCTTCTCGTCCGTCTCCGTCTCGAGATCGCGTACGTCCGTCGCGAGCGTTTCGATCTCTTCTTCGAGACCGTCGAGGGAGTCGACGGCCGATGCGAGATCGCCGTAGTCGGTCACCTCCGCAATCAGCTCGTCGACGGTCTCACCGAGCTCGTCTACCGTCCCCCGAACGTCCTCGAGATCGTCCGCGACCGCGCCCACGTCGCTTCGGTTCGACGCCGCCTGGCGCTCGAGATCGGCCACCTCGTCCGACAGCGTCTCGACGCGTTCCTCCAGTGGCGCAACGGCGTCCCGGTCCGCCGCCCGCTCCTCGAGGTCTTCGAGTGCGGCCCGTACGGCCTCGAGTTCCTCCTCGATCGCGTCGAGGTCCTCGTAGTCGGGGAACTGCTCGGTGAGTCCCTCGAGCAGTTCGGTCGCGGGATCGGTCGTCCCCTCGCGCTCGTCGGCTGACTCGCTTCCCGGGGGATCGAACTCGGCAGGACCGTCGCTTTCGACAGCCGTCGCGTCGAACGAGAGCGTCGTATCGCCGGTATCGGCTCCAGTTGTCGCGGTGTCGGGTCCGTCTTCCCTAGAGCTACCGTCGCCACCGGGACGGCCGTCGGATTCGATCTCGACGTCACGGGAGATCGCCGCCTCGTCCTCTGCGAAGTCGTCGTCTCTCGCCGCCGCAAGCGCGCCGCGAACGACGCTTGTCGCCGGATCGTCGGCCAGCCGAACGCCACGGATCGACAGCCCGGGCGAGCCGGCGTCCAGCCGCCCGCCGACGAGGTATTCGATCCCGTCGACCGCGCCCTCTCCGGCGATCGCGATCGGGACCGCGACGCCGTCCTGAATGCGCCCGTCCTCGGCCCCCTCGGCCATCACGTCGACCAGATCGCCGACCAGCTCGTCGTACGCGCCGGCGATCGCCCCCTCGATCTCTCCGGTCGCGTCGGGATCGAGGACGAAGCGTTCGAGGGTCTCCTCGACCGCCGACGGTGCTTGGCCGGTCTCCGCGGCTGCGCGTTCGACGATCCAGTCCCGGCCACGGGTGATCGACGCCGACAGTGCCGGCACCCCGTAGTACGACAGCGAAAGACACGTCGTCTGCTGGCCGAGGCAGATGCCGATTCCGGTGTAGTTGTCCGAGCGGAGTTGGTCGTAGACGACGGCGAAGCCCTTGCCGATCGGTGCGGCCTCGAAGCCGAGGTCGGCGAGCGCGGATTCGACGACGGCCCGGTGATCCGCGATCGCCGAGTCGTCGGGTACACGGGGTTCGGGCGTCGCGTACCGAATTCGGTCCTCGTCGGTCGTCGGGTCCGTACTGCCCTCTCCCTTTCCCTCACCATCACCCTCACTCTCACTCTCACTCTCACTCTCACTCTCACTCTCTCCTTCCCCCTCGATTTCGCCCGTCTCGAGTAACTCCTCGACGATTTCCCGGATCGCGGGCTCGGCGTACTCCGCCGACGAGACGACCCCGTCGGTCAGGACCGACTGCCGATCGGCCATCCCGTCGACGGCGTCGGCGACTGCCGTCGCGCTCGAGCCCGCCGCGTACGTGGCGTCGTCACCCTCGACGGTGCGTAGGTCCCCAGCGGAGAGGTCGGTCGACTCGAGTGTCGATTCCTCGATCCGGACGACGGTCGCCGGCCGGGAATCGACCGTGAAGTCGTCGCGCTCGCCGTCACGGGCGACCGCCGTCCTGATCGTACCCGGTCCGATATCGAGACCGCGTCCCATGCCGCCGAAGACGGAGACACACCTCTTGGTGTTTTGGCTCCGAGTACCAGAACTGAAAACTGGCCGAGTCGGAGTTTGGTACTCGGTTTCGACCAGTAATCAAAATTATTCCTTATACGAGTTACCATCTACTAACATATGAATTATGACCACTATTCGGTCTCGAATGGTACGGCTATATGCTGAATTAGCTGGGTTGAAAGACGATATTCGGGCACGACCGAAGGTAGGTAGTGACACACGTCGGTCAAAATCCTCCACGTTTATACATCAGGATGATGGTGGTTCATGTGTATGTCCGAAACCGGGACGGAGCCTCGCCCGTTCGTACGGGAGCTTCCCGACCCAGACGCCGCGTCGAACGTTCGGTACGACCCGTCGCTCGAGGAACTTCGTGAACTCGCCGCCCACGAGGAGACGACCACCGAGTTCGGTTCCCCGTCCTACGTCAGCGAGTTTCGGTCTCGCAGCGCGGATCGGACGAAAAACGCCGTCGACCACGAGTTCGACGATCGTGATCGCGCGTTGCTCGACGATGCCGTTTTCCGGGCGTCCGACCGGGAGATGATCTGTCTCGACCGACGGATGGGGCGTCACCCCGAGGCGACGTTCCGCTGTCGGCTGTTCGTCCCCGTCGACCATGCCCGGATCGCACTCGCCTGGGCCAACCTGTTCGAACCGGCCGAAGGAGACGGCGAACCCGACCTCTACACGGTACAGGACCCCGATTACGACGAGACTGCCATCCGCGTTCTTCCCGACGAGGGGGTCACCGCTGTCTTAGGTAGCGACTACACCGGTGAAGCCAAGAAGTCGTTCCTCCGGCTGTTCATGTACCGCATCAAGCAACGCGGCGGCCTCGGACTCCACGCCGGAAGCAAGCGCGTCCGGGTTCGGGGCGAAGACGGCGACCGCCGGACCGTCGGCCAGGTGTTCATGGGTCTGTCCGCAACCGGGAAGTCGACGCTTACCTCCCACGGCTGCTGGCTCGAGGACCCCGAGGACGCCGCGATGTTGCAGGACGATGTCTGTGGGCTCCTTCCGGACGGCTCCGTCGCCGGCAGCGAGGGCCAGGGGCTGTTCATCAAGACGATCGGCCTCGACGCCGAGGAACAGCCCGAACTCCACGCGGCGGCGACCGACGAGTCGGCTATCCTGGAAAACGTCGCCGTCGACGACGACGGCACCGTCGACTTCGACGACGATCGGTACACCAGCAACTCGCGAGCGATCGTCCAGCGCGAGCAACTCGAGAGCGCAGACGAGGAGATCGACCTGGCGCGGATCGACCAGGTCTTTTTCATCACGCGTAATCCGCTGATGCCGCCGGTCGCGAAGCTGTCGGAGGAGCAGGCGGCCGCTGCTTTCATGCTCGGCGAGTCGATCGAGACGAGCGCCGGCGATCCGTCCCGCGCGGGCGAGTCGATCCGCGTCGTCGGCACCAACCCCTTCATTATCGGCTCGGAAGGTGAGGAAGGCAACGTCTTCCGCGATCTCGTCGCGTCGCTGGACGTCGACTGCTACGTCATCAACACCGGCTATCTGGGCGAGCAATCGACAGATATTGGCGTCGAGGAGTCGGTTACTATCCTCACCGAGACCGCCCGCGGCCGTATCCAGTGGACCGACGACGAGCGTACCGGACTGACGATCCCCGAGTCGGTTCCTGGCCTCGCGATCGAGGACTACTACGTTCCGGATCACGTCGAGGCGTACGACGAGGCAGTCGCCGAACTGCGTGCCGAACGCCGCGAGTACCTCGAGTCGTTCGCGGACCTCCGGGACGAAATCGTCGACGCAGTCTACTGATTCGACCGGCGGGCGAGTCGGTCCCGAGCGTTTTTACGAGCCAGTTGTTACCACAGGAGAGTACCCTAGTGTCTGCCTCGAGGCGGTTGACACGGGCATCGTTTGCCGCAGGGACGTACCGTTATATACGTTCGGCTCCCAGGTCCGGCAATGACTGCACGCCTACGGACGCCGACCGCACGCGTCTGCGAACGTTGTGATCGGGCCGAGCGATGGGACGACGACCTCGAAGCCTGGCAACTCGCCGAAGAGGACGGCGACAAACTCGTCGGGAATCCCCATTGCCTCCACGAGTGGGACATCAACGGGACGTTCAATCCGGTCGTCGAGAACGGCACCTGATCGCTGCTCGCCGTCGAACCCACGTGGCTTTTTGCACTCTCGGCCGTAGTCGCCGCCGATGCCGACCGCGTACGTCACTGCGCCGACGGACGAAGCCGACACGATCGCCGAACGACTGGTCGAAGAGCGACTCGCGGCCTGTGTCAACCGATTCCCGATCACGTCGACGTACCGCTGGGAAGGCGAGGTCCACCACGACGAGGAAGTCGTTTTGCTCGTCAAGACGAGCGACGACGCGTACGACGCTCTCGTCGACCGCCTCGAGGAGCTCCACCCCTACGATGTCCCGTGTATCGAGCGCTTCGACGAAGGCCACGTCCTCGAGTCGTTCGCGGCGTGGCGCGACGAGAGCGTCGCCGCAGAGTCCGAATAACGACCCACGCCCCCGTCCGCGCTCGCGGCCGTTCGTACGTCAGTGGATCACAGACGCCGACTGCCCGAAAAAGCAACCCTTAAAACTCGCGCACGGGTTGTGACGGGTATGGCTGGAACCATCGAAGTGCTCGTTCCGGGTGGCCAGGCCGACCCTGGCCCGCCGCTCGGTCCCGAGCTCGGACCGACGCCCGTCGACGTGCAGGCTGTCGTACAGGAGATCAACGCTCAGACCGAAGCGTTCGACGGGACCGAGGTCCCCGTCACGGTCGAGTACGAGGACGACGGCTCCTTCGAAATCGAGGTCGGCGTCCCGCCGACGGCCGAACTGATCAAAGACGAGGCCGGATTCGACACCGGTAGCGGCGAACCTCAGGAGGACTTCGTCGCCGATCTCTCGATCGACCAGGTCAAGCAGATTGCCGAGCAGAAACACCCCGACCTGCTCGCGTACGACACGCGCAACGCCGCCAAAGAGATCGTCGGCACCTGTGCTTCGATGGGAGTCACCATCGAAGGCGACGACGCCCGCGAGTTCAAAGAGAAGGTCGACGACGGCGAGTACGACGACGCACTGGCCGAAGCGTAACCCGACAGCTTCGGAACACGAGCCAGTGTTCCGTCGTTGTCGAAACTGACGTCCCGTCTGCGGCGTTCGGGACGGCTGCCGATTCCTGTTTCGACGTTCGTTTCGGCAGCGTCACTGATTCCTCCAGCGGCCAGTCCAGACACGCGGTCTCGAACCGTTCGATCGCCTCCGTTACCGCGTTCGAGAGCTAGCGTACAGCGTCGTCAGTCTCGACTCTCGCGCTCGCGGCGATCCGCGTGTTCCTCGAGCGTCCGCTCGGCGTCGGGCGACCGACGGTGCTGTGGGGACGTGATCGGCTCGCCGGAGCCCTCGATTCGCTCTTCGGGGTCCTCGACGCGCCACCACTCGCGGAGTCGGTCGAAAAGCGAACGTACCATATCGGTCCGTCTTCGCGCGTCCACAAAAGTCCCAGGAACGTGAACGACGGCGCTACCGCGCTATCGCAGTCGGCGGCAGTCAATCACCGGGCGCTCGAGCGAGCACGTCCAGATTGTGGGCGACGAAGACGAGTTCGCCGTCCGCCAGTTCCCGCCGTCTGCGCTCGATCCACGCTCGTCGTTCGTCGGGCTCGAGCGCGTCCGGGAAGGCGGCGAGCGCGTCGGCCATCGTCTCGAGGACGTGTGAGACGACGATGGCCTCCATGCCGGGGTACGCCGCGTGCCCGTCGTTTTTCCCCTCGTTCTCCCCGGCCGCGTTCGGTCGGACGATCCAGTCCGACCCGCCCGACTCGAGAACCGTCCACCCGCGTTCCGGCAACTGTCCGAGCAACGCCCGGCCGGCACGGCTCGTCCCGCCATCTCGAATCTCGTCCATGTGTTGGTGGTAGAGCTGCTCGACGCGTTCGTCGCGGGAGTCCCGCGGTTCGAACCCGGTTGCGCCGTCGAAGGTGATCGGCGCGTAGAGCAGTCCGCCGTCGGCCAGCAACTCGTCGATCGCCGGCAGCGCGTCCTCGGGGTCGAACAGATCGAGAACGGCAGAGGCGATCACGGCGTCGGCTGCCTCGTCGATATCGAAGGCGTCCGCGATTTCGAGGTCGATCTCGAGACGTCCGTCGGTGCGTCCGTCCGAGGGCTGTGCGACGATGGTAGTCGCCGTCGACGCCGTGTCTGCCGTCCCGGCGTAACACTCGCTTTCACCGCTCTCTCGGACCTCGACGTCGTATCCGGCTGCCTCGAGCCACGCCGGGACCCGATCGCGTGCGCGGGCGATACCGTCACCGTTCCGATCGACCGCACGGTAGCTGACCCGGTCCGGAAGCAGGTCCCGTTCGGCGAGTCGACCGATCATCGTTCCGACGCCAGCGCCGATCTCGAGGAGTCGAACCGGCTCCTCCCGGTCCGCGAGTTCCGCCGAGAAACGCTCGAGGACGCGCCGGTTCAGCGCCCGGTCGTCGACGCTCCGTTTGGCCTCGAGGTAGTCCGCCATCGACGGCGTGTCTCCGGTCACGGTCGACCGCCGGTTTGAACGGGATTCTCGGGACATCTCCGCCGAACCGACCGGTGAGGGGCTGGCGTCGTCGACGCATCGAGCGAGAAACGAGCCAACCGTCCCGATCGTCTCGTCCCACGTCGGGTGAGCCGCCGCCGTCTCGAGGGCCGCACAGCCGAGCGTCGCGAGTCGTTTCCGATCGGCAGTCAGTCGCTCGATGATCGTGGCGATCCGTTCGGCGTCGTCCGGATCGACGAGGAAGCCGTTCTGCCCGTCCGCGACGAACTCGCTCGCGCCGCCGACCGCGCTCGCGATCGGCACGACGCCGTGTTCCATCGCCTCGAGGTAGACCATCCCGAACCCTTCGTACCGCGACGGGACCGCGAGAACGTGTGAGCGCTCGAGGACGGTTTCGAGGGTCTCGTCTTCGACTCGCCCGCAGAAGGAGACGCGATCCTCGAGGCCCGAGGAGCGGACCCGCTCGCGGATCGCTCGCGCGTAGCCGGGCTCGGCGTCCGGGTCGCCGACGACGGTCAGTTCCCAGTCCGGCTCTCCCAGTGGGGGTTTCGACGGGCGGCCGTCGCCGTCGTCACCGTCGTCGGCCAGTTCGAGGGCCGTGAGGAGCGTCTCGAGGTTCTTCCGTGGGACCAGATTCCCGACGAACGCGATCCGTAGCGTCGGTGCCGTCGATCGGTCACGCACCGTCTCGGCCGAGACGGCTGCCCCCTCGTGACGGCCGGCGGGTGGCGCGACGGCCGTGGGGAGGTCGGTCGTCACGAGGTCGACCGTCCGGTCCCGGGTGTAGGCGCTGGTACAGACGGCCGCGTCGACGGACTCGAGGTAGCGCCGCTCCAGGGCGGCCGTCTCGCCTCCAGGGTCGGCGTCGGGTGCCGCCGACTCGAGTAAGTGGACCAGCGCGACGATCGTCGACGGGGCCTCGAGCGCCGGATTGCAGTCGACGAGGGAGGGGTAACAGAGCTCGTCCTGGAAGAGTACGTCGAAGGGACGGTCGAGCCGCTCGCGGACGGGTTCGGGTTCGACCCCGGTCTCGGTCTCGGTCTCGGGCTCGGAATCGGGTTCGGAAAGCGCGATCACCTCGACCTCGGCCCCGCGTCGCTCGAGTACCCTACGAAGCTTCCGGTCGTAGCGATACCCCCCGGAGGTCCGATCCAGGCCGCCGTAGACGACGAGTCCAACGTGCATGCTAGAGCTCCCGCTCGTGGGCGACCCGCGCCACGTCGTCTTCCTCGATCTCGATCCGGAGTTCGGTAGCCGGGTCGGGCTCGAGACGCTCGAGCAGCCGGTCGCCGAACGCCCGGGCGAACAGCTCGGCGCTCGGGTTCGCGCCCGCAAACGTCGGCAGGTCGTTGAGCGTCCGGTCCCGGTAGAACGCCGCGACCGCGTCCATCGCTTCGTTCAGCTCGTCGATGTCGACGAGGTACTGGTACTCGTTCAGCTCGGGGCCGCGAAACGTCGCCGAGATCGTGAAGTGATGGGAGTGTCGTTCCCCTTCCGGTCCGGGGTCGGGGACCGTCAGGTAGTGCTGGGCGACGACCGACCGGGTGACGGTAACGTCGTACACGTCCTACGGCTTGGCGCGAAGACGTGTAAACGGTCCGGACCACTGCAGGGGTGCCAACGGTAGGTTCGCGGGTCCCCGGCTGGACGAACCGCGTTCCCGTCATACGGATTACTGTACCTATCTACCTCCGATTGCCGCCCGTTCCGGCGATCGAGGTAGTGACTACAGGAAACCGTATCAGTCGTAGGTGAAAAGCACCTGAATCGCCTCCTCCGGACGTTCGGTGAGCAGCTCGTAGGCCTCACCGGCGTCCTCGAGCGGAAACTCGTGGGTGAAAACCGCGGAGAGGTCGAGCCGTCGGAGCCACTCCCAGGTGAGGTCGTGGCGTCGCCCGCGGGACCACCGCCCGGAGAGCTGTGGGTCGATGGTACTCACCTGGCTGCTGTGGACGTCGATCCGATCGCGGTGGAACCGTCCGCCCAGCTCGAGGGTGGTGGGTTCGGTGCCGTACCAGGAGCCGACGACGACCCGGCCGTCGAACCCGGTGGCTGCGATAGCATCGTCCAACGCGTCCGGATTCCCGGAGAGTTCGTAGGTCAGGTCCGCGCGCCCGTCGGCGACATCGGTGAACGACTCGGCGATCCCACGGTCCGGGTCCAGCGACCGATCCGCTCCGAACGCCTCGGACCGCTCTCGACGGCGCTCGTAGGCGTCGAACGTCACGAGTTCCGAGAGCCCGGTTTCGGCCAGCAGCGCCGTCGTCAGGAGGCCGACGATGCCCTGGCCCAGGACGGCCACGCGCTCGCCGAGCATCGGGTCACCGTCCAGCAGGAACGTCACCGCGGTTTCGAGGTTGGCAAAGAGGGCCGCGTGGCGGGTCGAGATGTCCGTCGGAACGGGTACCACGGCGGCCGGTGTCGCGACGACGTGGCTCTCGTGCGGGTTGTAGGCGAACACCCGTCTGCCGAGCCAGTCGTCGTCGACGGCCTCGCCGACTGCATCGACCTCGCCGACGGTCGCGTAGCCGTACGACAGTGGAAAGGAGAGGTCACCGTCGAACGCCTCGAGGGTCTCGTCCGCGGATAGTTCGGTGGGGGCGTCGCCGCGGTAGACCAGACACTCGGTACCGGCGCTGACCGCCGACGCGAGCGACCGGAGCCGCAACTCTTCGGGCCCCGGTTCGGGAACCGCTCGTCGTTCGATATCGACCGTGCGTGGCCCGGTAAAATAGAGGGTACGGGCGTCTCGAGACGTCATCGGGCACCTCCGTTCTCGAGCCGTCGCAGTCGCGCTTGCGGTCGCCGTCCAGCGGAGACTGTCCAGTGGGAAACGGTCACGTTAGCCATCAGTTCGGGAAGCGAACACTTGGGTGTTGCCCGAAACGACGTAGGGCAGCGGGTCGGACGGACCTCTCTGCGGCTACCGGTCCAGTGCAACCCGCTTTGCAGTTTGCCACACAGTGAGTCGTCGGTGTCATACGGGGTACTGTAACTGTGTACCGCCGATCCCCAGAACGTAGTCGGCGATCGGCGGTAATCGACTACAGGAAACCGTATCAGTCGGGGCTCACTCGGCCGGTGACGGCGAGCCAGTCCCACGTGAAGTTCAGCAGAAACGGCACCGCCACCGCTGTACCGACGAGCCGTGAGACGCTGGGGTCGACGATCGGAACGAGCGCGACGGCGACGGCGACCATCGCGAGCGCGCCCAGGGGCCGTCGAAATCCGTTCGGTGGCAACTCGCGAACCGGCCGACCGCGGCGTGCACGCAGCCACGTGCCAGCCACGAACGCGTGCCGCGCGACCGCGACCGCGAGGAAAGCGGCCGGGAGGGCGTTCTCCCCGACCGCGACCAGCGTCCCGACGAGAACGACGAGCCCGTCCATCTCCACGTCGAGGCGGGCTCCGAGCTCCGTTTCTGCATCGGTCGCGCGCGCTATCGGACCGTCGATCGCGTCCAGACCGGCCGCCACGGCAAACAGACCCACAGGGAGCCAGCCGATCGGGCCTCCGTCCGATACTGGGGGTGCGGACGCGAGGACGAACCCTGCGAGAACCGCCACCGCGGCACCCCGTGTGACGGTCACCCACGTCGCGAGTGTAAACGGCTGGTTTCCGGCCGCGTGACGCGCTCGAACGACGGTTCCTAACAGAACTGTGCCGACCACACCGACGGTCACGGCGGTCCCCAGGAGGAACGTCGTGGACGGCCCGTCGACCCACTGGACCTCGAGGACGGCCAGCGCGACGGCGACGAGCACCACGAGGCCCGCAGTGCCTCGGCCCCACTGTGAGAGTACGGCGGTATCGGCCCGGCGATACGAGCCGTCGATCACTGCAGTCCCTCCGGGAGCCGGCTCGAGCACAGCGGACGAAACGCGGTACTCGAGCGCGTCGGCGTGTCAACTGGTCTCGGTTCAGCGAGAGTCACGGGTACGATCACGGCGATAGAGCACAACGAGCGCGACGATCAACAGCACCTGTGCGACTTTGTCGACCCACTCCGCAAACGAGAGCGCCGCGAGCGTCGTCGGCTCGTTGACGACGTACCAGAGGACGATCTGTCCGCCGGTGAACGGAATCCCGGCCAGGTAGACGAGTGGTCGACGGGACCCGACGAGCACGAGCGCGATTCCGAGCAGGAACCCGCCGGTCGCTCCCAGAAACGCGACGCCCATCCAGTGTGGCAGAAACCCGATTCCGAGCACCAGATGGACGATCGCCGTCACGACGGCGAGACTGATCGCCATCCAGTGGAGTGGCGTCAACGACGGCGCATCGACGATGTCTCCGTCCACTCCCGTGCGCGCATCGCCGTTGGCCATATCGGCGAGTCGGCCGCGAGCGAAAAACGCCTTTCGGCAGGGCCGGAACAACGAAAGCGAACGTGACCAGCGAAGATGTCGCGAGATCAGGAGAGCGTCGACGGACAGGGACGGTGACGGCGATGAGCCAGCTCAGATCTCGTTTGCGGGCGGAACCGTTCGTTCGTCGGGTCGAGTCGCACCGCCAGCGTTGAACAGGACGCGAACCCCGGCACCGAGACCGAGCGAGGCCACTAGCGTACCGAGTACGATCGTCGATCCGAGCGAGAGGGCAGTAAGCCCCGCCAGGAGGCTGCCGACGATGACCCCGGCGGGAAGTCGATCCCGGCCGAGGCGGGCGGCGATCGACGTGCCCAGCGCGACGAAACCGAACATCGCCGCCGACGGAAGGACGATCGCCCCGACGATCACTAACAGAATCCCGAACACTGTCCCCAGGCTCGAGCCGAGGATGAGTGCGCCAGTCGAAGCGAGCGCGACGACGACCAGCACCCCTGGGAGCCCGATACAGATCGAAATAATCGGGCTCCGTCTGGCCTTCGCGACGGATTTCGGCCCGCGGCTCTGTACGAGCCCGAGCACGACCATCGCCACGAGGAGCGTGCCCGCGAACCCCACACCCCCCCTGACGAGGGGCTCGAGCGCGTGGAACTGTTCCACCGCCCCGCTGACCGCCACTTCAGTCGCCGTGCCGATCCGCGGCGACCTCACCATGGCAGATAAACCTTCTGGCCACATACGAGAAGAATACACGTCCAATACCCATAGAACTTTCGGTGTAGGTAAGCCAGAAAAATAGCCCCAATCTCGAGGCGTCGGAGCATCAGTGGTTCCGGCCAATCGCCTCGGTAGTCGTCTGCCGTGTTGGACGTTCACTCGAACCGTGATTTTCACCTCGAGCGGCCGTTCGAGGAGTCCAGTTCGACGGGTTTAAGTTTTCCATACTACTCCCTTCAACAGAGACAGGCATTGCCTGTTTCACTGACCCGTAGGAGCACTCCTGCGTACTACGGAGGTGAACGATGGCAGATTCGGATATCGAAACCGCAGTGGCTCGCGCACTCGAGGAGTCACCGGATCGGAACTTTACCGAGACGGTGGACCTCGCGATAAACTTGCGCGACCTTGACCTGAACGAACCGTCGAACCGTGTTGACGAGTCCGTCGTGCTCCCGTCCGGAACCGGACAGGACACGCGCATCGTCGTCATCGCCGAAGGGGAGACCGCCGTCCGCGCCGAAGAGGCAGCGGACGAGGTCCTCTCGGAGGACGATGTCGCCGATCTCGACGACGACGAGGCCAAAGATATGGCCGACGAGACGGACTTCTTCATCGCCGAAGAGGCGATGATGCAAGACATCGCCCGGCACCTGGGTACCATCCTCGGTCCTCGGGGGAAGATGCCGGACCCGCTCGCTCCCGACGACGACGTCGTCGAGACCGTCAACCGGCTCAAAAACACCGTGCAGCTTCGCTCCGGCGACCGACGAACGTTCCACACGCTCGTCGGGTCCGAGGAGATGAACGCCGAAGACGTCGCCGACAACATCGACGTCATCCTGCGTCGCCTGCACGCCGACCTCGAGAAAGGGCCTCAGAACATCGACGCCGTCTACGTGAAGACGACGATGGGCCCGTCCGTGGAGGTGGCCTAATATGAGCGCCCAGGCTGAACGTAAGACCGAGAACCTTCCCCAGTGGAAGCAAGAGGAAGTCGATGAGCTCTCGGAACTGCTCGGCGAGTACGAGAGCGTCGGCATCGTCGGCCTCACCGGCATCCCCTCGAAGCAGCTCCAGGACATGCGCCGCGACCTGCACGGCACCGCGGAGCTCCGTGTCAGCCGCAACACCCTGCAGATCCGCGCGCTCGAGGAGGCCGGCTACGAGGACCTCGTCTCTCACGTCGAGGGCCACGTCGGCCTGATCGCCACGAACGACAACCCCTTCGCGCTCTACAAGGAGCTTGAGGCGTCGAAGACGCCGGCTCCGATCAACGAGGGCGAAGTCGCCCCGAACGACATCGTGATCCCGGAAGGGGACACGGGCGTCGATCCGGGGCCGTTCGTCGGCGAACTCCAGGGTGTCGGTGCCAACGCACGAATCGAGGACGGTTCGATTCAGGTCATGGAGGACTCGACGGTCTTGGAGGCCGGCGAGGAAGTCTCTGTGGACCTGGCGAACGTCCTCAACGAGCTCGGTATCGAGCCCAAGGAAGTCGGGCTCGACCTTCGGGCCGTCGTCGCCGAAGGCGTCCTCTTCGACCCCGAGGACCTCGACATCGACGTCGAGGCCTACCGGAGCGACGTCGAGACGGCCGCCGCTCGCGCACGGAACCTCGCGATCAACGCGGAGTTCCCGACCGAGTCGACGGTCCCGACCCTCGTCGCGAAGGCCACGGGCGAGGCCAAGAGCCTCGGCCTGCAGGCTGCGATCGAGGACGAAGAGCTCATGCCCGACCTCGTCACCAAGGCCGACGCGCAGCTTCGCGCGCTCGCAACCCAGATCGACGACGAGGAAGCGCTGCCGGAGGAGCTGCAGGATGTCGACGCGCCTGCCCAGCCGGCGGCTGACGAGGGCGACGAGGAAGAGGAATCGGCAGACGACCAGACCGAAGACGAGGCCGACGCCGCCGACGAAGACGACGATGACGACGACGAAGACGGTGCGTCCGGTCTCGGCGAGATGTTCGGATAATCAACGGAGGATCCAACAATGGAATACGTTTACGCTGCACTCATCCTGAACGAATCGGGCGAAGAGATCAACGAAGACAACCTCACGGACGTGCTCGACGCCGCCGGCGTCGACGTCGAAGAGTCCCGCGTCAAGGCGCTCGTCGCCGCGCTCGAGGACGTCGACATCGACGAGGCCGTCTCCGAGGCCGCCGCCGCACCGGCTGCGGCTGCCGGTGGCGCTGCCGCCGCTGGCGCTGCCGCCGACGAAGGCGACGACGACGATGAGGAAGTCGAAGAGACCAGCGACGTCCCGGACACGACGGACGAGGACGACGACGAAGACGAAGAGGCCGACGGTGAAGGTCTCGGCGAACTCTTCGGCTAACTCGGACGCGACGATTTCGCAGCCCTAACGATCGATATTTTTTGCGTACGTCACGCCGATCAGTCCCAACGCCGACTCTCGAACCGGCCATCAATCTGCTAGCTGTTTCCCTACTGCGGCACAACTGGGATCGAAACACCGTGCTCCCGTGCAACCGTCGCCACCGCGTCGACGACCTCGTACAGCCCTCCCTGCGGGTAGTAGACGCCCAGCCCGTAGTCGACGTGACTCATGAGGGTGTAGAGCGCGGGCGTATTGTGGGGTGCGCCGCCGAGAAAGACCAGCGTGTACTGGACGGGTTGTCGGAGCTTCGGATGCTCGAAGTAGTCGGCGACGTGCTCGTCCATCGTTCCGAGCAGGGAGAGGTCACGGACCGAACGGAGTAGGTCAGTCGAGAGGTAGTCCCGGAACCGCGTTCGATTCGGGAGGACGACTCGGTGCATACTAGCGTCGTAGGCCTCGCGGGCGTCCGCGAGGTACCGCTCGAGGGCGTCGCCCGCACCCGCCTGGTACGAGTCGAACAGTGCTCGTGTCTCGTCCGGAGCTGCGGGTACGTCGGCCCGGTCGCCGTCGGTCCAGAAGACCCGGTAGTTCGGGTCCAGTCGCTCGAGGTCGTAGTAGTCGGACGGGTCCTGGTCGAACGTCTGGAAAAACCGGTCGAACAATCCGGGCATGAGGTACCACGAGGGGCCGGTGTCGAACCGGAACCTCTCTCCCTCGAGCCGGCCGGCGACGCCGCCGATCTGGGGGCGTCGCTCACAGACCGTCACGTCGGCACCGGCGGCCGCGAGGTGGGCGGCCGCCGAGAGGCCGCCGAAGCCAGCGCCGACGATGGCGATCGAATCGGCGGTCAACTCGGGCATCGTTCGTATTGGTGACGGTCACGGAAGTCTCTCGTCCGCTATTCTCGGGGCATTTACGACCGGGTCTGGACGGGCGACGGCGATTCACACACCACACACGTCCGTCCGGAACCGGCCGACGGCAAACAGCGTGGCCCCGTTCTTTACGTACGTTCCACCCCGAGTTCGAGAAACGATGACGACCGCCCACGCTGTGCTCGCTTCCCGTCCGGTTGCCTCCAGCCGGCGGTACGTGACGGCTCCCGCGAGCCGAGGAGTGTTCCGATGACCCCGCGGCTGTCCTACCTTGGCTTTCACGGGGTGTTCGTTCTACCACCGATCGTCGTTCTGGGGGCGCTCGCAGCTCGACGAACCGGCGCGTGGTGGGACCGAACCGGATTTTCGGGACTCGGGATCATCGCCGTGCTCGCCGTCCTCTACACGACCCCGTGGACCAACGTGATGATCCCGGCGGGCGTCTGGTGGTACGGCGAGGGAGCCGTACTGGCGCGGCTCTGGTATACGCCCGTCGAGGAGTACCTCTTTTTCGTGCTCCAGCCGATCCTGACCGCGTTCGTCCTCTTTCACGTCCACTCGAGAGCCGAGCTATCTCTCCGACTCCCCGTGAGTCACCGTCTGGCCGGCCTCGTCGGTGGGACAGCGGTCTGTCTCGCAGGCTGGACGCTGCTCGAGAACACGGCCACCTACTATCTCGGCTCCCTGCTGTTCTGGGCGGGACCGATCCTCGCGATCCAGTGGGCATTCGGGCTCACGTACCTGTGGCGCGTGCGCCACACGGTCGCGCTCGCCGTTGGGCTGCCGACCCTGTACCTCTGGATCGCCGACCGAATCGCCATCGAGTGGGGGATCTGGATCATCTCCGAGCGCTACACGACGGGCTATGCGCTCGTGGGACTCCCGATCGAAGAGGCGCTGTTTTTTCTCCTGACGAACGTCTTCGTCGTCCAGGGAATCGTCCTCTATGGCTGGCTCGTGGATCGTTCCCACGAGCTTCCGTCCGTCCCTCTACTCTCGCGTCTGCTCGAACGAGTCCGCCGGCTTCGACCCGGAACCCGCAGGTGACCGACCGTGGACGTAACCCCCACAATCGATGGAGTGGTCGAACCGCCGACGGACGCAAAGCGGCGGGCGAATCGGCTCAGCCTCGCGTTCGGTGTTCTCACGATCGCTGCTGGGCTGGCAGTCGTCCTCGCGGCTGGCTCCCTCCCGCTTGCCTACCAGTACCTCCCGCTGGTCGCGACCGTCGTCGTGTTCGGCCTCCCACACGGCGCTGTCGACCACCTCGTTCTCCCACGGGTGCGAAACGAGTCGGTGACGAAACGGTCGCTTGCGCTCGTCGGCTTGCTCTACCTCGTCGTCGGCGCGAGTTACGCCCTCGTCTGGTTCGTCACCCCTGCGGTCGCCTTCGCGCTTTTCATCCTCGTGACGCTCGTCCACTGGGGACAGGGCGACGTCTACGCGTTGCTCGCGTTCGCCGACGCCGACCACCTCGAGACGCGGGCCAGTCGGCTGCTCGCGCTTTTCGTCCGCGGCGGCCTACCGATGCTCGTCCCGCTCGTCGCCTTTCCCGACCAGTACGCGTTCGTCGCCGAAACGCTGGTCGGCCTGTTCGATCCGGCTGGGGCGGCCGCACTCGCGCCGGCGTTCGAACCCACAGTCCGGCTGGTCGTCGGCGTTGGATTCGGCCTGCTCGTCGTCGTCTCGCTCGCGCTCGGCTACCGACGGGCCGACGCGCTCGAGCCCTGGCTGATCGACGCCGGGGAAACGCTCGGCTTGGTCGTGTTCTTCGCCGTCGTGCCGCCGATCCTGGCTATCGGGCTCTACTTCGCGCTGTGGCACTCCGTCCGGCACATTCTGCGAACGCTGCTGGTCGACGAGCCAGCGACCGCGGCCCTCACGAGGGGGAACGACCTCGCTGCGCTGGGCCGGTTCGCCCGCGACGCGGCACCGATGACGGCCGGCGCGCTCGTCGTCCTCGCTGGACTGGCGCTGCTGGTCCCACAAACGCCCGCGACCGTTCCCGAAGTCGCCGCGCTGTACCTGGTCTGTATCGCAGTGTTGACGCTGCCCCACGTCGTCATCGTTTCGCTGCTGGATCTCGAGCAGCGGGTCTGGACGGCCGACTGATCGTCGTACGCCTCGAGTTTAAATACGAACGCGCGGCCAGATGAGGCGATGACGCTCGGCCCGGTGGAGGTCGTCACCGATCCCGCGCTGTCGGCCCAGTTGCTCGCGTGGCTGCTGGCCGGCGCGACCCTCGGCACGCTCAGCGGCCTCGTTCCGGGATTGCACGCGAACAACTTCGCGCTATTGTTGGCGGGCTTCGCGCCCGCGGTTCCAGGTCCGCCGCTGTTCGTCGGCTGTGCGATGCTCGCCGCCGGCGTCGTTCACACCTTCCTCAATGCCGTCCCGGCGATGGCACTGGGGGTTCCCGATGCGGAGATGGCCGTCACTGCGCTGCCGGGCCACCGGATGGTGCTCGAGGGCCGGGGGTACGAGGCGATTCGCCTCTCCGCGCTGGGGAGTGTTCTCGCGGTGCTCGCCGCCGTACCGCTCGCCGTCCCCGTCACCCGTGCAGTCACAGCAGTCTACCCGACCGTTCGGGCGAACCTCCCCCTGGTGCTGGCGATGGTCGTCGTCGCCCTGGTCGCCTCCGAGCGGACCTGGCGCGGCCGTGCAGGTGGGCTCATTTCGTTCGCGCTGGCTGCCGCGCTCGGCGCGCTGACGCTCGATCTCGCCCCCGAGGCACCGCTCGATGCTGGCGGCACGCTCGCACCCCTGTTCGCCGGCCTATTCGGTGCGCCGGTGTTGATCGACGCTATCTTCGGGAGCGGGATCCCCCGCCAGGACGAGGATACGATTGCGATGTCGCGTCCGCTGCTGGGTGCCACGGCGGTCGCCGGAGCGCTCGCTGGTGCCGTCGTCGGGTACATTCCGGGCATCTCGGCTGCAATCGCCGCAGTGGCGGTGCTGGTGATCGTGCCCGGCGGCGCAGGGGATCGAGGCTACATCGTCGCGACCAGCGGCGTCGATACGGCAAACACCATCTTCGCGCTCTTTGCATTGGTTGCGATCGGGCAACCTCGAACGGGCGTGATGGTCGCCTTCGAGAGCGCGAACGCGCCGCTCGAGTTGCCGCTGCTGGTCGCGGCCGTCGTGGTCGCCGGACTGATCGGGTTCGTCCTCGTGATCGTCGTCGGGGACGCCTATCTCGAGTTGGTCGGCCGGATGACCTACTGGAAGATCTCGGCGGCGGTCCTCGGCCTACTGGTGGTTCTTTCGTACCTGTTTACCGGGGCGCTGGGGATCGTCGTCTTCGTCGTCGCCGCTGCGATCGGGATGGTGCCCGTTCGGTTGCGTGCGCGGCGAGTGCACCTGATGGGGGTATTGATCGGTCCGTTGATTCTAGGGGGGTGATACCCCGGTAACCGATTCACCCGATATCTGTGTTATCCGTCGCCCGAGACGCCATCACGGGCCGCCGCCACGACCGAGGCCACCCGACTCGAGGCCACCGGATTCGTCGTTTCCCCGTCCTCTTTCAGGGCCGTGCCGACGACGAGTCCGTCCGCACCCGCCTCGAGGAAGTCACCGGCCGTCTCGGCGGTCACCCCGCTTCCGACCAGCACCGGTGTGTCCGGGACGGCCGACGACACCCGACGCACGTCCTCGAGCGACGTCTCCGCGCCGGTTCCCGATCCCGAGACGAGCACGCCGTCGGCCTTCCCACGTCCGACCGTTTCCTCGGCGGCCTGCTCGATGCCCGTCTCGCCGACCGGGGTGGCGTGTTTGACGTGGACGTCGGCGAGCACCGCGACGTCGGCCTCGAGTCGCTCCCGCAGTCGTATCGTCTCGTGGGCCCGGCCCTCGAGGATGCCCTGATCGGTCGCAGCCGTCCCGACGTGGACGTTGACCCGGACGAAATCGGCGTCGGCCGCGGCCGCGATCGACAGCGCCGCCTCGGCGTCGTTTCTGAGGACGTTGATGCCGAGCGGAACGTCGACCTCTCGTCGGATCACCGCAGCGATCGCGGTCATCTCCGCGACGACGTGTTTCGGGACGGACTCCGGGTAGAACGGCGCGTCGCCGAAGTTCTCGAGGACGATCCCGTCGATTCCGCCCGCGACGAGGGCGCGAGCGTCCTCGAGGGCGCGTTCGCGGATTGCCTCGCGATCGCCGTCGAACGCCGGCGCGCCGGGCAGGGCGGGCAAGTGAACCATACCGATCACCGGACGCGCGGCGTCGAACCGCTCGCGAAACGCAGGTCGAGCCTGGGAACCCATGCGGAGCCGTGGCATCTCGAGGGAGAAATACCGTTCGCTCGATTCGCGATCCGCGATCTCTGGACGGGAACGGCGAACCCGTTCGGTACCGTCGCGCAATCCGGCAAAGCCGTCCCCGTCCACGCTCGTTTTTCGTTCGGGGTGGCTATCCCCGGGTACATGAGCGACCTCTTCTCGCCGCTGACGTTGCGTGACTGCGAGATTCCCAACCGGATTGCGGTCTCCCCGATGTGCCAGTACTCCTGTGAGCCGGATGGCCTCCCGACCGAGTGGCATCGCGTCCACCTCGGGAGTCGGGCCGTCGGCGGCGCGGGCATCGTGATGACCGAAGCGACCGCCGTCGAGCCCCGTGGTCGGATCACGGCACACGATCTGGGCATCTGGAACGACCAACAGGCCGAGGCCCTGCAGCCGATCACCGCGTTCATCCGCGAGCAGGGTGGGGTGCCGGCGATCCAGCTCGCCCACGCAGGCCACAAAGCCAGCAAGACCCGTCCCTGGGACGGGAACGACCCCATCGCACCGGACGAGACCGATCCCGACGGCGCGGAGGGGTGGGAAGTGATCTCGCCTTCCCCCGACGCGTACCCACCGTTCTCGGGCGATCGACCCGCCATGCGGAAGGCGACCCAGGACGACATCGAGGGCGTCATCGACGCCTACCGCGACGCCGCGGAACGCTCGCTCGAGGCGGGCTTCGATATCGCGGAGGTCCATGCGGCCCACGGCTACCTGCTTCACGAGTTCCTTTCGCCGGTCACGAACCGTCGCGACGACGACTACGGGGGGAGCTTCGAGGACCGGACGCGGCTTCTCCGTGAGGTTACCGTTGCCGTCCGCGAGGTCTGGCCCGAGGACAAGCCGGTCTTCGTCCGCATCTCCGGGACCGACTGGCTCGAGGACGAGTTCTCCGCCTCGTGGGATGTCGACCAGTCGGCCCGACTGGCCGCCGACCTCGCCGATCTGGGCGTCGACCTGATCGACATAAGTTCGGGCGGACTCCACCCCGATCAGGCGGCACCTGGCGGACCGAACTTCCAGGTACCTCTGGCCGAAGCGGTCAGTGAGAGCGCAGATGTCGCCGTCGGCACTGTCGGCGGGGTCACCGAACCCGAGCAGGCCGACGCGCTCGTCCGGAACGGCCGCGCGGACCTCGTGTTGGTCGGCCGGGAGTTCCTCCGGGACCCGTACTTCGGACTGCGCGCGGGCGAGGCCCTCGAGGAGGACGGAGCGGCGTCAGAGCGGTGGCCGATACAGTATCGACGGGCGGTGCAGTAGGGCGGACACGCCCTGTTTAAAACGCGCGTCGAACATATTCCCTCAATGTCCCAGTTCGTGGGAGGGCACGGTCGTTTCAATGAGCCCGTCGTTCGACCGTTCGAGTGACGCATGACCGTACACGAAGACAATCGACGAACGTTCCTGAAGGCGGCGGGCGTGACGGGCGCTGCAGTGCTCGCTGCCGGCTGTCTCGGGGACGACAACGGAGACGACGGTGACGACGGCGACGACGGTAACGGCGAAGACGACGGCCCGGACGGATACGAGATTGATCCCGGCACGGCGATCGAACTCGACGGACAGACGCCCGGCTGGGTCGGTATCGCCCCCGGTGAGATCGAAGGAGAGGAGAACCCGACGCTCATCCTTCAAGAAGGAGAAGAGTACGAGATCGGCTGGACCGAAGGCGACGGCTCCCCGCACAACATCGCCATCTGGGACGACGACGGTGATGTCGTCGACGACCTCGCGACACCGGAAGTCTCCGACCCTGGCGACGACCAGTGGCTCGAGTTCACGGCAAGCGACGAGATGGCCGAGTACGTCTGTGAACCCCACGAGACGACGATGATAGCCGATATCGTCGTCGAGTGACCACCGGTCGTCTCGTCGTACCCACCGCTCGAACCCGACCGCACCGCACGCAGAACGAACCCCAAATCACGTTGTCTCGACCGGCGATCGCTGCCGATCCGGCTCCGATCGCCGGAGTCCGTTCCCTTTCTCGTCGTACCTACGATGCTCTCCGCATTTCGTGGCCCTCGTGTCTCCGTTACTCACCGACTGGCGGCCGTCGGTTCGTCCTCGCCGTCGGCAGCGCTCACGCGTAGCCCGTCGTTTCGCGTCGCGTGTACCCGCTGGGGGTACGGAATCGAGATTCCCTCCCGTTCGAACGCCGCCACGATCGCTTCGATCGCCGCCGTCCTGGCGTCGTGTTCCCGTCGCTTCGTCGGGTCCCCGATCCAGAGTTGAACCTCGAGAACGATCGCCGAGTCGCCGAACTGTCTGGCGACTGCTTGTGGTGCGGGCGTGTCCTTGCTCGCCTCGAGAGCACTGACGGCGTCGACGGCGACCTTCCTGGCGTGTGTGACGTTCGCCTCGTAATCGACGCCGACCTCGAGGTCGATCCGGAGCTGATCGTTGCGTGAGTAGTTGACGAGTTGGCTGTCGGTCACCTCGTCGTTGGGAACCAGGACGTGTCTGTCGTCGAACGTCTGGACCTTGGTAGTGAAGACGGTGACGTCCGTGACGATGCCGTCGGTCTCGTTGACCCGGACCCAGTCGCCGACGTGGAACGGACGCGAGAACAGCAGGACGAACCCGGCCAGCAGTGCGGCGAGGGTCTCGCGTGCGGTCAGGGCGACGATGGCGGTGATCGCGCCCGCGCCGATGAAGACGTTCGTGAGGTCGATCCCCCACAGCGTGAGGATCACGATTCCGACGAAACCGACGATCGTCACGTCGGCGACGTGGTAGGCGACCTCGCTTTGGTGTTTCGTGATCGCGTTGGTCTGTGCGGCTTTGTCGATCGACCTGTTGACGACCCGGACCGCGAGATACGCCGCGACGACGAGCGCTGCGGTGACGAGTTGCTGGGCGACGACCCAGCGATTGACGGTTATCGTCTCGATCGTCATCCAGAGTACGGACGTGACACGCCAGACGACGCTGAGCCCGTAGACCATCACGACGATGACGGCTCCGGCGGCGAGGATCGAGACGATCTCGCCGATCTGGCCGCCGTACTGCCGCTCGACGGCGGGACGAACGCGGCGGATAGCCACAGCGAAGCCGATCGCGAGTGCGACGATCACCGTCGTCGCGAGCAGTCGTAACTCGAGCGTAGAGAGATACGTCTCCTGTAGCTGTGAGACCGGGTCGGAACCCAGCGGAGACTGAAAGACGTGAAACGGAGAACCCACCATGCGGACCAGGGAGTAGCGTGGCGGCTCGATTGTACTCGAGGCCGGCAGTTTCAGGTCCCAGGGGGAGAGAGTCGCGGCGGCCCCGTCGACGCCCTGACCGTCGGCAGGGACTGTCGTCCGACGACGTTTGCGTGCCCGAACCAGTGTGGCTGGCGGACTGTCGGGTTCGTCTACGGATGATTTATGTTTCTGTGTGAACACGTCCCCATATGGCATCGCCCTCCACTGATCGCCGAACCGTACTCCGAGCAGGCGCGGGGACAGCCGTGCTCGCTCTCACTGGCGGCTGTACTGCCTTCGGGACGGAGTCGGAATCGAGCGACTCCCTCGAGCCGGAGCTGCCGACGACAGACGAAATTCAGTCGGTGCTCGACGGGGAGTGGGAACGGGACGAGGAGTCGATTACCGCGCCGCTTGCCGACGACGCGACCGTCCTCACTGCGTTCTCGCACGCGCCCGAGGACGACGAGATGGCCACCCACGCCGACCAGTACCCGCGTCTCGACGTTGCCGGGCTGGCACAACTGCTCGTCCGGACACACGACGATACCGACGGCGCACGGGAGTGGTACGACGACCACCCGGACGGACAGCGTGGTCTCGAGGCCGCTGGCGTCGCCACCGAAAGCATCGTCGGCGGCGTCAGCCCGTCCGGCGAGCCGTCTCAGGCACGCGTCCTCTTCCGTGACGCGACCGCCGTCGGCTGGGTCTCGTACTGGACGTTCCGCAGTCGGTCCGCGGAGGAATACGAGACGACTGCACTCGAGTTAGCGGAAACGGTCCACGAATCCTGGCGAAGCGAGTGAGCTTCCGACTTCGAACGCAGTCGGTAGGGACTCCGAAGCCGAGAAACAGCCGTGCTTCGGACCGCGGTTACTCCTCGTCGCGCCACTTGATCGAACAGCCACGGGACGGCTGCCACTCGAGGTCGACGGTCTCGCCTGCCAGCACCGCGTCGATGGCCTCTCGTACGTGGTGGCGCGTCGCCTCGTCGTCGGGGTCCATGGCGTCGTCGAGTCGCCCCTGGTAGACGAGCCGGAACTCGTTCTCGTCGTCCTGCTCGAAGAGGAACGGGTCGGGGGTACACGCCGCACCGTAGGCCGCGGCGACCTCCTGGCTCTCGTCGCGGAGGTAGGCGTCGTACTGGATCGTCCCGTCCTCGACGAGTGCGCGCATCTTCTCGAACGAGTCTTCGGGATACTCTTCGGCGTCGTTAGGGTTGATCCCGACGATAGACACGTCGTCGTACTCGTTGGCGAGTTCGTTCAGCAGATCGAACTTCGCTTTCGCGTACGGGCAGTGGTTGCAGGTGAACACGAGCAACAGGGCCTCGTCGTCGGCGAACGATTCGAGCGTGTACGTCTTGCCGTCCGTTCCCTCGAGTTCGAACGCGGGAGCCGGATCGCCGGCCGCGAGTGCGGCGTCGGATTCCTGAAGCGCCATACACCCAGTACCGGCCGCGTGCGTCTTAACAGCGGCGCTCCCGGCGATCGGCCGCGGCATTCGAAGGCCGGTCGAGCGCTCGGCGGGAGCGACGACCCACATATTTGTACCCCCCGCAACATCGATGGGATATGCAAACGCTCGAGGTCACTGACGAACAGTACGCGTTCATCCAGCAGCTCCGGGCCGAAATCTCCGAGGACGTCGTCGGTCGGTACGGATTCGTCCGCGAACAGGACGCGATCCAGTTTCTGATCGACAACCTCGGCGACGAGGTCGACGTGGAACTCGAGGCCGACTACGATCTCTCGGCGACCGACGACGTCGCGGAGTCCGTCGACGCGGCGGTCGCAGGCAAACCGGACCCGAACGAACTCACGTACGACGAGGGGCCGGTTGACGACGGCGTGTCGGACGGAACGGACGGCGATGTGGCGAGCGGCGATACCGACGAAAGCGACGCCGAAGCGGCCGAACCGGCCGATGCCGGGGACGAATCGGAATCGGAATCGGAACCGGAACCGGAACCAGAACCGGAAGCCGAGGCAGAGAGCGACGACGATTCCGAGAGCGGCGACGCCGACGACGACGACATGTTAGACGAGATGATGAGTCTCCTCGAAACGCACGACGACAAGTGGGAGGAGTCGTCCTCGGCGGACTACCGCTACAGCGTCGAGTTGCCGGACGGATCGACCGAAGAGGTACAGACGAAAGACGACGTGCGAGCGTTGCTGTTCAAGAACTACCGTTAGCTTCGGGTCCTCTTTTTCCCCTCCCGTGCCAGCCCGAGAAGGAGAAACAGTGACAATTCTTTGTCCGAGAACAACGCTTTTACCCGCGCTCGCGTTTCGGGGTGGTATGAGCGAACGCGAGGTGCTCGAGTTGCTTCGTGAGAACGCGCGATACTCTGCCACGGACATCGCGCGAATGACCGACCTCGAGGAGAACGAGGTCGAGGCAGCGATCGAGGAACTCGAGGCAGCGGGCGTGATCCGCGGCTATCAGGCCGTCGTCGACTGGGACGCCCTCGAAGCGGAGACGGTCCGGGCCGAGGTCGAACTCAACGTGGAACTCGACCGCGAGACGGGGTACGACGACATCGCAGAGCGCCTCGCGCGGTTCCCGGAGGTTACTGCTCTCCGGCTGGTCAGCGGCGATTACGACTTCGACATGGAAGTCGAGGGCGACTCCATCCGCGAGGTCTCGCAGTTCATCAGCGAGAAGGTCGCCCCGGTGCCCGAGATCACCCAGACGGTCACCCACTACGTGATGACTTCCTACAAGGAGAACGGGATCGAGCTGGGCGACGGCGAGGAGGACGACCGACTCTCGTTCTCGCCATGACCGGGGAGCCGGACAGCCCCGGCGGCGATCGGGAGTTCGATTTCGACCCGGCCGAGCGGGTCCAGGCCGTTCCCCCGTCGGGTATCCGTCGGTTCTTTGAGATCGCCGAAGAACGCGACGACGTCATTTCCCTGGGAGTCGGCGAACCCGACTTCGCGACCCCCTGGACTGCCCGTGACGCCGCCATCGACTCCCTCGAGCAAGGGAAGACCTCCTACACTGCCAACCGCGGCATGCGAGAGCTACGGGAAGCGATCGCCGGCTACGCCACGGACCGGTTCGACCTGGAGTACGACCCCGCGTCGGAGATCATCGTCACGGCGGGCGCGAGCGAGGCCGTCGACCTGGCGTTTCGCGCCTTCGTCGATCCCGGCGACGTGGTCGCGATCGCCCAGCCGTCGTACATCTCCTACGAGCCCGGGGTCACCTTCGCCGGGGGCGAGGTACTGTCGGTTCCCACCCGGGAAGCGGACGAGTTCAGGCTCACCGTCGAAGCCCTCGAGGACGCTGGCGCGGCCGACGCCGAGGTGCTCGTGCTCTGTTACCCGAACAACCCGACCGGGGCGATCATGCGGAAAGGCGAGCTCGAGCCGATCGCCGAGTTCGCCCGCGAGCACGACTTGCTGGTCCTTTCCGACGAGATTTACGCCGAGTTGACCTACGAGGGCGACCACACTTCGATCGCGACGCTGCCGGGCATGCGCGAGCGGACGATCGTCTTCAACGGGTTTTCGAAGGCCCACGCGATGACTGGTCTCCGGCTGGGGTACGCGCTCGGGCCGGCCGATGCGGTCGCCGCGATGAACAAAATCCACCAGTATACGATGCTGTCGGCCCCGACGACCGCCCAGTACGCCGCCCTCGAGGCGCTCGAGTCCTGCGGCGACGAGGTCCGGGATATGGTCGACCAGTACGATCGACGCCGGCAGTTCGTCCTCTCACGGTTCAGGGAGATCGGAATGGACGTCTTCGAAGCGAAGGGTGCGTTCTACTGTTTCCCCGAAGTGCCCGAGGGGTGGACGGGCGAGGCGTTCGCGGAGGAACTGCTGCGCGAGCAGGGCGTCGCCGTCGTCCCGGGTGATGTCTTCGGTACGGGCGGGGAACGTCACCTCAGGGTCTCGTACGCGACGGGACTCGGAGACCTGCGTGAGGCGCTTGCCCGAATCGAGACGTTCGTCGACGAGTGCGGTCCGGACCGGACACGGACTGGCTCTGCTTCTGTTTCCGGGTCAGGGTCCGTCCCGGAGACCGAGAGTGAACCCGGAGCCGAAGTCGAACCCGAGCGCTAGCCCGCACGGGCAGCCGTCCGATCAGGACAGTCGAGCCGCCACGTCCGCCTCGGTGATTATTCCGACGGTCTCTCCCGCTTCGGTGATCATTACGGCCTTGTAGTGCTCGAGTAGGTTGCTGATCTCGTCGAGCGACGCGTCCTTGGAGACGGTCGGGAAGCTCTCGCTCATATGCTGTTCGACGGACTCGTTGCGAGCCTCCGAATCGAGCTGGACGAGGTCGCTCTGGCTGATCGAGCCGACCGGAATCCCGTCCTGGATGACCGCGAGCTGGGAGTAGGCTTCTTCTTCCATCTTGCGAGCCGCTTCGCTGACCGGATCGTCGGGCGAGACGCTGACCACGGCCTCGTTCATCAGGTCCGCCGCGTGGATGACGTCGCTCTCGGCCTGCTCGAGGGCGTTGACGATTCGGCGGAGCGTCGAGAGTCGCGGATCGACGTCACCACCTTCGATTCGGGCGATCAGGGGCTGGGAAACCTCTGCCTTCTCGGCGAGTTCGCTCTGGGTCAGCCCGAGTTCGGTACGCCGTTGGCGGAGGTCCGCCGGCGTCGGGAGTTCCATACAGCACAATAACCACGGGTTATCAAAAGTACTTTGGGTCGGTCCTCGTCCCGGGACGAGCGATCGCACCCGACGGCGGTCACATGAGGGTACAAGGGGACGGATTATCCACGCAGTCGCCGATAGTACGTCCACTCCATGACTGGCAAGCACACGTGGGCGATCCCAGAGGGGTACATTCCCGAGGGGAGTACTGGTCCCGAACCCGAGATGCGCAGCCACGAATCCCTCTGCGTGCTCAACACGGCCGATGAAGAGGCGACCGTCGAGATCACGGTCTACTTCCCCGACCGGGAGCCGGTCGGGCCCTACGAGAAGACGGTCCCTGCTGAGCGCACCGCACACTTCCGGTTCGACGAGTTCGACGATCCCGAGGCGATTCCCGAAGGCGAGCCGTTCGCGAGCGTGATCGAGTCGGACCTCCCGATCGTCTGTCAACACACTCGACTGGACTCGAGGCAGGCCGAGAACGCGTTGCTCTCGACGATCGCGTATCCGGGTGAGTAGCCGTCGACGACGAGTGACCCCCCGAGTGGACGAACTGGTCCGGCAGCGTCTCGTTCGACCGACCGAATCACCGAACCCGAAAGCGAGGCCACGGTCCAATCGATCCTCCGAGACGGTGTTTCGGTTTGGATATGACGAGGTTACGGGATCGTTCCGTTCTACGGCGAGTCGCTGCGACGACGCTTTGCAGCCCGCTCTTCGGAGGTGTCCGCGGTGACGACCTCGTACAGCAGCGCCCGTCGCCCGTCTTCCTTCGGGCGGAGGATTCGCCCCAGCCGCTGGGTAAACTCCCGCTCGCTTGCGCTGCCCGAGAGGACGACCGCGACCGACGCATCGGGGACGTCGACGCCTTCGTCGAGGACGTTTGAGGTCGCGATCCGGCTGTACGTTCCCTCCCGGAACCGCTCGAGGACCTCCCGGCGCTCGGCGGCTCCGGTGCGATGGGTGATCGTCGGGATCAGGAACCGCTCGCTGACCTCGTAGGCGAGGTCGTTGTGCGCCGTAAAGACTATCGTTCGCGCCTCTCGGTGACGATCGAGGATCGACTCGAGCGCGTCGATCTTTGCCTCACTGCCGCGGGCGATTTCGCGAGCGCGCTGGCGTGCCAGCAGCGCCTCTCGTGCGGCGGGGTCCGACCCAGATCGTTTGACGAGTTCCTGGTAGTCGGAGCCGCTTTGCATTCGAATGTTCGACTGCGCGAGGTAGTCGGTGAACGTCTCCTGGTTGCGTTCGTACTCCTCGCGTTCGTCGGCAGTAAGCGTCACCTCGAGGCGCTTTAGATCGTACGGTGCGAGGTGCTCGCCGGCGAGTTCGTCGGCGTCGATCCGGTGGACGAGCGGGCCGACGATCCGCTCGATCACGTCGTGGGCACCGTCCGGGCGTTCGAACGTCGCGGTGAGTCCGAGTCGTCCGGGCGCAGCGAGCAGGCGACCGATCTCGCGGTACCCCTCCCCGCCGAGGTGGTGGACCTCGTCGAAGACGACGAGCCCGAACCGGTCGCCGATCGAATCGGCCTTGAGGTACGCCGAGTCGTACGTCGAGACGGTAATCGGCTCGAGCCGTTGCTCGCCGCCGCCGAGACGACCGATAGAGACGCCGTCGGCCGACCCGACCCCCCTCGCTCCGCCGGCACCGAACTCCGCCTCGAGTTCCCGTTCCCACTGTTCCAGCAGATCGATCGTCGGGACGACGACCAGCGTCGGCACGCCGAGGCGTTCGATCGCCGCCAACGCGACGACGGTCTTGCCGCTCCCGGTCGGCAGCTCGAGGATACCGGCTGGAGCCGTTCCGATCCCGGCCTCCGGCTCGGTCGCTCCGTCGGCCCACCGGTCCGTCTCCAGCCAGGACGACAGCGCCTCCTGCTGGTACGCCCGGAGTTCGTACGTCGACTCGAGCGGAGGAAGCGACGGAAGCGAGAGGACGCCATCGTCGATCGTGGACGTGCCGACCGCTTCGAGCAGCGCCGCCCTGAGTCGCGCGTACCGAAACGCCGGCGACCGGTGACCGCCGGTCCGCGGGTCGTCTGCGAGTTCGAGTCTAGCGTCCGATTTCCGGAGCCGACGAACCGTCGTCTCCTCGAGGCCGTCGACGCGGACCGTCCCGTCCTCGTATCGGAGCGCAATCGTGTTCGGTTCGAACGACGGCGACCGCGTCACGGTCCCGACTGGGCGTTCGAAGATCAAATACTGTCGGGATCGCTTTGCAGTTTGCAGTTTCCTCGCAACGCGCCCGCGGGCGACTTTATGGTCTCGAGTCCTGTCGTACGTCGCATGTTGCTCCGTTGCGAGGTCATCTAATCCTCCTCTCAGGCGTTCACTCCACTGTTCTTCGTGAGACTTGTAGGGAATTGGACGCCGTCT
>NZ_AOMA01000015.1 GCF_000337895.1 Halobiforma nitratireducens JCM 10879
TTCAAAACAGGACTCTCAGGCCATATAGCGGCATTAAGACGAATATCATAAATTCAATACTGTCGCCTTCTTGCGTTCAACAGAGCATCGCATGTCCAGTGCCAGCGATCCCGACGGAGTCGACCACCACCTGAAAGCGACAGACGACGCCGTCCACACGGACTGGGATAAGGATCGTGAGCCTGTACTGACCGTCGACTCTGGGGATGTCCTCGAGCTCGAGTGTCGCGACTCGACGAACGGCCAGCTTGGCCCCGACGCGACGGTCGCGGACCTGGCCCAGCTGGATGTCGATCAGGTTCACGCGCTGACGGGTCCGATCGCAGTCGACGGTGCCAGGCCCGGCGACACGTTACAGATCGATCTGCTAGACGTCGAGCACCGCGGCTGGGGATACACGCTCGTCCTTCCCGGTGAGGCTGGGTTCGGACTCCTTCCCGAGGAGTTCCCGGAGCCCTCACTCCACGTCTGGGACCTCGAGGACGGGATGGCCCGCTTCGTCGACGGGATCGAGGTACCGCTACACCCGTTCCCGGGGACAATCGGCGTCGCCCCGGCCGAACCGGGAGTCCACGACACGAATCCGCCGCGTGCGGTCGGTGGAAACCTCGACATCAAACACCTCACGGCGGGCTCGAGGCTGTTCCTCCCGACCGCGGTCGAGGACGCGCTGTTCAGTATCGGGGACTGCCACGCCGCCCAGGGTGACGGGGAAGTCTGCATTACGGGAATCGAAGCGCCGATGTCGGTTACGTGTCGACTCACGGTCCGTTCGGACCTCGAGGTCGCTCGCCCGCAGTTCGAGACGAGCGGCCCGTTCACACCGACCGGACGCGACGAGCGAGCGTTCGGGACGACGGGGATCGGTGACGACCTGCGGGGGGCGGCCAAAGACGCCGTTCGCGACATGATCGATCACCTCGTCACCGAGCGCGGCCTGAGCCGCGAACAGGCGTACGTGTTGTGTTCGGCCGCGGTCGACCTGAAGCTCAACCAGGTCGTCAACGCACCGAACTGGACCGTCTCGGCGTACCTGCCCGAGAGCGTCTTTCCAGACGAGCAACCCTGATTGTGGGATCGCGACGAACAGCCAGTCTGACGGACTGTCGGACCGTCCGACCGGTGGTAGACACTTGTCTATCGACGACCTACGGCCCCTGTGAAGCGATGCCGAATCGAACAGCAACCGCCGTCTCGACACCGTTCGAGGACGGCGAGTACCATACCTCTCCACTCGCACGCTCGAACCGAGGTGGATCGATAATGGATCGGTCGAATACCGGAACCTCCGGCGAAGAACCGGCTTCGGAAGGACGCGCGGCCGAGGTGGCCGATAACCTACCGCCAGAAGGGCTCTCGCGGCGCGTGTTCGATGCCAGCCCCGTCAGTACGGTCATCGTCGATTCGACCGGTGGGATCGCGTTCGCGAACGAACGGGCGATCGAGTTGCTCGGACTTGCCCGAGACGAGATTACGAGTCGACAATACGGATCGACCGATTGGCACATCTACGACGACGACGGGGCCCCAATTCCAGTCGAGGAGCATCCAGTGACACGCGTCCTCGAGACCGGCGACCCGGTCTTCGGGTTCGAACACTGGCTCGAGCGGCCTGATGGCTCGGAACTGTGGTTGACCTCCAATTCCTCGCCCGTCGAGAACGAGGACGGCGAAGTCGAGTACGTCGTCGTTGCTTTCGAGGACGTAACGGGTCTGAAACGCCGTGAGGAGCGTCTGACGAGCGAGCGAACGAGGCGAGTCGAGTTCCGTGCCGACGAGTCGGCGGTTCCGCCGTCGCTTCGCGTCGGCGCGGGCAGGTGGCGCATCGACATCGAGTCGGTCGTCTCGCTGTCCGGCGACGCGACCGTCCAGTACATGGGAACGTCGGATCTCTCGGCGAGTGCGTTCGTCACCACGGTCGAGGAAGTCCCACACTACGTCGACGTTCGGCTGCTCAGTACGACTGGTGGGTACAGTCGCGTCGAAGCGAAGGCCGAGTCGACGACGGTTTCGGAAGTGTTCCAGTCGCTCGACGGACAGGCTCTCGGAATCGTTATCGCCCACGACGAGGTTCGCTTTACCGGGGTACTTCCGGGTGACGTCGACCCCCGGCTGGCCGCCGACGGAATCCGGGAGTTTCACCCCGAGATCGAACTCGTCTCGGCAGATCTCGTCTACTCGCCACACCTCCTGTACGACGTCGTCGTCGACGAACTCACCGAACGGCAGTTCGCCGCGCTCGAAGCCGCGTACTTCAGCGGCTACTTCGACTCGCCCCGGACGAGCACCGGCGACGAACTCGCGGACCGCTTCGGTGTGACTCGCCAGACGTTCAACCAGCACCTCCGCAAAGCCCAGCAAAACGTACTTACACAGCTGTTCGAGAAGTCCGGTTCGACCGCTCGCTGACTACTCAGCTTTGAACGTTAGCGTCGGCTGTTGAGTGAACGAAAAGGTGGTCGATCTCTTGCATAAGGTCATCGACGTCACGATCATCGTTGTCTC
>NZ_AOMA01000016.1 GCF_000337895.1 Halobiforma nitratireducens JCM 10879
CCGCCGGCAATGAGAGACCCCGACGCGTTGATCGGCCGGGCCGGCGTCCGCGGTGATCCGGACCGCGATCAGCACTTTCTCGTCGACGACCGCGTTCTCGACCGATTGCCGACGTATCTCGAGGAGATCGATGCGGACACCACCCATCTGCTCGAGATCGGTGGCGGAACGGGCGCGCTGACCGACCGACTGCTCGCACTCGCCGGCGAGAGTGGAGAGGTAACGGTCGTCGAACGCGACCCCGACCTGGCGGCCTTCCTGCGCGAAGAGTTCACCGACGCGATCGACGCCGACCGGCTGACAGTGATCGAAGGCGACGCCCTCGAGGTCGATCTTCCCGACTTCACCGCCTCCGTCTCGAATCTTCCCTACGGCGTCTCGAGCGAGATTACCTTCCGGTTGCTCCCCGAAGGGAAGCGGCTCGTACTGATGTTCCAGCAGGAGTTCGCCGAACGAATGGTCGCCGAACCCGGTACCTCGGAGTACGGCCGGCTGTCGGTCTCGACCCAGCACTACGCGGACGCCGAACTCGTCGAGACGGTTCCGAAGGAAGCGTTTTCGCCACCGCCGGCCGTCGAGAGCGCGGTCGTCCGACTGCGTCCCCGCGATCCGGAGTACGACGTCGACGACGAGGAGTTCTTCCTTCGATTCGTGAAGGCACTGTTTACCCAGCGACGGAAGACCATCCGTAACGGAATCCGGAACACGGCCCACATCTCGAGGCTCGCGGATCCAGACGCGGTCGTCGACGCCGCCGACGAGGACGTACTTCGCAAGCGCGCGGACGCGATGGAACCCGCGGCGTTCGCCGCGCTTGCCGAGTTGGCGCTCGAGGAGAGCGGCCTCGAGGGCGACTGATACGGTTTACTGTAAGTCATTTCCAGCGCAACCGCCGGTAAATCGTTACAGCAATCCGTATGAAACGGGTCGCCAGGCCGACACGACGGGCCCTCAACCAACGGATACTCAAACCTTCGACGACGACTGGGCGAGAGACCACGCCCATGTCGGTGATACTGGCCGGACTCGACTGGCTGTCCCAGACCGTCGAGTCGACGGAACTGCGACTCGTGGTGACGGTCGTCGCGTTGGGATTCTTGCTCGTAGTCCTGTTTACTCACCGGAACGTACAGCGGTGGGTTACCGACCGCTCCAAGCCGCTGTACGGCGATCTCGCCGCGTTCGGCCTGCTCACCGGTACCTGCCTGTTCAGTCTGGGGATCGTCGTCGGGGTCTGGGGACAGACCGCCGAACTTCAGCAACAGGTTTCGGACTCCGCGATCGGGGGCGAAGTCATCGCACGGGCGATCGTGTCGTTCATCCTGCTCGTCGCGACGTTTATCATCATCCGGTTTCTCAAACGCGTACTCGACGAGGTGTTCGGCTCGGCGACGACGGTGACCGATCACCAGCGCGAGATCACACACCGAACCACGCAGGTCGTCGTCTGGTCGGTGTCGCTCGTGATCGTGCTCGGCGTCTGGATCGACGACCTCGGCGGCCTGCTGGTTGGAGCCGGGTTCCTGGGAATCGTCGTCGGGATGGCCGCCAGACAGACGCTCGGAACGGTGTTGGCTGGCTTCGTGTTGATGTTCGCCCGTCCGTTCGAAATCGGCGACTGGATCGTCGTCGAGGACGAGGAGGGGATCGTCACCGACATCTCGATCGTAAACACTCGCATCCAGTCGTTCGACGGGGAGTACATTATGATCCCGAACGACGTCATCGCCTCGAGTACGGTCACGAACCGGTCGAAACGGGGCCGACTCCGCATCGAGATTGACGTTGGCGTCGATTACGACGCGGATGTCGATCAGGCCGCCGACATCCTCGAAGACGTGCTTTCGGACCTCGAGTACGCCCTCGACGCGCCCATGCCACAGATCGTCTCGAAGGAGTTCGGAGACTCGGGAGTCGTTCTCGGCGCGCGGTTCTGGATCGACAAGCCACGCTCCCAGTGGCGCTGGCAGGCACGAACCGCCGCGATCAACGCGATCAAGCGCGAATTCGACGCCGAAGGGGTGGACATCCCCTACCCGCAGCGGGAACTCTCGAGTCGTGACGAGACAGACGTTCGGATCGACCCGACGAGCAGGGCTGGGGGCGGCGAGACGGACGTGGAGACTGCGTCGAGCCGGGACGGCGGCTCGAAGGCGGAACCGGACCCAGAGCCGGACCCGGAACGCGAACCCGAAAACGGAAACGGCGGCGGCCGCGAGTACCGAATGCGCCATCCGGAGGACAACTAACGTGGGACTTCGAGAACAACGCGACGGAGAGACCGACGTCTACCAGCCCGCCGAGGACTCGCAACTACTCGCCGAGACCGCCTGTGAACGACTCACCGACGACGAGAGGGCAGGAACCGATCCCGATCCCGATCCCGATCCCGATCCC
>NZ_AOMA01000017.1 GCF_000337895.1 Halobiforma nitratireducens JCM 10879
CCTCGCCGCTGTCTCGGTCCGCCTCTGTGAGTGCGTCCGCGATCGTCTCGTGGATGCCGTCCGGGTAGACCGCGGCAGCGTCGTCGTCCTCACGCTCGTGTCGGTACTCGTTCCAGATCGTAACGGTAGCCATCGCCCGATACTGGACCGCCGATGGTCTTGGTTCGGACGGTCGATAGCCACTCTTGACGATTGTAATATCCTATTTCTCGTCCGGAGATGGGATGACGTTTGACGAGCTACTGTCGAAATCGATGAAAGATACGAGTCCGAATAGATTAATCGGTCACAACCCTTATTTTGATCGCTGCCCGCGTATCTCTATGAACCGGGATCGCTCGAAAACGGGATCGAAACGACGTGTTTCTAACTATTCGATGTACGGGGTCGGACCGAAAGGAGGTGTTTCCGAGTGATCGGCACGGGTATCGGTATCGGTATCGTCGGTCTCGGCGGGATGGGGCACCTCCACGCTCGCCACCTCCGCGAACTGGGCACGGACATCGTCGCGGGTGCGGACCTCGTTCCCGACCAGCGTCGGCGATTTGCCGACGAGTTCGGTGCCGACACCTACGAGACCCACGAGGGCCTCGTCGCCGACGAAGCCGTCGACGCGGTCGTCGTCTGTACTCCGAACCGATTCCACGAGCCGATCGCGACCGACGCACTCGAGGCGGACCGTCACGTCCTCGTGGAGAAACCGCTCGCACACAACCTGGAAAGCGCCGAGCGGATCGCCGATGTCGCTTCCCGGAGCGACGCGACCGCCATGGTCGGGTTCCACAACCGCCACGCGGCCTCGATGGCCATGTTCGAAGAACAGCACGCTCGCGGGCGTTTCGGCGAGTTGACCCACGTCGAGGCCAACTACGTCCGTCGGCGAGGGGTTCCCGGCCCCGGCTCCTGGTTCACCGATCCCGATCTCGCCGGCGGCGGCGCGCTACTGGATATCGGCGTTCACGCGCTGGACCTCGCCCTCTACGCGCTCGATTTCCCGGAACTCACCGAAGTGTCGGGCGTCACCCGGACCACGTTCGGCACCCGCGAGGAGTACGCCGATCCCGAAGGGTTCGGCGACAACTGGGAGTCCGAGGCCGAAACCTACGAGGTCGACGACTCGGTCAGTGCCTTCATCCGGACGGCCGCCGGGCAGACGATCTCCCTCGAGGCCGCTTGGGCGACCAATCGCGAAGAGAGCATGGACTTCCGAATTCGGGGCACCGAAGCCGGTGCCCAGTTCGACGTCGGCGACACCGACGTCGAAATCCTCGAGGCCGGCACCGCCGGCTGCGATCACTACGCGGACGTGTCCCTGACCGGCGACGCCTCGATGACCGGCTACAAGAAGCAAGACCGGGAGTTCATCGAGGCTATCGCCAGCAGCGCGTCGCCGACGACGAACACGATCGATGAGGCCCTGACCGTCCAGCGCGTGATCGACGCGATCTATCGCTCGAGCGAGACGGGTCGGGCCGTGAATCTCGAATCGACGGAACTGACTGAGGAGACACCGGAGCGTCGCAAGCGAATTAACTGACCCGAACCGAACTGGCTCCTGCTTCGTCCACTACTCCGGTTTCGACGCCAGCCTCGTATCCTCACCTTACGAAGAGTCGCCACTCGAGGGTTCGGACACACGATCTACCGAACCGAAAAACACCCCTCGAGGGTTCGGACACACGATCTACCGAACCGAAAAACACCCCGATTAGACGACTTCGTCGAAGTCGTGGTGGCCGTGGATGTCGACGCCCTCGTCGGTGATCTCACAGAGGAAGACGCCGTTGCCGGAGCCGGTGTCGCGTTCGGCGGCGGACTTGATCGAGCGGGCGGCGATCGTCGTCGCCTCGTCGTTCGTGAGGTCGTCCTCGTAGGACTGCTCGAGGTGGCCGTAGGCGAGTTGCATGCCCGATCCGGTGACGGTGTAGTCGTCTTCCATGACACCGCCGGCGGGGTCGATGCTGTAGACGTGGCTGCCGTCCTCGTCGACGCCGCCGAGGATCGGGTGGATAGCGAAGAACGGCCCGCCACGGGCGAAGTTGCCCGCCAGGTTGGCCAGCGCTTCGATACTCATGTCCTCGCCGCGTCGGGATTCGTAGAGGTTGACCTCGGCACGCAGCGTCGAGATGAACGACTGGGCACCGCCGACGCTGCCGACGAGCGTCAGGGCACCGGTCGGGTGGATCTGCTCGACCTTCTGGACGTTCTTGTTCGAGACGAACCGGCCGCCGAGGCTGGCGCGCATGTCCGTCGCGATGACGACGCCGTCCTCGGTGGTGATGCCGATCGTCGTCGTTCCCGTCTTGTTGACGTTGTCCAGATCGGCCTGCGTCAGGTCGTTCTTGGGCATCGAGCCGATCTCGGGCTCGTATGGGTTGGAGTCGTCGGACAGCTGGTCGACCGTCCCGGAGAAGCTCGAGTCGTGTGGCGTACGCATTGCCCGAAGGGTACGGCCGGGAGGATATAAAACCCCGGCGGTCACCACCGGCGTTTCCGCTACCCTGGCCGATCGACGGGACGCCGTTTGGCATCGACCAGTCGGTGTAGAGTGAGCTTCCTAACCGTCACGAAACGGTTTCAGGTGGGATTCGGTACGAAACCGGGGTCGGCCCGGACCCGTCGGTGGTCGGTCGTCGGTTCCGGCGAAAACGATCGTTGCGTGGGTGCGCTTAGTTCACGGTGACTGGGTGGCCTCGTAAGCGTCCTCGAGGTTGGCGAGGAGCTGGTGGATCGGCAGGGTTACCCCGGCCTGACGGGCAGCCATCGCGACCGGCATCGCGAGGATGCCGACCACGATACACAGCTGGTACAGTGCGAACAGGGTTGCGCGGTACACGCGGGATATCATCAGCGTTCAGCCGTGTCCAGAGGTGGGTAGTATATAAGCTTTCTTGAAACACTGCTTCCATAATGGTTGTTGGTAAATGATTGGGTCGCCGCAGTCATGCGATTCAACTCGAGTTTCGATAGCGACAACTCGAGGCGGACCGGAGCCGAAATAGGGGTATGCAGACGGGAATTGACCCGGCGAATTCTCGTAACTTATGCGCATTATCGGATTCACGTGCGCACTGCGGTCGCGCCGCGGACGGGCCGGTCTGGAGCCGACACGAATCGGGCGGCGAGTCCGAACCGCAAAGCAAGAGGCCCCCCGGGACGACCACAGCATATGAGCAACTACCTCGTCGCGATGGAGGCTGCATGGCTCGTTCGTGACGTCGAAGAGATCGACGACGCCATCGGCGTCGCCGTCAGCGAAGCCGGGAAGCGACTCAACAACGAGGATATGGACTACGTGGAAGTCGAAGTCGGCGCGACGGGCTGTCCTGCCTGCGGCGAGCCCTTCGACTCGGCCTTTATCGCGGCCGACACCGCGCTCGTCGGACTGGCACTCGAGATGGAGGTCTTCAACGCGGATGGCGAGGAACACGCCTCCCGGATCGCGAAAAGCGAGGTCGGCGGCGCGCTTCGTGACGTGCCCCTGACCGTCGTCGAGATCGTCGAGTCACCGGACGAAGACGCGTAACCGACGCGTCGGACTCGGTTCGGGAGCTGAAAGGCAGAGCAACTGGGAAACAGGGAAACAGGGAAACAGGGAAACCGGGAAACAGAGAAATGGGGACGACAGCCCACAGTTCCGTCTTCTCTCCCTGACATCTCCGAAGTCGTCTACGTCGAACACGTCCAGCGCCAGCGCCGTCCGGAGTTCGCGCCGGGACGGACGACTTTTGCCGGTGCCGCCGCGAGTTACGTACGATGCTGCGCAAGGAGCTGTGTCGCGTTTCACGGGCCGGCGGCGGCTACCATCCGCAGTTCGCCGACCGCTCCGACCGCCCCCTCGCGGCGCGAGTGATCGGGACCTTCCAGGGCCACGTCGGGGAGCCGCGGGGCGACCTCGAGGAGGCACTGACCGCCCTCGAACGCGAGAGCGACGACTACAAGCTCGTCCGTGGGCTCGCCGACCTCGTCGAGCGCGAGGCGACGTTCGAGACCGACGCCCCGATCGACCCCGAGCGAGCACGTCGAGCCGCCTTCGAGGCCGCGGCGGCCGTCGGCGTCGTCTCCGAGCACGAGCGCACGACGGCGCTGGCTCGTGCCGGCGAGTCCCTGTCCGTCTCGCCGGACGACCTCGAGCGGTCGCTGTACGCCGACCTCGAGGAGCGACAGGTGTTGACCGCGGTCGAGCCCCGCTGGGGTCCCGACGGTCTACTGGCTCAGTACAACCTCTCGCAGGCTCAGACGGCGCTGTTCGACGCGACCGAGGTACGCGTGCACACGAGCGATCCCAAATCGCTCGTGTCGGCGATCAAACGGCTCCGGCTCATGTACGAAATCCACCAACGCGACGGACCGAACGACCCGGACGACGCCGCGAGCGACCGCGAGGTCGTCGTCACCGGGCCGACGCGACTGTTTCGGTCCACGCGACGCTACGGGACACGGTTCGCACGACTCCTGCGGACGGTCGCGTCCGCCGAGGCCTGGCACCTCGAGGCGACGATCGACGACCGCGGGACCGAACGGATGCTCACGCTCTCTCACGAGGCACCGGTCGGAGTCCCCGACGCCGAGCCCGTCACCGACGTTAGCTTCGACAGCGGGGTCGAGTCCGAGTTCGCGGCCCGGTTCGAGGACCTCGATCTCGACTGGGAGCTGGTGCGCGAACCGGAACCGCTGGCGACCGGCACACGGGTGATGATCCCGGATTTCGCCTTCGAGTACGCCCATGCCGAGTTCCGGATTTTCTTCGAGATCATGGGCTTTTGGACGCCCGCGTACGTCGAGAAAAAGCTGTCACAACTCGCGGAACTCGAAGACGTCGCTCTCGTCGTCGCCGTCGACGAATCGCTGGGCGTCGGCGAGGAGATCGCCGCGCGGGACCACCGTGCAATCCCCTACTCGGGGTCGGTTCGCGTCAAAGATGTCGTCGACGTCCTCCGGGAATACGAGACGGAGCTGGTCGCCGAGACAGCGGCGTCGCTCCCGGACGAGGTGACCCCCGACGAGGATGCGATAGGCCTCGAGGAACTGGCCCAGCGCCGTGGCGTGAGCGCCGATGCACTCGCCGAGACGTCGTTTCCGGACCACGACCGCGTCGGTCGGACGCTCGTGCGACCCGGTGTGCTCGAGTCCCTTGAGGCGGCGATCGAGCCCGGCGCGGACCTCGCGGACGTCGAGTCGCTGCTAGAAGAGTACGGGATCGACGACGCGAGTGCCGTCCTCTCGAGGTTGGGGTATCGAGTCGAGTGGGAGGGTCTGGGTGGTGGGACGGTACGAAAGCGATGATCGGCAGTCGACGTTCGGTCGCGGTCAGTGGTGCTTTCCTAGACTCGCCGTGTTGCGACAAAGACATTTACCGGTTAGGAGTGTATCATTTCCCATGTCCCTCGAACAACGCGGGCGGAACTGCCACCGTCGATTGGGGCGGCCGTTGGGGTACTGCTGTTCGTGGTCCTCGGATACGCTGTGTTCACGGCGAACGTCTTTCTCGGCGTAGTCAGCGTCGTAGCGCTCGTGCTCACCACGTTCGTGCTCTATCTGTTCTACCGGTTGGTCGTCGCTGTCGAGGACATCGCGCACAAAATGTGAGGGTCCGGTTTCGGTACGGGATCAGCAACACACCTGCGGACGTGGCTGTCGGAACAGTCCTCACGGCTGTGCGGAGAACGCCCACTGGTCCGTCTCTTCGTCTGCGTGTCGAACCCTTACGGACGACCGCCGCCTACGGAGCTACGATGCTCGAACTCTACCAGGCCGAACAGTGCCCACACAGTACGGCGGTCCGCGAGAAGCTCACCGAGTTGGGCGTCTCATACGTCGTCCACAACCCCCGGTTGCCCGGCGACGAGGGCGGCGACGTACGCAACGAACAGAGACACGACCAACTGACCGAGATCGGCGGCGAGGACTCGATTCCGTTCCTGGTCGACACCGCTCGAGAGGAGACCCGCTACGAGAGCGACGCGATCGTCGACTATCTCGAGGACCACTACGCCTGAGAGTGGGTACACACGACACCGGTGTATCCACCCGTTTTGGCCGTCGGTCGCGTCTCCAGGTGGCCTGACACGGATGATCGCCGCCCGAACCGAGACGGGGCGCTAGCGGACACCCATCCGTCGGTTCGGGAACGGATCGAAGAGGCTGGTGGTGGTGGTGGTGGTGTTGGTGGTGTTGGTGGTGGTAGTGGTGACCCCCGGTCTCGGCGACACACTGTCGGACAGCGACGACGGCCGCTCGATCGACGCCGTGCTCGCCGACGACGGTAGCGACGATCTCGCGGGAACCGAGGCCCGAACGCTGGTCACCGGCGCGACGGCGGCCCCGTTCTTTCCGGACCGAATCCTGCGGGAGACCCACGATGGGCCGTCGTCGCGGAACCCACTGAACGGCTTACAGTTCTCGTTGCCGTCCCTTCGGCACCATCGAACGCAACTCGCCGTGGACGTAGAGGCCGATCCCCAGCGGCTCCAGTCCGTCCGCGATCCGGTGGCCCGCGATCAGGTAGCCCCAGTCGCCGTCCCACTCGAGTTCCTGGTCCTCGCCGGCGGCGAACGCGCGTGCCTCCTCACGCTCGAGTTCGATGACACACGCCTCGGCGTGGCGACCGAACCGCTGGGCGAAGTCGGTCGTCGGCTTCCAGTGTTCCTGTCGGGTCCGTAGACAGGTCATCCCCATGGCTTCGATCTCGATCGGCGTCGGCGCGTCGCCGCAGTAGATCCATATCTTGCCCGCGCCTTTCTCCCAGAACGTGTGTTCGTCGAACGTCGCCGGCGGGATGGCAAAGCGATCCTCGAAGTACTCGAGTACCTCTTCGCGGCTGACCCGTCCCTCGACGGTGCGTTCGTCGGGCGTCTCGGGAAGGCGGTCGAAGCGCTGGCCGTCGTTTTGCTCGCTCATGCTGTCACCTCCAGTTTCGCCACGAAAAAGCCGCCAGTGTCGTTGTGGTGGGGATAGATTCGTGCTGCGTGTTCGAGCGTCTCGTCGAACTCCTCGCCGTCCCACTCGGTGAGGCCGGGCGCGTACTCGAGGTCGAGATGGAAGTCGACCACCCGACAGTCCTCGGCCTCGAGGACGTGCTGGACGACTTCCTCGTTCTCTTCGGGGGCGAACGTACAGGTCGAGTAAACGACGGTCCCCCCCTCGCGGGTGGCCTGGACGGCCCGCCGCAGGATGCCCTTCTGGATGCCCGACACCGAGGCGAGATGGTCTTCCGACCAGTCCTCGAGCGCGTCGGGGTTCTTCCGGATCGTCCCCTCACACGAGCAGGGAGCGTCGACCAGTGTGCGGTCGAACGCGTCGAACTCGAATCGCTGCAGGGAGTAGTTACGCGCGTCAGCGTTTGTCACGGCGAGGTTCGTCGCTCCCAGCCGCTCGGCGTTGAACCGAAGCGCCGAAATGCGGCCGAGGTTGCTGTCGTTGGCGACCACCGTTCCCTCGTCGTTCATCAGTGCCGATAGCTGGGTCGCCTTCCCGCCCGGTGCGGCACAGGCGTCCCAGACCCGCTCGCCGGGCTCGGGATCGAGGACGACCGGCGGGACGGCCGAGACCTCCTCCTGGCCGTGGGTAAAGCCGTGAAACGACGCCCAGGTCGACCCCGGCGAATCCGTCTCGAGGCGCAACACCCGTGGGTTCCAGTCGGCCTGGTCGTACGCGACGCTCTCTTCCTCGAGCGCGGCGGTCGCCCGCTCGACCGAGGCCTTGATCGTGTTTATTCGGACGGCGTTGCCCAGCGGCCGCCGACAGGCCGCCAGAAACGCCTCGAAGTCGTCGACGATCGGTCGATACCGCTCGAGTGGCTCCATCGGATACCGGTTCGGGTGGCCGGCGCTTGTGGGTTTCGAAGCGGGCGTCGGACCGATCAGTCCCGGAACGGCGGGACGAGATCGAACGCCGCCGCGGCGACGACGGCCGCAAGCACCAGAAACGCACCGCCGAGCGCGCTCGCCCCCTCGAGGAGGCCACGAACACCGACGGCGAGAAACAAAAGCGAGAAGCCAAGCAGAGCCACGGTGCCGACGGCGTCGTAAACCCCGTCTCTCACCGTGTCTCGGACGCGTTCGTCCCGCTCGTCACGCCCGCTGTCGACGTTGTCGGCGGCCATATACGGGACTCATTACCGTCGACTGAAATAAAACCACCGCCAATTCCGTCGTCTTACTGCCGTCAAAACACTTCCCACGAATTTTTAATTCAGTACTTCGTTCCGCCGGACTAGAGATGACTGCCGACACAGACGCTCGAGACGTGGTGGTCGTCGGCGGCGGGACGGCCGGGTGTTTCGCCGCCGCAACCGCGGCGACGGAGGGGCTGGACGTCGTTCTCCTCGAGCGGAAACCGGAGGCGGAAGCCGGTCGCATCGCCTGTGGGGACGCGATTAAGGGCAAGAGCACGTTCCCCGACGTGATCGACCGCGAGCGGCTCAAAGCCGAATCGTTCACGAACCAGTCGATCAGCCGCGGCATCTTCGAGAACCCCCAGTCCGGCGACTCCCTCGAGATCACGTTCGGTGAGACGGGGGCAGTCGTCGACCGGTTCGCCTACGGCCAGGTGTTACTCGACGAGACCGACCGTGCTGGCGTGGAGATTCACTACGAAACTGTCGTCAACGACGTGATTCAGCCCGACGAGCGCGTCGACGGCGTTGTCGCGGTCCGGAACGGCGATCCAGTCAGGTACGAGGCCGACGTCGTCATCGACGCTGCGGGGGTGCTCTCGGTTCTGCAGGATCAGGCCGAGCTGTCGGCGTCGACGTTCGACACGAACGTCGACTACTCGCAGTTTTGTTCGGCCTACCGGGAGGTACTCGAGGTACCCGACCCCGTCGAGTGGGACGACGCGCTGGTGTTCAAGCCGACCCAGGAACTGGGCTATCTCTGGTATTTCCCGCGGTCGCCGACGGAGATCAACGCCGGTCTGGGGTTCCAGATGACCGAGGAACCGATGCAACTCGTCGACGCGCTGAAAGCCGATCTCGTCGATCGCCCCGAGTTCGCCGACGCGACGGTGACGAACAAACTCGGTGCGGCGTTGCCGACGCGGCGGCCGCTCGACTCGGCCGTCCACCCCGGGTTCGTCGCGGTCGGTGACGCTGCCGCCCACGTCAACCCCTGTACTGGCGGCGGCATCCCCGGCGCGGCCAAGGCCGGCCACTGGGCGGCCGAGGTGGCAGCCGACGCAATCGACGACGGCGACGTCAGCGAGTCCGCGCTGTGGGCGTACAACGAGCGCGTCCAGACCGACTTCGGGAAGCGATTCGCCGCGATGGACTGTTACAATATCTTCGGGACGGCCCACGAACTGGACGATCTCGTCTCCGTCATCACCGCTATCCCCGGCCAGCAACTCGTCGACGCGATCGGCAAGAAAGGAACCGCGAAGATGGGGCTCACTCTCAAACTGAAAGCGTTGTTCGAAACGTTCGGCCACTGGGATGTTCTCTACGAACTCTACAAAGTCCAGGATGTCGCCGCGTCACTGAAAGACGTCTACGACAGTTACCCCTCGAGTCCGGGTGGGTTCGACGCCTGGCGGGCCGAACGCGACGCCGTGATGGACGAGTTGTACGCTATTACGGGCGCGGACCCGAAGTACTGACGCCGGTCACTCGGGGCCGAACGTGCTGACGTTCTCGGGTTCGATCGAGACGATCACCCGTTCCGTCTCGATTTCGTTCGGGTACTCCTCTCTGTCCATGTATCGCCGCGTTAGCTCGTCGATGTGATCGCGTGCACCGTCGGTCGTTAGTTCGTGGACGCTGCCGGTCACGGACACCATTCGATACGCGTCGTCCGGATCGGTCATACTCACGGCCACGCGCGGATCGTTTCGAACGTTTTTCTCCTTTCGTCGTCCGCGCTCGGTATTGACGAGGAGTCGATCGGCATCGGCGTCGTAGTCGATCCAGACCGGTGTCACGTGGGGCGCTCCGTTCGGGAGGAGCGTCGAGACGTGCGCGATCGTCTCTTTTTCGAACAGATCGTGGAACGCAGCTGGGATCGCTGACATACCAGCGGTTGAGCGTCGACCCACTACAACTCGTCCCCTTACGACACCGGTGTCCGACCTGCTTCCACCTGCGTTCCTCCTGGTCGAGCTCCGTGGCTGGGTTCTCCACTCAAAAGTAGCCGACGCCATTTAGTATGGCCGGCAGAAACAACCGACCGCTTCCGGTAACGGAAGCGCCGGCGGGGAATGCGAACTCACTGGGTAGGTGGTGGGCATCCCCGCCGGGTTGCGCCTTCCGGCGCGTCCGACCATTTGAACAGCCACCACTTAGTGGTACGCAATTTTGTGAATCTATCGTGTGTAGATATTAACGGCAGTCGGTCTTTCAGAGGCGTGGTGCGCTTTGCGCACGCAACTGCGTGGGTGACAAAGAACAGCGTCGAATCAGGTACACACTGACTCGCAGTGGCTACTATACGGGGTCGACTCCCGTGTCACTGATCGAAGCGTAGCGAAGTCTTCGTCGATACTCCGACGATCGACGTGGGGTTCTATAGTCCGTCGGCACCTGGCCACAAACATGTCATCCGAACCGGACGTTACGGCGCTTTCGGCCACCGAACTCGCCGACAAAATCCGCCACGGGGAGCTGACAGCGACCGACGCCGTGGACGCCCACCTCGAGCGGCTCCGAGAGCGCGACGAGGAGATCAACGCGTTCGTCACCGTCTGTGAACCGGAGGCGCTCGAGGCTGCCACTGGTGCCGACCGCGCACTCGAGGCGACCGAGACACGAACACCGTCGGAGCCTCGCGAACGGATGGAACACGAGACGGACGAGGACATCGGGCCGCTACACGGCGTTCCCATCGCGCTGAAGGACCTCGGCGGGTTGAAAGAGGGGGTCCGACACACGTTCGGCTCGGCGCTGTTTGCCGACCACGTCGCCGAGCGGACGGCGGCGGTCGTCCAGCGACTCGAGGAGGCGGGCGCGGTCGTGATCGGAAAGACGAACACGCCGGCGTTCGGACACAAGGGGACGACCGTCAACGACGTGATCGGACCGACGGCGTCGCCGATCGCCCCCGAGCTCAACGCCGGTGGTTCGTCGGGCGGATCGGCGGCAGCCGTCGCCGCGGGCATGGTCCCGGTGGCGACCGGCAGTGACGCCGGTGGCTCGATCCGCATTCCGGCCGCGTGCTGTGGTGTCTACGGTCTCAAGCCCACGTTCGGGCTCGTTCCCGACGACAGGCGTCCGAGTGCGTTCGGCCGGTCGACCCACCACGTCACGATGGGCCCGATCACCCGCAGCGTCGAAGACGCCGCGCTGGCGTTGTCGGTCATGGCCGGTCCTCACCCCGACGATCCACGCAGCGTCCCCGTCGACGTCGAACCCCACAGCGGGCTCGAGCGTCCCGCCTCCGAGTTCCGGATCGCCTACAGCCCAGATCTCGAGGTGTTTCCCGTCGAAGACGACGTACAGGCTGTCGTCGAGGACGCCGTACAGTCGTTCGCGGCCGCGGGCGCGACCGTCGACGAGGTTCGGGTCGATCACGGCTACGGTATGGACGAACTGTGCGAGGCCGTCGAACCGACGTTTACGACCGCGATGGCCCGAACGGCGACGATACTCGAGGAGTCGACCGGTATCGACGTGCGGGAACTCGAGGATGGGGTTCCGGATAGCCTCCTCGAGATGATCCGGCGGGGCGACGCGTACGACCTCGCGGATCTCGCACGGACGGAACCCGTCAGGACGGACGTCTTCGACGCCGTCCAGGACGTTCTCGAGGAGTACGACGCCCTCCTCACGCCGACGCTTTCGCGGGTCGGCGTCGGCCTCCACGAGGACCCGGGCATCGACGCCTGGGAGTGGACCCTGACCTGGCCGTTCAACTGGACTGGCCATCCCGTCGCCTCAGCCCCTGCAGGACTGACGGACCGAGGTCGTCCAGTCGGCCTGCAACTCGTGGGGTCCCGATTCGACGACGCGACCGTGCTCGCGGCCAGTGCCGTCCTCGAACGCGAGCGGCCGTGGGACTGGTTGTACGACGAGTCTGCGTGAGGCGATGCGGTCGTTCGCGCTCGACTCGAGGATCGGGGAGACGTTCCGCAACCCAAACGCACTTTCCGCCGCTGTGTGACCGTTCGACTATGACGTCCAACGCCGATCCCAACCCCGACTCCGACCCCGACGAGATCGCACCCGACGCGTGTCCCACTGCGAGCGGGATTCCCATGCTCGGACTCGGAACCTGGCAGAACACCGACGCCGACGAGTGTGCCGAAAGCGTCCGGACCGCCCTCGAGACGGGGTATCGTCACGTCGACACCGCCCAGGCCTACGAGAACGAGGACGCCGTCGGCGAGGGAATCGCACGCGCCGACGTCGACGGCGAAGACGTCTTCCTCGCGACGAAAGTCTGGATATCGAATCTCGGACACGACGACGTGCTCGAGACCGCCAGGGAGAGTCTCGATCGACTCGGCGTCGATACCGTCGACCTGCTGTACGTCCACTGGCCCGCCGAGGCGTACGATCCCGAGGGGACTCTCGCCGCGTTCGATCGACTGTACGACGAGGGACTGATCGAGAACGTCGGCGTGAGCAACTTCCTCCCCGAGCAACTCGAGGCGGCAGCCGACATCCTCGACGCGCCGATCCTGGCCAATCAGGTCGAGTTACATCCGCTGCTTCCCCAGGAAGATATCCGCAAAGCCTGTGGGACAAACGACATCGAGGTCGTCGCCTACTCGCCGCTTGCCCGCGGCGAGGTGTTCGACCAAGCCGAGATTCAGACGGTAGCCGAGAAACACGGCGTCAGCGAAGCCCAGGTCAGCCTGGCCTGGCTGCGCGAGAAAGGCGTCGTCTCGATCCCGAAAGCGACGGGCGAAGCTCACGTCCGCGATAACTGGGCGTCCGTCGGACTCGAACTCGACGAGGAAGACGTCGACCGGATCGACGGAATCGACGAACGGGAGCGGCAGGTCGACCCGGACTTCGGTCCCTGGAACTGAGCCGGTCCCTTCGAGACGTCGAGACGTCCTGGCTGCCGGGAATTCGTATCGATTCTCGTTCGGTTGTGTAACCTGTAGGAGAGCATGAAAAAGAGGGAAAGTTTACGGTACGCCGGTAGTGTAGGTTGGGTATGTCCACCCGTACACGGAGCCGTGGCGGTGGTGGGATAGTCGGTGCGGTTAAGACCGACTTACGGCGGTTACACGGGGCCTGGATGGAACTCGTCTTTCCCAGGCAGCGTGGCCGCGGCCACTCCGTCATGGGCAAATGGGAACCGGAAACGCTGCCACAGAAAATCGCCTACTACGCCTGGAGCGCGCTCGGAACCGTCGGTCTCCTCGTCTTGTATCCGTTGACAGTACTTGGCCTGGCGACTCGCTACTACGCGGCGAAACTCGACTCCACTCGTACCCGACTCGGCATCGTCGGCGTGACCGCCGTCGCCCTGGTCGGCTGGGGGTTACTGACCCTCGCCTGGGGCGTGATGTCCTACATGGAGCAGTTCGACATTCCGATCGCCTCTGTCCTCGCCGTCGCGGCAGCGAGTGCAGTCGCAGTCGTTTCGACGTCGCTTGCCGCTGCCTGTAAGAAGTTCGGCGGCCGGGCACTTACGGTCGCGCTGGCGTACCCGTTCGCGATGACCTCGCTTTTCCTTCCGCCGGTCGTCGCCGCGCTAGTGACGCCTGCACTCGAGCCTCACGTACTCGATCCGAGCTACTCCTTTGCAGTCTGGCTGCTCGATAACCCGCTGTCGGTCTACGGTATCAACGAGGTGCTCCGGGCGAACTTCCAGCTCGAGGGCGCGGCCTACGCGGGGATGTGGGTCGGGATATCGTTCCCGCTTGGCTGGTTCCTCGGGATCGTCGTCGCGCTGGCGAACCTGGTGCGGCCGTCCGAGTAAGACCGGTCGACGAACCGTCCCCCGGTTTCGGGAAACATAAGGGAGGCTACTCCTAACGCTCGGGCATGGACTTCGACCAGAAAACCACCGCGGGCGTCTTTATCGCAATTATCGCGCTTGGAACCGTCGGCATGATCACGTCGGGGATGATGCTCACCGAGAGCGTCTTGATGATGGTCACGCCGTCGATGATCGTCTTCGGACTGGTCATGCTGGTGTTGGGCGTCAAGCACGGGGAGTACCGCGCGACGAACTAACGCGCCGACAGCGGCCACGAAACGAGAAACCGGAAGCCGGACTCGGTTTCAGCTTCGTCCGTCACTCGCGATCGGCCGTTCCGCGTGTCGATTGCCCCTCGGTGACCGACGACGCGGGTCTTGACTCGCCGAGGGAGCGAAAAGCTGCAGGCCGAAAACTGGGGGCAGAAACCGATCCAAGCGCCGTATCGGTTACATGTAGCCCAGATCTCGCAGCCGCTCCATCAAGTCCTCTTTGTCCTGGGCGCGACCCGCGCGTTCGGTCGTTTCGTCCAGGTTCTGTAGCCAGGCCGGTTCGTCCTCGGTCTTCTCGGTACTGATCTCGCTGCCCAGCGAGCGAAAGCCTTCCCAGTATTTCGGCGAGACCGGCGTGTCTGCCGGCTCGAGGTCGTCGGGGAGGTCGCCTTTCCCCTTGGGCACGTACCCCTCGTCGGGGAACTCGTCGACCGTGTCGGGCACCACGAAGTTCCAGAACCCCTCCCAGACGGCGGCCTCGTCGAACTGGAGAATGGGTTGAATACGGTCGTGAGGCGGGTAGATGTCGGGATCGTGTCGCGGCGAGAAAAAGGTCTCGTCGGCCCGTGCTTCCTGTTCGTCCCAGCGGACGCCCGAGAGGATTCCGTCGACGTCGTACTCCTCGATCGCGTCGTTGAGCGCGACCGTCTTCAGCAGGTGGTTGCCGACGTAGGTGTCGAGCAAGAACGGGAACGTGTCTTCCTCGTACTCGAGGATGTTCTCGACGTGGTGCTGATTGTGATCGCTCAGGTCGTCGATCTCGATCTCGTCGCCGGGCTCGAGGTCGTTCTCGTCGACGTAGTCGCCGACGTCCTCGTTTCGCGCGTAGACGACCTCGAGTCCCCACTCGTCGGCCCAGCGGTCGACGAAGTCGTGAATCTCGTCGAAGTGCTGGAAGTGATCGATGAAGACCGCCGGCGGCACCTCGAGGTCGTACCGCTCGGCGACCTGCGTGACGAAGTACAACACGAGCGTCGAGTCTTTCCCACCGGTCCACATGACGGCCGGGTTCTCGTACTGCTCGAGCCCCTGGCGGGTGACTTCGACGGCTTTCTCGATCTTGTCGTTGACGTGTGGGTAGTCTTCGGGGTCTTCGCTGTCGCCGTCGTCGTAGTCGACATCGACGGACTCGGGGAAGTTCTCGGGCATCGGTGTAATTAGATATAATTACCTCGGTAAAACGCTTTTGGGGACCGGAAACCTCTGTCGGGAGCGGCGGTCGGGAGGGCAGTCGCTGTCGGGTCGGAGGCCGACCCTGTGCTGTGGCCGTCCGGCCTGTTGGCCGTCGTCGGCGCACCCGCAGGACGGTTCGCGGTTGTGACGGGATCGGACAGTGCGTCGTCTCGTACGGTTCGCTGTAGTCGATTCCGCCGATCGCCAGCACAGGGCGATCGCCGGTAACTAGTTCCAGCGATCCGTCTCAGTCCAGCGGCGCTGCTTCGACCTCCCGCTCGAGAGAGGGAGCACCGCTCTCGAGGTCGTCCTCGAGTTTCCGCCCCAGCAGGCGGACGATCCGCTCGCTCGCCAGGCCATCGCCGTACGGACGGGGGTGGGAGTCGGGCTTCCAGTTGCTCGTAAGCGCCTGGCGGATTCGTCGTTCGTCGGCGGCGACCAGCCGGTTCCAGCCGGCGTCGACGGTCTCGGTCCACTCGGTCTCCGGACGCATCGTCACACAGCGGGTCTCGAGGAAGAACGCCTCCTTCTGGACGCCGCCGGAGTCGGTCGCGACTCGTTCGGCCGCATCGAGCAGCCGTACGAAGTCGAGATATCCCTGTGGCTCGATCACCTCGAGTGTGTCCCGCGTCCGGTCCCAGAGGCCGTACTCCCGGAGCCGATCGACGGTTCGTGGATGAGCCGGGAAGACGACCGGCTGGGGAACGTCGGCAAGCGCCGCGACGATCGACTCGAGGTTCTCTCTCACGTCGGTATTTCGCTGTCGGTGGACCGTTGCGAGGACGAACCTGCCATCGTCGACCCCCAGGTCCTCGAGTATCGTGGATCGCTCCCGGGAGCGGTCACGGGCTTTCAGCAGGGCGTCGTACATCACGTCGCCGGTCCAGTAAACCCCGTCGGTGATCCCCTCGGCAGCGAGGTTGTCAACCGCCGTCTCGCTTGGGGCGAAACACAACTCGGAGGCGTGATCGGTCATCACGCGGTTGACCTCTTCGGGCATCGCCCGGTTGTCGCTCCGGAGCCCGGCCTCGACGTGAGCGACCGTCACGTCGCGTTTCGACCCGACGATAGCTCCTGCCAGCGTCGAGTTCGTGTCGCCGTACAGCAGGAGCACGTCGGGTGTGGTCTCCTCGAGGACCGGCTCGAGGGCGGCGATCATCTTCGCGGTCTGTCGGCCGTGGGTGTCCGACTGGACGCCCAGGTTGTAGTCGGGTTCGGGAATGTCCAGCTCCTCGAAGAAGACGTCCGACAGTTCTTCGTCGTAGTGTTGGCCGGTGTGGACCAGCACCTCGTCGCCGACGGCACGGAGTTTGCGCGAGACGACGGCGGCTTTGACGAACTGTGGCCGTGCGCCGACGATCGAGCAGACGCGCATCAGCTCACCTCCGCCGCGGCGCGCGGGCTTGCGGCGTCGCGGGTACGAGCATCGCGGGTACGAGCGTCGAGGACGGCCGGTTCGACGAGAGACGCTGGTGGTCGGGACGCCGGTCGGACGGTGCTCCGTTCGTCCCTTCCCCGGAGGGACCGCTCCCGTCGACTGACGTTCACCTCGGAGAGCATGTAGTCGCCGTTCCAGCGTTCACCATATCGTTATCAACGTGCTACCCCGTCCGTCCCCGTTGGGTGGTACCGATACGGACGGGATACGCCCCCGTCGATCTCGGGCCGGCACACCGCTCGGCCGGGGCCCCCGCTCGCGGTCGTCTCCACGGCGAACGACCGTGGAACGGAGTCCCTTCCACAGCCCGCCGAAAGACACGTGTCTCGACAGGCTCCGATTTCGACGGTGAACCACGGTGTTACTCGAGGGAACCGGATCGCTACTCGAGGGAGTCGGCGGCTCCGATCCCGCCTCGACTTGAAGCGCGTCGAAATGAACCCGCATCGGAATCCGTCACCGATCCGAACGACACGTTCGACATGACAGAGCGGCCGCCCTCCCCTCCGTCTCCTGACCTGCCATCTGGGATCGAATCGAACGCCACTGGGTCCGAGTCCGAGTCCGAGTCCGGGTCCGGGTCGGAATCCGAGTCGGAACCGGATACCGACGACGAGACCGCGTCGGATGGTCCGAGGGCTCGGCCCGATCACGATTCCGATTCCGATTCCGAGTCCGCTTCCGCGTCGGCCCCCGACCCGATCGTCCTGACGACACCCCAACTCGCGACAGCCATCGAATCGTGGCTCGGTCACTCGCCGGACGACGACCTCCTCGAGTCGCTCCTGCTTGCACTCGACCGACGCGACCTGCTCGAGTGTGAGGGGCTGACCCGAGATGGCGAGTATCGGTGGAACCTCACCGATACGCCGGAACAGATCGGGGACGCGATCGCCGAGGTCGTGATCGACGTGCTCAGATAGCTGTAGTCAGTTCGTGCCGATCCCGCGGTCGGCACGTGTTGCTCACTGGTGGCGCATGGGGAAGTTATTTCACAGCGCGATCTATCACCATCTAACTATATGGTCTCCGACTCTGCCTCCGACTCCGACTCCGACTCCGATCCCGACCCCCCTCCTCCACTCAGTCGCCGTCGACTCCTCGGTGGTCTCGCGGCCGGACTCGGACTGGGCGGCGGTGCCGTCGTCGTCACCGGCGCGACGCGACCGACCCTTCTGCCGAACGTGCTGGCCGACTGGGCGACCAACTACTATCCGACGCCGCCCCGGACCCAGTCGCTCTGGCAGCCGACGGTAACCGACGCCCACGCCAGCGATGCGGTCGACCGGCTGGTAGCCGTCGAGGACGAGGCACTCGAGCGGTGGGACGAGATCGATCCCGACGAGCATCGGCTCCGCGGGTCAGGTGGCTGGCTCTCGTCCGCGGAGGAGTCGCTCGCCGACGGCGATTACGCCGCCGCGCTTTCTCGATCGAGGACGGGGCTGCGGTTCGCCGGCGAGAGCCTCGGTGAAGCTAACGCGAGGGTAGGCGAGGACGACCTCGAGCCAGTCGTCGACCGCGCCGCCGACGTGCTCACGCGGGTCGATGCGGTGCTCGACGACCTCGAGTCGTACCCGGTCGCCGATCCGGTACGCGATCTAGGCTGGTACGCCGAAATCGAATCCGACCTCCGGACGGCCCGTCGTCTCGCGCGGTTTAGCGGGTTCGAGGACCTTCGGGACGAACGGACGGGAGACGGGACACTCGACGGAACCGTTTCCGACCGTCCGGAATACGACCCGCGTGATGTCGGCGAGATCACCGCAGCCCTGTTGCAGGCCGAACTACTCGTCGAAACCGCCGAACACTATCGTGCCCACCTCCGGGACAACCTCGCGGACGAGGGCGGTGGCGACCCCTTCCACGACCATCTCCGGGACCTCGTCGGGACGTTCGGCGACGAACTCGACGGAGTCCCGACCAGAAACGAGATCGAGTCGGCGGTCGTCGACGATACGGGCTCGTACGGACCCTACGAGTTCGCTCGCATGCGGCTCGCAGGATGGGCGCTTCCGCGCTCGTTCGAGTTACCGGACGACACAGCTCCGGAGGCGGAGTTTCTGGTCCGCGAGGTACTCGATCTGTCCCGGACGTTGGTCGACTGGCGTGCCCACGAGCGCGCGACGGATGCCCTCGCCGTCGATCCCGACGACGACGGGTTCGACCCTGGACACGTCCTTGCGGAGCAACGCCGCGGCCGCTCGGCGTACCGGGACGTGATCGGCTCCGATCCCTCGCCGTTTCTGGTCGTGCTTTCGGAGCCGGGAGTCGGAAACCTCCGGGTCGCGGACGTCGACCGTGACTGGGACGATCGCTGGACGCCGTGGCACGAGCGGATTCAGTCGTATCTGAACGCTCTGCTCGGCCGGAGTCGCTTACAGGAGTATCCGGCCGTCTACGGAACGATCGTCGAGAACTGACGACGCGTCGGCGCTACCGTCGGCGGAAAGCGGTCGCTCTGAGTTGCCGAACAGACCGAACCGGACTGGATGCGCGGAGCCGTACCGTGCTCCGTTTCAGTCGCTGATGAACTTGTTGTCCCGCCAGTTGACGCCTGTCTCACCCGAGCCATGGTCGCGGGGCCCCTCGACGACTTCGATATCCGCCGGTCGCGGCTCGCCGTCGACGATCCGGGTCGCCTCGAGGTCGCCGTTGTGCTCCGAAATGGCGGTCAGCGTCCCCTTCTCGGCTGCTTCAGCGATCTCACAGAGAACGAGGAACATCTCGTACTGCAACAGCGAGTTCTGGAGGACCGTCTCGCGGTCACCTTTGAACGCCGCGAACTCGACGAGTTCGGACTCGATCTCCTCTTCTTCCTCCTCGTCCCAGCTGAACGACTGCTGGCGGCGCTCGTCGGGGTCTTCCTCGTAGACCCGGTTTTCGGTAACGCTGGCTTTGAGTTGGGCCGTCGGCGTGTACTTGCTGACGGATTGATCCTCGGCGACCGCCTTGAGAATCAGGGTGTTGTTCCGCCGCGTGATCTCCACGTCGTCGATTCCGTCGGGGTATTTTGCCTCGTCGATGTGCTCTCGGAGGTCTTCGAGGGGCAGTTCGAGCGTCGAATGCAGCCGATATACGTGTCTGGATTCCTCAGTTGACATAGTGGGGAGTGCGGCAAGGGTTCTTACCCTCTACTACGCCCGGGTGACTTATATGATCTGCTATTAAATGCGTGAAATACCAGTACGGACAAATTTAAGTCGCCTGTCGGGCCCAACTACTCGGCGTTGAGCGTCTCGGCCAGTTCGTCGCGCTCTTCGAGCTCCTCGAGGATGTCCGAGCCGCCGACGAACTCACCGTCGACGAACGTCTGCGGGATCGTCTCCCACCCGCTGTGTTCCTCGAGGGCGACGCGGTACTCGTCTAACGACTCGAGGACGTCGACGGTCTCGTACTCGTCGCGGTGGTGGTCGATCAGGCCGAGGGCTTTGCGGGAGTACCCACATTGGGGCATCAACTCGGTCCCTTTCATGAACAGAACGACGTCGTTCTCCGCGATCGTCTCGGCGACCTGCTCGGTGACCTCTTCCTGGTCGAGACCCTGGTTCGGTGGGAAATCCATGTGTCCCGTGATAGGGAGGTAAACGGCATATGCCTTGCGTCACTCCCCTGCAATTGTAACCGATACTGGTTACGCCGTCCGCCGCTCGTTCGAACGACGCCACGTGCCGGGAGAGGGGCTACTCCGGTGGCTCGAGTCGGACGATCCGGTCGTCGGTCTCGCGCGGAAACTCCCCGCCTGCCCTGCCGTCACGGTTGGACGTGAGCAGGTATACAGCACCGTCAGGGCCGGGCTCGGCGTGTCGGAGCCGACCGTAGGTCCCTTCGAACAGCCGGTTGACACTCGCAGTGAACCGGTCGTCGAGCCAGGGCTGGTCGTAACCGCCTTCGGCGACGGTCGTGTCACCGGATCGTAGCGTCACGACGAATAGAGTCTCCGACACGAGCCCGCAGACGAACAGGCGGTTCTCCCAGGGCTCGATCCTCTCCTCGCCGTAGAACGCGAGCCCGGACGGTGCCCACGTCGTCTCCGGGCCGGTGTTGACCACCGGCGGCGTCGCATCCTCGTGGTCGTCGTAGTTCTCGTACTCGGGGTCGTCGGGACCGCCACGAACGAGGTCCCACCCGTAGTTCCCGCCGGCCCGGAGCAGCGACACCTCGTCTCGAGCAACGGGTCCGTGTTCGGCGATCACCGGCGTCCCCTCCGGCGTGAAGTCGATTCCTTGGGGGTTTCGATGGCCGAGCGTGTAGGTGCGTGGATCGCCCGCTTCACCCCAGTCGGGATTGTCGGGTGCGGAATCGCCGTCGGGCGTGACCCGTAGTACGGCCCCCGCGAGCGAACCGGGGTCCTGTGTCAGCGCCGGCGCTTCGGCGTCGCCGGTCAGCACCCACAGGTAGTCGTCGGGTCCGAAAGCGATGCGCCCGCCGTTGTGAGTCGTCGCCCCGGGAATCCCCTCGACGATCGGCCGTGGGTCCGGCTCGTGATCGTCGCTTTCGGGTTCGAGGTCGTACCGGACGACGCGGTTCCCGACGCTCCCGTCGTCGACGGTGTAGTAGACGTACAGGGCCGCAACGTCCGGGTACTCCGGATGGACGGCGACGCCGAGCGTCCCGCCCTCGCCGGGTGCGGCCCGATCCGGGAGGTCTCCACCCTCGAGAACGATGTCCCCGTCTTCGGGCGAGAGGTCCGCTCCGGTCGCGAGGTCGCCGGCGTCGAACCGTCGAACGCCGCCGTCCCGTTCGGTGACGAAGGCGTCGCCGTCGGCGAACGTGAGGTCCCAGGGAATCTCGAGGTTCGAGACGACGGTCGTCGCGTCGACGTCGCCTTCGCCCGGGACGCCGACGGCCGGCTCCCAGTCGGGCTCGGTCCAGTCGTCGTCGGGGACGTCTTCAGGCGTGACGAGTTCGACGGCGGCGGAGTCCGACTCGAGTCGGTCGAGACAGCCGGCAGTACCGATCGGAACCGAAAGCGAGGCCGCCAGACCCACTCTCGAGAGCAGTCGGCGACGTGTCGAGGGCATGAGTGTCTCTACGGGCTGGGGTGTCGAGTTTCTTGGCCCGGGTTCAGGTCCGAGTCCGATTCGGACCTCGACTCTCAGGCCTCGCCATTCGAGCCACTACGTCTCGGATCGAAGCCAGCGATAGAGACCGACGGCCCCGAGAACGGCGATGACGGCCCACGACCCGACGACGATCACCGAGCCGAGCTGTACCGCGAGCACACGAGGAGCTCCGGTCTCGAGACGGTCGGCCCACGCGAGGTTCGCGAGCACGTCGAACAGACCGATCCAGCCGGCGATCACGAACCCGGCTGTGGCGACTCCTGCCCAGAGCAGTTGCTTTCGCAGGGAGTAGATCGGCTCCGAATCGTCGCGTCGGTCGGTTCCCATCGGCGAGAGCGAGCGGTGTCTCGGGGTGTCGGTCCTGGGCCGTCGTTACCCGGCGTAGAAGGCACTCGCGACGAGCAGTGGGAAGACAAGCGTCGCCTCGGCTTCGACCTGTGCGTAGTTCGTCTCGGTCTCGTCTTTGATCTTGCCCCAGGAGACCGCCTCGTTTGGCGGCGCGCCGGATAACGACCCGTCGCCTTCCATCCCCGTCGAGATGTAGACGGCGTAGTCCGCACCGCCGCGGAAGAGGTTCGTCATGATGGCGTGGTGTTTCGGCACGCCGCCGCCGACGGCGATCAGGCCCGTCGTGTCCGCGAACATACCGTCCTCGATCAGCTTTTCGTAGTCGTCGAGGATTTCGATCCCGATGTCCGAATCCGTGTCCTGACGCTGGCGGTAGTAGTAGAGGAAGTTACCGACCTCGGCGTCGGTCAGCGCGGGACAGTAGACCGGAACGTCGTTGTCCGCGGCCTGTTTGAGCACCGAATCCTCGTCTTCGAGCGTCTCGCCGAGTTCGCGGGCGAATGCCGTCGGCGTACGGATCGACTCCTCTGCGAAGAAGTCGTCGAAGAAGTCATAGAGGTACTCCTCGAGCCAGACGTACCGGTCCGAGGGGACGAAGATGTTGCCCAGGCGGTTGATACCTCGCTCGCGGAGGCGACCCTCGTCGGCGTCCCACTCGCCCATCTTGAACGGCTTGGCGGTCTTGATGACGTCCTCGGTCAGCGAGCCGGAGGTCGTGATGACGACGTCGACGTGACCGTCGCGAACGAGCGCAGCGACGGTCTCGCGAAGGCCGGACGAGACGATGTTCGAGGTCAGCGTGAGGTAGACCTTCGCGTCTTCCTCCTGCATGCGTTCGGTCACGTCGATCGCTTCGTCGAGGTGAGTCGCCTGGAAGCCGGTCGTCTCGTAGCTCGCTAGCAGCGACTCGAGGTCGAGGTCGCCACGGAAGTCGTGGCCGCGAACGTCGGCCGTCTCGAGCTCTTCGTCGCTCCCCGGGACGACGTGGTCGCGGGACGAATCGTCGGTCATACACGATACCAGGAAAAGGAACGGTTTAAACTGCCTGTTCGTCGCTCGTGGCGGGGCCGCGGCTCAGTCCGCCGCCGACGCCGGCGTCCCGCTCTCGGCGCGACTCGAGCGCCAGTATCCTTGCAGGTAGGCCCCGACGAACATCCCGGCGATGCCATAGAGGATGACGACGTTGCCGACGCCGAGGCTGGCGTAAGCCGCGCCGGGACAGATACCGGAGAGACCCCAGCCGACGCCGAAGACGCCGCCGCCGAGCACGACGTTTCTGTCGAGGGTTTTGAGCCGCCGACCGTAGGCCGCGTTCGTGAGAGGCGCTTTTGTGCGGAACTGCTTGATGCCGAAGAAGGTGATCCCGGTGACGACCGCGGCCCCGAACATGACAAACAGGAGCCCGAGGTCCTCGAGTTGGAGGAAGTTCAGCACGACCTCGGGCTGGGCCATGTGGCTGAAACCGAGCCCGAACCCGAAGATCAGCCCGCCGACGAAGACGAGCGGCAGGAACAGCGGATGCTGTTCGTGCTCGCCCGCCATTACGGGCTCACCCCCAGTGCTGCCACCAGCTGCGCGACACCGATCGCCACCAGCAGGAACGTAGCGACGCCGACGAAGGAGGCGCGAGAGGCCGAGCCGACGCCACAGACCCCATGGCCCGACGTACAGCCTTTGCCGAGCCGCGTCCCGATTCCGATCAGGACACCGCCGAGGAACAGCCGCCAGGGCTGGACCTCGGTCAGCCAGATCGTCAGCCCGCCGACATCTCGTAACTCGCCGGTCGTCGCGGACTGGTGGAGCCCGCTCGAGACCAGGCCGGACTGGAACGTCAGGGCGTAGATCGCCGCACCGATCACGATCCCCAGCGTAAAGACGACCCGCCAGTCACGCGAAGGACGGTACTGCTGGAACCGCGAGAGGGTCGAGGCATAAGACAGCGTCGACTCGAGGAACGTGCTCGCGCCGGCAGGGATCGCAGTCCCGAGGTAGATGACGGCGACCCCGAGGCCGACGAGCAGCCCGCCGATCGCGTAGTGTTCGATCCCGTTCGGGAACAGTTCCGCTGTGAGGGCGGGAACGAGCGATAGCGTGCCGATACCGATTCCGAGAGCGGTCATTATCTCCGTACAGGGGTCGCGTCGGTATCAATGCTGCAGACGCGGGGAAAATTGTGCGTACCTCGGAGGCTTCGCGTGGCGAGTACGGAGGCCTGGTCAGTCGGCTGCCGGCGGCGACTCGAGAACCTCGAGTTTCTCCGCGGCGTAGCCGAAGACATCGCGGTAGCCGTTCGGCGACATCAGAACCGGGTAAAAGGACTCGTCGGCGACCTGCTCGTTGCCGTCGGCTGCAGCGAACGTCACACCGGCCTCGACCTGGGTGAAGTTCTCAACGAAGACCTCGTAGGTGTCCGCCGGCTCTTTCGGGACGACATCAGTGAGCTGGTACACGGGGAGGTCCCGAGTGACGGTGTCGCCGGGGAGTGCACCGACGGAGGTCAGAAACGCCCGAATCAGACGGTTAGCGTTCTGGGCAGCCGTTTCCGTTCCCTGCTGACCACACTCGACCTCGATCGTCGGCAGTTCCGTGATCAGCCGTCCCTCGGCGAAGTTACTCGTATCGACCATCGCGGAGACGGGAAGCTGGGGACACACCTCCCGTGCGGTCTCGTCGACGCCGTCGACGATCGCGAACGGGTCCGCGTAGCTCTGTGTCGAGTGCATCGAGAAGGTGAGACAGCCCTCGAGTTCCTCGAGCAGGCGGTGTGCGAGCTGTCGCTCGTGGGTTTCGGTATCTGAATCGCCTGGGAAGACTCGGTTCAGGTCCTCGTCGACGAACCGGACGCGACGTTCCAGTGCCTTCTCGTTGGCGACGACGAGTTTGATGGGTCGTTCGACGCTCGGTTGCTCCTCGAGTAGCCGTTCGATCGCACGAACCCCACAGGGTTCGTCGCCGTGGACGCCCGCGAGAACAGCGATTTCCGGGTCCCCCGACCCGATCTGCGCGACTTTCATCGAGTATGTAAAGGGTCCGTGGCCCCAAATGTGATACGGTTTCGCAGTCCGTAGTGGCCGGTCTCGACCGTGGCCTCGCGATGCGGGACGACGGTGTCTCGACGGGCGGTCACTCCTCCAGTCCCTCCGCGTACTCCCAGTCGATCGGTCGCGCCAGTGGGTGTTCGCCGTCGAGCCGAATCTGCCACCCCTCGAGGTGGGCAGGGTCCTCGAGGGCGTTGGTGACGGTCGTTCGGATGTCCAGTACGTCGACACCGTAGTAGTCGTTCGGCGTCCCCCGGAGGTACTGGAGCGCGGTGCGAAACAGCGAGCGCATCCCGTCGTCGTTCTCGAAATCGTGGTGTTTGTACGCGCCGGCGGCGACCTGGACCATTCCGTGGAGGAAGGCACTCTCGGTCCGACCGCGGCCGTAGTTGTACCACTCGTCCTCGAAACAGTCGTGGCTCTCGTGGTACGCCCCGTCGTTGAACAGCCGGACGCCGTGGACCGTCGCCCGCCGGAGCGTCGCGTGTTTCCACCGGTCCTCGGACGCGAGCCAGCCCGTCGGCGGCTCGGTTCGGTCCGGCGGTGGCTCGACGCTCGGATCCGTCGTATGTTCGGTCACGGTCGACTTTGGGGCCGCCGACTGGTATACCGTTCGGCGCTGGATGCGTTCGCCCTCGGGACTAGGTCGGTGAGCGACGGGCCGTTCGCCCTTATAATGCCGACACAGCGTCAGGGGAGTCCTTATCCGCGCTGAGTCCCTCTCTCGAGGTAGATGAACTATCCGTACGGGCGGTGTCAGAACTGCGGGAACCGTCTCTACGAACACGTCGACGGCGGCTACCGCTGTCCCAACTGCGACACGCTGTACTCGCGTGACGCACTCGAGAGGGTCGCGTCCGTTTAGGGTGGCGTTGGCCGGCCGTCGATCACCGGGAGCCGAGAACCGAGAACCGAGAACCGAGAACCGAGAACCGAGAACCGGGAACCGGGAACCGGGAACCGGGCAGACTCTCCTGCCACTGCCGGACAACACACCACACACACACCGATCGCACTCGAGACACGATCAGGTGTCTCCTGACTGTGTTCAGTATAGCCCGTTGCATGTGCAAAATTAGTTGATGCTTGGTACCCGGATGTGGGCATTAGTAGCCAACCCTGTTCAGAGAAACCTGCAACATCATCTGGTTTTTGGCCCTAATTTCGAAAGCGTGCAACAGGGTATTCAGTAGTACGAAAATCCCGCTTTTCGCGACGGCTGGCGTTTCGAGAACTCGCTCGAGCAGAGTTCTTCTGGAAGAGGGAGATGCGGCCGGTTACCGAGCGCCCTCGAGGCCAGTCACGGTCGCGGTCACCTCTTGCGGGTCGGGACCGACCACGACCGCGTCGTTCGCGTACTCGAACCGGACGGTGACGGGTGCCGGTGACTCGAGCAGGATCGTCAGTGCCTCGGGATCGACGGCCGCGTACAGCGGTGGGAGCGCCGTCGGGTCGAAGTTCTCAGTGGCTGCGATTCGATCGAGTGCTGTCCCGAGTGCTGGGTGCATGGCTGTCGGCGTCGTCGGTGTTGTCGGCGAGCGAGTTCGTGGACGCCGTTTCGTAGTCGGGGCAACTCGCGGGGTCGGTCGTCGCGATACGGCTGTCTGTTCTACGGTCGTGGTGGATCGGTGTGGTCGAGACCATGTTACCGTGTGCCTCTCGTAGTCAGGCCCCAACACAGCGAAGAACAATCCGTCGAATGTGCCAGACGCAGTTGTGACTGTGCTGGCGGAACGTCGGCAATCTTTATCTTGCCAACGTCAATGACGGATTGCCTCCACCGTGAGGAGCCTGCATACGAGCCGGAGTTTGCTTGGACGTGTGAAATCCCGCTCACTGTGCACTTTCGTGTGCATTCTCCCGTCACAGAATCTTCCCCGAAGAACGTTAGAATTTTGACTGGTACCGATGGCTACTTCTCGAGGTGGAGAGGTGGTAGGTGGATGGGACGATCGCCACACTGCAAGCGGTCCGAGTCCGATACCGTAGGGAGTTTATACGTTCGACGTTCATAGGTAGACGTACGGGTTAACGCCCGTGATAAAGAGATTGTACGGGTCCGACCCGGGCTCGTGCAGTAGCGTGCGAGGGTAGCCAAGCGGTCAACGGCGGCGGACTCAAGATCCGCTCGTGTAGACGTTCGTGGGTTCGATTCCCTCCCCTCGCATCGCAACGGGTGAAAAACAGACACCCAGTGCGGTGCCGGAGGGATCGAACGACGCCGGGGTTCTGCGCGGCGCGCAGGTTCCCGGCGGTTGTTCGATTCCCTCCCCTCGCATCGCATGCGGCGTGAAAGCGCCGGTAAAGATGCGGAAGATCAGCACGATGCGATCTTCCCTCGCAACATTCTCCGAAGCGGCCACTCGTAAGCTATCGCTCTGTGATCCGTCGACGGCGTGCTCCCGACCCGGCCTAGCAGGACAGTACGGCTGTCGTAGAACAGTCACAATTCACACCCGCGTTAAAGAGTGGGATTCTCTCCTCGAAGAAAGATCGCCCCGCGGTGAACCAAACGGAGCTATCCTACTTACTACTCCACAGACAGCAGTCTCGGACTACAGTTCCTCGAGTGTTTGCCGATCTAGTGCTGGAGACAACCACCCACAAAAGAAGCGACGGCAGAGCCGACAGACAAACCGTCTCCCTAGCCTTGACAACAGGACCTGCGATCGATCAACCCGCCCAGGAGATGGCTTCGTCAACTGATTGGAACGAGTCCGTTTGCACTGTTTGTGTCCCAATATTCGACTTGATGGCCATAGCGCCGACCCCGTCTGCGACGAACGCAGTCTTGGCGGTACCAGCTTCCTCGACGAGACGCGACCACACTCCAGCTATGCGGTCTTGTTTTTCGGAGCTGAGAGAATCGTACTCCTGGATCACGACTACTGTTCCAGTCATATCATCCTGACCAGCAACGTCTTTGTAATGTTGTTCCGCTTTCTCTACCTTTTCTTCTGTTTCGAATAGATTCTCGAGATCTTCGATCGTCCAGACACCGACGTTACCATGTCGTTCATACGTCACACACTCGAGTCGAACGTGGGATTCCATATCACGAAAGGGAATTGTAGGAGCCATAAACAGTTTGGCCAACAGTATATCGAAATGGCGGTTACGATGTCGTCTGGATACGATTCAGGAACACCCGATACCTGACTAAAATAATACCCAACGCGAGCCAATCCCTCGTGAAGAGTCCCACGACACTCTCAGCTGGTAGCAAACTCGAGAAGACCTGAACGGGCCCAGACAACTGCGTGTTTCCCGCGTGACAGTCCAATCAAACGATTCACACACCGACCGCACACCTGTCGTGCGATCGGATATGCAATGACTGTCAGTGGCTACTATCGCTGTCCGTACTCTCTCCCTCGTCCGAGAGAGGACAAAACACTTATACGATCCCTGACAACCACGCAACAGATCGACGGAGTCGGCTGCGAGTCGCACGTACGCGTCCGGGCCCACTCGACAGTCGTCGCCCGAGACGATACGCGTCCAAGGCATGAGTCCCGCCACGACTACCGACGACCGACCTGGATCGGCCACCGGTCGCTCGATCAGACGCCACGTCGGAGCCGTCCTCGAGCCACGGCTGGGGATCGATCCGCGTGCGCTCGCCGCGTTTCGAATCGCTCTCGGGTTGGTCGTGCTCGCGGACCTCCTGTTTGTCCGGCTGCCCGGTCTGGCGACCTTTTACACTGACGACGGCGTGTTTCCGCGGGCGACGCTCGCGGAGTTGTTTCCCGGGTTCGAGTCCGCGTCGCTGCACGCGCTCTCCGGTGGGCTCGGACTCCAGGCCGTCCTGCTCGCGATCGGGTGTCTCGCCGCGCTCGCGCTGGCGATCGGATACCGAACGCGACTCGCGACGGCGGTGACTGTCGTCTTTCTCGCCTCCTTGCACGCGAGGAACCCGCTGGTGTTGAACGGCGGCGACACGATTTTACTGTCGTTGCTCTTTCTCGGGCTCTTCCTGTCGCTTGAGTCACGCTGGTCGGTCGACGCGTTGCGTAGCACGGACCCCGACGCCGACAGTGGTACGACCGGCCGGACCGACCGCCTGTTCTCGGTTGCCACCGCGACGATTCTCGTCCACTTCGTCACCATCTACGCCGTCAACGGCGCGATCAAGTTCCAGAGCGAGGCGTGGCTGTCGGGAACGGCCACGGCACGGATCTTCCAGCTCGAGCAGTTCGTCGTCTGGTTCGGGCCCTGGGTCGCCGAGCTGGGCACCGAATTCGCTGTGTTGCTGGTCGCTGCGAACTGGGCCTGGACGGCACTGCTCTGTGGTTCCGTTCTCCTGCTCGTCGTCACCGACCGACTCCGAATCGCGCTCGTGCTGGCGTTCGTCGGCGCGCAGCTGGGACTCGCGGCCACGATGCGGCTCGGGGCGTTCCCGTTCGTGATGGTCGCGGCGCTGTTGTTGTTCCTACCGCCCCGCGTCTGGAACCGCCTCGAGGCGACGCTGACCGCGTCCGGTCGCGACTTCGCGTCGGTGGCGGGGAGTGCGGGACGGCGGACCCTCGAGTTCGAGCGGGCCGTTCTCCCCTCGTCTACGGCGTGGTCCCTGTCTATTCGGTCCGGACCTGGACTGCGACGGGCGGGCCGTGTCGTCGCTTCGGTCGTTCTCGTCTGTTTCCTCTTGGCCGTCGTCGGCTGGCAGCTGGCCGGTGCGGGGTTCGTCGACTCGCCGGCGGCGACGCCGGACGCGGTCGAGGACGCGAGCTGGTCGTTCTTCGCCCCGAACCCGCCCGATGCGTACTGGTGGTACGCCTGGGAAGCGGACCTTGAGGGCGGCGAGACCGTCGGCACCCTCACCGGCGAGTCGGGCGCGATCGATCGGCCACCCGACGCGGCGGACACGTCCCCGTCGGTGCTCTGGAAACGGTACGGAAGCGAGCTGCGACACGCCGGCGAGACCCCCTACGAGCCGCTCGCTGCGTACCGTTGCGAGGCAGTAGCCGCCGCTGAATACGACAGCACACCCGAGGTCCTGCGCCTGTACCACGTCGAACAGCCCGTGACGCCCGACGGCCCGGTCGGTGAGCCAAACGCGGAGCAACGACTCGAGTACGAGTGCTGAGGCGGGTGTCGGGACACGCCGTGGGTTCGAACGCCGCCACCGACCGACGACGGTCGTCGTCGCCGCGAACCGCTACATCTTTTCGCCGCCAACGCTCACGTTCGGCAATGAGCCAACGTTCGGATCGAGCGGCAGTCGCCCTCGAGGCGGCCGAAGCCGGCGCGGAAGTCGCCGACGAGTCCTTCCGCGGGACCCTCGAGATCGATCACAAGGACGGAAAGACGGACGTCGTCACGCAGGCCGACCGCGAGGCCCAAAAGCGAGTCGTCGAGACGATCCGCGAGGAGTTCGCCGACGACCCGATCGTCGGGGAGGAAGACGAGGAACTGAAAGCGGTCCCCGAAGAGGGGCCGGCCTGGATCGTCGACCCGATCGACGGAACGAACAACTACGTCGCCGGTATGCGCGGGTTCGGGACTGCCGTCGCGGCCGTCGTCGACGGCGAGCCCGTCGCTGCCGCGACCGTCTGTCCTGCACTCGGGGACACCTACCGTATCGGCCCCGATGGCGCGTATCGGAACGGCCGCGAGCTGTCGGTCAGTGACCGCACGGACCCCGAGGTAGCAACCGTCTGTCCGACGTTCTGGTGGGACTTCGACCACCGCGACGAGTACGGCCGGGCGACTGCGGCGCTGGTCGAGCGGTTCGGCGACATGCGCCGGTACGGCTGTGCCCAGCTCTCGCTTGGCCTGCTGGCCGCGGGCGGCCTCGAGGGCGTCGTCACGAACAAGCGGGCCAATCCGTGGGATACGGTCGCCGGGGTCGCGATGATTCGGGAGGCCGGCGGAGTCGTCACCGACCTCGAGGGGGACCGCTGGCGACACGACAGCCACGGTCTCGTCGCCTCGAACGGCGGCGTTCACGAGGAACTGCTCGAGGCAGCCCGGGAGATCGAACGGGACTGAATCGGGGCTGGCACGGACCTCGAGGTGCCCCACACCACTCGCGACACGGAAAACAGGAAACCGGAAACGGTAAGCGCCCCCCTCCATGGATAACGGGTATGTACGAGTACATCGAGCGGTACGGCCCCGTCCGCGTCTGGGCCGCCACCGTGATTGCGCTCGCCGCGACGGTAGTCCTGTTGGCTACCGCCTTTCCGGAGCGAGTGTACCGCGATCTCATCTGGCAGTACTACTGGGGCCCTGTCGTCGCCGACGCCCACGGCTGGAGTCAGGTTGCCTGGGCCGGCGGCGAACAGGTCCCGGGCTACGAGGCTGGTACCGGCGACGGGCCGTTCGCCGAACCCGGATACACGTTCGTCTCCTATGCCGGCTACATCCCGACGCTGATCCTCGGGATCATCGGTATCGTCTTCATCATCGAACGGCTCGAGATCGAACGCTACCGTGCGGGCTTCTACGGGCTGTTCCCGTTCATGCTCTTCGGCGGTGCCCTCCGCGTCGTCGAGGACGCCAACGTCGCCGCGTTCCGTCATACGGGCGAACTCGCGATCGAGCTGCCGTGGTCCGGGTTCCTGATCAGCCCGCTGATCTACTTCGTCGTCTTCCTCGTGACGCTCGTCGCCGTCGTCGTCTCCGTGTGGCTCGACCGAAACGACTACGTCTCGGGGTACGAGTACCCGCTGTTCGGTATCGGGACCGCTCTCCTCGTGCTCACGCTGGGCTATCTCGGGTCCACGGCTGCGACCCAGGAGTACGCGACGTTCTACCCGCTCCTGTTGGTAACGACGCTCGTCGGCGCGACTGCGGCGACGTGGGTGACCTGGGAGGCAGTCAAGCGGTTCGCCCCGGACATCAACCGCGGCACTCGGTTCATGGGTGCAATCGTCATCTGGGCCCATGCAGTCGACGGAGTCGCGAACGTCATCGGACTCGACTGGGCGGTCGTGTTCGGTCACAGTCAGAATCTCCTCCCGAAACACCCGGTCAACGAGACGATCGTCAACGTCACCGGGTCCGTTCTTCCCGCTGAAATAGCGGAGATAACCGGGGCAGCGTGGCCGTTTCTGCTGGTCAAGCTCGCGGCAGCCGTCGTCGTCATCTGGATCTTCAACGACGAGGTGTTCGACGAGAGCCCACGCTATGCCATCTTGCTGATGATCACCGTCGTCGCCGTCGGGCTCGGACCAGGTACTCGTGACATGCTGCGGGCGACGTTCGGCGTCTGATTAAATCCGGTCGGTTCCGTCGTCCCTATTCTCAGGGTTCTCCCTGCTCCCAGAGTTCGTCGAAGCTCGCGGCGAGCTGGCGGGCGGTGTCGTCCTCCCGGAAGTTGATGACCGCGAGCAACTCGTCGGGCGCGGCAGGATTGACGACCTCGAGACAGACCTCGGTGCCGTCGAGGACGATGAACCGCTGTTCGGGAATCCGGTCCGTGTGTCGCACTTCCATCCCGGCTGCGGTGAGGTCGGCGATGCGGTCGGCCGCGTGTTCGAGGTCCGTCGCGAGCAGTCGAATCGAGACGCCGAGATCGAGGAGTTCACACAGCCGGTCTGCAAACGCCGTCTCGAACTCCGGACTGACGTCGACCGTGTCCGCGGCGATCCTGATCGAGTCGTCGACGGCTGCGAACCGCTCCAACAGGAGGTCCTGTGCCGCGTCCTCGTGGAGCGCGCTCGTGGTGAACCCTTCTTTCGTGTTGCCGTTCGTGATCCCCGAGAGCGCGTCCGCTGCCGTCGTCGCCGTTCGTTCGTACTCCGAACGCTGCTCCTCGAGTTCCTCGACCCGGCGTTGTTTGAGTCGATTCACGGCCTCGTCCGGTTCCACGTGGACGTACGTCCGCGGGCGACCGTCGTCGGCACGGGCGAGCGATCGATCGACGAGCGAGTTGAGGACGTCGTAGACACGTCCGGTGGGAACGTCGGCTGCGTCGGCGACTTCGTCGGCCGTCATCGTCCCTCCCCGAGCGAGTGCCACGTACGCCCTGGCCTCGTAGCTCGAGAGCCCCAGTTCGGCCAGTAGCTCCGCGTGTTCTTCCATATCGGGTCCTTCAGAGAGAGGAAACAACAAGCTTGTGGTTTGCAATAGAAAGGTTGATACGTAGGCTCCCGATACAGTCATACAATGAGACGAACTCGAATCGCCGCCCTCGTATTCGTCGTCTTTCTGGTGGCAAGTTTTCCACTGATAACGTCTGTCGCCGCCGCCGACGAACCCGACTTCGAGGTCTACGTTCCCGAGAACATCGTCGAACCAGGTGAGGAAACGAACCTCGAACTCGAGATTCGCAACGCTGCCTCGCCGTACGAGGACGACAGCGATGTCGGAGATGCGCCGCCGACCGAAGCACGCGACGTGACCGTCGCGCTCAACGAGACCGACGCGCCAGTCGACGTGAAGACCAACGAGACGCCGATGCCGACGATGTCGGCTCAGACGCTGTTCTCGGAGTCGTTCACCATCGCCGTCGACGAAGACGCCGAGGCCGGCACGTACCAACTCGAGGCCGAAATCGAGTACGCGTACGACGAGGACGACAGCAGCACCGACACGGAGACCGTCGAGATCGTCGTCGAAGAACGAGCACGGTTCGACGCCGGCAACGTCACGTCCAACCTGGTTGTCGGGGACCGCGGCACCGTCACGCTCGAGTTGGAGAACACTGGCGTCGAGAACGCAAGCAACGCCGTGGTCCAGTTCGATTCCCCGGACCCGAACGTTCAGACGATCGATCCGACGACCGACGAGTCGGAGCTTCAGACTGCAGGTAGCGAGGAGTACGTCGGCGACTGGGAGATCAACGAGACCACGACGGTCAAAGCGGCGATGGACGTCGATTCCGACGCAGTCGCCCGGACCTATCCCGTCTCCGTGACTGTCGATTTCCGCGACGAAGACGGGGTCGACCGTACCTCACGTGAGGTCCGCGTCGGTGCCGACACCGCACCCGAACAGCAGTTCGTCGCCGAGGATCTCACAACCGATCTCTACGTCGGCGAGGACGGGACGGTCGAGGGGAAGATCGTCAACGACGGACCGATGCCGGTCGAAAACGCCGTGATCGTCGTCGACGATGGCGAAGACGGCATTGTCCCGGAGCTCGAAGGGGGGCTCGGCAGCGGTTCGAACGTCTATCCACGCGAGACCCAGTACGCCGTCGGCGATCTGAAGCCGGGCGACTCAGAGCCGTTCGAGTTCCGAGTCGGCATCGGCGGGGAAGCCGAGCCGGGACCACGCATCATGGAAGCCGACGTCAGGTACCGGAACATCCACGACGACGTGCGGATGACCCACGATCCGATCGACGTTCCACTCGAGGTCGCGCCCGAGCGCGACGAGTTCGACGTCGAGATACTCAACGCTACCCAGGAGGTCGGCGACACCCAGAAAATCTCGCTGGAGGTGACCAACGCGAAGGCGGAGACGGTGACCGATATCGAGGCGGAACTCTACACGAACGATCCGCTCGACAGCGACGGCGGCGGCGGGTTCATCCCCGCGCTCGACCCCGGCGAATCGGCCACAGTCACCTTCGAGGTCGAGGTAGAGGGCGACGCGACCCCCCAGACGTACCCGCTCCGGATGGACTTCCGGTACGACGACGAACGGTCCAACTCCCAGCTGACCGATACGTACCGGATTCCCCTCGAGGTCGTCGAGCCGGATCGGCGACTCTCCCCGCTTGGCATCGCGATTATCGTCGGAACGTTCGGAATACTCGCCGCAGCCAGCTGGCGGTTCCGCGACGAGATCGAAGACGCCGCCGATGGTGTCCCGGTCCTCGAACGGACCAGTGAGGTTCACCCGTTCGCACCGATCGCGAGACGGATCGACGAACGCCGAAGTGACACGCGATCGACCACCGGAACGGACACGGGCTACGGTGGCCACGCACCCGTCGACAGTTCGATCGATCCCGACTCGAGCCTGTCGGACGGCCGTATCGATGACGTGATGGACGAGACCGAGATGGGGCAGTCGGCTGAAGACGAGCAGTTCGAGTTCGGTGAAGGGAGCGAAGTGGACGAAACTGGCAAAGCGGACGACTTCGACGAGCGCCAGTGGGACAGATCGGACCGTCACTCCGGCGATCAGGAGCATCACGAACCCGACCACGACGATCGAGCCGACTCAGATACGGATCCGTGAGGACCGATGGCATCAGCATCAGCATCGGACACCATTGACCGGCTACTCGACGGGCTCAACTACTGGATTACGGAACGTCCACGCGCCGTTATCATCGCGTTTCTGCTCGTTACAGCCCTGTTTGCAGGCGGACTGGGGAACATCGAGGTCGAAGAAGGCGTCGAGACGTTCGCCGAAGGGGTACCGGCATACGAAGCACAGCAATCGATCGACGAAGAGTTCGAGCCTCCGTTCGAAGGAGACGGAGCGACCACACAGGTCATCAAACGGGGTGACAACGTCGTCTCCCGGGGGTCGCTGTTAGAGCTCCTCGAGTTCCAACACTATCTCGAGGAAAACGACGAGCTCCGGGTCGAGGACACCTCGAGTATAGCGGAGTTCGTCGCGCTCACGATCGATCCGACGGCGGAAACCCGAGAGGAGCAGATCCGGGCATTGGAACGCAGTTCGGACAGCCAGGTACGTGACGTGGTCCGTGACCTGGGTCACAACCCCGACTTCGTGGCCCCGTTGAGCAACGATTTCAATCGACAGGAACCCCAGGCGTCGGCCGTCGTCGCGACCGCGACCCACGCGGACGACGCGGACGAACAGGCCGTCCAACAGCGAACCCAAGAGGTAGCGGACTCGATGACGGAAGACATCGTCGTGTTCGGCGGTGGCATCCTCGACTCCGAGTTCGAAAACGCCATCGAAGACTCGCTGACGATCATCGTGCCCGTCGTTATCCTGTTGATTCTCGGCTTCCTGACGTCGGCGTACCGCGACCCGTTCGACCTCGTACTCGGGTTGATCTCGCTGGTAATGGCCGTCGTCTGGACGTTCGGGTTCATGGGCTACGCCGGGATTCCGTTCACCGACATGATGATCGCGATCCCGCCGCTGTTGCTCGCTATCGGGATCGACTTCGGTATCCACGCGGTAAACCGGTTCAGAGAGGAGCGTGCGGCAGGGGCCGGGATCGAAGACGGGATGCGAAACGCAGCCGAACAGCTGCTGATCGCGTTTTTCATCGTCACCGGCACGACCGTTATCGGGTTCGGAGCCAACATGATGAGCGAACTCGGCCCCATTCAGGAGTTCGGGTTCGTCGCCAGCGTCGGAATCGTGTTTACGTTTCTCCTGTTCGGTATCTTTCTCCCGGCAGCGAAAGTCGAATTCGAACGGTTCCGCCGGGCCTACGACCTCCCGCCGTTTAGCTCGTCGCCGCTCGGCTCGGAAGATTCCACGCTGGGTCGTCTACTGCCGTACGGAGCTCACGCGGGGAACAGAGCGCCAAAAGCGATGCTGCTGATCGCACTCCTGTTGACCGCGAGTGCTGGCGCGTACGCAACGACGGTCGATACGACCTTCGAGGACGAAGACTTCCTCCCCGCTGAAGAGCTGCCAGCCTACGCGGAAGCCGCGCCGGGGGCGCTGGCTCCTGCAGAGTACACCGCGACGGGAACCATCAACTACCTCGAGGCCAACTTCGAGAGCGGCGAAGACGACGAGGTGACGATCTACGTCGAGGGGCCGATACACGAGGATCACGCCCTCGAGTCCGTCCACCGTGCCGGCTCCGATCCACCGTCGACGATCATCACCGAAGACGGCCACGCCGAAAGCCGGAGCATCGTCGACGTCATGCACGAACACGCCGACGACGACGACGAGTTCGCCTCCCTGCTCGAGGCAAACGACGTCAGTGGGAACGGCGTTCCGGATCGAAACGTGGGGTACGTCCTCGATCGACTGCTCGAATCCGACTCCCGGGATGACGCCCTCGAGTACATCACGGAAGATCAGCGGAGCATGCGCGTCATCTACACCGTCGAGGCCGACGCCACACAGGAGGAGATCAGCGACGATGCCGAGGAGTTGGCTGCTGACTACCGCCTCGATACGACGCCGACCGGTGAGATCGTCGTCTTCCACGAGATTTCCAACCTCGTCTTCGAGTCGTCACTGCTCAGTCTCGTGATCGCGCTTGCACTCACGGCAGGGTTCCTGATGGTGATCTATCACGTCCTCGAGGGCCGGGCGTCACTTGGCGTGGCGAATCTCGTTCCGATCGTCGTTACCGTCGCCGTTCTCGGCGGGACGATGCCACTCGTCGGGATCGCACTGAACGCACTCACCGGGACGGTGCTGTCGATCACGATCGGCGTGGGCGTCGCGTACTCGGTTCACGTCACTCACCGGTTTATCGACGAGTACAACGAGTGTGCGGACGCCTACGAATCGTTGCTAACGACCCTTCGCGGAACGGGTGGTGCGCTGACGGGATCGATGCTAACGACGCTCGGGGGCGCTGGCTCGCTGATAATCGCGGTCACTCCCGCGATCGGACAGTTCGGGCTGTTGATGGTCATCAGCGTCTTCTACTCGTATCTGATGGCGGTGATCGTGTTGCCGCCGACGCTCATCGTGTGGGAACGCCTGTTCGGCTGATCCACTCGGCTTTTTGTCGTGGCCGTCCCTTCTGTGGATTCCGTTCGTGGCGCGGTTCGTATCGTGTGAGAAGCGAGTCGCACCATTTCTCACTGTTGCGAGGCGTCGCTATCGGTACCGCCGAATGGGCCACGAGCGGTCGGATCGTCGTCGTTGGCTACCGGGAGACGACCGAGCGCCACGGGGACGCTCGCAGACGCCGGACCGATTAGGTCGGCTCTGGTCAGGTCAGTCCGTCCAGTACGCCTTCGTCAGTAGAACGAGCACGGGGAAGATTTCGAGGCGGCCGATCCACATGTAGAGGATCATCAGGAGCTTCGAGGAGTCGGGAAAGTCAAGGTAGCCGCCCATGGGCCCGGTCATCGTTCCCAGTCCCGGACCGATGTTCCCGAGTGTCGCTATCGACGCGCTGATAACATCGAGCAACCCGAATTCGGGATCGGCGAACAGTCCGACGCGGGCCGCGTCGGCAGCAAAGAGCGCGACGCCGGCGAAGAAGATCACGATGTACAGCAGCGTGAACGCGTAGATGCCACGGATAGCCTCCTCGTCGAGGGCGCGGCCGTTCATCCGAACCGGTCGGACGGCCTCCGGATGGATCGTCGTAAAGACCTCGCGGCGCAGCGTCTTGAGGATCACCAGCCACCGGAGGATTTTGATCCCTCCGCCGGTCGATCCCGTCGAGCCGCCGACGAACATCGCGAACAGCAACAGCGCCTTCGCGGAGCCGTTCCAGGCGTCGAAGTCCATGTTCGCGTACCCCGTCGAGTTGATCAGCGATGCGATCTGGAACGTCGCATAGCGGGCCGACCGCTCGAGGTTGCCGCTGATTTGGCCAGTTTCGGGCGTCTCGAGGGCGGAGACGAACAGGACGACGGTCGTCAGGACCGCGAGGACGGACGTCGCACCGAGATACAGACGGAACTCGTTGTCCCGCAGGAGCGTCCGGGCGTCGCCGGAGATGACGTGCCACCAGAGGACGAAGTTGACCCCGGCTGCGAACATGAACGGAATCACGAGCCACTGGACGGCCGGCGAGAACGCCTCGATGCTGCGTGCTTCGGGCGAGAACCCACCCGTCGGAAGCGTCGTGAACCCGTGGGCGATCGCGTTGTAGAGGTCCATATTCGGCGCGTAGCCAACAACATTGAGCCCGTACAGTAGGGCGATAAAGACCAGCGTAAGCACGACGTAGGCGATCCACAGGACTCGCGCGGTCTCGGCGATGTGAGGCGTGAGCTTCGAGACACCCGGTCCTGGCGTCTCGGCCTGCATCAGTTGTGCACCACCGACGGCCATCTGTGACAGAATCGCGACCGCGAGGACGATGATCCCCATCCCACCGAGCCACTGGGTGAGCTGCCGCCACATCAACATCGCCCGGGAGTGCGTCTCGAACGAGATGTCACCCATCACCGTCGCGCCGGTCGTCGTGAACCCGCTCATCCCCTCGAAAAGAGCGTTGATCGGGTGGGCAACGGTGCCGTTCCCGGCGAGGATGTACGGAAGCGAGCCGAAGGCTGCCGCGAACAACCACGTCAGTGCGACCACCATAAACGCCTCTCGAGCGCCCGGGTCGGGGTCCGGATCGAGCCGCCGGAGCGCCAACCCGAAACCGGCCGTGATGGCCATCGCAGCGATGAACACCCACAGGTCCTCCCCGCCGTAGGCGAGCGAGACGAGGATCGGAACGACGAACGCCAGCGAGAGAAACGCCAGAATAGTACCGACGAGGCTCAGTCCGGCTCGCCAGTCGACGTGGAGGCGTCGCGACAGCCCCATTCAGATCGCCTCGACGACTTCCTCGAGGACGGTCGCGTCGACGAACACGACGACGTGATCGCCCGGGCGGACGACCGTTTCGCCCCGCGGCGTGACGAGTTCGCCCTGACGAGAGATCGCGCCGACGACGACGCCGTCCGGTAGTTCTTCGATCGCGTCGGCGATCGGTCTCCCCGAAAGCACGCTGTCACCGTTGACTTCGAACTCGATGACCTCGGCACGGTCGTGCTCGAGCATGGCGACCTTCTCGGTGTGGTCGGCCCGGGTGAAACGGACGATCTCTTCGGCGGTTTCCTCCCGGGGGTTGATCGCCACGTCGACGCCGACGGTCTCGAACAGCTCCGCGTACTCGAGGTTCTCGATGACTGCGACGGTACGGTCGACGCCGATCCGCTTGGAGAGCAGTGAGACGAGCAGGTTCTTTTCNTCGAACAGCTCCGCGTACTCGAGGTTCTCGATGACTGCGACGGTACGGTCGACGCCGATCCGCTTGGAGAGCAGTGAGACGAGCAGGTTCTTTTCGTCGCCGTCGAGCGCGGCGACGACGAGGTCGGCCTCGTCGACGTGTTCACGGACGAGGAACTCGCTGTCGGTCGCGTCGCTTTCCANGACGAGCAGGTTCTTTTCGTCGCCGTCGAGCGCGGCGACGACGAGGTCGGCCTCGTCGACGTGTTCACGGACGAGGAACTCGCTGTCGGTCGCGTCGCTTTCCATCACCATCGTCTTCGGGAGTTTTTCGGCGACCTCTCGAGCGCGGTCGTGATCCTGTTCGATCAGCCGCGGCCGGTAGCCGTTCTCTTCGAACTCCCGGGCGACCTGGAACCCGATCTCGCTTCCACCCACGACGACGACCTCCTCGGTCTCTTCCCTATCGGGTGTGACGACGTCGTCGGCGAAGGATCGGACCGAACCGGGGCTCCCGAGGACGACGACGCGATCGCCGACCTCGATCACCGTCTCGCCGGTGGCGACGTTCATCTCCTCGCCACGGAAGACGCCGGCGAACGTCAGCGAGTCGTACCGGTCGGCTTCCTCGACGGTTCGGCCCGCAACAGGGCTGTCCGGTCCGATCTCGAACTCGGCCATCCGGACCAGTCCGCCCGCAAACATATCGACGTCCTGGGCGGCCGGCAACCCCGACACCCGGTAGATCGTCTGGGCTGCCAGCAGGTCCGTACACACCATGAAATCGACGCCGAAGGCCCCCTGTGATCCCTCCCAGGTCTCGAGCAGGGTTCGCCGGCGGACACGACAGATCGTGAACGCGTCGCTGACCGTCTTCACTGCGCCACAGACGACGACGTTCGTCTCGTCGTCGTCCGTACAGGCGATGACGAGATCGGCGCGTTCGATATCGGCGTCCCGGAGCGTGCCGAGTTCGGTGCCGTCACCCCGGAGCGCGAGGACGTCGTGAGCGTAGGTCAACTCCTCGACGATGCTCGCTTCGCGGTCGATCACGACCACGTCGTGGGACGCCTCGAGATTGCTGGCGATGGCGCGGCCGACCTCGCCAGCGCCGACGATCACGACGTGCATGGGGAGTTCCGATCGTCGTGGTACGGTCGGAGACGGCTCGACGCCGTCGACGGCGGCGACCGGGTCCGGAACTGACGGTTCGGAAGACCCGTATGCAGATTCCCGTGGTGTCTCATAGGTGCAGTATCGCGGTTCGTCGGATAAAATCGTCGCAGGCCTACCGCAAGCGGGGTCCCGTCCCAGTTCTCGCTTTCGTCGCCCTCGAGAGTCGTCGTGTAGCCGTAGTATAACACCCACTGCAAGTCAGTGCGCACCTGATAGCCAGACGAATCGGCGATCAGTGTGCAAATCGTTGCAGTCGGTACTGTAGCACGAGTTTCGATACGGAAATATTTCTCCGAGATATTGCGAGGTGGAAAATACCGAGAGTATATATTCCGGGATCACACAAGAGCCGCTATGGGAGACGGCGACGGGAGTAGCTACCGGCTCGACGAGATCGACCGGCGGATCATTCACGCCCTGATGGCCGATGCCCGCAACACCTCGGCTCCGGCGATCGCGGAAGACGTCAGCGTCTCCGGCGCGACGATCCGCAATCGAATCGCCCAGCTCGAGGAACACGGCATCATCGAAGGCTACCACGCGACCGTCGACTTCGAACACGCCGACGGCTCGCTGATGAACCTGTTCATGTGTCACGCCCCGTTCGGGGAGGTCGAGGGTGTCGCCCGGAAGATCGGAACGATCCCGGGCGTGATCAACGTCCGCGAGCTGATGGGTGGCCGAATGAACCTCCACGTTCTCGCCGTCGGAACGGACACGTCGGACCTGCGGCGAGTGGGTCGGGAGCTCGAACGGCTGGATGTCGAAATCGAGGACGAGTTTCTCCTACAGAACGAACACGACTTCCCGTATACGCCGTACGGGCCGTCGGACGGTCGTCGTCGAGAGCCGCTTGCCGACTACATCAGTCTCACTGGCGGCGCGGAAGTCGTCGAGGTGACCGTCCACGAGGACGCGCCGATCGCGGGACAGAACCTCGAGCGGGCGGCCGAAGCCGGCGTGCTCGACGACCACACGCTCGTGGTAGCGATCGAACGCGACGACGCCGTCATCACGCCCCACGGCGACACCGAAATTCGGCCGAACGACGTCGTGACGGTGTTTTCGCCCAACGGAAGCGACGAACCGACCCTCCGTGGCTTCCGAGAGCCCGGGTCGACGAACGGGATCACCGGCGGTACTCAACGCGAGTGATCGACCGTGTCAATGCAAGCGAAACCGAATCCGAGCCCGAGACCGGGCCCGAGCCCGAGCCCGAGCCCGAGCCCGAACCGGGACGCCGACGGAAGCTGGACAGCCGAAACGGACGATCGAACCGAAAGCGAACGCGGCTCTAAAGGTCCGCCCACCGGGCTCGTAACCGCCCGGAGAGTGAGCAGGTGATCGAGATGGCGCTTGGCGATCTGCTTCCCGGGTTCCTCCGACAGTCGGACGATGTCGCCGACGACGGCGTGCTCAGGGAGTGTCGACACTGCGGCTCGAAGTTCGACGATCCGGTCGATCGGTGCCACGTCTGCGGCGCGACCGAAATCGCCACCTACGAGTTCGTCGACGCCGGGACCGGGGACGAGGAGTCGACGGCCGGTGAGGAGGACGAACTCGAGGGAGACGAAGACGACGAGCGCGAGGACGGCAACGAGAACGGGGACGAAGACGGAAACGAAAACGGGGCTGGAATCGGTTCCGAGAGCGAAAATCGACCCGACGATTCCGACGACGATGGCAACGCCGTCCCCGACCCCCACCACGATCCCCTCCCCGACCAGCCGGCAGACGCCGAGCGACCGGATCGCACCGACGAACCAGGGGCCACGGCTGGAGACGAGACCGAGAACGACGACGATCGTCTGTCTCCCGAGGACAGTGACCACGACGGCGATGCGGACGACGACGGCGGCGGTAGCGACACGACCACCGACACCGGGTCCGATCACACCGCTTCCGGCCGCGACGATCCGAACGGCCGATTCTGACTTCGACCGACTTCGATCCCGATCCTGACCGATTTATACGCACCCACGAGTGAGACGTACCCATGGACGTGTTCGGATTGGTCGGCAACCCAGTCGGCCACTCACTGTCGCCGCCGATGCACGAAGCGGCTTACGACGAACTCGGGATCGACGCCCGCTACGTCACCTTCGAACCCGAGCCCGGCGACCTCGAGACTGCACTCGAGGGGGCGGCGGCGCTCGGCGTATCGGGGCTGAACGTAACGATCCCGTTCAAGCAGGACGCCCTCGCCTCCGACCTGATCGTGGCCGACGACATGGCGCGTCGTATCGGCGCGGTCAACACCGTCGACTTCTCGGGCGATCGGCCGACGGGCCACAACACCGACGCCGCTGGCGCGCTCCGAGCGCTCCGGAACCACGGCGTCACGGCCACGGACGCAAGCGCCGTCGTCGTCGGCGCTGGCGGGGCAGGGCGAGCCGTTTCCTTCGGTCTCGCGGACGCCGGCGCGACCGTCTCGATCGCCAACCGCACGGCGTCGACGGCCCACGACCTCGCCGCTGCGGTCCCGAACGCGACCGGGCACGGACTCGGGGAGCTCGAGTCGTTGCTCGCCGACGCCGAGATTCTGGTCAACGCGACCAGCGTCGGGATGGAAGAGGACGCGACGCCGGTACCTGCAGACGCGCTTCACGGCGATCTTGCCGTCCTGGATGCAGTCTACCGGCCGCTCGAGACGCGCTTGCTCGCGGACGCCGCCGAGACTGGCGCGACGACGGTCGACGGCGCGTGGATGCTGCTCTACCAGGGCGTCGAAGCGTTCGAGCGCTGGACCGGGCGTGACGCGCCGGTCGAGGCGATGAACGAGGCGCTTCGTTCCCGACTGTAATCCTCCCGGTCGTCGACCCGCGAACCCGGCAAAACTGGTCGTTTCCGTCGCCGCATCAAAGGAATTTAAGTGGTAAAACCAACTACGTCGTGACAATGGCAATCATCGAAAAGCTGAAATCGCTGTTGGGACTCTCCGGGTCGAGTTCGGAGCCTCGAGACTCGCGCGACGTCGGTGTCACGGTCGAGCGCGAGCGCTCGACATCCGACGAGAACGAGAACGGACCCGCACCCGCCGAGCCGCCGGCGAGCGCGACCGCGAGCACGAGCCCCGATACAGACACCGACGCCGACGCCGACGACGCTGCTGCGGCTGGCACCACTGCCTCGAGTTCGACCGACTCGATGACCGAACCGACAGCCGACCCCGACGAAGCCGCCGAACCGGCCGAGGCTGCCGGCCCGACGGAAGAAGACGCTGCGCCGACGGAGGAGACGACGGACGCAGCCGCAGGCGTGACCCAGATCGATCCTGCAGGCGACGAGACCGAGAACGACGCCATCGACGAGGCCGAACCGGAGCTGGAATCGGAACCCGAGTCGGACTCCGAGCCGACCGACGCCGAATCGGACGACGACGATGCCGATGCCGACGCCGACGCCGACGCCGACGAGGCCGCTGCGGTCGGCACCACCGCCTCGAGTTCGACCGACTCNACGACGGACGCAGCCGCAGGCGTGACCCAGATCGATCCTGCAGGCGACGAGACCGAGAACCTGTCTCTTATACACATC
>NZ_AOMA01000018.1 GCF_000337895.1 Halobiforma nitratireducens JCM 10879
CTCGAGTTCGACCGACTCGATGACCGAACCGACAGCCGACCCCGACGAAGCCGCCGAGCCGGCCGAGGCCGCCGGCCCGACGGAAGAAGACGCGGCACCCACTGCGGAGAAGACACCTGACGAGACATCCACGGAGAGCGAGGCGGGTGAGCCTGTCGACGACATCAAGGGTATCGGTCCCGCCTACGCCGATCGACTCGCCGACGCCGGCGTCGAGACGATCGCCGACCTCGCCGATGCCGACGCGGCCGCGATCGCCGACCAGACGGACATCTCCGAGAAGCGCATCCAGGGCTGGATCGACCGAGCCGAAGTTCGCTGATCGACAGCAAGTCGCCGGATCGATCCCCTGTCTGGTCCACTCTCCTTTTCCCATCTGCGGTCCCCGCTTCCGACGTTTCGAATGTGTCTCCGCTCGAGACCCCCACAGTTCCGCCGGCGGTTCGTGGATCGAAAAACGATTAGTCGCCCGTTTCGTTCGGGGAGATATGAGCGATCCGCGCGTCGTCACGACGCTCGACGCGTTTCGGGAGGCGGTCCGGGGTGGAACGGCGGGAAACGGCGACCACGACCGAGACGATCGATCGGGGGGCTCGCCACGCGTTCGCGCGCCGGTCGAGGTGCAGGTCTCGGTCGACGATCCCTTCGTGGCCTACCGGCGGGCGCGGGGTAGGGATGGGGACGGGCGCGAGCATGAAGACGAAGACGAAGACGAACACGGACACGAGCACGAACGCGAGAAACAAACCAGCAGCGCTTTCCTCGAAACCACCGGCGGCCAGCCCGGATGGGGATACTTCGGCGTGGACCCGATCGACCGACTGACCGTCGGCCCGGACGCGGCGATCCGCGAGAGCAACGGGGCGACACACGACCAGTCGCCGACTCTCGCCGCCCTCGAGGGACTGCTCGCCGCCGACAGACTCGTTCGCGGAAACTGTGACATCCCGTACCCCTGCGGTGCCGTCGGGTGGCTCTCCTACGATGTCGCCCGTGAACTCGAGGAGTTACCGTCGTCGGCCGTCGACGATCGCGGACTCCCTCGGCTCGAGGTCGCGGTATACGACCGACTGGCGGCCTGGAAACTGCCGACCGGAAGCGACGGGGACGCGACTGGAGACGAAGTCACCCTCCGGGTGGCCGCCTGTCCGCGAGTCGACCTGGCAGGAGTCCAAAGCGGGGAGGAAGACGACACGCTCGAGGCCGCCTACGAGCGCGGTCGCGAGCGCGCCCTCGAACTCGCCCGTGCTGCCCTCGAGGGCGATCCAGCGGCCGGCATCGGAGCGCCGCCGGCGGACGCCGACGAGGCGACCTTCGAGAGCGACTGCGGCCGTGAGGCCTTCGCAGAGCGCGTGACCCGCGTCAAGGAGTACGTCCGCGAGGGGGACACGTTCCAGACGAACGTCTCCCAGCGGCTGACCGCGCCCGCGGCGGTCCACCCCGTCGAAGCCTACGACGCCCTGCGGCGGGTCAATCCCGCGCCTTACTCCTGTCTGCTCGAGTTCCGGGCCGCGGATCTGGTGAGTGCGAGTCCGGAACTGCTGCTCGAACGCGACGGTGAGTTCGTCCGAACCGAACCCATCGCCGGCACCCGACCACGCGGGGAGACGGCCGCGGAAGACGCCGCCCTCGAGGACGACCTTCTCGCGGACGAGAAAGAACGAGCCGAGCACGCGATGCTGGTCGATCTCGAGCGCAACGACCTCGGCAAAGTCTGTGCGTACGGCTCCGTCGCGGTCGACGAGTACCGCCGGATCGACCGCTACTCGGAGGTGATGCACCTCGTCTCGAACGTGACCGGTCGGCTGCGGGACGGCGAAACGCTCGCGGACGCCATCGCGGCGGTGTTCCCCGGCGGGACGATCACCGGCGCGCCAAAGCCACGAACGATGGAGATAATCGACGAACTCGAGGCCACCCGCCGTGGCCCCTACACGGGCAGCGTCGGTGTCTTCGGGTTCGACGGCCGGGCGACGCTGAACATCACGATCCGGACGCTGGTCAGACACGAGACCGAGTACCACCTCCGGGTCGGTGCCGGCGTCGTCCACGACTCCGACCCCTACCGCGAGTACGACGAGACGTTGGACAAGGCCCGTGCGCTCATCAACGCCGTCGACGAGGCACTCGGCGAACGGGCCGGAATGGCCCTCGAGACGGACGGTGGCTCGAGCGGTGCCGTACTCGAGGACGAGGTAGATGGGGGTGAGGGCGATGAGTGACGGGACCCGTATTCTGGTCATCGACAATTACGACTCGTTCGCGTACAACCTCGTCCAGTACGTGGGCGAAACGGCCGACGAGGTGGTCGTCAGGCGCAACGACGCGATTGCCCTCGAGGACCTCCGAGAGATCGATCCGGCGGGGATCGTCGTCTCGCCGGGACCCGGCACGCCACAGGAGGCGGGCATCTCGATCCCGCTGTTCGAGGAGACCGAGTATCCCATCCTGGGCGTCTGCCTCGGTCACCAGGCACTGTGTGCGGCCAACGGCTCGTCCGTCGTCCACGCGCCCGACGTGGTCCACGGGAAACCCTCGACAGTCAGCCACGACGGGACGGGCATCTTCAAGGGACTACCCGAGACGTTCCAGGTCGGGCGGTACCACTCGCTGGCCGTCGAGCGTGGAGAGCTGCCCGAGGCTCTCGAAGAGACTGCCAGGACGACCGACGAACGCGGCGTTCTGATGGCGGTCCGGCACCGCGAGAAGCCCCACCTCGGCGTCCAGTTCCACCCCGAAAGCATTCTGACGCGGGGCCACGACGACGCCAGCGGCGACGGCATCTCGCTTCGAGTGGGGAAGCGGATGGTCGAGAACTTCTGTCGGTTCGCCGCTCGAGTCGGAGAGTGAGACGGACGACTGTGGAGCGGGCACTCGTGATGCGAGGCTGTCGGCGACTATCGGTCGTCTGGCGTCACTCGTCGTGATACTGCTCGAGTAACTCCTGTCCACGCTCGAGTCGATCTGCTTGCTCCGTTTCGGTACGAGTCCGCGCCTCGAGGCGTTCTCGATAGGCTGCCAGCCGCTCGGCTACGGCGTCGTCGTCGGGATCGATGTCATCGGGAAGCCGTTCGCGGAGCCAGTCGTCGATCTCCCACCCGTCGTGTCTGTGTGGGTACACCGTCCAGTCGTGGTAGTGGTCGGCGAGGTCGTCCCACAGTCCGGCGTCCCGCAAACTGTCCCTGACCACCGCGAGCCCGACACGTGCGCCGTTGCCGGCGGCGATCAACACCTGGTGTTCGACGCCGGACAGTCGACCGGTAGCGTACAGCCCGTCGACCGCTGTCCGCCCAGCGTCGTCACACGGGACGTAGTACTCGAGGTTGTCGTGTGTCGCCGGGCCGCAGTAGAGCGCCCCGTCGGCGATCTCCTCGAGGTAGTCGTTTTCCGAACCGGACGCCGCAACGACCCGACGAGTGGTGATCGTTTCATCTACTGTGTCGACAGCGAAGCCAACGCCGTTGCGACGAAGCTGTTCGACGCGTCTGTTCTCGACGCGACAGCCTGCGTCTCGTGCCTGCTCGGTTGCGACCTCGAGGAAATCCGCCGGATCGACGTTCGTCAGACCGAGGTAATTCTCGAGGAGACTACAGCGCAGCAATGCCGTGTGTCCACCCCGGAGGACCAGCGTCTCCAGTCCGTGACGGGCGGTAAACACCCCTGCAGCGAGCCCGGCGGCACTTCCGCCGACGATCACCACGTCGTGGTCGAACGCCATCGATTCAGTGGCCGGCTGATCCGTCTCCGTTCGTTCGTCGCTTTCGTCCATTGTTGCGTTGTCTTCGTCCGGTTGTTCGCTGATCGTTCTCACTCGATTTCCGCTACGGGATGGATTCCCAGCCCGTTAGGCCCTGGCTCGATGCAGGCCTCGACGCGGAAGACTTCGGCCATCAACTCCTCCGTGACGACCTCCGATGGCGGGCCACTGTCGTACACGCTGCCGTCCTCGAGCGCGACGAGGTGGTCACAGACGCGGACCGCCTGTGAGATGTCGTGTAGCACCACGACGACGGTCATCTCGAAGTCGTCGCTCAGCGACTGGATCACCTCGAGCAGCCGAACCTGGTGGCGCAAGTCGAGGTAGGTCGTCGGCTCGTCGAGCAACAGTGCCCGTGGCTCCTGTGCGAGGACCATGGCGATCCAGGCGAGTTGGGTCTGTCCGCCCGACAGCGATCCGACCGGACGGTCACGGAGTGTCTCGATTCCGACCGCCTCGATCGCCTGGTCGACGGCCCGCCAGTCCTCCTCGGTCATGGTATCGAACAGCCGTCGGTGTGGATACCGGCCGTGCCTGACGAGGTCCTCGACAGTGAGGGATTCCGGTGCCACGTTGTGCTGGGAGAGCAACCCGAGTTCACGCGCGAGTTCTTTCCGCGAGTACTCCTCGAGGTCGCGTCCGTCGAGGACGACCCGACCGGTAGTCGGCTCGAGTTCACGTGCGATCGCTCGCAGTATCGTACTCTTGCCGCTGCCGTTCGGCCCGACGAGGGCCGTCACTGCGCTCTCGGGAATGCTGAGCGTCTCTCCGTCGACCACCGGTTCCGCACTCGCGTCGTACTCGAGGACGAGGTCGCGACACTCGATGTGGTCGGCGCTGTCGCGTCGGTCGGTCGTGTCCTCGCTCGCGACCGGCCCCCAGCCGGGATCGTCAGCGGTTGTGGGTTCGGTACCGTCTTCGTAACTGCTGTTTCCGATCATGGCTCGAGGTGTGCAGTAACGAGGTCGCGGCCGCGCTCGACGCGTTCGCGCCGTTCGGATTCAGTGATCTCCCTGTTCTCGAAGCGCTCGACGACATCGTCGATGACCCACTGGATTCGTTCCTCCGGGATAGCGTCGTCGTCGGGCACGGTTTCTCGTATCCACGACTCGACGCGAGGCACCCAGTCGTCGTCGCGTCGTTCACGAACGACCCAGTCGGTGTACTGGCGCGCGATCTCGTCCCAGTATCCCCGCTGACGTAACACGTCGGTGACGAGGGTATGGCCCGCCTCTGCGCCGTCCCCGGCACAGATGATCGCCTGGTGGGTCGCATCCGCCAATCGTCCGGCGACGTAGAGCCCGTCGACCTCGGTTCGGCCACCCTCGTCGCAGTCGACCGTGTGGGTATCCTCGTCGTACAGCGTCGGATCGAGCGACTCGAGGTAGTCGCCGTCGATCACGGTTGCGGTGATCACGTACTGCGATCTGGCTACCGTCCCGTCGATCGTCTCGACGCGGAACCGCTCGTCGGGCTTCTCGATCGCGTCGACCATCTCGGAGTGAACCGTTGCTCCCTCGTGGGCCACCTGCTCGCGCCCGAGTTCGAGGAACGTGGACGGATCGATACCGCCCGGAAAGCCGAGGTAGTTCTCGAGGTGAGCACACCGTGATATCGCCGACCGGCCACACGCAAAGACCGCGGTCTCGAGGCCGAACCGTGCGGTAAAGATCGCTGCCGAGAGGCCGGCGGCTCCGCCGCCGACGACGAGCACGTCGTAGTCGTGATCGGTGCTGTCGGTACTGTGTCGTTCGCTGTCGGTTGCTGTCATAGTTCTCCGAGGTGCTGTTTGCGTTTCATCAGGTAGAGGAAGTACGGGCCGCCGATGAGGCCGGTGAGGATTCCAACGGGGAGCTGTGAGCCGCTGATCGCGAGTCTGGCACAGACGTCGGCGACGACGAGCAACGCGGGCCCGACGAACAGACACCCCACAATGAGGGCTCTGTAGTCGCTGCCGACGATCGTCCGGACCATGTGGGGGACGATGAGCCCGACGAAGCCGATGATCCCGCTGACGGCAACGCTCGCACTGGCCGCAACGATGGCGACCGCCGAGAGGCCAAACCGTGCGCGCTCGACCGACATTCCGAGCGATCGTGCGGTTCGCTCGCCGAGCAACAGGACGTTGAGTTGGCGAGCGCCGACGATCGAGAGGGACACGGTGAGCACCGTCCAGGGAACGATGAGTCGCATCTCGCTCCAGCCGGCCCCGCTCAGCGTGCCCGTTGTCCAGGCGAGTGCTTCCTGGACGGTTCCCAGATCGTCGACGAAGAAGTAGAGGCCGGTCTGTACCGAGCCGAAAACCGTGCTGACGATCACGCCGGCCAGGACGAGTCGAACCGGACTCGTGCCGCCGTTCCAGGCGATTGCGTAGACCAGCAGGAACGCGAACGCGCCGCCAAGCGCGGCAAAAAGCGGAAGATACGCGGCCAGCCCGCCGAAGACGACGAGCGTGAGCAACACTGCGAGCCCGGCACCCGAGGACACCCCGAGAATGTATGGGCTCGCGAGTTCGTTCCGCGTCACCGCCTGGAAGATCGCACCCGAGATGGCGAGGTTCATCCCGACGAAAACCGCCACGAGCACGCGCGGCACCCGCTGGGTCCAGACGATCAGCGACTCCGTCGGCAGGTGTGCCAACTCGCCGCCGAATACGAGCGCGTACAGCGTCGACGGACTCGCGAGTACCGCCGGATCGAAGACGATCCCCCAGACCTCCGTAATCGAGACGGAGTAGTCCCCGAAGGTGATCTGCACTGCACCCGCGACCACGGTAATCGCGAGACTCGCCAGACACACCGAGAGTAACGGCCCGTCGACCCACTCGAGGCGACCGCCCGAACCCACCTGTCGGTCGGCGGTCGTGGCGGTCGGGGACCGAGGCCCAGACTGTCCTGTCTTCTCACTCATCGCGGGCTATTCCTCACGTCTACAGTGGGCGCTTTCGGGGCTGTAGTCGGTAATCTGTCCGAGTAGTTCGAGGCCGTCTGTCGTCTGCCAGAGTTCGGTGATGCCCGCATCGGTGAGCCGAACCTCGAGGACCCCTGTGACGACGACTGTCGAGCCACTCGGCTCGACTCCGCGAAAGACGCCCGCGTGCGTGCCGGTCATCGTAAATCGACAGATCACCGTCGTTCCCTCCGCGATCAGCGATTCGATCGCCACCGAGAGGTCCGGAAACGCGTCGTGGAACGCCTCAAGTACTTGCGTCTCGAACGCGTCAGCATCGAGCCCGGTCCGGGACACGTTTGGAGTATGAACGAGCGCGTCAGACGCGAGCATGCGTCGGACCGTCGTTCGGTCGTCCTTCTCGAAGGCGGCGAGGACGAACTCTTCGACCAACTCTTTTTCAGCCTCGAGTGAACTCATCCGAGCCCCTCCCCACGAACGATCTCGTCGATCCGGTCGCGGTCGAACAACTGTTCGTCGGTCGGCACGTCACCGAGCCCGGGGTAGTCGCCGAACTCGTCGGGGTAGAGCTGTTTCGCGAGCATCTCCGTCTGGAACGTGTTCACGATTGGCCCCTGGTCTGGACTCCCACCAACGTAGAACCTGCCCGAGTCGACACACGACAGTTGGCTGCCGAGCGTGTCGTCTTCGAGTTCCTCGAGGGTCTCGGCGACGCCGTCGGGATCGAACAGGCCGTGTCGCCAGACGAAGACGTCGGGGTCGATCTCGAGCAGCAGTTCCATCTCGGCTTGGACGCGACCACTGCCGTGTTCGGCGACGGCGTCTCGAGCACCGAGCTCTCGATAGTGCATCTCGCCGTAGGTCCGCTGGGGTGCATCGGCGAACGTATCGAGGTGCCAGGTGCCGTCATGGAGGGAGCCGACCGCGACGGTCGGTCGCTCTGACTCCGGCGGCAGGCGGTCTCTGACCGTTTCGCGGACCTCCCTGTTGAGCTCGAGGATCGCCTCGGCACGCTCCGTCTTCCGGAAGGCTTCGCCGTAGCTCCTCGTGAATTCGGAGAGTGTCAGGTACGGGTAGTCGCCGTCGGGCCAGGTCGGCCACCCGTCGGCCCGTTCGCTTTGACTCTCGTTGTGCAGAAACGGGCCGACCCGTCCGACGAACCGATCGACCTCGTCCTCGTCGAACTGGGTGTAGTGGATCAGGTAGTTCGGATCGATCGCCGTGAAGTCGGGTGCGAGGTCGTACAGACGCTCGAGACGGATATCCCAGTCGTCCGTGTGCAACTCCTCGATCTCGGCGGGGTCGATCGAGATGGTCTCGAGTTCGTCGTAGAAGTGCGTGTGTCCAAACACCGAGTAGTTGCTATACATCGCGGCGAGCGCGTCGAGTTCGTCGAGCGCTGCGGCGATGTCGACGACGAAACCGAACCGCCCGACGAACGTCTCGGGGACGGTCGCGAACTCGATGTCTCCCATCGGCTCCATCGAAACCGTATACGCTTCGTCGGTTTCGCGGGGATCGTCGTCCGACGCTCCGTCGGTACTCGAGAGACAGCCTGCAAGGGCACCTGCGAGTCCGGCTCCACCGGCAGTGAGTAGCTGCCGTCGGTTCAATTGCTCCTCCATCGGGCGACAGTACAGAACTCTTCGATAAATTGATTTTGTATTAAATCAATCTGGCTTTCATATGTCTCTCGAGTTACTGTCTGATCGGCCGAGTCGAGAAATCGCCATCGCCAACTGCCAGATCGGTGGGTAACAACGAACTCAGTCTCTCTCGGTCGGGCGTGTCGTAAATCGCGGGCTCTCTCGTGGTCGACGCGTGTCACGACGATCGGACAGTGGGTTCATACTGCTCCGAGTGTCACGACGAGACGAACCCGATCCGAGTATCCCATGACCGATGACCCCCTCTACCACGTCGACGACGACCTCGTTCCCGCAAGTGAGGCGACCGTCAGCGTCGACGACCGCGGTTTCCGATACGGCGACGCGGCCTTCGAGACGCTGCGAGCCTACGGCGGCACCGTCCTCGACTGGGAGCGCCACGTCGAGCGCCTCGAGGCCACCTGCGAGACCCTCTCGCTCGAGCACGGCCTCTCCTCTGCCGACCTCCGAAGCCGGATCGACGAGACACTCGAGGCAAACGACCTCGAGGACGCCTACGTCCGGCTCTCGATCACGCGTGGCGTCCAGCCCGGCAAACTGACGCCTCAGTCCGAGGTCGACCCCACGGTCGTGATCTACGTCAAACCGCTCCCGCGGGGCGGTCTCGAGGGCGAGACCGTCTGGGGCGAACCGGCGACGGTCCACACAGTCGAGACCCGCCGGATTCCCGACGAGGCGATCCCCGCGAGTGCGAAAACGCACAACTACCTGAACGGCATTCTCGCACGCGCCGAACTCCGGCGTGCGGACGGAACGGTCAGAGCCGACGAGGCGCTCATGTGCGACCTCGAGGGACACGTCGCCGAGGGGGCCACGAGCAACCTGTGTTTCGTTCGCGATGGCACGTTGCATACCCCCACGACCGACGGCCCCGTCTTGCCGGGGATCACCCGTGAGACGGTACGCGAGTTGGCTTCCGAAACCGGCGTTCCGGTTCGTGAGGCGACCTACGGGCTCGCGGACGTGCTCGAGGCCGACGAGGCGTTTCTGACGAACCGGACGTGGGAACTGCGGCCGGTCGCGACGCTCGACGGCGAGCCGATCGGTGGCGGGCCCGTTACCGACCGTCTCGCGCGGCTGTACGACGAGCGTGTCGAGAAACGGTGTTATTAGTGAGGCCTCGAGTTCGGTTCTCTCTCGGTGAATTGTCCGAACGATAGACCTGCATATCCGGAGTGGGAAACGGTGTCGGAAAGAGAGGAAGCGTTCTGCTACCGTGGCAACGGGGAGTTGCCACATCCTCCCCAACCGATTCACTCGCTCCCTTCGGTCGCTCGCTCATCCCTCACGTGCCATCGTCGAGCGGTCTCGTTCTCACTCGACCGCTCGACAGCACGCGCCACTGCAAACTGGCAAGGGTAGCTACGCTCTGGGAGACGATTCGGCTACGTTCTGCGATCCGAACGGTTATCCTCCGCAGTTCCCGACGAGGCGTATGAAACTCTCCGCAGTCGACCTCTCGCCGGTGCCCGACGACGGCACCGCGACGGACGCCTACGAGCACACCGTCGAGGCCGCCCAGCAGGCCGAAAAGCTCGGCTTCGAGCGGTTCTGGGTCGCCGAACACCACGGGATGACCGACATCGTTGCGGGGACGACGCCCGAAGTGTTGCTCGGCCACCTCGCCGCCGAGACCGACTCCATTCGGCTGGGATCGGGAGCCGTGTTGCTCAACCACTACAGTCCGTTCAAGGTCGCCGAAACGTTCGGCGCGCTTTCCGCGCTCGCGCCAGGACGCATCGACGCTGGCCTGGGGCGGGCGAACGGCTCGCCGGCAACGGACCACGCACTCGAGACCGAGCGCCGCGTCGAGAACCCCGACGAGCGACACGAAGCGAAAATCGAGGCCGTCGTCAGCCACCTCTTCGACGACTTCCCCGACGAGCACGCCTACAGCGACCTCGAGATCGTACGTTCCGACGCCGAGCCGCCGGTCCCCTGGGTGCTGGGCTCGAGCCCCTCGAGTGCAGCTATCGCGGCGAAGCTTGGCCTGCGATACTGCTTCGCGGCGTTTATCCGCCCCGGGCTCGCGACGCAGTCGTTCGAGACGTACCGCGAGCAGTTTCGGCCGTCGCCACTCCCCGGCGGCCTCGAGGAACCAGCAGGAATGGTCGCAGTCAACGCCGTCTGTGCCGAGACCGACACGAAAGCGGCCCGCCAGCGTGCGGTCGCGGAAGCGTCGTTCCGTCGCATCCAGCGCGGTGAGCCCCCCGCGAGACCGACCGTCGCCGACGCCATCGACGAACTGGGCGGCGTCCCCGACCCGACGCCCGCGTCGCTCCCTGCCGACGAGTGGCCCCGGGCCGTCTCCGGCAGCCCCGAGACGCTCGCCGACCTGCTCGAGAGACTCGCCGCGGACATCGGCGTCGAGGAGGTGATGATCCAACAGGCCGTCGCGGATCACGAAACCGCGCTCCGGTCACACGAACTGCTCGCCGAGGGCGTCGGCCTCGAGACCGCCTGATATCGTCTACAGGCGGAACAGGCCGAGTGCCTCGGGGTCGTACGGAAGACGTTGTCTTCCGTGATGACGAGACGCCGAAGGCGTCTCGGACCGCTTGACCCCGAGATGGTTCACCGGCGAACCTGGATCGAACGAACGCAGTCGATGACGGGCAAACGAGAGACCGTGCCGGGTGAAGACGGCCCGATCACCCGTCCGAGACGAGCCGCGAACGGGCGGGGTCCGACCCCGACGAGTCGCCGACATCGTGCGGTTCGAGCAGTTGGAGACGAGTCCCCTCGAGTTCGAGCACGAAGTCGCTCCCGAAGGCCGTCGCGGGGGTCTGGAACCCGGGGTCGACGTTCACGTTCGCGGCCCCATCTCCGAGCACGCGCTCGCTCGCCGCCAGTGCAGCGTCGACGGTCAGTGCGTACGGGTTCGGAGTCTCGAGGCGTGCTCTGGCGCGGCGGCCGGTGTCGTCGACGACCTCCCCCCAGACGACTGCCCGATCGGTCGCGAGCTCCCGCTCGTCCGGTCCGTCGAACGCGGCGTCGGTCGCCCGTTCGAGGAGCGTCGCGACAGGTCCAGCGTCACAGAGGCAGCCGGCCGAATCCAGCAACGACAGCGCCCGCGACGCCCACGGCGGCACGGCGAGGTAGACCTCGACTGACTCGAGACCCGTGCCGTGAGCCGCGGTGACGACATCGCCGAACGGCACCGTGACGGCGTGTTCCGGACCTCCACCAAAGTCGATCTCCCGCGTTCGAAACGCCGCCGGTACCTGTAGAAGTCGGCCGTTTCGCCGAACGACGCCGCCGTCGCCGACGCTCTCGAGGGCCGTCCGGGCCGTTCCTCGTGAGAGCGTGCTCTCGCTTTTGATTCCAAGCGAGAGGCGGTCGCCGGTGGGCAACTCGTCGGCGAGAAACGCCGCCAGGCAGTCGGTGGGGACCACGTCGAAGCCGACGCCGGGCAACAGCGTGACGCCGGCCTCGCGGGCGCGGTGGTCCCGCTGGCGGAGCCGCTCGAACACCGAACACTCGCCGGTGATATCGAGGTAGTCCGTGCCCGTCTCGAGGCAGGCTTCGACCAGCGGTTCCGCGGTATCGACGAACGGGCCCGCACAGTTGAGGACGGCGTCGACGTCGTCGAGTGCGGCAGCGACACGCACCGTCTCGGTTCCTACTCGTCCGCGTTCGGCCGCCGACTCGAGCGCGAACGTCCGGCCCTCGAGACCCAGGGCCTCAGCCTGGGAGTGGACTTTCCGACGGTCCCGACCCGCGACGATCGGCGACCATCCCTGTGAGACGGCCGCCGATGCGAGCAGGCTCCCGGTGTACCCGTACGAGCCGTAGACGAGCAGGGAGTTCATACGCTCCGTTTCGTCCTACCGTTGTTAAAACTCCGTCAGACGCACGGCGGACGATCGACGACACGAAGAGTACGTCTGCGAGCAGGCGCGAGCCGCTATCGTCGCGCCCTCGAGCCGAAACGTTCACGACTCCCGACTGAAAACGGAGCGCCGATGGAAGCCGAGTCACGGATCGCGCCGCTCGAGGAAGTACCCGACGAATCGACGCTGCTCTTTCGCGTCGAACCCGCCGACCCCGATGGAGATGGTGACGAACGGGAAGCGATCCTCGTTCGCGATCCCGACTCCGCGTCGGACGCGACCGTCGCCTGTTGGCTCAACTACTGCCAACACCTCACACACATCAAGCTCGACAAAGGGTCGGGCGCGGCGATGCGAAACGGCGAGATCGTCTGTGAAAACCACGGTGCGTACTTCGAAGCCGACTCGGGGTACTGTACGTACGGTCCCTGTGAAGGCGCGACGCTTTCCGAGATAGAGGTCTCCGTCGCGGACGGCGACGTCTATCTGACCGACGACGACTACGCCTTCGTCGGTCGAGGACCGATCGAGGACGAAGCGAACGCGTCCGATCTGACGTCGACGTCGAACGTCGAGTTTTGAGGGTCACGCGCCGTTTCCGGGGCCAGTTCCTGGGCCTGGACCAGGACTTGAACCTGAACCTGAACCGGCTCCAGTACCTGCATCAGCGCCAGCACCGGCATCAGCCCGCTCCCGAAGTCGCGCCGGCGACACCAGATCCCGTTCCTGGTCGTACTCGAGCAATCCGGCGTCGACCAACCGCGGGAGGTGGTCGTGATACAGGGAGATGTAGACGTTGGCAACCCGTTCGGCCGACAGTTCGCGGACGGCGTCACCGGTTTCCCGCACCGCAACCTCCTCGGCCGCGTCGGGGAGCGTGATCGCTTCGCCGTAGGTACGCATAACCTGCAGGAACAGCCGCCGTCGCTCGCTCGAGAGGAGGTCGAACGCGTCGTCGATCGCCTCTGACGGCACGTTACCGGCCGCTTTCTCGCCGTCTCGCTCGTCGTCACCGTTGCGTTCGCAGTCGACGCCGTTTTCGCCGTCGTGTTCGCGATCCTCGAGCCACTCGAGCAGCGTCAGCGTGAGCTCCGCACAGTCACACTCGGAGTTAGACGTAGTAGTCATCGTAGGTCTCTCCCTCGAATACGCGACGACGGCCGACGCTTGCGACGAGAAGCCGTCAGAGCGACCGTCGCGCCCCGGCCGTCCGAGGGTTCGTACCGGGTTGACGCCTGCCCAGTAAATATTAGTGTCGGAAGCGTCCTCGATTACCAGCGTCTGTGACGGTCACAGGGCCAAGCAGTCCCGCCTTTCGGGTCACTCGATCGTAAACGTCGGCTCCGCCACCGACTCGCTCTTGCAGGAGGGACATCGCGAGGGGAGGTTCACGAGGTCGTCGAAGTCGTCGAACCCACAATCCCGGCAGGTCGGGGGAGCGACGAGCAACTGTTCGTCGTCCCCCTCGACGGAGCGGGAGACGTGTTCGACGTGTCCGACCACGGCGTGGGGAGTCAGGTCCAATTGGTCGGCGAGTTCGCTCGGGGTCGCCGGCTCGGCCCGAAGCGCGTCGGCGAGGCGCTGTCTCGTCGTTCGATCGGCTTCGCGCATATGTCCGGAAACGGCGGTGGGCCACTTATACTGTCGGAACCGGTCCGGCCGAGTGACGGACTCTCCCTCCGTCAGACTCGACACTCCGCCGAGGGCTGGCGACCGGTGAAAGGGCAAGTGACTTACATCCGTCCGTCGAACTCGAAGCTATGAAGGCCGTCGTTCTTGCGGGCGGATACGCGACCCGCATGTGGCCGATCACGAAACATCGGCCAAAGATGTTCCTCCCGATCGGCGACTCCACCGTCGTCGATCGCATCTTCGCGGAACTCGAGGCGGACGATCGGATCGACGACGTTTACGTCAGCACGAACGAGCGGTTCGCCCCGGATTTCGAGGCCCACCTCGCGGACAGCGGGTTCGAGAAGCCCCAGCTGTCGGTCGAGGAGACGACCGACGAAGACGAGAAGTTCGGCGTCGTCGGCGCGCTCGCCCAGTTGATCGACCGCGAGGGGATCGACGACGACCTGCTCGTCATCGCCGGCGACAACCTGATCAGTTTCGACGTCGCCGACTTCCTCGACTACTTCCAGGAGCGGTCGGCCCCGACGCTGGCCGCCTACGATGTCGGTTCCCGGGAGAAGGCCACATCCTACGGGCTGGTCGAACTCGAAGACGACCGCGTCGTCGACTTCCAGGAGAAACCCGACGATCCCAAGAGCACGCTGGTCTCGATCGCTTGCTACGCGTTCCCGCAGGGGTCGCTATCGTTGCTCCCGACCTACCTCGAAGAGGGGAACAACCCCGACGAACCCGGCTGGTTCGTCCAGTGGCTCCAGAATCGCGAGCCGACCTACGCCTACACCTTCGAGGGCGCGTGGTTCGACATCGGGACGCCCGAGAGCTACCTCGATGCCGTCGCCTGGCACTTAGACGGCGAGTCGCTGGTCGCCGACTCCGCGACGCTCGAGAACGCCACCATCGGGGAGAACGTCCACGTTATGGAGGCGGTAACGCTCGAGGAGACCCACCTCGATCACGCGGTCGTCTTCCCGGAGGCGACGGTTCGCAACGGCGATATCCGGCGGTCGATCATCGACGAGGGAACCCATCTCGAGGAGTTAGACCTCGCAGGCGCGTTGATCGGGGCGCACACGACGATCACGAACGGTTCGCCCAAGTAACGGTAACGGTAACGGTACCGGTACCGGTAACGGGACCGTCGCCCGATCGGCGGTCCGACCCCGCATACGCGGTAAACCTTTAATCGGGCAGAGCCCTTATCACCAGATATGCTCGAGGCCCTCTTGGGGAACGTGCCACTTTTGCTCCTGTCGGTGGGGCTCGTACTGATGTTGCTCGAAGCCCTCTCGCCGGGTGCACACCTCATCGTCATTGGGGTCGCGCTGGTCGGGGCTGGGCTGATCGGCCTGGTCGTTCCGGGCCCGGTGAATCTGTTCGTTCTGGCGGCGTTGACGCTCGGTATCGGAGCCGTCGCGGCGTACATCTACAACGAGTTCGACTTCTACGGCGGCAAAGGCACCGCCCAGACGTCCGATTCGGACTCGCTTGCGGGCACGACCGGCTACGCCACCGATCGGATTACGAACCGTGGCGGCGAAGTGAAACTCGACCAGGGCGGGTTCGCACCCTACTACAGCGCGCGAACCACCAGCGGGACGATCGAAGAGGGCGAGGAGATCATCGTCCTCGACCCCGGCGGGGGGAACGTCCTCACCGTCGAGTCACTCGGTGCGATCGGCGAAGACGAGATCGACCGCGCGCTCGCCGAAGCCGCGGAAGAAAACGCCGATTCAACGGCCGAATCCGATTCCCAGGTGCAAAACCAGGACCAGAACCGAGAACCGAACCGATCGGACGATACGTCCGAGGCGACCGGCCGCGACGCGCTCGAGAACGGCGGGGAAGTCGAGCGCGAGACCGAAAAGTCCGGGTAGTACGTCTTACTTGCGCGCGACGATCGCTCGAAGTCGAACCTCGGCCAAGTAACCGGTAACGGTTACCAAATGTTGGAAAGACAAGAGAACGTTTTTCCCTTCACCGCCATAAGGGCGGAATATGGTCGTAGAACTGTTCCCCATGCAAGCCGGCGGTGCACTGCTGTTCGTCGGAGCCCTCGTACTCGTGGTCGTGATCGCTGCGCTGTTGAGTGCGATCGAGATCGTCGACGCGTACGAGAAACGCGCACTGACCGTCTTCGGGGAGTACCGCAAACTCCTCGAGCCCGGTATCAACTTCGTCCCACCGTTCGTGTCGAACACGTATCGGTTCGACATGCGTACGCAGACGCTGGATGTCCCGCGACAGGAAGCGATCACCCGCGACAACTCGCCGGTGACCGCCGACGCCGTCGTCTACATCAAGGTGATGGACGCCAAGAAGGCGTTCCTCGAGGTCGACGACTACAAGAAGGCCGTCTCCAACCTCGCCCAGACCACCCTGCGTGCCGTGCTGGGTGACATGGAACTGGACGATACGCTGAACAAGCGCCAGGAGATCAACGCGAAGATTCGTCAGGAACTCGACGAGCCCACCGACGAGTGGGGAATCCGCGTCGAGAGCGTCGAAGTCCGCGAGGTCAACCCCTCGAAGGACGTCCAGCGCGCGATGGAGCAACAGACCTCCGCGGAGCGGAAACGCCGTGCCATGATTCTCGAGGCACAGGGTGAACGCCGCAGTGCCGTCGAGAAGGCCGAGGGTGACAAGCAGAGTGAGATCATCCGCGCCCAAGGTGAGAAGCAGAGCCAGATTCTCGAGGCCCAGGGTGACGCCATCTCGACCGTCCTGCGCGCTCGCTCCGCCGAGTCGATGGGTGAACGCGCGGTCATCGACAAGGGGATGGAGACGCTCGAGCAGATCGGCCAGAGCGAATCCACGACGTTCGTCATGCCCCAGGAACTCACGTCGATGGTCGGTCGGTACGGCAAGCATCTCACCGGCAGCGACATCAAAGAGGACGGCGACCAGCTCGAGAGCCTCGAGTTCGACGACGAGACGCGCGAGCTGATCGGCCTGGACGACATCGCGGAGATCATCGGCGAGATCGACCAGGAAGCCGAGATGGATGTCGAAGCGATGGAACAGGAAGCCCAGGCGATCAAGGAAGGCGAAGATCCTGCGAAAATCTCCGATCCGGAAGAAGTGATCGAAGAGATGGACCAGGAGTTCCAGGAGGCCGACCCGGCACCGGAAGAGACGCAAAACGACTGAAGACCGGATTGGAGGACGGCCGCCGAGGCCTGCTTTTCAATTTTCGACGCCCGAGAGCGACAGCACTGGCCGTGAAGCCGGCGACGCCTCTGGTCGCTTCTCGTGACGGTCAGCTTTCGATGAACGAAGGGGAGCGAAACCTGTTTTACCCGGGAACCCCATTTGGACGGTAGACCGACATGACATCGCCCGACGGGGTCGACGACGAGAAGCGAGCGACCCTCCGCCGGTTTGCCGCCCTCGGTGCCAGCGCGTCGATTGCTGGGGCTACCAGCGCCAGCGCCGCTGGGAAGGGTGCTGCCGACGACGAGGCGGGCGACAGCGACGCCCGCGACGCGATCACCGGCTACCTCTCGACGACCCCTGGTGCGCACTTCTCGAAGGTTCGGGACGACCTGCAACTTGGCACGGGGGAAACCCAGCACCACCTGCGCCGACTCGAGGAAAACGGTACCATCGAGCGCTACAGCGACGGCGATTACAAGCGATTCGTTCCCGCCGGACGGTTCGACGAGTTCGAAAAGCGTGCGCTCGGCTATCTCCGCCGGGAGACGCCCCGCGGCATGCTGATCGAACTACTGACCGATCCCGACGCCTCGGCCGGTGACCTCGCGGACGCCCTCGAGGTCTCCTCGCCGACCGTCAGCAAGTACGCCGGCGAGCTCGAGGAAGCCGGCCTCCTCTCCCGGGAGGACGGCTACGCGGTCGAGCGACCGGAAACCGTCCTCCTGCTGGTCGTCCGCTATGCGGATTCGTTCGACGAGCGAGCGACGACACTGGCCGGAAACGCGGACGGACTACTCGAGTACGACGGAAACGCATGACGAGAGATGGCGGACCCGATTCGACCGACGAGTAGGGCCACCCTACGACCCGTCGAATCCGATACCGGACGATCGGCTAGCCTTCGCAGTCTACGATGTCGAACAGCCCCGATAGCGACTCGAGCTCGTAGGTCGCGTCCGGCGGTCGCTCGAGAGCGTCGTTGTGAGGGCGTCGAACGAACGCCGTCTCGAGGCCGGCGGCCGTCCCGGCGACGACGTCTTTCGGGGAATCACCGACGTAGAGGCCGGTCGAACCACCACCGTCCCCGATCACGGTCTCGGCTGCGTGTTCCGTTTCCAGTTTCGAGAGGGCGTCCTCGATGTAGTAGGGCTCGGGTTTCCGACGGCGATATCCCTCGAGCGTCGGGTCGCGTCCTCTGACGATGTCGAACGAGAAGTCGTAGTAGTCGGCCACGAACGCGGCCGTCTGGTGGCGGTTGTTGCTCACCAGGCCGATCGTCAGTCGGTCTGACAGGTCCCGGATCACGTCGATATCCGGGTACGTTCCCCGCTCCCCCGTGCGGAGCCGTTCGTGAGTGCCACGAGAGGCGTACTGTTCTTTCAGTTTCCAGAATCGGTCGGGATCGATCCCCAGTTCCTCACAGCAGTCGATGATGGCATCCGGGCCGCCGTGTCGGAACGTCTCTTGCTGGGCCGACGTGAGGTCGGTGTCCGGCTCGAGACCCAACTCGGCGATCGCGGCATCGGCCGCGTTGGCGTACACTGCCGGAGCCGTTCGGCGACCGTCCAGGATGATACCGTCCATGTCGAACAGAATCGGGTCGGTCATCGTCGACTACTCACGTCGTCGGTCGGAGGGAGGATAGTCGCTTCGGAGCCGGCGGCTGGGGGATTCGAGTCGGTCTGGAGGAGCGCGACTCGAACTCGAGGTGTCCTAAAGCGGGTGTCTCCAGTGGTAGACCACGAACGCGGACGTGCACGGAAGCGGGAACGCGAACGACCCAGCCTAAAGGTTCACTTTCCAGGTCGTACTCGAGGAGTAGCCCCACTTCTCGATCTCGACGTCGTAGTCGCCCTCCTGGAGGGCCGTTATGTTCGACCCGACCTCTTTGGCCGTCATACCGAGTTCCTGGCCGATGAGTCGGGACTTGAAGTAGGTCTTCGTCGCGGCGTTCTCTCGGAGGTACTGGAGGATGCGCTGTTGTTTGCTCGTGAGGTCGGGGGCGGCTGCACTTGCACTGGCACTGCTCATACTCGTCCGGACGACAGGAACGCCCTTAGGGGGTTTGGTACACGAGGTTAACCCGACGCCCTCTTGCAATTTTCGGACAAAGTAAGGGCTGAATACTGCCGGCGAAAGCTCGTGTTGGTACGGCCGGTTAACGATCACGATTATCCGACTGTCAGGACGGCAGATCGTTTCGTCGATCAAGCTCTCGTTTCGTTGGCCCCGTTGGCGACCGGGCGACGGTATGTCGGTGTTCAATCCCAGCAGACATCGCTTCGGTCGCGATAGTACGCCGACCGGAGTGGGCCGAACGCGCACGCGACGGCCTCGCCCAGCGCCTGTGTTCGGTCCGTCAACCCCCCGGTGAGTGCTCCAGCTGCTCCTTCCGACTCGGCGATGCCGTCGGCATCCAGAAGATCGTCCATTACCGGCCCCAGTTCCGCGCCGCTATCGAGTCGATCCGCGACCTCGGCTGGAAGCCGTAGCGTCGGTCCCGAGCCACGCTCGAGCCGGCGACCATCCGTGGCGGCGGCCCACATGACGAGCGAGAGGCCGGGGACACCGTCGATCCGTGCGACACCGCCTTCGAGCCCGACACCGTAGTCGGCATCAGTCGTCGAAAGCGCCCGTCGGGCGCGGTTCTCCGCACCCGTTACCGTCTCCTCGATCGATCGCGGCTGTTCCGACACGCCGGAGTCGACTCCGACCGAGGTGACGTTCGGTTCGAACCGCTCGAGGGTCCGCTCGACTGCCTCGACTTTCACCGGGTTCGTGCTCCCGACTGCGATCCGCATACCGGTCGTTCAGCCTGGAACCGATTTGGGGCCTCCGTTTTCCGGCCGTCACTTCCTCCCAAATGAATGTTCTGATAGATCATGCCAGAACGAACGAATTACCGCCTTTCGAGTGTTGTCGGACCGCGATTCCGAAAGCATTATACCTCGAGTCTCTGAACGGAGTAGGTAACGAATCCGTCCGGGCTTTTGCGATCGTTCGTCCGGACAGCACCCGCCATCGTATGACCAACACACAATCGAACACGAGAGTACGGCGTAACGAACGAGAAACGACCGACGAAACGACCGAAACCGAAAGCGAAGATACCGACCTCGTCTGCCCGGAGTGTGCAGGCAACCTCGTCGTCGACGACGAACACGGCGAAACAGTCTGTGAAGACTGTGGCCTCGTCGTCGAGGAAGACTCCGTCGACCGCGGCCCAGAGTGGCGTGCGTTCGACGCCGCCGAGAAAAACGAGAAGTCCCGCGTCGGCGCGCCGACGACGAACACGATGCACGACAAGGGGCTGTCGACGAACATCGACTGGCGAAACAAGGACGCCTACGGGAACTCGCTTGGTTCGCGCCAGCGCGAGAAGATGCAACGCCTGCGCAAGTGGAACGAGCGGTTCCGTACCCGCGACTCGAAAGAGCGCAACCTGAAGCAGGCGCTGGGCGAGATCGACCGCATGGCCTCCGCGCTCGGACTCCCCAACAACGTCCGCGAAACCGCCTCCGTCATCTATCGCCGCGCGCTCGACGAGGATCTGCTCCCCGGCCGCTCGATCGAAGGTGTCTCCACCTCCTGTGTCTACGCCGCCGCCCGACAGGCCGGCGTCCCCCGTAGTCTCGACGAGATCGCCGACGTCTCCCGCGTCGAGAAAAACGAGATCGCTCGTACGTACCGCTACGTCGTCCGCGAACTGGGCCTCGAGGTCCAGCCTGCCGACCCCGAAAGCTACGTCCCACGTTTCGCCTCGGGGCTCGACCTCTCGGACGAGGCCGAACACCGCGCTCGCGCGCTTCTGCAGAACGCCAAGGAGAAAGGCGTCCACTCGGGCAAGTCGCCGGTCGGTCTCGCGGCCGCCGCCGTCTACGCCGCCGCACTCCTGACCAACGAGAAGACCACGCAGGCTGCCGTCTCCGACGTCGCCGACATCTCCGAAGTCACGATTCGGAACCGCTACCACGAACTCCTCGAGGCCGAGGAGACGCTCGGTCTGGCCTGAACGGCTCGCGACTGTTGCCGGAGCGACACCGTTTTTCTCCCGGTCGCCTACCTCGGTAGTATGGACTTCGACTCGTTCGTGCTGGCCGCTTCGACGGCCAACCTCGCCGAAGAACCCGCTGCCCGTGAGCACGCCGACGCCATCGAGTTCCGGATGGATCTCGCCGAGGCTCCGCTCGCGGCGCTCGAACGCTACGACGGCGACCTGCCGATCCTCGCGACGAACCGTGCCGAGTGGGAAGGCGGCGACACAGCGGACGACGGGCGTCTCGAGACTCTCGCCGAAGCGAGCCGCTTCGAAGCCGTCGAAGCGATCGACGTGGAACTCGCAGCGATGCGGGGCGGCGACGCCGACGCCCTCCTCGAGACGGTACGGGATCGCGAACCGAACGTGGCCGTCGTCGCCTCCGCTCACGATTTCGGCGGGACCCCACAGGAGTCCGCGATGATCGAGACGCTCACCGACGCCTGTGAACGGGCGGACGTGGGGAAACTCGCCGTCACCGCACACGATCGGGCCGACGCGCTGGCCGTGCTGTCCGCGACTCGTCGACTGACCGCCGAGGGGAAGCCCGTCGCGACCATGGCGATGGGCGAGGCCGGCAGCCACACCCGCGCAGTCGCGCCCGTCTACGGCTCCAGAATCGGCTACGCACCTGTCGATCCCGAAAAGGCAACTGCGCCGGGCCAGTACGACCTCGAGACGCTGGCACGGCTCGTCACGAC
>NZ_AOMA01000019.1 GCF_000337895.1 Halobiforma nitratireducens JCM 10879
CGGCGACCAACTCGGTGGCGCTGTCACGGGACAGTCGGTAATCGCTGCCGACCTGCGTGACGAGGTGTTCGGTACCGTCGGCGTCCTCGAGTGCGTAGGCCTGGATCAACACGCTCTGGCGGGCCGGACCGTCCCGACCGAACACGTCGAGTCGGTAGGTCGCCCGGTCGGCCGCTGCGTAGCCGTGGTAGACGAGCCCACCGAGGACGACCGCGCCGATCGGCGTCACGAGATACGACTGCGAGAACGCCCACAGGACGGTCCCTGAAAGCAACCCCGCGCCGACGGTCAGCCCGCGCTGGAACATCGCCATGCGGACCGACTGACGCGTCAACGCCTCGGTCACCGCATCACGCACGTCGTCATAGGAGTCCCGCGCGAGGTAGGCCAGATAGCCGATCCCGGCCAGCAACGCGACGGGCACGAGCAGGCCGACGACGTGGCCCGAGACGAGCGAGGACGCGACCGAGAGGTACGCGCCGCTCGAGACACCGCTGCCGAGATACACCAGCGGCAACGGGGCCAGTACGGCCGCCGTCGCGGCGAACGCCCGGCGACAGACGAGATACGCCGCAAGCCCCCAGTCGGTCGGCGGCCCGCGCCACGGTTCGTCCGTCGCGTCGAGTCGGTCCTCGAGCGCCGTCGCGGCTTCGAACGGATCGTACGCTACGTCGAACGCCTCGTTGATAGCAAGCGTCGTTGAGTCGAGTACCAGATCGGGTGCGCCCTCATCGTCACCCTCGCCGTCGACCTCACTCCACACGGCGGCACTCTCCGGGTCGTCGAACCCCAGCGACTCCGTGCGGGACCGCTCGAGTCGCGGGATCGACACTGACAGCGGCCCGATCGTGTACTCGTCGTACCGGATCGGCAGGGTAGCGTTCGTGTGTTCCGCAACTCTCGAGGCGGCGCTAATCCCGGCCGCAGCGAGGTAGTACACCGACAACAGCGCCGCGAACGCGAGCCCGGTCACCGCGCCGACAGTCTCGGCTCCGGCAGCGGTCCCCAGCGCGGTCGGCACGACGCCTGCGAGGTAGACGGCGGCGATGGGTTTCGCGACGGCAAGAGATAGCTCTCGACGGCCGTACAGCCGCTCGTGGCGATCCTCGCCGACGTGCTCGCCAAGGCGATAGAGGAACGCCCACCCGAGGGCCGCAAGCGCCGCCGACAGGAACCAGAACTCGTAGAGGACGCTGCCGACGAGCACGCCGACGGCCAGCGCGAGTTCGGCGACACGGCCGGCGAACGGGAACGCCGACAGCGCCTCGAGTCCGTAGTCGGTCAGCGCAATCGTCGCGTCGCCGAGCGCCCCGATCCCGCCGCCGACCGAGAGGTCGCCCGACTCGAGGACGGTCACGACGCCGTCGGTCGACACCGCAGGTGCGCCAAAGGTGACGATCGTGACCGCGAGGGCGGCCAGCACGGCGGTCAGTCGGTCGGGGAACAGCCGTCGGACCCGCGAGTCGGCCGTGGCGTCGGCCAGCGCCGCGAGTACCGAGCCCGTCGCCTCTCGCAGCGTCGTGTAGTCCGGATCGGGATCGGCGTCACCGCGAGCACGGGCCTGTGCCCGCTCGAGGGCGGTCGCGACCTCTTCGCGGTAGTCGGCCACGTCGGCACGGGCCGGCACCCGGACCGTCGCGGGTGTCTGGGTCCGCAGCGACTCGAGCAACGCTTCCTTGTGCTCTCGAGCCCGCCCCTCGAGCCCGGCGAATCGGTTCTTCCGGTAGAGCACCACGAGGGCAACGGCGGCGACGACCAACAGCACGAACGTCCCGAGTAGTTGGCCGGCGGTCCGGTCGGGAACTTCGACGCCGGAGGCGGTCAGTGCAACCTCGAGCATTACGACCCCTCCGTGTGCTGGCGGTGGGTCTCGAGGAACGTCTCGAGTTCGTCGTCGCGGTCGTACTCCTCGAGTGCGCGTTCGAACATCTGGCGGTACTCGTTCGCCAGCGGCACGTCGGCCACGTCGTCGGCGAACTGCATGAACTGGAACAGGTTCTCGAGTTCGTAGCGGACGGGCTTGATCCGGCCTTCGTCGTCGGTCAGCCGGTGGTTGCGGACGACCGTCAGCAGTTCGACGAGCATCCGGCCGGCGTGCTCGAGTTCGTCCTCGGCGACGGTCAGTTCGTCAAAGCCGAACTCGTCGACAAGATCCGGCAGCGACAACTCCGCGGGCGGCTCGTCGAACGCATCAAGATCGAACGGCGCTTCAGCCGGATTCTCGAGAGGGAACTCGAGGAGTGCGTCGTCGGTCAGATCGATCGCCGCCAACAGCGTCTCCGACGGGTCGGTAATCTCTCGCAGGTCGTCGCGGTCGCGAACGGACTCGTCGGGCTCGAGGACGGCGTCGGCTTCGACAAGCGTCGCGTCGACGATCGCCGGCTCGCCACCGTCGGTCGCCACGTCACCGTCGGCGTCGGTCTCGACCTGTGCGACGTAGCCCGACTGACCCATCGCCCGCACGCGACTCTCCTTGAGCCGTGCCGGCGGGATCGTATGCAGCAAGAGGTTGAAGAACTCGGCCGGCGTCTCCGCGCCGACGTCGTTGCGGATTCCCCGCGCGAAATGATCCGTAATCGGCGGGATATCCTGATGATCCATGTTGGCGAACTTCTCGAGGCGGTTCTGGAGGTCCTCGGCTTCCTGCCGGGCCGCGAGGTCGCCCTCGGCTTCCTCGCGCTGGCGGCGCTTGTGGAGTTCTTTGTAGATCCGTCGGATGATGATCGCGTCGGGGAACTTGAGGAAGAGGATGAACGCAATCCCGCCGAGTGTCGTAAAGCCGAGAATCGCCATGGCAGTCAGCCCACCGTCGAGCAAGTGGAGCGGGGACTCGAGGGTTAGATACCGGTTGACCATCGTCTGCATGACCTCCTCGTTGGAGGCCGGCGCACCGAAGACCGCGTGCCCGAGGACGCCTGCCTCGCGGACCTCGGTGACGGTTGCGTTCCAGTCGCGCCACTCTTGGGCGTCCTCCTCGAGTTGCTGCTGTTCGGCGGGCGTGGAGACCACGACGGTCGCCTGGTCGTCGACGCGGACGACGGCCTCGTACCGGGTCGTCTCGGTCTCCGTGGTCGTCTCGTTGCCGTCTGCAACCGTCTCCTCGCGGTCGACAGTCCAGTACAGTTCGAACGAGCCGGTCTCGCCTTCGGGGTCGAGCACGTACCGCTCGAGGTCGTCGTCGGCGGCAAGCGAGCCCGCGCCGCTGTCGATCCCGAAGCCAGTCACGTTCGCACTGTCGAAGTTCTGTGGGTAGAGGGCGTGTTCCTCGCCGTCGACGATGTAGACGGGCGTCCCGCCGTCGGAGCGGTGTTCAACGTCGTCGTCGACGTAGCTGGGTTGTTCGACCACGAGGTCCGCCCCGTCGATCGTGGTGTCGGTCTCGGCCGTCGCGACGCCCGCGCCCGCTGCTGCGAACAGCGACACGACGAGCATCGCGACGACGGCGATTCGGGTCGCGTGCGTGTAGTGTGTCCTAGTCATCGCTGGTGAGTTCTTCCTCAACGCCGGAGAAATCGTAACTCGAGCCGGTACTCGTGCCAAGGTCGCGTGCCGGGTCGGTCTCCTCGTCGCCCGAAGACGGCCGCGACCGGCCACGGGCGACGGCGATCAATTCCATGGCAAACTCCTGGTGGCTCTCGAGGAACTCCTCGGGCGACATTGCGCCGATTGCTTTGGCCTGCTCGAGGCGGCGCTTGGCGTCGTCTAACCGTTCGTCGAGTTCGTCGCGTTCCTCGCGGATACGAATGAGTTCGCGTCGCAGGTCCTCGGCGACGTCTTCCTCAATGTACTCGGGTTCGGTCGCGTAGAGAACCGTCTCCCGCGCGAACCGATCGACTTTGACCGGCGGGTCGCCGGTCGACTGTTCGATGACGGTTCCGAGGTCGGTGTCTCGAGCCGACGACACCTTGGGGTGGAGTTCGATTTCGGCCGGATCGTCGGGATCGTAGCCTTGCTTCGGCCACGATTCGTTGAGTTCGCGGCCGAACTCCTCGATCGTGTAGTAGACCGGCGTCGTGTTGCACCACCGGTAGCCCTTGATCGGCATGAACACGAGGCTGCCGGCGGCGGTCTGTTTGACCCGGCCTTCGAACCGGACCGGGCCATTCGGCGTCCGGAGCACGAGTTCGTCCTGCCGTCGAATCCAGCCGAGTCGCCACTGTGCCCCGGCGTAGGCGGAACCGCCGGCAATCGCCGCGACGGCCCCCGCGAGTTGTACGTAGCGGTTGCCGAGAATCGTCGGGACGAGATGCCACGTGTAGCCGATGAGAATGGCGATTGCCGCGACGCCGATCGGGACGGCAATCGCGAGGAACTTCCAGTGGCGTTTGATCTTTGTGCCGATCGGTTCTCGAGTGTCGTCCTCGAGTGTGTGGGGATCGGCGACGTCTTCGATATCGATCTGGGTGTCGGAGGCGAACCGCTGTTTGCCCTGCGTGGAGGCTTGTGCGGCGGTCATCTATCGGCGTCACCCCCAGGGTCAGAGCGGTTCGAATCGGGATTCTCGCTGTCGTGGATCATGGATTCGGATGCAGGATTCGGATCTGGGTCGATTGTGAGTTGGTACGACTCGGGGTCGCGGATCGTTACCTCGAGCGGGAAGTCACAGCTCGCCGACGCCGGGAGCAACACGATCGCCTCTCCGGGCTTGAGGTACGCACAGAACTCGCCGCCCGGCTCGAGCGGGAACGCGAGTTGCTGCGTGAACTCTTTCGGAAAGTAGACCTGTGCGGCGTCGCCGTTTGCCGTGACCGAGCCCTCGAGTTCGATCTCGGGTGTGTCGGTGTGCATGTCGTCGAAAACAGTCGGTCGTATAGTGTCGCTATAGGCTCGCTATAATCGGGATCGAAAAAGAGGAGGCGGCGGCCAGTCGCGGCCGGCGAACCCTCTCGCGGAGATTTTCACCCTGTCGGCGACTCGAGGCGGACAGTGTGTGCAAAGAATGTCTGTCATGTGTTTGGATTTGTTTGCGTCGGACGCAGTACGCGCGCGTACTATACTCAGTAGTCAGTAGGACTCACTCTGGCCTTGCTGAATTTGCTGAACCCGCTGACGGGTTGCGATTAGCTTGCTGAATGACTTGCTGAACTCACTGACTACCGGCTATGGGTTTGCCCGCATCGGATAGTCCGTCAAACCCGTCGAGATAGTACTCGCCTTCGTCAGTCAATGCGATGTCATAGAACACCATATCCCCGTCTCCGTTGGGTGCACTTTCGACCGGCCCGTCCATGCGCTTCTTGAGCTTCTTGCCAAACCGGATAGAAACCGACTGGTCGTCGAAGTCCCACGGATCATGGCCGTAGTCTTGTGCAAAGGCATTGAATGCCTCGTACACCTCTTGCTTGACCGTATTCGTCCCGCTCTTACGCGTAAGACAGTACTCTGCGAAGGCTTTGACCGGGAAGGCCTCGGGATCGGGGCCACTGTCCTCGTCGACCTCGAGCTTGTCCCCGAGCGTCGGGACCTCCAGGTCCGACGGCACCGAGTCGTCCCACGTCACGCCGTCGACGTCGGCCGGTCGCCGAAGCGTTTCGGTGCGGCCGCCAGAGGCGTCGAGTTCCTCGTGACCGCACTCGGAGCAGGTGACCATGTATCCGTCAGCCGACCGCTCGAGGACATCGTGGCCACACTCTGAACACGTTTCGGTCGGTGTGAAGTACTTTGCACGGGCGTGCCAGCCGGTGCCGTCGGTTTTCACGTCGAAGTGGTGATGCGACGGCGGTGTGACTTCGACCGGCGAGACGAACTCGATATCGCGGTTCTCGAGTGCTGGCTTTGCCTGCCCGACGATGCCGGCCTGTCCCGCTTGAGCGGTCATCGTCGACCAGAACGACCGCGTGCGGTTGTTCTGGGTCCACTCGAAGATATCGTCGATCGTGTCCCGGTTCGCTGAGTAGACGACGTAGTGGTTGAACAACTCGCGGACGCTTTTCAGGAGGTCCGACGGCTCTTGCGTGTCGGCGACGATGTGAATGCCGGCGTGGCGGTTCTGGCGCATCACCTTCATGGCGATCTGGCCGATCGCTTCTTGGACCGCGGCCTCCCGAGCGTCGAACGACCGGCGACGCTTGTGCGGGACGACTTCCCACAACTCTCGCATTACCAGGACGGCCTCGGAGTTGTAGTTCGATCCCTCGCGGTGTCGGAAACAACGGTCGAGCACGTACGCGAACGTCATCAACGCCGACAAGTCGCGGTCACAGAGCGCCTGCGAGAAGATCGTGTACGTCTCCGTCGACTGCATCACGTCGTGCCAGTCGAGCGTGTGCTCGTCGGCGTGGGTGCGGATGAAGCCCTCGTTCTGGAGCGACCGGAGGACGCCGACGGCCTTCGACTTGTGTTTGTCCGACAGCTCGTCGCGCTCGAGGATCGCCTCGGCGATATCCTTCAGCGACCAGTCGTCTTTGGCCTCGTCGACCTCGTCGTAGACCTCCCGAATGGTCGCTTCCTCCGATTCCGACAGCCGCGACATGATAAGCGAGACCATCACCGGCTTGCGGAACTCGCTTGCTGGCACGGTGAACGGCCGCACGCGGAACTGCTCGTCGTCGGGGTCGAACGGCAGCGACTTCTCGCAGAAGCCGCGCGTCATGGGATGCAGAATCTCGACCTGTGGCGGCTCGCGGTCGTCGGCTTCGGCAAAGGACGGCTCGAGCCCCTGCTCTTCACGAATCCGCCGGAGGTCGTCCTGTTGCTGCGGGAGGTCGACGAGCCAGTTCTCGCCTTGCCGCATCCCGAGGATGTCGAGAATCTTGTAGTCGCGGCCCTCGGCGTGGCTCGCCGCGAGGTAGTCTTCGGCGAACCGTTCGGTGCCGGTCGATTTCCCCATCCCGGTGCCGCCACAGACGAGCCACTTCACGGCGTCGACCTGTTCGTCCGTGACGAGTTCGACCGGATCGCCAAGATCCATCCGGCCGTCCTGTAGATGCTCGCCGAGTTTGACCTCGAAGCCAGTGCCGTCGGCTCGCCCCTGGTAGGAGTCCATCACGATATCCTCGTGTTCGGCGATCGCCGTGATGGATCGGAGCGTCCGTTCGACCACGCCTTCGGCCCGATCGATCGTGTGGGGTGGCAGGTCGGCGTAGGCGTCGCCGAAACACGCCGCAATCGTCTCGTGGCGGTCGTAAAACTCCACGAGGTCGGTGTAGTGCCAGTCCTCGTGGTCTGACAGGTGACTGCTGTATCGGTGAATCGGGTCCACGCCCGTGTGGTCCTCGAGCAACGGAATGATATCCTCCGCAAGCGTTGTCGCAGCGTAGCCGTAGTGTTTCGGCTTCCCGCGAGCGGTCGCCCGCGAACAGCGTTCGATCAACTCCTCGAGTTCCGACTCGCGGTCCCAGTAGTCGCGTTTCTGCTGGTCGCTCGTCGCGTAGTCGACGACAGTCTGTCGGTTATCCGTGCTCATGGTATCAAAACCGTCGGTTAGTCGTCTGCCGGAGCCGCCGTCGCGTCGTCAGCGTCGGTGGCCTCTGTGTCGATCGGTGGCTCGAGGTCGTCCAACTCGTCGGGATGGATATCGTGGTCGCCACAGATCATGATCCGGCGATAGGTCTGTTCGATTTCGCCGTAGCGGCGGGCGTACTCCTCTTTTGCGTCGTGCAAGACCAACGGCTCGCCGTTGTGGTCATGATCGAACCGTCGCAGCGCCTCGAGCGGGTCGTCGGCCTCCCGAATCTGTCGTGCAACGCGGCCCTCCTTGAGTTCGCAGTAGCGATCCGAACACGTACACAGCGGTCGCGTTCGCGTCTCCTCGTAGGGGTAGTGTTCAGGTTTCCCGTCGCGCTCGGCCTGGAGCTTGGTGTGTTCGCGGCTGATATACGCCGCGAGGAAGTCGAGAAAGCCCTCGTCGGAGAGGACGGTCCGGGCGTGCTCGTCGGCCTCGCGGTACAGCTCGTCGAGTGCGACGCGAATCTCCGGCGGCGTCGAGTTATCACGGAAGGCATTGTACGCGTCCCGCTGGAGCTTCTCGAGGTCGGCGTGCATCTATGTCACCTCCTCGCCGCGGTAGAACTGGAAGTACCCGCGCCAGACGGAGATCGCTAGCGCAAGCGCCCCGATAAGCACGAGATACCAGACGCCGGTTCCCAACAGCACAAACGCAACGATGAGCCCGACGGCCGCGAACACGATCCGTTTCGCGACCATGATGTTTGCGAGCCACCGCCGAGTCAGATCGGGGAACCAGTAGGCAACGATCAACGCCAGTACCACAACCGCCAGCAGAGTCAGTAGTGCGCTCATGATCCACCTCCAAGAATCGGTTTGTCGCGAACGAACCGCACGAACCGCACCCCCACGACGTAGATCGTGAAGGCGATCGCCGCGACGACGACCGCCCCGAGGGCGACGGTCAACAGCGTCGTCGCGTACAGCCAGATTATCACGACCGCAAGCGCCGCGAGGGCGATCAGTACGCCTTTGCTCGTGTTTGGGAGTTGCATCTTAGTCGAACACCCCGTCGATGAAGCTGCGTGCGTCCTCGAGTACTGCATCCACGATGTCCCCGAGTTCGCCGACCGAACTGCGGATATCCGCCGTGAAGCCGGCGTCGTAGTGATACCGGACGTCCGGCGGGTCGTCAGTCTGTGCGAGGATGTAGACGTGGTCGGGGTCGTCCGCCCGGTCGAAGTGACAGACCGGCGCGGAGTCACCGGCCGAACTGGTACACGCCGGCAGTGTCCGCCACGCCTGTTCGTTCGGATCGGCCGTGTTCGCGGCGTCGTACTGGAGTGTGACATCCTCGCCTTCAGTGTCGATGCCGACGGTCGAATCGTTGTCTGTCAGTTCCGCTGTCGGCACGTACTCCCATTGGTCGCTCGAGCCGTCGAGTCGCGGGAGGTCCATCCCCGTCTCGTTCTCGAGCCACGACGTCGTGGTTTCGCGGGCGTTGAACACCAGCGACGCCTGTTTCTTCACTTCGAACGTGGCCGTCGTCTCGTCTTCAACGTGCATCGTCACCGCGGTGTAGCCGTCACCGGTCGGCTCGAGCGACGCGGTCACGTCGGCGTCGACAGCCTCGAGTTCGTCCGGATGCGGGTGCCAGTATGCCTCGGGGATGTAGACCCGCAGCGTCCGGTCGATCGACTCGTCGTAGTCGACCTGGAGGAACACCGAATCGAAGTCCGTGTACTGGATGCCCTCGAGTCCGACGCTCTCGCTGTCTTCAGCGACGGTCATGGTCACGTCGGGGTAGGTCTCGGTCGTCTCGGCGACGCCGGTTTCGTTGAACTCGTCGATCGCCGACTCGGACGTGAGCCCGTGGTCGTCGTCGATCGCCACCGTGTCGTCGGCCGCCACGCCGATCGGGCCAAGCCCGGCGACGAGGGAACTCGCCATGAGGACGGCCAGCACGCACGCGAGGAGTCTGTCTCGAGTCATGGGTCAACCCACCAGATTCGGCCGTGCCAGATATCGCTCATTGCCTGTCGAATGTCGTCGAGAACGGCCCACACGAGGATGCCCGCAAGTGCGTAGGCGACGAACCCGGTCGGGTTGATCGCAAACGTTGTCCAAAACGCGACGACCAACACGGCAAGCAGGAACGTCCGCCACAGCCACAGTCCGGGGCTCGAGCCGGGCGTCGGGAGAACGTCGAGAACCGTTTTCGGGACTGGCGTCGGGATCGCTCCCCAGCGGGCGTACGCGATGGTCACCGCAAGGACGATTGCCAGTGTTAGCCACAGGAACATGGCCGGTCACCTCGAGCCCCAGCGGGCGATCGTGTACCGAATGAGGTTGTACACGAACAGGATCGCAAACAGCACGTCGAACACGATGGTCCAGACCTGGCCGACGAAATTCGACGCGAAGGTGACGGCAAAGAGGATCGCCGACGCCTCCATCCCCTCCATCGGCGTGCCGCGGCCGAAGGCGTTGGCGAGTAGCGTTTTCAGCCACTCGATGGTGCCGGCCCACGGGTTTTGGTCACTCATAGGTCCACCTCCCCGAGCAGGACTTCGAGTACGCTTCTTGTCTCATTGCCGAGCATGATCCCGGCAGCGTATTCGCCGGCCAGCGCGCTCAGATACTCGCTGTCCGGTACTGCATGGTCTTCGTCGTCCTCGGCGATGAAGTCACGGCGATACGATTGCAGCTCGTCGGCGGCGTTCTCGGCGGCCCGATTCTCGAGTCGGACCTCGAAGTCCGGGTCGTCGGGCTTGTCGACTCGCCACTCGAGGGCGGTGAACTCGTCACTCTCGTCGTCGTATTCGGCATCGATCGTGGTCGCAATCGGGTCCGGATTCCGCAACGGCCAGCGGCCCCGCGTGAGGTCGAACTCGACGGCGACCGTGCCGCTGCCGAGTGGGACAACCTCTTCGTGTGTGTCGATCAGCCAGTTGCCGTAGTCGATCCACAACTCGGTATTGGCGTTGAACTCGTTGCGGGCGTCGTCGACAAGCGACTCGAGCGCGTCCGGTGCGCCATAGCCCCCGCTGTAGGTGTTGGTGAACCCTCGCAGGAAGGCGATCCGGTCACGATCGCCGTCGAAGCCGTCCGCAAGGACGCCTTGTGGGTTGTCGTCGGCGACTGCCGTGCCGGTTGCAAACGATGCGCCGCCAGTGACGGTGCCGACCGCGATTGCCCCGTATCTCAGGGCGTCACGGCGGCTATACTGTCGTCTCGAAGGGTCAGGTGTTGTTTCTGAGGTCATGATCGGTGTGTTGAAAGCTACTTGCGTCGGTATTCGATCGATATCGATTGGTCGGCCGAGAAGCGGGACGCAATGCCAGCCCCAAACGCGTAGGCGAGTTTCTGTGCGGCCATCGTCGGCGACAGGAGGTCGCCGATTTCGGTCGGCGTCTCGTATTCGCTGACCTCGAGATCGTCTTCCTCGCGAGTGAGTTGGTCAGCCAACCAGGCACGTGCGTCCGACTCGGTCCCGAGGTCGTCGACGAACCCGAGATCCTGCGCTTCGGCACCGGTAAAGACCCGCGCCTCGGTCGCTTTTACGTCCTCAAGCGGAACCGCTCGAGCTTCCGCAACCCGGCGGCAGAACGTCTCGTAGAAGTTGTCGATCAAACCCTGGAGGTAGGACCAATCGGAGTTGTCGGGGTCTTTCAGCGGGTGACCTGCGTCTTTGTACTCGCCCGCTGTAAGCCGTTGATAGTCGACGCCGAGGTCGTCGGCCAGTTCGCTCGCGTTCGGTCGCGAACCGATCACGCCGATACTGCCGACGAGACTGTGTTCGCGAGCCACGATGTGGTCACACGCGGTCGCAATGAGGTAGCCACCGCTTGCACACGTGTCTTCGGCGACAGCGACCGTCGGGCCGTCAAACTCGTCGATCGCTCGGCGAATATCTTCGCTCGGGCCGACGGGCCCACCCGGCGAGTTAATTCGGACGAGTAGGCCTTCAGCATCTTGTTCATCGGCGAGTTCGATTCCCGCAACGATATCGTCGGCACTATCGTCTTCGAAGCCGCCAGAGCGGGTAATCTTCCCCTCTATGTCGACAGCCGCAATGTCTAACTCATCCCCAGCGGCAACGAACCATCCGAATACAGCCGCCGTGGCTGCCATTGAACCGATAACGTAACTCGCTATTGGGGAGATGCCGAACGTCTCTGGTGTGAATACTAGTGCGTTGTACCCGGCTGCTGCCCCGAGTACGGCCCCGAAGACAGCGCCGAGTAGCTGTTTGAGTTTTGGATGCATGCTTGTACTGAAAACGGAAGGGTGTGGGCGTGGCGGGTGGCAATGCGACGGGCTCGAGGAAAGCGAGCCCGCGCGGTGCTTCCGGATGCCCGGTATGGCGACCGGGCAGGCCCACCCGCGGGAACGATCCGCGGTACGCCAACGTGGGTGCGCGAAAGAACGTCGAGTTGCGAGTGTCCTACGGCGTCGCCGGGAACCGGTCGGGTTCGCCGAGAAGGATGTACCGCAGTTGGTCGATCGGCCAGCGCATGATCCGGGTTAGCCAGCCGGCAACGCCCCGAAGCTGGCTTGCATCGACGCCCGAGCCCCAGATAAGCCGGGACAGCACGTCGAGCACCATGTACAGGCCGCCGGCCAGCAGACCGATTGCGAGTACGAACGGCCACAGTGTGACGGCGTAGACGACTGCGAGCAATCGGAACAGGGCTTGCCCGCGAGCGTCACCGACACCGACGTACTTCAGCACGTAGACTAGGACGTACGCGACCGCGGCGGCCGCACCAAGCGGCGGCATCACCGCCAGCAGCACGGCGATCCCGATCAGCGGCAGCAGCCACTTGATCGCACCCCAGAGTCGGTCGCCCTCATTACTCACCGCCATCGTTACCACAGGCCGAGCGGCCCAACGCCGAGGTTCCACAGCGTGTCAACCACGCCGAACTCAGTCTGGAGGTCCATGTAGCCGAACTCGAGCGTGTCGGCGTACAGTTCGCCAACCTCGTCAGCGTCGAGGTCAGCCTCGAGCGCGTTCTGCGAGTCGATGAAGACGTCGATCTCCTCGCTGTCCTCGTCGAACTCGTCGCCGAGGTTGACGGTGAATGCGTCGTCGCCGTCGTAGACGATGTACGTGTCTTCGGTCTCGTCTACGAGGTCGTCGTCAGCCTCGTCGTAGAACATCGCGACAGGCTCGCCGTCGACGGTGGCGGCCGCACTCAGCATGACGTCACCGCTCTCGAGGTCGTCAGCAACGACTTCATCCCAGGCGTCGTCGCCGTCGGCGGTGTCGTCGTAGACGGTGACCTCGGTTTCGTTGTCAGCGATGCCGACCGTCTCCTCGTAGCTCTGGACGACCGTCTCGTCAGCGTCGTCGAAGACGTTCAGCGTAGCCAGCGAGAAGAAGCCGGGCTCGATCTCATCGTGGTCCTCGGGGTCGTCGACGTAGGCGGTCGCGTGGTCAGCCGCGAACTCGAGGTCGACTGCGAAGGTGTCGGCGTCGGTCGTCGTCTCGTCGTCAGCGTCCTCGCCCCAGGTGGTCACTTCGACGGTCGTCGTGTCGTCGGCGTCACCGGGAACGCTCTCGAGGTCGCTTTCGGAAATGTTGACCTCGTAGTCGGCGTCCTCGTCGTCGACGACGGCGCTGTAGGTCTCGTGTTCGGTGTCGTCGTACGAGACGTTGAAGTAGACGGTCTCTGTGCCGTCCTCGCCGAAGTCAGCGCCGTCAGCCTCGATGGTATGCAGCAGGTACTCGTCGTCGGCAGCGTCGAAGTCGACGACAGCGTCCTCGCCGTCGCCCTCGAGTGTGGTTGTGTGGTCGGTTGCAGCGACACTTCCGGTCAGTCCCGCGCCGACCATCGAAATGGCCAGCACGAAAACCATGAACAGCGTTGCTACGCGGTTGAAATTCATTGTGTTGGATTGAAGAGGTGTAGTTGGCAGGCGATACGACTCGAGCGGGTGGCCGGTGGCGGTATCCCTCGGATCGGCGGCGGAATCCCACCGGAACTGTATCGGATCATGGTCACGTTTCGAACTCGAGGTCGTCGCGCTCGGTCAACCCGAGCGGAATCCAGACGTTGCGGGCGAACCAGGCGTCCATCGTGTCCTCGCGCCACCAATGCTCGCGGTCGCGGTCGTAGAACGTGAACGGGTCCTCGATCGCCTCGTAGCTCGTGCTCGCAAAGCGGTTGTTGTCGTACCATTGCTCCCGCACGTCGAGCCAGCTATCGAACGGGACACTCGTCGGGAACTCTTGGACGAACTCGCCCTCGGCGTCGAAGGCCGCCTCCGTGTAGTGGTTGTGGGGCCGCATCACGGCGAGGTTGACGTGTGTGTCTTCGCCGTTGACGCGGTCTTCGGAGAGGTTGCCCGTCTCGCCGTCGATCCGAAGCCCGTAGTGGTGGCCACCGGTCGTCCAGACCTCCTCAACGGTGCCGTCCTCGCGGCGGAACACGATCGTGGGTTCGTGGTCGAGATAGTGCTCGTCCGGCCCCCAGTCGAGCCCGAGGTAGTACAGAACGCTCCGCTGGGTGTTGTAGCGCGTCCAGTAGTAGTGAGCTATCACGTCGTACTCCTCGCTTTCGGCGGTCCACCCGAACTGGCCGCGCATGTCGGTACGAGTCTCGTCGCGTTCGGACCACGGCAGGTGGCCGAGGTAGAGTTTCGGTTGATACCGCTCGAGTTCGTCGCGGTCGTCCCGAATCTCGGTGATATGATCCGGCGGCACCGGGTAGCCGTTCTCGCGCTCGAGGTCGTCCTCGCGGCCGTCCGATCCGAAGGCCCCGACGAACGCCGGGCTCGCGGCCAGCGCGAGGAACTGTCGTCTGTGCATCGGACCCACCTACCAGAACCCTCCGCGGGTCGCCGACAGCGCCCGGTTGAATCGGTCGCGGGCCTCGGCACCGTCGTTGCGAACGTCTTCTTGCGAGTCCTCGTACTCATAGCCTCGCAGCGCCGCGTCCACGTCGAGCAACCCGTGTTCGGCTTCCGTGACGCCGAAGTTCTCGACCGGGTAGGCACAGTCGGTCAGCCGCTCGAGGATCGTCTCGTTGTCGTAGCCCTCGGCGGCCAGCACGGCGGCGGCTCCGGCGACCATCGGCGCGGCCATGCTCGTGCCCGACAGCGTGCCAACCGGATCGATTTCGATGTTCATCCCCGGCGCGGCCAGTGCGGGTTTCGCGTCGGCCGATTCGCCGTCGGAGAAATCCTGCGTGCCGGGGTGTGGCCCGACGTTGCCGAAGTACGAAAGTTGCGTGTCGTCCCGATCGCCGCTGTCAGGGACGTTCGTCGCGTTGATCCCGACCGCGTACTCGCTCGAGGACGGGTGAGCCACGAACGTTGTGGCGAATCGGTCGTTGCCGACCGCCGCAACGGGGAACACGCCCGCGTCCCATGCGTCGGCCAGGGCGTCGGCGATCGGTTCGGCCCACTGTGGGCTCCCGAGTGACATACACAACACGTCCGCGTGCGTATCGATCGCGAGTTCGATCCCCGCGACGATATCGGCGATCGATCCGCTGCCGTCGTCGCCGAGTGTCTTCGCGGCGATCAGCTCGGCCGCGGGCGCGAAGCCGGTGTAGTGGCCCTCGTCGTGGTCCGCGAGGATACACGCCGAGACCCAGTCGCCGTGGCCGTCGCCGTCCGCCACGGCGTCGACGCCGGTCTCGTCAGATCCGCCCGTGAAGTCGGTCGACTCCGGGCTGATGCGGCTCTCGCCCTCGCCGTCCTCGTAGATCCAGCGGTCGTTAACCCCGGTATCGGCCACACAGACCCGCACACTCGAGGTGTCGATCTCCTCGAGCACCGAGTCGCCGGCTTGCACGAGGGTGCGGGCCTCTCGCAGGCGGGCCGTCGGTGCGTCGCCGTCGAACGCAAGGCCGTCGTAGTCCGGCGTCGAGTCGGTCCCGAACGAGGTCGTCAGTAGTCGCTCGCCGATCCCGAGGCCGTGGTCGACGTCTGACTGACTCGCGAGGTCGCTGGGTTCGAAGTACTCCGGTCGCTCGAGGAAGGCGTCGGCGGCGGCGTACTCCAGGTACTCGAGGTCGTTCAGCCCGCCGCTGTAGCGGTCGATCCCGAACGTCGTCGTCCGGCCGGCGTCGGCCCACGACATGTTGACCGCGAGCATGTTGACCAACTCGAGGTCGCGGTGGATACGGGCCGTCTCGGTTTCCTCGAGCCACTCCTCGAGCGAGTCGCGGTGGTCGGCGTCCTCGTACCGGAGGACAAAGCCCGGATAGCCGTCGCGGAACGTGTCGATGTCATCCGCCGCGAGGGCAAAGTCCGTAAAGGCGTCCGGCGAGCCGATCGACGGGCTGAACCCGAAGAACGCGGGCGTGGTCGTTGCGGCTGCTGTTGCTCCAAGCGTCGTGAGGAATGTGCGTCGTTGCATGGGGAATCACCTCTTAGGCGGCCACCCGGCGGCGCGTGAACAGTGCAACGCCGATGGTCAGTCCCGCCGTGACGCCGGTACCGGCGATCGACAACAGCGGCAGCGACGGACTCGGGACGGTCGTCGCAACCGAGTGTTGCGTGCTCGCGATGAATCCAGGGTCGTCGTCGATATGCAACTCGAGCGTGCCGTCGTCCTCGGTGAACGTCCGGATGACCGTCTTGTCACCGTCCTCGCCGCGGACGTCGATCTCTCCGTGGCGGGTCGTGTCGTCGACCACGAGCGGGTCGCCGCCAAGCCACGACGGTTCGCCACGCCAGACGGTCGCGCCCTCCAGGTCGTCGTCGATATGAACGACTGTCTCGATGTTGTTCGCAACCTGTCGCTCGTCAGCGCCCTCGAGGACGCGAACCGAGAGTCGGTCCGTCTCATCGAGCGCGTCGTCCGGGCGGACGTGGACCGCGCCGGGCACGTCGTCGGCCGGGGCGATCGCCCGCACGTCGAGTTGGTCGTCGTCGGTCGCGACCGCGCCGTCGGCCAGCCCCTCGCCGGTCAGCGCCCACCGTTGGTCGCCGACGCTCTGTTCGGTCCGCACCGTCGGCGGGTTCGATCGGGCCTCTTCGCCGGCCTCGAGTGTGAAGGATTTGACGTACTCGCCGCCAGCGCCGGTATCGATCGACAGCCGGACGAAATGCTCGCCAGCGCCGTCAGTGCGGATCGTGGCGCGGTCGTCGTCAGTAATCTCGGCGTTTGCGAGCGGTTCGTCGTCCGGGCCGTAGGCGTCGATCCCGGTGATGCCGTCGATGCGCTCGCCCGCTGCGGGCCGGACCGTCATGGAGACCGACTCGTCGGGGCCGGGCGAGTGTGTGTTCAGATCGATCGCCCGCACGTCGGGCACGGTGCCGTCGAACCCGGGCGTCGCAAAGCCGACCGAGCCCGAGCCGTAGCCCTCGTCGCCGACAATCTCGAGCCGGAAGTCCGCCGCGGCTACGTCCTCGTCGACCGGGAAGTCCTCAACGACGACCTGCTGGCCGCCGAACGGTCCGACGCCGTCGGATGCGAGGCTTACGTACTCGTCGTCGATCGCTTCGACCTCGCCGTCGGCGGTCTGGTACTCGACCAAGACGTCGCTTTCGTCAACCCAGTCGGGGACGGGGAACCAGGCGTCGGCTTCGCCGTCGTCGATTTCGATTTCGCCGTCGCCGATGTTCACCCGGTCGTCGACCTCGTCGAGTTCGTCCCGAATCGCCTCGAGTTCTTCCCGCAGTGCTTCGGTTTCGTTGTCGTCGCCGAGTTCGCGGTCGATCGTCTCCTCGATTGCATCCTCAAGGTCCTCGTCGCCCTCAACGATCGCCCGGTACTGCTCGGTCAGTTCCTCGAGTCGTTCGTCGTCGAGTTCGTCGACTAGCTCGTCCCAGTCGTCCGCGAGGTCGTCGACGGTGGAGTTGAGGAACTCATCCTCGAGTCGCTCCATCAGGTCCTCGTACTGCTCCATGTCGTCCCACGGCATCTCGTCGGTGCGAATTACCTGGACCTCCGCGTCTTGCTCGCCGGCGTCGACAGTGCCGGTTTCGGCCGGCAGGATGAACGCGCCCTCGTACTCTGTGAAGCGGTAGTCTCGCAGGTCCTCGAGCGAGAGGTCCGCGAGGTCTTCGGGGTCGGTGTGCTCGAGGATCGCATCGTCGGCGCGGTAGGCCTGGATGTTGTATTCGTCCGGGCCGCTGGGGAGGTCGAGTTCGAACTGTCCGGTTTCGTTCGTCGTGGTTCGCTCGCGCACGATCGTCTCCTCGAGTGCGTTCTCGCCCATGTCGAACCGTTGCTCGAGGCGGTCAGCACGGTCGAGCAGGTCGCCTGCGTAGTCGGCCGCGAGGTCTTCAGGATCGCCGACGACGAACGTGTAGGCCTTTTCGGGCTCGCCCTCGGGGTGGGCCTGATAGACGCCCGTCGGGAGTTGTGTCTGTGCGACGTGGTGGTCGTTCGTCGACAGTGGGTTCGCGCCCGTGGTTTCGTAGACCGGTGAGGTCTCGAGTTCGCGCGTGTCGATCGTGTCGCCGAGCGGGTCGACCTGCTCGACCACGATCGTGCCCTCAGTCACCGCGCCGGGGAACGAGTTGTCGACCTGATTGTCGATCCAGCCGCCGCCCTCGGCGGGGTCCCACAGGGAGAGGGTGACCGTCTCGCCCTCGTCGATCTGGATGCGTGGGTCGTCGACGCTCGAGGAGATGACGGTTCGGGTGCCGAGTGCCCAATCCTCTTCGGCGTGGACGAGTGGGTAGGTGCCGTCGATCTCGCGTTCCCACTCGAGGGTGTCGAGGTGGGTGTCGTCGGCTGCGTAGTCGTCAGTGAACTCGTCGTAGTCCTCGGGGACGGCGTTCTCGAGTTCGTCCGCGAGGTCTTCCGCGCGGTCGATTTCGTCCTCGAGATCGCCGAGGTCCGCTTCATCGAGCGCGGGCTCGTCGACGCCCCACGCTTCGACGGTGATGTTCGATTGATCAACTCGGTCGCCGTGTTGATCGGTTACTTGGCCGGTTATTGGGTCTTTATCATCGACAGTTGCTGTTGAATCCAATGCAGATACCCCCCCATGATCGGTCTCATAGGTCTCTAATATCTCCCCCGAATCAGATTCGATGTCATAAAACACCCCATCAGTAGTCCCGACAAATAGAGAGTTATCTATCTGGGGGACCCCATCGCCGTCAATTCCAGAAACAGACGCCGACCATTCTTCCATTCCCGACTCAGAATCTAATTTGTACAGATTTTCCTCTGATTCATCTGCGAAATACAAACTGTCACCCTCGGGAGACAGTTCGGGAATGCCCGGATCGGAGTAGGTTCCCGACCATATTACGTCGCCGGTAGACCCATCTACTTTATATATTGATGTTTCACCACTTACAAAAACGACATTCTCATCATTTCCGGCCAGAACCTCCGAATTATGGTCGGTGTCGAGTTCGTCAGTCACTAATTCAGGATCACTAATATCTGTACCTGATTTGTATATGTCTCCGTCAAAGTTCGAATAATATATAGTATCGTCTAATATGTCGAGACTTCGAGGCTCAAATTCTATTGATACTGTTTCCTTGACCTCTGCTGTTTCAAAGTCAACTATTTCAATCTCATCCTCAAGACCCACATAAACTGAGTCTCCAGTAGGATTAATTGCTATGTCTCTTGGATTATCGTTGTGTCCGGGATCACTAGTTGCAAGTTCCTCCCCGGATTGTGCGTCTAATCTAAAATAATCAGTTCCGGAAGTGTCGTCAGTGAAAACATTGTCTCCAGATGGGTCTGTGACAACGTGATCGCCATAATCAATTTGCCACGCTATTTCGTCGTTATTTACGTCATAGGCGTTGACTGTCCAATCATCATGCTCCACATAGAAAACTAAATCCTTCTCCCCATCATTATCTGCCATTACCGTCCCGCTCCGGTCATTGACGAAGCCAAACCCTCCAGAAAACGCAATAGACATAGCCGGGAGTGATGCAACCATTAGCAACGCGAGGAATACCGCTCGAGCCTCCCCACGACTGATAGACGGCATGGATGCGTTAATCACGCCGGCCAGCCTAGACCGGCGACTACTCGGCTCTCTCGAGGTGTGCTTTCCTGTCATGCAAAACCAACCTCAGTTATCCGCTCCGATCGGGCCGTCCGTCAGTGCATCCTCGAGTATCGTCGCCAGTGCGTCCGTGTCTCGGTAATCTCCGTTCTGCTTGAGGCGACGAGCGTCGTGCTCGAGGCGATCGCGTTCAGCTTGCGAGAGTCCGATATCGTCGTCGGCCACCATGTGGTCGAGCACGTACTCAACGATCTGCATGAACTCTTCTTCCGGCCGGTCGAGAATCTGTGGGCCGACGATGTAGCCGTGTTCGGGGTTGTACCGGCTTCGCTTCGGTCGCTGGCCGTATTCGCGCGGTTTCCCGCCGAACTCGCGGGTCGTCTGGAGCGGCACGTAGACCTCGGGTTCGGTGAGTTCGACTTTCTGCTGTTCCTGGTGGATCGCCGTCGGATCGTGGCCGGTCTCGGCCTCGCCGGTCTCGAGCCATTCGAACAGCGACGCGAGTCGATCCGGCTCGGCGTTCAACGCGATCGGGCAGACGAGCGTACCTGTCTGCCGCAGGATCGAATGGGCGACGTACTCGGCGCGTTCGCGTTTGTATTCGAAGTCCTCTGGGTCGTGACCGGTCGCTCGGTCGTCGTCGACGTCGTTGTCCCCCCACCAGTCGTCCCGCCGATACTCCGAGTCGGGGCGCGATACCGACTGCTGGTGCTCGGCGTGTGATGTGCTGTGGCTCATGGTTTACGGTAGAAACGGCTGTTCGGACCGCCGACTAAGGCGATCCGGCCTCGCCAACCGGCCGCCCTCGCGGGCGCTGCCCTCAACTCGGGTCCGATCCAATACGGCCCCGCTTCGGGACGCTTACCGTGGCGATGACCTGTTGATTGATACGTACACGGCCGCGTACTTATTGGTTGCGACGACTATTGCGATTTCTCGAGTATTCGCGTAGGTACTCGCGAATTTGTGCGATCACTCGCGTAGTTGCACCCTACTGTGCGTCGGCCGGATACCATACCTTATTGGCCTGCCCGTGTCACGTCGTGGGTATGGGCGACGAGCCCGACGGTGACGGCTCGTCGGCGACGAAACGAGTGAGTCTGTCGCTGCCCGAATCGACCTTCGAGGAACTGCTCGAGTCCGGGCCGGTCGACGACGATCTCCAAGATGCAATCAAGCGAGCGATCTGGAACCAGATCGAACGCGATAACGCCGACGAGTACACCGTCGTCAAAAACCGGGAGTAAGCCGAGCGCCCGTGGCCGTGGCAGGGACGGGCGTCGATAGTGGCTACGCTGCCGAGCGTGGAAAAGCGTTCGGTCGATTACTTCGGCGATCGGAGTTCGGTCGCGGTCGCTTCCCCACTGCTCCGGATGTACTTCTCGGCGGTCGCGATTTTCTTCCAGCCCATGAGATTTTGGTCCCGTCCCAAAGTCGTCTAGAGTTCGCCTCTGGTAGCTACAGTTGACACCTCCATTGTGATGGCTGTTTTGGCTGAGCGCTCGAGC
>NZ_AOMA01000020.1 GCF_000337895.1 Halobiforma nitratireducens JCM 10879
GTAGAGTTCCTCGAGTGTGATGTCATCGAGCCGTCCCATTACCACTTCCAGCGTCTCTACAGGTAAAGCACTTCCCTAGACACTATCAGACGACCCGTTCTGGGCTTCAGTACGGGTTACCAGTATCAGTCAGTTCATCTTTCCAGGTATATGTAATAGCCATACATAACCGAAAAGAAACCGGTAGTACCGATAATCAATCCGAGTACGGCCGCAATTCCGCTCGGGACTCCGATTGCTCCGTTGCGAGGTCATCTAATCCTCCTCTCAGGCGTTCACTCCACTGTTCTTCGTGAGACTTGTAGGGAATTGGACGCCGTCT
>NZ_AOMA01000021.1 GCF_000337895.1 Halobiforma nitratireducens JCM 10879
GGTGGCCGGTGTGGCAGGCACCGCCCGCCTGCTCGACGACGTACAGCAACGTGTCGGCGTCACAGTCGACGCGAATCTCCGCGACGGACTGGACGTGGCCGCTGGTCGCACCTTTCTCCCACAGCTCCTCTCGGCTCCGGGAGTAGTAGTGGGCGCGGCCGGTCTCGCGGGTCCGCTCTAAGGCCTCGGGGGAGACGTAGGCGAGCATGAGCACCTCGCCCGTCTCCGCGTCCTGTGCGACGGCGGGGACGAGTCCGTCCTCGCCGAAATCGACCGCAACGTCGTCGTCCATATCGAAGCGATCGGTCGTCGGAGCGATAGGTCTTTTGCCGCCCCGACGAACGCGACCGACACCCCCTGGCCGCACGCCTCGTCGAAGTCGGCGTCGGACCTCGCCCGGAGCCCGACGAGTCCGATGTCCCGTAGGTTTTTGCTGCGGACCGCCGATCTGACTGTATGGAAATCCGACACCTCGAAGAGCGGACGGACGTCCGTGAACTGATCCGTGCCCACGGGCTGGCCTGGCGCGAGGCCTACGACGGCGTCCTCGCGGCCGACGCACTCGAGAGCGTGACCGTCGATCCGACCCCTGGCGAGGTCGATCAGTGGATCGAGGCCCTCTCGGCGGAAGACGCCAGTGTCTTGGTCGCCATCGAGGAGGGTGCCGTTCGTGGGTTCGTCGACCTCCGCTGGGGCGACGCCGAGACGAAGGCGTTCGTCGGCGAGGAGGCGGCGGAACTGAAGGCGATCTACGTCGAACCCGCCTACTGGAACCGCGGTATCGGCACGGCGCTGTTCGAGCACGGCCTCGAGACGCTCCCCGATTCGATCGACGCCGTCACACTCGAGGTGTTCGCGGCGAACGACGACGCGCGCCGGTTCTACGAGCGTCGCGGCTTCGAGCGAACTGACGATGGGACGGTCGAGATCGGCGACGGGACCTACGAGACAGCCGTCTACACGTACCGGCGCTGAGCTCGGCTCGGGGCTGGCAGCCGTCGACGTATCGGTGTCTCCGACCGTACTGGATTGTGGACGTTCTCACGCAGCGGACAGTCACGAGTCGTTATTACTCCGTACGTGGTGGCGGCCCGTATGGACCACACCGTGACGCGTCGCGGCGTCGTCGCTCTGGCAACAGTCGGGCTGGCTGGCTGTCTCGGCAGCGACGAGAACGGAACCGAGACCGACGACGGACCGGACGAACCGAGCGACGATGACGATGGCGACGTCCACGACGGTGATGGAAACGCCAGCGACGACGGTCGGGACCTCGAGCCGCCGGAACGCGACATCGAACCGGACTGGAGCGAGGCTGCCGCGTTCCGTACCTGGTTGCTCTCCGATACCGTGCTCGCGGGGAACCGCCGTTTCGACTACACCGAAGTCTTCCCCGACGACACCGATCTCGGCGAGGGGTACCCCGACGTCCTGGACATCTCGACGGACACCGTTGACGGACACCTCATCCAGTCGTTCACGCAGGTCTTTCTCGGCTCGTTCGATCCCGAGGTGGCTCGAGACGGTGCCGAAGACGCCGACGACCTCGCGTACGTCGACGACTACGACGGGTACGTCGTGTTCGAACAGTCCTTCGAAGGCGACGACGAGGAGACTCGTCCGATCGCCGTCGGTACGGACGCCGTCGTCGTCGGCGGCGACTACGAGCGCCGGATCGACGCCAGCCACGGCGAGTACGAACGCCTCGAGGACGCCGACCCCGAGTTCACCCACCTGTTCCGGGAACTGCCCCACCACGAGACGGTGACGGCCCACTACGGGCCGCCCGCGGCCGACAGCGTCGACGTCGACGGAATCTACCTCTGGGGCGTCTCGAGCGAGTCCCCCATGGCCGAGGAGTTGACCTGGAAGTTCGTGTTTGCCCGCGAAGAATATCTGACCGACGACGTGTTAGGGTCTCTCGAGGGTATATCTGGCGGCGTGACGGAATCGGGAATCGAGGGGCGGACGGCGACGGTGGTCGGAGCGCCGCCGGAGATGCCGTAGCGGAAACCGAGTCACGCGGCATCGGGCGGCTGTGCCGTCAGTTTTGTCCGTTCAGCGTGATGTAATCGACGTCGATGATCCGCTCGTCCGCGTTGAGTTCTGCTTTGGCCGCGTCGGGAACCTGACTGTCGACGTTGTAGACGGTCAGTGCCTCGCCGCCGTGGGCTTCGCGGGCGTTGAACATCCCTGCGATGTTGACGTCGTGTTCCCCCATGACGCTCCCGATGAGACCGATGACACCCGGTTCGTCCGTGTTCCGGGTGACGACCATCTTCCCGTGGGGGATCGCGTCGACCCGGTAGTCGTCGATCCGGACGATGCGGGGGTCGTCGCCCGCAAAGAGCGTCCCGTCGACCGCGATTCGCTCCTCGCCGTCGCTTACCGCCACGGAGATCAGGCTCTGGAAGTCCTCGGCCTGTCGGGTCTTGGACTCGGTGACGTCGACACCACGGTCCTCGGCTATCTGGGGTGCATTGACGGCGTTGACCTGCCACTCGAGCGGTTCGAAGACTCCTTTCAGCCCGGAGGCCGTGACGAACTCGACGTCCTCGTCGGCGATATCGCCTTCGTAGGTGATCTCGACGCTCTCGATGCGGCCGTCGAGCAACTGGGCGGCGACCTTGCCCGCCGTCTCCGCGATCTCGATGTACGGCTCGAGACGCGGGAAGGCGCTTTCGTCGATCGACGGGGCGTTGAGGGCGTTCGCGACCGGCTCACCGCCGAACGCGGCGACCACCTGCTCGGCAGTCGAGGTCGCGACGTTCTCTTGGGCGGCCTCGGTCGAGGCCCCCAGATGGGGTGTGACGATGACGTCGTCGTGTTCGAGCAGCGGCGAATCGGCGGGCAGCGGCTCCTCGGCGAAGACGTCGAGCGCAGCCCCTTCGAGAGTGCCGTCTTCGACTTTCGCCGCCAGGGCGTCCTCCTGGACGATGCCGCCGCGGCCGACGTTGACGAGGTAGCCGCCCTCGAGCAAGTCGAGTTCCGACTCGCCGATCATCCCCTCCGTTTCCGGAGTCAACGGCGTATGAATAGTCAAGAAGTCCGCACGCTCGAGACACGGCTCGAAGTCGACGAGTTCCGCGCCGAGTCGCTGGGCTCGTTCCTCGGAGATGTACGGATCGAAGGCGACGACGTCCATCCCCAGCGAATCGAGTTTCTTGGCGACCTCCTGGCCGACCCGACCGAGACCGACGACGCCGAGCGTCTTCCCGTCGAGTTCGGCCCCGAGGTAGTCGCTTTTGGCCCACTCGCCGTCTTTCAGACGGACGTGTGCCTGCGGGACCGAGCGCGCGGTCGCGAACGTCATCGCGACGGTGTGTTCGGCCGCGGCGCGGACGTTACCTTCCGGCGCGTTGGCGACGATGACGCCCTCGTCGGTCGCGGCGTCGATGTCGATGTTGTCGACGCCGATCCCGGCACGGCCGACGATGACGAGTTCCCCCGCCGCCTCGAGCACCTCCGCGGTGACCTCGGTTCCCGACCGGACGATCAGTCCGTGGGCGTCCGAGACCGCCTCGAGGAGGTCCTCGCCCTCGAGTTCGTAGCCCGTTTCGACCTCGTGGCCGGCATCTCGCAGGACGTCCAGACCCGCGTCGGCGATGGGGTCTGTGACGAGTACCTTCATGCGCGAGACAATCGTGCGCAACAGGTAAACGCTTCCGTTGTCGCCGTGGCTGGCAAAAACTACCACTGCGTCTGTAGAGAGTGTTCCCCCTCGATATCAAACAGTAGCCCGTTGACCGACTCCCGTCTACTGTTCGTCCCGTTCGCACTCCGCTACGAGTACCCTGATTATGGAGAACTGAAACACTGTGGGCGGGTCCGGTTCCGTGTGTGTTGCCCGGGCAAATTGGCGGTTGATGTCCCGCACGACGTATTCCCTGTCTCCCTTCTCGAGGGCGCTGACCAGGTTACTCGTATCCTCGAACTCGACATCGGCGAGTGTTATTTTCTCACCTACTGCGGGTATATCGACCCCTGCCGCAGCATCCAGCTTCGTAATTCGTTCGCCAGTCTCGACGTCCTCGAAGAGGAGTTGCTGATCGACGTCTTCGATCTCCGCGTCACTCATCGTCGCTCACCCAGTAATTGCCCTCGTTACCCGCTGTCTCACTTCGTCTTTGTCGGTTCTGTCGGAACGGTGATCCCGATCGTCCCGTTCGATCGCATCCGCAACCGACGAGACGATTTCGGCGGTGGCCTGGCTCTGTGATGAATCGAGAATCCGAGTGGTATGCTCGAGGATATCAGCATGCGCACTCGCAAGCGTTTTCGCCAGCTCGCTGTCCTTGTCGAGTTTGAACGTCTTCGAGTTGCCGGTCGTCCCCGTTTGCTCGATCACACCGAGGGCTTCGAGCTCGTCGACGTTGCGATGGAACGTGGATCGGGAAACGTCGGCCAACGCTTCGACGTCCGACGCCGTTAGCTCCTCGTAGTGTTTCCGGATGAATAGGTCCAGGATTTTCACCCGGCTCGGCGTCGCGAACAGTCGGACGAACGGCGAACTCTCGCTATATGCACCGTCCGCTGCCGACTCGTACCCAGGTGCCATACCTAGACCTCAGCCCCGACAGCCTATAAATCTATTTCATAATTGGGACGGCCCCTGTCATTGGTGCAATAGTGGTTCAAAACACTCAGGTAACCGCCGTTACATTGGCCGGTCGTGGACTGGGAGTCGGACTCTCACCGGGCGATGATGAAACTCGATATCGCCCTCGAGCTGTACAAACGATCCCACTGGGACCCGTATTCTGTCTCGATCGACGGCCTCGAGACGTTTTCATCCGGGCATCCTGACGAGCGCTGCCGCGAACTGGTGGCGGAAGTTGTCGAAGAGTGTGACACGATCGACTATGCGAACCGTAGTGAGACCCGAATCCAGTTGACGAGCCGTTCGAAACCGCAAGACTACATCGACGAGTTGAACGAACGAAACGACTGGTACGAGTAGCTACTCTTCCCGTCTCCCACGAACCACTCTCGGAGCACACCGCCCGCGAAACTGTCCGACGGTACTGGAACGGCCCCGAAGCTGTACGAGTGGGGCACGGTACTGGTACCGCCCGAACTGTACGAATGGGTGACGTACTGCCTTCGAATCCCGATCCCATCTCTTCGCGGAACACAGTCTGGCGGGAGACGAACACGCTCACCTCGTTCGGCGATCCAACACGCAGTAGAGAGTACACACGACACGCCACAAACACCCCGTTGGTGTGGGGGGTGCTCACTCCCGCCGATATATCCGGAGCGTCGAATCGTGCGACGCGAACGTCGACTGTAGATCCCGTGGCAGTGTCTCGGCTTTCCCGATCACGAGATAGCCATCGGTCTCGAGACCGTCCGCGAACATCTCGAGTATCGGCCGCTTGTACTCGCTGTCGATATAGATAAAGAGGTTCCGACAGAGAACGAGTTCGAACCCGGAGCGGGGACGGTCGTTGATGAGGTCGTGTCGCTCGAACGTGACGGGACGTTTTATCGGCTCGGTAATCCGGAACGTGTCGTTGTCTTCCTCGATGTAGTCGGACGGATCGTCGAGAAAGGAGAGCTGGTCGGCGATATCGGTCGTTCGCGAACTTTCGTAGACACCCTCGCGTGCCGTCTCGAGGGCGGGGTCACTGATGTCGGTGCCGAGGATACGAATCGCCGAATCGTCGATGTCGGGGTCGTCGTGTGCGAGCATCGAGAGCGAGTACGGCTCCCGGCCGTCGGCACACGGGGCGCTCCAGATCCGAACGGTTCGACGTTCGGCAGTGAGTTCTCGGAGTACGTCCCGGATGCCCGACCACACTTCTGGGTTACGGAAGAACCCGGTGACGTTGATGCTCATGGCCTCGAGCACCGCTTCCTGTTCGTCTGGGTCGGACTGCAGGACGTCGTAGTAGTCGTCGTACCCGTCACTCCCGGTTCGACGGATGCGAGAGGAAATTCGCCGATCGAGGTAGTCCTCGTTGTAGTGACTCGTCGCAAACGAGAGCTCGTCTTCCATGTAGGTCAGAATAGCGTCGAACGGCTCGTCCGGCGTCGTTGTTTGTGTCGCTTTATCCCGTCTTTCCATGGGTTATGATCCGTTTCTGTTAACTTATTCGTTTGGCCTACTCCGATGAGCTGGGCACCGGATTTCGGAACCTGAAGCGACTTACACACCGATTCCACACGCTCTTCCATTAGGCGACTGAACTGTTTTCTTACTGATCGTTGTCCGGGAAGTGGCACTTGGACCGAACGCCCCCGTCCCGACGGTAGTCGGGGTTGGCGTCCGCACACTCGGGTTCGGCTCGCGGGCACCGCGTCCGAAAGGAACAGCCACTCGGTGGATCGATCGGGCTCGGGACCGTCCCCGACAGCGTCCCATCGGACCCACCGTTTCCGGCCTCCTCGCCGTCGACCGACGGGATCGCCGCGAGTAACCCTTCGGTGTAAGGATGGCTCGGCCGTTCGAACACCCGGTCGACGGGACCGACTTCCACCAGCTCTCCGAGGTACATGACGGCGACGCGGTCGGCGACGTGTTCCACGACCCCGAGGTCGTGAGACACCAGGAGGTACGTCAACTCGAGGTCCGCCTGCAGGTCGGCGAGCAAGTTGAGGATACGCGCCTGGACCGACACGTCGAGCGCCGAAACCGGCTCGTCGAGAACGACGAGTTGCGGATCGAGCGCGAGAGCGCGTGCGATCGCGACTCGTTGTACTTGCCCACCCGAGAGCTCGTGGGGGTAGCTCGTCGCGTGGTGCTCCGCGAGCCCGACCCGCTCGAGCAACTCCCGAACACGAGCCTCGCGACGCTCCCGGTCCCACTCGTGGGCGCACAACGGTTCGGCGATCGTTCGCTCGACCGACAGCTGCGGGTCGAGACTCGAGCGTGGGTCCTGGAACACCACGCCGACGTCGGCAAGCTGTGCCGGGGAGCGTTCGCCGGCCGGTCCGACGGACTGTCCGGCAAGCCGGACGTCTCCTTCCGAGGGTGAGTCAAGCCCGGTCACGAGGTGTGCGAGCGTCGACTTCCCACAGCCGCTCTCGCCGACGAGGGCGACGGTCTCGGTTGGCCGGATCGACAGGTCGACGTCTCTGACTGCGGCCAGCGAGTCGGTCGTCCCGAGGAGCCGATCGAGAGTACCGTCGGCGAGCGAGTACCGCTTCGAAACGCCCTCGAGTTCGACGGCCAGCTCCCCCCCGTCGGCTGCTCCAGTCCGCCGAGCCGTTTCGTCCGTGACCCCTGCTTTCGGTCGTTCGTCGCCGGGCTCGGTCGTTTCCCCTTGCCGGCCACGTCCGCGTTCGTCCCTTCTCGAGGCGGTGCCGTCTCGCCCGGTCGTCGCCGACCGCGTCGTCTCCGTTCCGTCTGTCGCCTCTTTCGAGGGGCAACCCGCCTCCGGATCGACGCAGGCGACGCGACCGCGTTCGTCGCCGAGGTCGATCGTCGGAATCGCACTCTCCCGACACTCGGTCCTCGCGTGTACACAGCGGGGCGCGAACGGACAGCCCGTCGGCTCGCCGGTCGATTCGGGGACGGTGCCCTCGATCGTCGGCAGTCGTCGATCCCGGGGCACACGCTGGGGGAGACATTCGAGCAAGGCGCGGGTGTACGGATGGGTCGGCTCGTCGAGGATGCGGTCGGTCGGCCCCGTCTCCATCACCTGACCGTCGTACATCACGACGACGCGATCACAGAGTTCGGCGACGACGCCGAAGTCGTGGGTGATCAGGAGGATCGACGTCTCTCGTGTCTCGTTGTATCGTCGCAGTCGCTCGAGCAACTGCGCCTGGGTGGTCGCGTCGAGCGCGGTCGTTGGTTCGTCGGCGATCAGGAGTTGCGGGTCGGACGCGAGCGCGATAGCGATGCAGGCGCGTTGGCACTGTCCGCCCGAGAGCTCGTGTGGATACGCGTCGACGCGATCCTGGGGGGTCGCGATACCGACCTCCTCGAGGAGGTCGACGGCCTGCTCCCGGTAGCCGTCCCACTCCGATCGACGGGCGAACGGCGGGACCTGGAGGAACTCGAGGAGCCCTTGCGAGCGGGAGCCACGGCGGTCGTGGACGGCAAGCGATTCGGCGATCTGTTCTCCGACGTCGAAGACCGGATTGAGCGTCTCGGTCGGGTTCTGGAAGATCATCGAGACGGCATCGCCCCGTAGTTGCCGCAGTCGTCGGTCGCTGGCAGAGACGATGTCGGTTCCCTCGATCGTGATCGAGCCACGCGTTATCTCACCCGGGTCCTGCAGGCCGACGATCGATCTGGCGGTGACCGACTTCCCACAGCCGCTCTCGCCGACGATGCCGACGATCTCTCCCTCGTCGACGGTGAAAGAGACGCCGTCGACCGCACGGACGATCCCGTCGGGCGTCCGAAACTGCGTGTGGAGGTCGTCGACGCGGAGTACCGCAGACCCCGTGTTCGATGCCGATCCGTCGTCCGCTGTTGGGTTTCTCGGCCCAGTCCGTTCCGTATCCGTAAGCGTCCGTTCTGCGTTCATGGTCGATCAGCCGTTTTCGTTTCGTGTTTCGGATCGAGTACGTCGCGAAGGCCGTCTCCGAGCAGGTTGAACCCGAGCACTGTGAGCATGATCGCCGCGCCAGGAGCGTTCGCGATCCACCAGGCACTCCGGAGGTGGTGTCGCCCGGCAGAGAGCATCGTCCCCCACTCGGGAGTCGGGGGCTGTGCGCCGAGGCCGATAAAGGACAGTCCGGCGGTCCCCAGGATCACCGTTCCCAGGTTCATCGTCGCGAGGACGACCACCGGGCTGACGACGTTGGGGAGGAGGTGTCGCACGGCGATTCGAACCCGTGAAACGCCCATAAGCCGCGCCGCGTCGACGAAGTGCCGTTCTTTCGTCGAGAGTACGCTTCCGCGGACGACTCGCGCGTACGATCCCCACCCGACGACCGCGAGCGCGATCATCACGTTTCGCAGACTGGGGCCGAGCATCCCGGCGATCACGAGCGCGAGGATCAAGCCCGGGAACGCCAGTTGGACGTCGACCAGCCGCATCAGGAACTCGTCGGTCCAGCCGCCGGCATACCCTGCGACGAGACCGATCGTCGTCCCCACCACCAGCCTGATGGCAGTGACGACGACGGCGATCCCGAGCGAGAGCCGAGCGCCGTGGAGTAGCCGGGAAAACACGTCCCGTCCGAGCTGGTCGGTCCCCAGTGGATGGGCCGCCGACGGCGGCTGCAGCCTCGCGGCGAGGTCCTGGCTGGCGGGGTCGTGGGGTGCGACGACCGGGCCGACCACGGCGGCGACCGTCACCGTCGCGACGATCACCAGTCCCGTGACGTTCAACGGATTCGCCAGGAACGCCGCCGATTTGCGCGAGCCACGCAGCCGCCCGATTCGCCGACGGACGCCTTCGATGGCGGTCGCAACTGCTCCGCTCATACTGTCTGTCCTCCCAGTTCTACCCGCGGGTCGAGGTAGTGATACAGCAGGTCGACGATCAGGTTCGTCACGACGAAGACGACCGCCGTCCCGAGCGCGATTCCCTGTACGACCGGGTAGTTGCGGTCGAACACGGCGTCGACCAGCAGGGTTCCGATCCCAGGCCGCTGGAAGACGATCTCCACGACGACCGCACCGTTCAGGAGTGTCCCCAACTGGAGCCCGAGGATCGTGACCACGGGGACGAGCGCGTTCCTCAGTGCGTGCTTGTAGACGACGATCCGCTCTCGCAGCCCCTTCGACCGGGCGGCGTCGACGTACTCTGCCTCGAGCACGTCGAGCATCGACGTTCTGATCAGACGCGTAAGCACCGCGGCCATCCCCGTCCCGAGCGTTAGTGCCGGCAAAATCAGGTGGCTGTAGCTCCCGGCTCCCGCGATCGGGGTGACGCCGAGTACCAGCCCGAACACCAGAATGAGCAGGTAGCCGAGCCAGAAGTTCGGCATCGATACCCCGGCCAACGCGCCCACCTGGCTCACGTAATCGATGGGCGTCCCCCGGTGGACGGCGCTGAGAACGCCGGTCGGCACCGCGATCGCGAGCGCGACGACCAGCGAGGCGACGGCCAACTCGAGCGTGAACGGCACCGCCTCGAGTATCAGCGACGAGACGGAGGCGTCGCTGTAGTAGGAGGTCCCGAGATCACCCCTGGCGGCGTCGGTGAGCCAGTCGACGTACTGGATCGGGATCGGATCGTCGAGGCCCTTTTCCGCCCGGAACGCCGCGATCTCCTCCGACGAGGGCTGCCGGTCGAGTTGCTGTCTGAGGATCACCGCTGCGGGATCGCCCGGCGTGAGGAAGATCAGGGCGTACGTGACGACGGACACGCCGAACGTGACCCCGACCGCAGTTAGGAGACGATACCCGAGGTAGTTGGCCCGTTTCATGGTCCGCTCAGGCGTCCCTGTGCAGGTCGTGCCACTCGACGAGCGCACCGATCGGGTGGAGGTCGATCCCATCGAGTGCGGTGTCGGCGGCGACGGCGTACTCCTCGTAAAACAGCGGGACGACGACCGCCGCGTCCACGATCTTCTTCAGCGCCTCGGCGTACGCGTCGTGTTTCTCCTCGCGATCCCGCGTCTGGTATCCGGTCTCGATCAACTCGTCGACCTCGCCGCCGAGGTTGAACAGACCGGTGCCGTCTGCCTCGTACTGGTCCACGTTATCGATCCCCTGCGTGTGGAAGTTCTCCCACATGAGGTCTGTCTCTTATACACATCTCTGATGGCGNCCGCCGTCCATGTCGTTGTCGACGAGACAGACCAGCTCCTCGCCGTCGTAGGCCGACTCCGCGACGAGGTCACGTGCGGTGTCTCGATCCCGGGGGTAGCTCGGGAGCTCGTCGTCGTCGGCCCAGTCGATGGCGGTCGAGATCGGCCCTCGTGCCGGGTTGCCGACGCCCTCGAGTACCGTCTCGACGATCTCGTCTTGGGAGATGGCGTAGTTGAGCGCCCGCCTGAGGGCCCGGTCGTCGGTTGGCTCGCGATAGAGGTTGATCCAGACTGACGTTGCGCTCGTATCCTGCTGGGTCCGGACCCACACGTCGTCGCGCTCGCGCAGCGACGAGAGACGGCTCCGTGCCGGATCGTAGATCACGTCGACCTCGTCGCCGACGAGCAGGTCCGTCCGCGTCGTCGCATCCTCCGCGGCCCGGAAGGTGAGTTCGCTCGGCTCCGGAGCACCACCCCAGTAGTCGTCGAACCGCTCGACGCGGACGTAGCGTCCGTGTTCGATCTCCTCGAGGGTAAACGGGCCGGTGCCGACGATCTCCCCTGCTCGCCGGTCGGCTTCGGGTGGCTGGATGTCGATCATGTTGTGGGCGATCGTTCCGGGGAAGCCGGGGAACGGCTCACGGGTTTCGAACTCGACGGTGTAGTCGTCGATCTTCGTGACGCTGCCGGGCTCGAGATGGAGCCAGCCGTGGACGAAGTCGCCACGCTCGGTGAGGATGTCCTCCTCGAAGGAGTGGACGACGTCGTCGGCGGTCAGTTCCTCGCCGTTGTGAAACCGGACGCCTTCTCGGAGTTCGAACTCCCAGGTCGTCTCGTCGATGTCGGTCCAGTCGGTCGCCAGCCACGGTTTCGGCTGCATGTCCGGGGTTCCCCAGACCAGGGGTTCGACGACACGGGTCCAGTAGGGGGCCATTCCACCCCAGGTATCGTAGGAATTCGTCGAGGTCGGATCCGACGACAGCCCGACCGTAAACGTCGTTTCGCCGTCCGATTCGGCCGTCGACTCCGCACAGCCGGCTACCCCCGCCAGCCCGACGCCGGCCACGCCGGCCAGCAGCCGGCGGCGACCGAACGACTGGGTCATTCGCCGGTCACCCCTGCTCGAGAAGCGACCGGAGCGTCGACCGCGACGGACACTCGCTCGCGGGGGGGTCGACCGGTTCGGCGACGGACGGTTTCGTCGGCGTCTCGCTGCGGAGGGCGCTGCGTTCGAACTCCATCGGGACGGCAGCTATCGGACATTCTGAAATCTAGATTGTAGAAGTTAAACTTCACTTGTTAATACTTTCGATCACGCCGGACCGATCGTCGAACGTGGCCGCCGGTCGTCGTCGACCGGTCGCCTCGCTATCGCCGTCTTTCGAGGAAAACAGTGGTCGTCGCAGTTCGAGCCCACCGGAGTGTGTGTCGACCCGAGCGAGTCGCGGCGGCTCCGTCCAGACGGTGTGGCCTCACTCGTCTGTCGGATAGGCGCGCTGCCAGAGATAGAACGGGACGAGCAGCGCAAACGCCAGGAGCAACGCGATCTCGAGTCGGGAGTCGACCGGCAACCCCGGAACGAACAGGACCGCGGCGGCCGTCAGGACGATGCCAGCCGCGAGGACGACCGCACCGACGGCGAGCGACCGGTTCAGTGGCTCGAGGGCGGTCGTTTCGATGGGTAACGCGAGCGCTTCGACGGCTCGATCCGGCTCCGCGATGGGCCCAATTTGCCGTTCCGTCTTCGCGTCTCCCCACCCGATCGTCAGCTGAAACGTGCGGGTGTCACGGACTCGATCGGCGAGGCGGTCGTTCACGACCGCTACGTCGCGGCGGTCCGCCGGCGACGCCGTCCACTGTGGCTCCTCGAGGACGCGATCGACGACGACGATTCGGTCATCGTGGCGCTGGTACTCGAGTGTCCCGTAAGCGAGGTAGTACCGACCGACGCGGACCGCGAGTACACCAAGGACCACCGCGACGAAGCCGATCACGCCGAGCCAGAACACCGCGACGCTATCGAGCAGATCGACGAGGGCGAAGAGCACGACGAACCAGGCGACTGCCAGAAACGGGACGAAGACGGCGACGCGCGGGACCGACAGCAGGACCCCCTCGAGGACGACCGTGGTGTCGTCGGGCCGAACACGCGCCTGTGGCTCGGTGTCGGGAACCCGAAGCGGCTCCGGTTCGGAGGCCGCCGTCTCGGTCCCGTCGGGACCGGCGAAAAACCGCGCGAACCGGTCGACGAACCGGTTCGTCTCGTCGTCGGCCCGAGCCGCACGGATCGCCGACCACTCGAGGAACAGCTTCGCACAGACGACGAGCACGAGAGCAGCCGTCGGGAACGACTCGAGGAGGAGGCCCAGCGACCCGAGGACGAACACCAGAACGAACAGCTGTCTGGCCGGCGTCTCGACGACGGCGTACGGCGAGACGCGTTCGTACTGGCGTTCGCCGACGTACTCTCGTGTGGTCTCGAGAAGTTGACCGACGAACAGCACCACGATACTCAGCGCTACCGCCGGCTGGACCAGCTCCGGGCCCGGCTGGAAGATGAGAACGAACGTAACCCCGAAGAAGAACCCGTACATCACGAGCACCGTCAGGACCGCGAGCGCGAAGGGGACGTTCCGGAGGTAGATCGGTGGCAACCACGCGACCGGCTCGAGGCTGCCCCGCTTGTCCGTCAAGAGCCCGTTAGAGACGGTGAGGACGCCCTCTTCGCGGTCGGCCGGCGGCTGACGCTGAGCGAACAGCGCCTTTCCGGCGGCAAGCAGCACGGACAACAGGAGTTCGAGACCGTAGACGAACGCGAGCGTCGACGCCTCCCACTCGAGGACGAGGACGCCGGCCAGCGGCAGGAGGTTCGCGAGCAAGATCGGACGGAACGTGTGACCGTCGGTCCGTTCCGTCGGGAGTGGAACGCGCATCGAGACTCGTTCTCTGCCGGTTCGTTCCTATCGATAATAACGACGGTGATACGATCCCACGAAGCCGGCCGCCGACGGCGTCGCGCCGTCAGAGGGTGATCAACACCGCGCCGATCACCACGAGCACTGCCCCCGCTACCACTTTTGCGGTCACCCGCTCGAGGTCCCGCAACAGCACTGCGGCGAACGCGAGCGTAAACAGCGGTGCCGTCGCGACCAGCGGATCGACGATGGCTATCCGCCCCTCCTCGAGGCCGAGTGCGGCCATCAGCGCGAGCATCGCTGCAGTCGTCAAGAGGCCGCTCCCGACGAAGTAGCGGTAGGAGGCACGGGGCTTCTCGAGGACGTCCCGTCCGCCGACGGCGACCACGTAGGCGACCAGAGCGACCAGTCCCGCCGTCTCGTTGATCGCGACGGCCTCGAGTGCCGACAGCGGCGTTTCGAGCATGCCGTACCGGCGGGCGACGTTCGCGACGGCGAAGGTGACCGCGGCGGCGATCGGCCACAGTAACTCGCGTGGCTGCCACCCCCCGAGATCGCCGCCCTGCGAGGCGGTCAGCGTCGCGAGGCCGGCGACGAGGACGACGATGCCGAGACCCGTCACCGGTCCGAGCGGCTCGCCGAGGACGGCAAGCGCGATCAACGTCGCGAACAGTGGCCGCGTGCTGAGGATCGTGCTGTTGAGGCTGGCTCCGACCTTGTCGACGCCGACGAAGATCGTGATCCGGCCAAGCGCCGTCCCGACCACGCCCGCGAACGCGAAGACGAGCAGGGCCTCGAGTGTGAGCCCGGAGAACGCCGACCGACCGTAGAGCGTGGCGATCACCAGCCAGTAGATCGTCGAATCGACGATCACGACGACCAGCGAGGCCTGGACCGAGCCGCCGCCGGCGGCCATCCCGCGCTTGTCGAAAATCGGGGCGAACCCCCAGAGGATCGCGGGAATCAACGCGAGCACGACGACCTCGAGCGTCGCGCTCGCACCGGTGCCGGTCACCGCGGCTCACCCCGGTTCCGTGCCGCTCGTTGTGGGTCGGTCCGTCGTCTCGGGGCACTCCCGTGCCGAAGCAGGCGTCGCTCCCGTGGCTTTGCGGGCGGGCGTACCGATCGCGGTGACGACTCGCTCATCGGGTATCGCGTGAGCGACCCTGGGTGCGGAGACGGGGAGAACGTTGTGGTCGACGACTCGCGAGGCTCGTCACCGCAGCCGATATTGTCACTCGCGTGGAACGACGGCTACCGTTATTTACGAGTCGGTCGTATCCCCGATCATGTACGATCGCATCCTGTTGCCGACTGACGCCGAGAAGGGAGCCGAACTCGCGACCGAACACGCAATCGCCGTCGCCGACCACGCCGACGCCGAGTTGCACCTGCTGTACGTCGTCGACAGCGATGTCTACGGCTCGTACACCGGCGACGAGTACGTCCACGAGTTCGAGGGCCTCGAGGCCGCTCTCGAGCAGGAAGGCGAGGACGCACTCGAGGCGGCCGCCGAGTCCGCCCAGGAGGCGGGGCTCGATCCGGAGACGGTCGTCCGCCACGGCTCGCCCCACGAAGAGATCATCGACTACGCCGAGGAGGCCGACGTGGACCTGCTGGTCATGGGATCGAAAGAGCGGTCGGGCGACTACCGTCGGCTGCTGGGCAGCGTTACCGATCGCGTCGCACGACTGGCCTCACGACCCGTGACGATCGTCAAGACGCCGGTCGAGGCCGACGCCGAGGAGTAGTCACGAACGCTCTTCGAGCGCCGCGACCGCCCGCACCGGCGCACCGTCGCCCGCCCGCAGCGGCAGGGGAAACGCGTAGAGCGTGAACCGGTCCGGGAGCCCCTCGAGGGCCGTCAGGTTCTCGAGGATCGGGAGGTCCCTGCCCAGGAGTTCGCGGTGGACGGGGACGCCGTCGGGTTCGTCGTCGGCCGGCGACGGCTCCGTCGACGACGGCGACGGGGTCGGGTCCGGGTTCAGCGTATCGATCGCGACGCCACAGCCGGCCGCCCGAAGCCGGCTCGCCACTTCCGGCGCGAGGTACGGATGATCGCGGTAGGCGTCGCTGTTCCAGTGGGCGTCGTAGCCGGTTCGGATCACCAGCACCTCGGGCGGGTCCTCGACCGCGAGGGCGTCCACGATCGCCTCGCTGTCGATCCGCTCGCGAGGCTCGCAGGGCGCGACGTCGACGAACCGCGCGTCGAAGACGTATTCGCCGACGGGCCGGTCCTCGAGAGCGTCGCCGTCGGGTTCGGTGTGGCACGGCGCGTCGATGTGGGTACCGGTGTGGCTCCCACAGCAGAGCTCCTTGACTTCGACGCCGTCTTCCGGGACGGTCGCCGCCTGCGAGACGTTCACCGGGGGATCGCCGGGAAAAGTCTGCATGCCGGACTCGATCGGGTGGGATAGATCGCGGTACATGGCCTCCGGTTCGGCCCCGAGGCGAAAGTAGCTGGGGCACTCCCGTCCTCGCGCGACGGGGCAAAACGTCGCGGAACCTGAACTGGTTTATCCCGTCGTTCACAATCCTCGAGCGATGACAGTCGTCGCCTTCGACTTCGACGGGACGCTTTCCGACTCCGAGATGACCGTTCTCCTTGGCGACCGCCGCGGCGTCGCCGACGACATGGCCGACATCACCGAGCGTGCGATGAACGACGAGATCGGCTACGCCGAGAGCCTGCGTGCACGCGCTGCCCTGCTCGAGGGGCTGCCGGCCGAGGACGCGCGTGCAGCGTTCGACGAGGTAACACTCCGACCGGGCGCGGCCGACCTGATCGCCGAGTTGAACGACGCCGGCGTCACCACGGCGATCCTGACCGGCGGCTTCGAACGCGGCGTCGCCGCCGCTCTCGAGGACGAAAACGTCTCGGTCGATCACATCGTTTCGAACCGACTGCCGTTCTCCGGGGACGGCTCCGAACTGACCGGTGAGGTCGAGGGACCGCTCGTCGAGGGAACCAAAGACGACGCCCTCGAGGACCTCGCCGACGACGTCGGCGTCGACCTCGAGGCAACCGTCGCGGTCGGCGACGGGGCAAACGACCTGCCGATGCTCGAGGTCGCGGACCTGTCGATCGGGTTCGACCCGAAGCCGGCGGTCGAACCGGCCTGTGACGTGGTCGTCACGTCGATGGCCGGCGCTCGCGAGGAATTGGTCGCGGCGGGCGTTCTCGAGGACTGACCACCGGCGACCGAACTCGTGGCAACCGTCCGTTTCGGCTGTCGGGCTGTCGTATCGAGTCTCTGGCCCAGCCTCCCCGACCGTCCGAGGTCTCGTCGCCCCACTCTCTTTCCGAGCTACCCGAACCGTCGTTTCAGCACGACTGTCCCGTCTAACCGCCCATTTCTCGACCGAACGAGTTATTAACTCGAGACCGAGTAAGTAGTTCTGATGATGTGGCAAGATTTCGTCTTCCTGTTCGGCAGCGCCCTTTCCGTGCTGTTCCTGGCACCGACCCTCCGTGACTCGAATGCCTGCGTTCCGCTTGGCACCAGCCTCCCGTCGATGACGATCGGGTTCGTCTACGCGATGACGTTCGCGACGCTCGGGATGACGTTTTCGGCGGCTGGATCGCTCGCGGCCGGCAGTATGTGGTCGTTGATCGCGCTCTTTCGCTCTCCCGGCGCACAGTCGTGGATGCTCACCCGACGAGAGGAACTCGCTTTGTTCGTCCTCGACGCTGCTCACTGGGGGAAACGACAGGTTACCGGCTCCGACCCGCTCGAGCAGTACGAGATCGATCGTCCCGTGTACGACCAGGCGGCGGACTAACCCGCGTTCGTTTCTTCCTCGATTTCCCAGACTCGAACACCGGCTGTGCCGGTGCTGGCGGCAGACAGTGCTTCACACGGCCGCTCACGAATCACGAAAAGAGACTCGCGTGAACCGGCGCGAAGTCGTCATCGTCGTCGGGGTCGTCCGCGTCGACGATCGCCCGGGCCGACAACCCCTCCTCGAGCAGGCCCGACAGCGGCGGTCCGACCTTCTCGGGTTCGACGAGGAAGGCGTCGTGGCCGTGGTCCGAGTCGACGACGTGGTGGGCCACGTCGACGTCGGCCTCGCGTGCGGCCTCGGCCAGCGACTCGGACTGCTCGACGGTGAAGTGCCAGTCGCCGGTAAACGACACCACGAGGAGTTCGCCGTCGAACGCCGCGAGCGCGTCGGCGTCCCCCTCGTAGCCCGCCGAGAGGTCGAACTCGTCCATCGCTCGAGTCAGGTAGAGGTAGCTGTTGGCGTCGAACCGATCGACGAACTTGTCGGCCTGGTAATCGAGGTAGGATTCGACCTCCCGGTAGGGAAAGAAGGCCGCGGCGGGGTCCGGCGGCTCCTCGCGGACGGTCTCTCTCCCAGCCGACCGCCGGCCGAACTTGCGGGACATCGAAGCCTTCGAGAGGTACATGATGTGGCCGATCTGGCGCGCTCGAGCGAGCCCGTCGTCGGGCGCTGGGCCGTCGTAGTAGTGGCCGCCGTTCCAGTTCGAGTCGCCGGTGATGGCCCGCCGTGCGACCGCATCGAGCGCGAGACACTGCGGATCGAGCCTGGCTGCGGCAGCGACGACGGCGGCCCGCTCCGTATCGTCGGGATACCGGCGTAGCCAGTCGAGAACGTTCATCCCGCCGACGCTACCGCCGACGACGGCGTGGAGTCGGCCGACACCGAGTTCGTCGAGCAGGTGCCGTTGTGCGCGGGTCCAGTCGCCGACGGTCACCGGCGGGAAGTCGGTCCCGTAGGGCTCGCCGGTTTCGGGGTTCGTGCTAGCGGGTCCGGTCGTTCCGTAGCAGGAGCCGGGGACGTTCGCACAGACGACGAAGTACTCGGTGGTGTCGATCGCCTTCCCGGGACCGACGACGTCGCCCCACCACGCGCGGGCCTGACCGGCGGTGTCATCGCTCGCGTCGGGCCGGCGTGCGACGTGGGAACTGCCGGTCAGCGCGTGACAGACGAGGACTGCGTTATCGCCCGTAAAGTCACCGTACGTCTCGTAGGCGACCTCGAGTGAGGGGATCGACTCGCCGGAGAGGAACGCGAACTCCCCGAGGTCGATCGTCTCCCTGATCGTCACGGCTGTTCGCCTCCTGTCGGTCGTGTCGACGGTTCTGCTCCCGACTCGGCCCCCGCGCCAGTCGCGGCGTCGATCGCCTGCTCTACGTCGGCCAGGATGTCTTCGGGGTCTTCGATCCCGATCGACAGCCGGACGAGATCCGGCGTCACGCCTGCTTCCTCCTGTTCTGCGGGCGAGAGCTGTCCGTGGGTCGTACTCGCCGGGTGGATGACCAGGGTCTTCGCGTCGCCGATGTTCGCCAGGAAGGAAGCGAGTTCGACGTTCTCACAGAACGCCTTCCCGCCTTCGTACCCGTTCTCGAGGCCAAAGGCGACCATGCCGCCGAAGTCCTCGAGATAGCGCCGGGCGTTGTCGTGGGTCGGATGAGCCTCGAGTCCGGGGTGGGTGACCCACGAGACGTCGGGGTGGTCGGCGAGATGTGCCGCGACGATCGCGGCGTTCTCACAGTGAGTCTCCATTCTGAGAGGCAGCGACTCGAGTCCCTGCAGCGTCTGCCAGGCGTCGAACGGCGACTGCTGGTTGCCAAGCGTCCGCAGCGACCGAAAGCGTGCCGCCGCGGCGAACGGCGCGTCGGGGAAGTCCCGCGAGAAGTCCACGTCGTTGTAGGCGTGGTTCTCCCCGGCGATCTCGTCGTACCCGTGTTCGCCCCAGGGGAACGAGCCACCGTCGACCAACACGCCGCCGACGGTCGTTCCGGAACCGTGGAGCCACTTGGTCGTCGACTCCCAGACCAGGTCGGCCCCATGCTCGAGCGGACGACAGAGCGCTGGCGTCGCGAACGTGTTGTCGACGACGAGCGGGACGCCGTGATCGTGGGCGATCTCGGCGAGGCGTTCGAAGTCAGGAGTCACCAGTGACGGGTTGCCGATCGTCTCGACGTGAACGAACGCGGTGTGCTCGTCGATCGCTTCCTCGTAGGCGTCGTACTCGAGGGTCGGAACGAACCGCGGTTCGATGTTCCGGCGGGTCGCCGTCGCCGAGAAGTAGGTCGTCGTCCCACCGTAGGTGTCGGTCGAGACGACGACGTTGTCGCCGGCCGCCGCGAGCAGCAGGGTCGCCGAGTCCAGCGCGGCCATGCCACTGCCCGTCGCGACCGCACCGGTCCCACCCTCGAGCGCGGCGAGTCGCTCCTCGAGTGTCCGGACGGTCGGGTTCGAGATACGAGAGTAGATGTCCCCATCGTCCTCGAGGGCGTATCGCTGGGCCGCCGTTTCGGCGTCCTCGAAGACGTAGGAGGTCGTCTGGTGGATCGGCGGTGCCCGCGCGCCGGTCGCCGGGTCCGGTTGCTGTCCGGCGTGGACGCTTCGCGTCCCGAACCCCGGACTCGAGGCGTCGGCCCCGTCGCTCGCGTCGTCGCTCATGTGTAGTATGCATACTTCTCTACTTGTATATGCGTCGCAGTAACGGCAAAAGTCGCTGATGTGGTTCACGTTCGCACGCGATCGTCGAGCGCTCTCGACGATCTACGGGCCGGGACCGCTACACTAAAACGCCGTCCGCGTAACCGTCACCCGTGTCGCGCTCCGACGACTCCGCATCGGCTTCCGGCTCGGCTTCGGTTACTCCCGAGACGCCCGTCCGCACCGCCCGGAGCGCCCGCGCCGTCCTCGCGAGCGGAATTCTACTCGGCGTCGTCATGCTCGCCGTTTTGTTGACCGACAGGCGACACATGCTCGCGGCGAACTTCGAAGTCTACCAGGTCGCCGCCGAGACGGCAGTGGCCGGCGGTGACTTTTACGACAGTGCTCCCGAGCGATTCCCCGACTTCTACTATCTCTACCCACCGATTTCGATCGTTCCGTTCCTGCCGTTCGTCGCAGTCGGCCGCTGGAGCGGTTTTTTCGTCCACACTGCTCTCGAGGTCGTGCTCGCGCTGGCACTCGCCTGGCTGATCGTCCGCTGGATCGAACGGCATCGTGCCCTTTCACGGCTGGACCACGCGCTGATCGCCGGCTTCGTCGTCGGCTCGATCCACGCGGTCCCCTCGCTGATTTACGGACAGGTCAACCTCCGGCTGGCGCTGCTGATCGGGCTGGGACTGTTCCTGCTCGAGCGTGCGGTCGCCACGGGGCCGTCCACTCGAGCCCGGTCGCAACTCGAGGCACTCGCCGGCGTCGCACTCGCGGGTGCGGCGCTGTTGAAGGTCTTCCCCGCAGCCGTCGGGCTCTGGCTGCTCCGGTTACGTGCGTGGCTGGCCGTCGCCGGCGCGCTCGCGACTGGTCTCGGAGGACTCGCGCTCGGGGCTGCGATCTTCGGACTCGAGCGCACGCGGGCGTTCTTCTTCGAGGTGTTGCTTCCCGAGGGGGACGCCGAGGCGTTCGTGGGCGGTCTCGATCCGGGCGTCTCCTACGTGACCGTTCGTCGGCCGCTGTCGGTACTGTTCGACCTCGAGCCGGCACTACTGTCGGTGGCCGCCGCGGCCGTGTTGCTTCCGCCGCTGGCGTACGTCTACGCGGGGCCGATCGAAACCCCGCTCGATCGGCTCGTAGCGGCCCACGCGACCCTTCTCGTCGTCCTCGTCTTCTTCCCCTCGTATCCGCTGTACTACGTGATCCTGTTCGGGACGCTGGTGCCGCTGTTGTACCTGCTCGAGACCCCGGCCGTACGGGTCCCGTTCGTCGGCGGCGCGCTGGTCGCGAACCTGGCAATCACCGGCGGGACACTCGAGGACGTTGCGGCTGCCGTCCCCTCCGTTGGAGAGCCCCTGCTGGTGGTCGGGATGCCGGTGCTGACGGTCGCGACGCCGATGCTGGTCGGTTGTCTGTCGATGCTCGTGGGCTGTGTGTTGTACCGGCGGGGCCGAACGCTCGAGTGACTGCGGCGAGTGACCACGCCAGTCGTACGGACTGTTGTCAGCCAGCAACGGCACGATCGCCGCCCGGATCGCGGCTTGTCGGGACATCGTGACCACAGTATCAGGACCGCCAGTACGCCGGCGTCAATAACACGAGCACCGGGATGATCTCGATCCGGCCGATCCACATCATCACCACCATCACCGAACGGGTCGTTGCCGAAAACCCGTGGTAGTTGTCCATCGGACCGGCCATGCCGAAGGCGGGCCCGATGTTGAGGAAGATCGACGCGGCCGCGCTGAGTGCCTCGAACTCGGTAACGGCCGTCGTCGTCCAGGCCGCGTCGACGACGATGAAGATAGTCAACAGGAAGAAGATCACGATAGCGAGCATGACGTAGTTGAACACGTCGGTAACCGTCTCCTCGTCGACGACGGTATCGCCCAGCCGAAGCGGCCGTACCGCCTCGGGGTGAACCGAGGTAAAGAGGTTACGTCGGAACGTCTTGAGCACGATCAACCACCGCAGCGACTTGATCGAGCAGGTCGTGCTCCCGGCCATCCCACCGAGGAACATACAGAGAAACAGGGCGTGTTTCGCCCCCGGCGTCCAGAGATCGAAGTCGGTCGACGCGTAGCCGGTCGTCGTGATCAGCGAGACCACGTTGAACAGCCCGTGACGAACGGTCTCCTCGAGCCCTTTGGTCACGTCGGGGTCGAACGAGAGGATCGCCACGACGACCGCACCGAAAAAGACGATCGTCCCGAGGTAAAACCGCAGCTCTTCGGACTCGAGCGGGCGGTCGAACTCGCCCTGTGTGACGTAGTACAGCAACACGAAGTTCGTCGAGCCGACGAGCATGAACGGAATGATCGACCACTGGACGATCGGCGCGAACGCGCCGACACTCTCGCCTTCCGGGGAGAAGCCGGCCGTCGCGACGCTCGTGAGAGCGTGGGAGACGGCGTTGAACAGGTCCATTTCGGGGGCGAGCCCGAGTAGATGCAACCCGTAGAAGACGGCGATCGCCAGCAGGGTGATCCCGACGTACAGCCCCCAGATGAGTCGGGCCGTCCGTGAAATCTGTGGGCGGAGCTTCCGGACGTTTTGGGTCTGGGTTTCGGTCTCCATCAGCTGGGCCCCGCCGACCATCAGATGCGAGAGCAGGCCGATCGCGACGACCAGGATGCCAAGCCCCCCGAGCCACTGAATGAGTTGTCGCCAGAGCAGGATCGCCCGCGTCTGGTTCTCGAAGTCCCACCCGTTCATCACGGTCGCACCCGTCGTCGTCAACCCGCTCGTGCTCTCGAACAGTGCGTTGACCGGCCCGTTGACGGGCCCCGCAAACGACGACTGGCCGCCGCTTGCGAGTCCGACGAGGAAAAACGGTATCGCGCCGACGCCGGCGACCCCCAGCCAGGTCAGTGCGACCATCAGAAACGACTCGCGTTGCCCGAGTTCGCGGTCGTCTTTCAACCGCTCGAGGACGGCCCCGACGGCGATCGTCACGGCGATGGCTGCAAGAAACGGGAGCGGATCGTCGCCGTCGAAAACCGCGAGCGCGAACGGGACGGCCAGCGGCACTGCCAGCCACTTCAGCACGGTTCCCGTGAGGCTACAACTCGAACGCCAGTCGACGCGGACCCTCATCCGATGTCACCTGCGTGGACGACGGTCGTAATCAGTTTGGTGGAATTACTCGCTATCGTCGGAGCGGAGTTCGAACGGAAGCGAGTACGGCCCGGAACCGCGGAACCGGACGAATCGATCGGAGGACGTGAATCGGTTCTGTTCCCGGCCCGATCCGCACCGTTCTCGGCCTGGACGCTGACCGGCTCGAGACCGACGGTGTTAGCCTGTGCTTTCGCGATTGTACCCGTGTCCGGCGTACAGTGCCAGTACGTTGAGGCCGAGCAACGCCAGGAACGTCACCGTCACGGCGGGATTGTCGAGTCCCTGGGCGAGCAGCGGGACGTGGACGAACGGCAGCGCGATCGCGACCCAAAACGAGAGGAACTGGGCTGGCCCTTTCAGGGACCGGAGGATTCGATCACGCGTCTGTCGCTGCTCCGTCTCGGGGCCGGCGGGACCGATCGATTCGTTCTGAAGCGGGGAGGGGCTCGACATGGGACGTACCTCGTCTCGAGTACGACATTCAGCCACGGCATCATATAAGGGATCGAATATTGACGCCGTTTCGACCCGTTTCACGCCCGTAATGAATATATTACCGACCGCTGATGACGGTGTAAACGGCGGTTTAAAATTTTATACGGCGATCTAAGACCGCTTCCGAATCGCGTCATCGATCTCGGATCGAACCAGTTTGGCAGGTCCGACATCGCGTTCGACCGGTCCGGAGTCGATCGCCTCCAGGGGCTCGAGCCGAGCGCAACGGCCTTGTACCGCGGGTCCGATCGCTCCGACATGAGCGACCGCACCGCGACCGTCTCGCGCGAGACTGCCGAGACGACGATCGAGTGTACCGTAGCGATCCACGGGAACGGGAACGCCAGCGTCGACACGGGGATCGGCTTCTTCGATCACATGCTCGAGTCGTTCGCCAAACACGGCCTGTTCGACCTCGAGGTGGACTGCGACGGCGACCTCGAGATCGACGACCACCACACGGTCGAGGACGTGGCGATCGTCCTCGGGGAGGCCGTCGACGAGGCGCTCGGCGACCGCTCGGGGATCGTTCGGTACGCGGACCGCCGCGTCCCCCTGGACGAGGCCGTCGCGGATGCCGTCGTCGACGTCAGCGGTCGGCCACGCTTCTACTTCGAGGGGGAGTTCTCCCAGGACGTGATCGGGGAGTTTACCAGCGATATGGCCCGGCACTTCGCCGAGTCGTTGGCGATGAACGCCGGTCTGACGCTGCACCTCGAGGTCGACGGCGAGAACGCCCACCACGAGGTCGAGGCGCTGTTCAAGACGCTCGCACGGACGCTCGACGACGCGACGCGTCTCGACGAGCGCCGCGAGGGGACGCCGAGTACGAAAGGCGCGCTCTAATCCAGGGGCTGGGCTTTCTCCTCACGTTCGGTCGTCTCCTGGTCGGCGTCGTCGACGAGCAATTCGGTCCCATCGTGGTTCCGGATGTCGCCACGCTCGAGGGCCGGGTTGACGACTTCGACCCCTTCGGGGGGTACTTTTTCGGTTACCCGGAACTCGGAGACGGGTGAGACGATCCCCCAGGCCGCGCCGGTGGCGTGGAGCACGACTGCAAGCGGCGTCACGAGGAGAAACGCCGGCCACAGGCGTGGTTCGATCCGGTAGGCACGGAGCCCGCACCACATGAACACGACGAGCACGAGTCCCAGCACCGCCGATATCCCGCCGACCGCTCGAACGGGTAATCCCGCCGCCACCGGTTCGAAGAAACCGCCGAGTATCCACGCGAGGACGAGCGGCGAACAGGCCCAGACGACTATCCGGGTCCCGTACAGCGGGCGGTACGAGAGCGGGAGGATGCCGCCGTCCTGAAGCGAGCTGGAGATCCAGCGTCGTCGCTGGCGGACCATAGCCGACACCGAGGGCGGGGCCTGATTCCGGAACCGCGCGTCGGCCACCCGAAACGAGCAGTCACCGTCGCAGGCCGCTCGCCAGACGAAGTTCGTATCCTCCGTGACGGTCCCCACGTCCCACCCGATCCGTTCCTCGAGGTCCCGTCGGATCGCGATGCCGCCACCCCAGGCGTAGAGTGGGTATCGCAGCTGCGGAAACGCGAACTGTTCGAGCTGGTAGCCGACGCGAAACACCTCACAGCAGTACGCGAGCCACGAGCCCGTGTAGATCGGTAGCTCGGTGAACTGGACGATATCCGCGTCCGGGAGGCCAGCGAACTCGGTAACGATGGTGTCCTCGTCGAGATAGAGAATGTACTCCGTCTCACAGGCGAGAGACTGACTGGCCCACTCGAGGGCTCGTCCCTTGTTCGTCGCGTCGCAGTCGAACCCCTCGGGGACGACGTGTACGGTCGCTCCGTCGATGTCCATCGGCGCTTCGGCGATCACGTGGATGTCGTCGATAGCCGCGGGCACGGCGTCGACGGTTCCCTGAACCACTCCTTCGTCGTCGACTGTGAGGACCCGAACCTGGACGTCCTCGAGTCCCCACTCGATGGGATCGTCGCCGGAGTGTCGTCGGGACAGTACGAGCACCTCGTAGAGCCACCACAGGGTGGACAGGCCGTACAACACGAGGACGACCCCCAGTACGAGGAAAAGAACGACAGAGAGAATCGTCGGCGGCGTCGGAACGTTCACTCTGCCCTGTAGGAGTGTCCGGTATCAATGTCTTTCCCCTTCCAGTGAGTATCGCGATACCGAACACTCGCCGTCCGACACTCGAGCGGTCCCGGGCGACGTAACGACCGGACCGGGCCCGGATCGGACGGATTGCTGTACCGACGTCCCTGTGTAACCGCTTCGGGTCGTGGTTCCACCGGAACCCACGGACGGAAAACCGTATCAGGGCTGTCGCAACTTGCCGCGGCGTTCCTCGAATTTTCCCTGCTCGATCGCGTGGTCGACGATTGCCTCGACCTGGTCGCTCTCGAGGTCGTACGCGCCAGCAGCCAGCGCTTCGGCTTCGGAGCGTTTCACCGGAAAGTCACGGTTTCGAAGCAGACGGACGACCTTCGCGTAGGCCCGAGAGGGGTTTGTGGTCGACGACGAGTTCGCCGTTTCCTCGTCGCTGTCGGCGTCGTTCGCGTCCTCGGCGTCTGATCTCGTCGCCGTTTCCGTCCGCCGGCGTGGGTTCTGGTTCGACTCCGTCGACTGCCTCGCGGTGGTGCCGGTCGATCCTCGGCGTTTTGTGGCCGCTGCAGTCTCCGCGCTCCCTGCGGGTTCTTCGGAATCGGTCGCTGTCCTGTCGGACCTCGCGCTCGAATCGCCTCCTGAAGCGACCGTTTCGGCGGTCTCGGACTCGGTGCTCTCGGGACTCGCGTCGACGAACGTGATCTCCTCTTCGTCGGTCCCGTCTCGAGCAGACCCCGCGTTCGACCCGTCGCTCGTGCCGATGTCGGAGGAGTCGCTCGAGTCGTCTCCGGCTCCAACCCCGTTTCGAGGCGTCGATGCAGCATCGTCTCGATCCGCCGATCGACGGCTCTCGGTTGCAGTCGACCCCGCCGCTTCGAGAGCCGGTGGCGACTCCGCTTCACTCCCGCTATCGGGCGCGGAACCGTCTCGCGACCCGTCTCGTTCGCGATCGTCGGCCGGTGTCGTGTCGGCCGTGCTCGTGGAGTCGGCACCCTCGCTTGCCGTTCCGTTTTCGACCCCAGCCCCGGCCGCACGAGCAAGCAGCGGCTCGAGAAGGACCTCGAGTCGCTCCTTGCAGTCCTCACAGAGGACGACGCGTCGTTGTTCCTCTTCGGTCGGTGTCGGCTCGAGGTCGCTGGGTAGCACCTCGAAGGTGCCGACGGCGTCGGCGTCACAGAAGTCGCAGTTCCGGAGTGCTCGCATACTGGGGGGTGACGGCCAACAAACTAATAAGCTTCCATCAATTCCCTCACGTTTCGGCGGCGAACGCCGAAATCCGAGGAACGAACGTCGCCGGCCTCGACCACCGATCATTATACCGTTGGTCACGTACACTCGCCAACGAATGTTCGACGAGATCATGGAGAAGTTCGAGGGTTCTCCGAGCCAGCAGGCGGTCATCCGACTCCTGCTCGAGCGGGGGTTCTCCGTCAACGACGACGGTCGGGTGGTCTCAGGGGGAATCGAGATTCCAAATACCGGGATCGCCCGCGAGATCGACGTCGACCGCCGTGTCGTCGACTCCACGACGGACGCCATCCTCGAGGACCCGGAGCTGCGGCGCATCTTCCAGAACATCTCGCAGGTCCCGAGCCTGATGGACCTGGCTCCGGTGCTCGATCTGACCGTGCTCTCGATCGCGGTCGACGACCCGGAACAGGAGGGGATCGTCGCCGGCATCACCGGCACGCTCGCGGACAACGACATCTCGATCCGGCAGACGATCAGCGAGGACCCGGAGTTTACCGACGAGCCACGGCTCTACCTGGTCACCGACGAGGCCCTCCCCGGCGAGGTCATCACCGAGCTACGCGATCTCGAGTTCGTCCGCAAGATCGAGATCCAGTGACCACGAGCGGTGGCTACGCGTCCACGTTGGGTGTGCCTCCCTCGAGCAGCGTCGCGAGCGCGGTTGCCAGTTCCTCGAAGCGCTCGATCGACATCGGATCGGTCGTCACCCAGATGCCGTGATCGCCGCGGATGACTCGGGTCAGATAGCCGTTCTCGAACATCCTGATCGTCGCCTCGTAGTCGCCGAGCTGGGTCTTCCTGTAGGCGGACTGAGAGCGAAAGCCGAACCGCTCGTGATCGGCGAACCCGACCAGATCGGCGGTCCGCTCGAGGTCCGAACGGAGGTACACCTGTTCGACCTCGTCTTCGGTGAAGTAGGTAACGCTCCGGAGTTCGTCGCCGACCGTGGTCCGACAGACCGACAGCAGTTCGTCCATGAGTGCGTCATCGACCGCGGACATGCTGTGAACACGTAACGAACCGTGGCACCAATAGCGTATGGGATGGTTCACCCTGCCTGGGGACCGACGGGCTCTTTTTTATCAGCCGTCAAGAACCGGTATGTGCGTTCTCGGATGCGACCCTCGAGGGTCGCGAGCGAAACGGGCGGGTGAGCCGACGTGAGCGACGAGGCGGCCGATTCAGACCGGGGCCCCGACGCGTACCGAACCGTCGCCGAACCCGCGACTGCCGACTTCGTCGTCCAGGGGTCCGAGTTCGTCGGGCGCGTCCGTCCCGTCGACTCCGTCGAGGCTGCCGAGTCGTTCGTCGAAGCCGTCGCCGAAGAGTACGCCGACGCGACTCACAACGTTCCCGCCTATCGCGTCCGGGCCGACGCCGAGGGCGACCTCCTGCGGGAGTACTCCAGCGACGACGGCGAGCCGTCCGGCTCAGCCGGAAAACCGGCCCTGAACGTCCTCACACAGCGGGACCTCGAAAACTGCGCGGTCGTCGTCACCCGCTACTACGGCGGGACGAACCTCGGTGTCGGAGGGCTCGTCCGGGCCTACTCGAAAGCCGTCAAGGACGCGGTCGACGCCGCGGGTGTCGTCGAGCAACGCCCTCACGAGTCGGTTTCGGTCACGGTGGCGTACGACGATTCGGGCACCGTCCGAGGGATTCTCGAGAGCGAGGGCTACGAGTTCGACGCCGACTACGAGGCGACGGTCACGTTCGACGTTCGGGTCCCCATCGCGGCGGCCGAGTCGCTGCGGGACCGGTTGCGCAGCGCGACGAGCGGTCGCGTAGACCTCGAGTAATCCGTGGTCGGACGGCGGGGTCGCTCGCCGGTCGCCGCTCAGTCGGCTGTCGACGCGTCCGGCCGCTCGAGGACGGACACCTCGAGCCCGCTTCCCGCGAGCGTCTCGAGGACGGCAGCCGGATCGTCGGCCTCGAACTCGTCGGGCTCGAACCGCGTCGTCCTGAGCCCGCGGTCGAAGACGAGTTCGCCGTCCCGCAGGCGGACGTGGTCGATTTCGTCCCACTCGAGGAGCGTTCTGGTGTAGGGCCGCCGTTTCACCAGGCCGATGTCGTAGGCCGCCAGCTGTGGCGTCTCGCCGGCGTCTCCGGGCCTGAACCGTCCCTCGACGACCCCGCTGAGCCCCCAGAACAGCCCGATACCGACCCACGCGAGCGCGAGTACCCAGTCACCTCCCAGGGCGTGTATCGCTCCACCGCCCAGAAAGAGAACGAGCAGGAGGGAATCGAGAACGCCCGACGAGGGGGGCGTCCAGGCCCAGGTTGCGATCGGTTCGCCGTCCGTGACGGTGTCGACGTACCGGTTCCGGGCCAGCCAGTCGACTCCCGACCCGGCCGCGGCGATCGCGATCGCTCCCGCGACGGAGACGACCCCTGGTAATCCCTCGAGCGCACCGAAGACGGCGGGGATGGCTGCGGCGACGAACGGGACTGCGGGAACGAACAGGGCGAGTCTGTGTCGACGGCTCCGGCCGATCGCCAGTGTGGACGCGTCGCCGTATCGACCGGCGAGCACGCCAGTCACGACCGTTCCAACCACGAACCCGGCGACAGCTCCCGCGAGAGCCATCGTCGCCGACGCCTCCAGCGAACCGATCTCGAGTGTGACGGTGCCCGCAGCTACCGATCCGAGGAGAACGCCGCCGTAGATCGCGAACGCGCGTCGAACGGACGAGTCAGCGACCGACGGATCGTCGTCGCTCGAGAGGACCGACGATGTGGGTGACACGCTATCGTATACACGACGACGTGTGAAAACCGTACCTGTTACCTCTTCGTGGTACTGTCGGTGGTTCCTCCCCTCGACTGGCGAGTCTCGACCGAAATCTATAGCGGGCACGACGGTCGTCATCCTCCATGGACCGGATCAGTGCCTGTGATTATCACGACATCGTACACGCCGAGGAGCCGCGTCTCTCGCCGGACGACGAACGCGTCGCGTTCGTCCGCCGCGAGCCCGACGACGAGGAATCCTACGAGGCGACGATCTACGTCGTCCCCGTCGGCGGCGGCGAGCCGACGNGGGGAGCCGACGCAGTTTACCGTCAGCGAGGGCGTCGACGGCCAGCCCCGCTGGAGTCCGGACGGCGACTCCCTCGCGTTTACGAGCACGCGCGGCGAGAGCGACCGCCAGCAGCTGTGGGTCCTCCCGACGACGGGCGGCGAGGCTCGCCGCGTCACGGGCGTCGTCGGCGGTATCGCCGACCTCGAGTGGAGCCCGGACGGCTCCCGCCTGCTGTTCACCCAGCAGGTCAGCGCGGACGACCGCGAGCAGTACCGCGACTACGCCGTCGATCCGACCTACGAGCCCGATCAGCCCGACCCCCGCGTCGTCGACCGCATGGTCTACCGCGCGGCGACGGAGTATTTCGACGGCCGCCGGAGCCACGCCTACGTCCTCGACGTCGAGGCCGCCCTCGAGGCCGACGAGGACGAGCTACACGAGGAGGTCGGCGAGTCGGAGGACGACGAGGAGACCGGCGACGAGAGTGAACCCGTCGCCCCCGATGCCCACCCGATCACTCGACTGACCGACGGCGACGACGATCACCTCGCGCCGACGTGGGGCGACGACGGAACCGTCTACTACGCCTCGAAGACGGCCGAAGAGGGCGAACACCCCGACGACTCGCTCACCTACCAGCTGTACGAACACGACCTCTCGAGCGACGAGGTGACGGCGTTCACCGAGACGACCGGCTGGGTCGCCTCGCTCGACGCGACGACCGACGGTCTGGTCGCGTTCACCTACACGCCTGAAGAGAAGGCCTCGATGCGCCAGACGGAGCTCAAAGTCCACGACCGCGAGGACGGGACGGAGGTCACGCCGACCGAGTCACTCGACCGCACCATCGGTCACAACTGCGCGTTCCGCTTCGGTCCCGACGGCCAGGAGCTCTACTTCACGACGCCGGACACCGGGTCGCAGGTTCTCCGATCGGTTCCTGCCGACGCGAGCGACGATCCCGAACTGATCTACGGGGAGGGCGTGACCGTCGAAGGCTTCTCCATCGGCGAGAGCGCGATCGCGTCCGTCCAAAGCGAGTGGGACCACCCCGGCGACGTGTTCCTCTCGACTCGTGGCGGTAACGAGGTCACTCGCCTGACCCGGGTCAACGACGACTATCTCGACCAGCGGGCCGTCCGCCAACCCGAGGAGATTCGGTTCGAGAGCGACGGGTCCGAGATCCAGGGCTGGGTCCTGACCCCGCCGGAGTTCGACGCCGACGCGACCGACGAGACGTACCCGCTGGTCGTCGAGATCCACGGCGGCCCTCACGCCCAGTGGACGACCGCTGGGACGATGTGGCACGAGTTCCAGACGCTCGCGGCCGAGGGGTACGTCGTCTTCTGGTGTAACCCGCGGGGTTCGACCGGCTACGGCGAGGACCACGCGATGGCCATCGAGCGCGACTGGGGAGCGGTCACGCTGACCGACGTACTGGCAGGCGTCGAGGCGGTCTGCGAGCGCGACTACGTCGACGAGGACGAGCAGTACGTCACCGGCGGTAGCTTCGGCGGGTTCATGACCGCCTGGACGGTCGCTCACACCGACCGGTTCGAGGCCGCCGTCTCCCAGCGCGGCGTCTACGATCTCACGAGCTTCTACGGCTCGACGGACGCGTTCAAGCTCGTCGAGGGTGACTTCGGCACGACCCCGTGGGAGGAACCGGAGTTCCTCTGGGAGCAGTCCCCCGCCGCACACGTCGACGCGGTCGACACCCCGACGCTCGTGCTTCACTCCGATCGGGACTACCGAACGCCGGCCAACACTGCCGAGCTGTTCTACCTCGGCCTGCAGAAACACGGCGTCGACACCCGCCTCGTCCGCTACCCCCGCGAGGGCCACGAACTGTCGCGGTCGGGCGAGCCCGGCCACGTCGTCGACCGCATAGAGCGCATCGTCCGCTGGTTCGACGGCTACTCCGACTACGAAGAAGAGCCGCCCGCACTCGAGCGCAACCGTGACGACGGTCTCTCGGCGGG
>NZ_AOMA01000022.1 GCF_000337895.1 Halobiforma nitratireducens JCM 10879
GCTCAGTTCCCCGCGGAGACACCGAACTCCCGAACCACCACGCAGTACGATAAAATTCTCGTCGCCGGCGAGGACGCCATCCTCTTCGAGCCCTCCTCAGGTGGTCGCGATGGCTAACCCCTCTCCCACCCCGATCGGCGTCGATCTTGGCGAATACAACCTCTACACGGCCTGCCCAGCCACGATACCGGACTGGAAGGGAGCCTACAGAATTCCCGGCAA
>NZ_AOMA01000023.1 GCF_000337895.1 Halobiforma nitratireducens JCM 10879
CGCTCATTCCTCGGTGCATGAAGTGCGACAGAGTTCTTCAGATGGAACAGATCATTCGTAACGCCAGAGACGATCGCTTTCCGCTCGGAGAGCGGAAACGAATCGTCTTTCCAGAGCTTGTACCCGAGCGTTCGACCGACGTGAACAAGGTCGAGCTGGTGAGATCGGTCACCATTCTCGAACGCATCGACGAGCGCATTCTCGGCGTCACTGACGACCGTCGCGTCGTCAGTGATCGCCT
>NZ_AOMA01000024.1 GCF_000337895.1 Halobiforma nitratireducens JCM 10879
GATCGCGTGCTGACGGGGTTCAGTGAGGCGACGAGCGTGGCCGTCGCGGACCACCTCCGCGAGCAAGACGTCGTCTTGCACCTCGATGCAGGCGTCGAGCGACTCGAGGGCGACGCGGGAGAGGTCGAAACGATCGTCAGTACCGACGAGCGGGTCAACGTCGACATGGTACTGCTCGGGACCGGCGTCCGGCCCCGGACGGCACTCGCGGAGGACGCCGGGATCGAACTCGGCCCAACGGGTGCGATCGCGACCGACGCCTACCGCGAAACCAACGTCCCGGCCGTCTACGCAGCGGGGGACTGTGCCGAGGCCACGCACGTCGTCACCGGGGAGCCGGACTACGTGCCGCTGGCGCTGACGGCAAACCGCCACGGCCGTGCAGTCGGGCAGACCGTTACGGGGACGCCGACCGAGGGCGGCGGCGTCGCCGGGACGGCTGCGGTCAAGGCCTTCGAAGTCGAAGCCGCACGGACCGGCGTCATCGACCACGAGACGGCCCGCGATGCCGGGTTCGATCCCGTCACCGAGACCGTCACGGCGAAATCACGAGCGGGGTACTACCCGGAGGGCGGCGACGTGACGATCACCATAACCGCCGACCGCGACAGCGGACGGGTGCTGGGCGCGAGCCTCGTCAGCGAGTACGGCGAGGGGGCGGTCCACCGCAGTCACGCGGTCGTCAGCGCACTCGAGGAGAGGGCGACGGTCTTCGATCTCGAGAATTACGACCTCGCCTACGCGCCGCCGTTCAACACGACGTGGGACCCCGTGCTGGTCGCGGCGAAGGTGCTCGGAGGGAAACTCCGGGACTCGTAGTATTCGGTTGTCCGGGGCTCCTCGAAAGGCCAGGAGCGCCTGAGACAGCTCTCGAGGAAGGGGCCAGTGGTGGGCACGGGACCGAACCGTTCAGGCGACCCCGAGGTCGTGTTCGTCGACGACTTCCCTGTGGAACGGCTGCTGTTCGGACAGCTATCGTACTCCATTCACCGACTCTCGCCGTGACGGCAAACGCCAGCGGCGCAACATCCGCCTGGTTGCCGGTCGCCGGCGGTCGTGGTTCGTATGAGGCTTCGGCTTTTTGCCACTGGTTCCCGTACGAGCGGTATGTCCGTCGCTCCGGCGTACGACGTGTTCGAATCTACCGGATGCACCGGCCAGATCGCAAGCGCGGGTGGTCGGGATGGCTGACCTCGCCGACTCCGGCACGTCCGCACACGCGTATCCGCCGATTGAGGAGTACGGCGTCGTGGGCAACCTCGAGACCTGCGCGCTGGTCGGGCCGAACGGCTCGATAGACTGGTTTCCGTTCCCCCACCTCGAGTCGTCGACTCTCTTCGCGGCGATCCTCGATGCTGACCGTGGCGGTCAGTTCCGGCTCGCTCCGACAGCGGAGTTCGAGACGGATCGCCGATACGTCGACGACACGAACGTCCTCGAGACGAAGTTCCGTACCGACGACGGGACGGCGACGGTGACCGACTTCATGCCGCCTGTGGATCGGACCGACCACCCGAGGGAGGTTCTCTACCGCAAGGTTTCCTGTTCGCGAGGGACAGTCGACTTCGATGTCGAGTTCGAGCCGACGTTCGACTACGGTCGTGCGGAGGCGAACGTCGAGTCGGTCGACGAGGGTGTCCTCGCCGAAGCCGACGGCGAACGGGTTCTGCTCGAGACACCGATCGACGTCGAGATCACAGGCGACCGTCTCGTCGGCGATCTCACGCTCGAGGCCGGGGACGAGGCGTGGTTCCTGCTTCGGTGTGCGGCCACTGAGAACGCAACCACCGATCCCGAGGCGGCTCTCGAGGAGACGAAAGCTTACTGGAGCGACTGGGGACATAGCTGTGACGCGGGCGACGACTGCGCTTTCGAGGGGCCGTGGCACGACTACGTCGTCCGCTCCCAACTCGTCCTCAAGCTCCTCACACACGCCGAATCGGGCGCGATCGCCGCCGCGCCGACGGCCTCGCTCCCCGAGGAGATCGGCGGAATCCGGAACTGGGATTACCGGTACAACTGGCTGCGCGACGCCGGCTTCACGGTACAGGCCTTGTTGAATCTCGGTACCGGCGACGAGGCCACCGACTACTTCGACTGGTTCATGGACCTCTGTCAGGCCGCCGATCCCGAGGCGATCCAGCCGCTGTATGGACTTCACGGCGAGTCCGATCTCGATGAACGCGAACTCGACCACTTCGAGGGGTATCGGGGCTCTAGCCCGGTCCGGATCGGTAACGAGGCTGCCGAACAGCTCCAGCACGATATCTACGGGGAGCTGTTGCTCGCCGTCGACGAGATGTGCAGACACGGCCGAGCGTTGACCGACGGCGAGTGGGCACGAATCCGAGCGATCGTCGAGTACGTGCGTGACATCTGGGAGGAGCCGGACGCTGGTATCTGGGAAGTTCGTGGTGGCGATCGCCACTTCGTCCATTCGAAAGTGCTGTGCTGGGCCGCGCTCGATCGCGGCCTCGCGATCGCACACCACGGGGACCACGAGGGACCGCTCCAAGAGTGGCAGGCGACTCGAGAACGGGTCCGTGCGGACGTGCTCGAGCACGGGTACGACGAGGATCGCGAGACGTTCGTCCAGGCGTACGAGACGGACGCGCTGGACGCGACGGCGCTTTTGCTCCCCGTTCTCGGTTTCCTCCCGTTCGACGACGACCGCATCCAGGGAACGATCGGCTCGATCGAGACGCAACTCGTCGAGGACGACGTCTTCGTCAGGCGGTACGACGGCGACGACGGACTCCCGGGCGAGGAGGGGTCGTTCGTGCTCTGTTCGTGCTGGCTCGTCGATGCCCTCGCGCTCTCGGGTCGGGTCGACGACGCACAGTCCCGTTTCGAGAACCTGCTCGAGTACCTGAACCCGCTGGGGCTGATGGCAGAGGAGATCGACCCGGAGAGCGGTGCACACCTCGGAAACTATCCGCAGGCGTTCAGCCACATCGGGATCGTCAACAGCGCTCTGTACCTGGGATACGCGAACGGAAACGAGACGCCGGGACCGCCACCGATGGGGGTCCGACTCGGCGAGCCGAACGTCGATCTCGGCGAGTGAGATACAGACGGCACAGCCCGAACTGCCGCGTCAGTCGTCGGCCGACGGCGTCGTCTCGAACTTCTCGCGGACCTTCTCGACTTTCGGTGCCGCGTGCATCGTACAGTAGGCGTCGTTGGGGTTCTTCTCGAAGTAGTTCTGGTGGTACTCTTCGGCCTCGTAGAAGGTATCGAGCGGCTCGATTTCCGTCACGATCCCCTCGTAGAGCCCTTCCGCCTCGAGTTCGTCGGCGAACGCTCGAGCGATCTCGAGTTGGTCGTCGTCGTGGGCGTAGATCGCCGAGCGGTACTGTGAGCCGACGTCCGGCCCCTCACGGTCTTTCGTCGTCGGATCGTGAATCGTAAAGAAGACTTCGAGCAGGTCCTCGTAGGCCACGACAGCGGGCTCGTACTCGAGTTGGACGACCTCCGTGTGGCCCGTCTCGCCGGAACAGACCTCCTCGTAGGTCGGGTCCGCAGTGTGACCGCCCGCGTAGCCGGAGGTGACCGATTCGACGCCCTCGAGTTCCTCGAAGGCCGCCTCGACACACCAGAAGCAACCGCCGCCGAACGTCGCGCGTTCCATACGCGACCGGACGGGCCACGAAAAGAAAGATGTGACGGGCTCACGTCCATCCCAAGGGGATGGGGGCAGTCGCCCACGACATTGTTTGTCGACGACGTGTGGTCGTGAATCGACGCTCGTCTCTTGCACTCGGCAGTACTGTCGGCGTCTCCGACTGTGTCGGGTTCGTCGATCAACCAGTCAACACGAAGTCGATCGTGACTTCGGCGTCGTCGCCAACGGTAACGACGCAAGCAGAACGATCGGTTTCACGGGGGTCTGTCTGTCCGAAACCAGTTCCTGGAGCGTCGCTCGCTCTTCGAAACCAACCTCACTGCCCCTCGTCGACCCTCCACGTCAGCAGGACCCCGTCGTCGATCCGTTCGACCCCCTCGAGTGCGAGCGTCGGGAACTCCTCGACGAACCCCTCGCCGTCGGCCAGCGTCGGTGCGTCGCGGCCGCCGATCACCGTCGGGCCGACGAACGCGCGGAGTTCGTCGACCAGGCCGACCTCGAACAGCGAGAAGATGAGTTCGCCGCCGCCCTCGACCATGATCCGCTCGAGTCCGTCCGCCTGTAACGTCGCGAACGCCCGCAGGAGGTCGACGCGTCCGTCTCCCGCAGTCACGAGTTGGGTATCGGGTCGGTCGGCGAGTTCCATCCGCCGGTCGACCGGCGCGGATTCGCTCACACAGACGTACGTCGTCGCCGCGTCGTCGACGATCTCGGCGTCAGGGGGTGTTCGGGCCTTCGAATCGACGACGACCCGTGCCGGGTTCTCTGGTTCGCCGCCTTCCCGGCGTCGCTTCCGTCGGTCGGCGTCTTTGACGGTAAGACTGGGATCGTCGGCGAGGACGGTGCCGACGCCGACGACGATCGCGTCGCTGTCGGCACGGAGTCGATCGACCCGATCGAAGTCGTCCTCGCCGCTGATCGCGAGCTGTTCGCGGCGTCTCGAGGAGAGCTTTCCGTCCGCGCTGATGGCGGCGTTGACGACGACGTGCATGGGGGATATGGTCCGCGAATCGTAAAGAAGCCAGCGTCTGCTCGGTATCAGGGGATTGATTACCGCCGATCCCCACCCTCGAGTGATGAGTATCCCGTCGTTCGTCATCGGGATCGCCGGGGGCACAGGGGCGGGCAAGACCACCGTCGCGCGGACGCTCGCCGAGGAGGTCGGCGAACCCGTCACGCGCATCCCGCTCGACAACTACTACGAGGACCTCTCTCACCTCGAGTACGAGGAACGCGCGGAGGTCAACTACGACCACCCCTCCGCGTTCGAGTGGGAACTGCTCCGCGAGCAACTGGATACCTTGCTCATGGGCCAGCCGGTCGAGATGCCCCAGTACGATTTCGAGATTCACAATCGCAAGGACAAGCGCACGACCGTCGAACCGACGGACGTGATCGTCGTCGAGGGGATCTTCTCGCTGTACGACGAGGAGATACTCGATATGCTCGATCTGCGGATCTACGTGATGACCGACGCCGACGTTCGCATTCTCCGCCGGATCGAGCGCGACGTCGTCGATCGGGGCCGCGACCTCGAGGGCGTCATGGACCAGTACCTCGAGACGGTCAAACCGATGCACGAGCAGTTCGTCGAACCGACGAAAAAGAACGCGGACGTGATTATTCCCGAGGGAGCGAACCGCTCGGCCCTCGAGTTGCTCCTCGAGAAGATCGATTCCGAGCTGACCGACGATACCGGAGAACGTGATATAGAGGAGCGAGAGCCGGACCTCGAGTTCGATCGGGGACTAGATCGGGATCGGGACCGGAATCGAGACGACGACCGTGACGACGATGCGGTCATCGACGGCTCGTCGGCACGCTGACGCTTGCACACGCTCGTTTCTCTCCGCTCTTCTATATCTCTCCGTCGGCCTCCCTTTGAGGTCAGGTCTCCGGTTCTGGGTCCGACTTCGACTCGGCCTCGGACTCTGACTCGGATTCAGACTCGGATTCAGACTCGAGTTCGGGCTCGGACTCCGGATCGGCTCCCTTCCGTCGCTCACGTTCGATCGTCGTCACGTAGATACCCACGAGCACCACGACACCGCCGACCACCGTAATCGCGTCGGGTACCTCCGCGAGCAGGACGAGCGCGAGGATCGTCGCCCCCACCGGCTCGCCGAGCCAGGCGACGCTGACCACGACCGACTCGAGGTGTTTCAGCGTCCAGTTGACGATCGTGTGACCGAGCACGCCCGGGCCGACGGCCATCCCGAGGAACAACAGCCACTCTCGGGGCGGATAGGCGACGAACTCGTGGCCCTGCGCGCCGACGAGTACGGCAAGCGTCGCCGCACAGGCAGTGTAGACCACGGTAACGTAGGGAAACAGCGAGACGCGCTGACGGATCGACCGGCCCGCGAGCACGTAGGCTGCGACCGTCACAGCCCCGAGCAGTGCCAGGGCGTTACCGTACATCGTCGCGTCCGAAATCGGTGCCTCGCCGGCGTCGCCCAGCGACATCGCGGCGGCACCGACCATCGCGACGAGGATACCGACCACCGTCTCCCGGGAGACCCGCTCCCCAAGTACGAGCGCAGCCCCGATGGCGACGAAGATCGGCTGGGTCTGGACGAGAGTCACGCTCGCGGCGACGCTCGTGTGGTTCAGACTCTCGAACCAGGCCGCGAAGTGGACCGCGAGTGCGACCCCGGCGACGACGGCGAAGCCGAAGTCCGCCGCCGAGAGCCGGGCGAACTCCTCGCGATACCACAGGAACGCGGCGGGCGCGACCATCGCCGTCGTAAACAGCACCCGATAGAACGCCGCCACCGAACTTGGCGCAGTACTCCAGCGAACCAGGATCGCGCTCGTACTCGCCGCGAACACGGCGAATGCGAGCGCGACGTACGGCGTCACCTCGAGGTTAGGGTCCTGATCGGACGCGGACGCGAGCCCGAACCCGAACGCGAGCACGGTGGGGAGCGAAGCCACGGACGGTACGGACAACTCGAGCGGGCGGTGAAACGCTTTCCGAAAGCGGCAGCCGGCCGTCGACAGCGGATGGTCCAGGATGTACGGAACGACGGTCGTCCGCCCTCGAGACGGTCAGACGACGCCGCCCTCGAGTTGGGTTTTCGTCCGCTGATGGCGTTCCCGGAACATCGCCTCGAATCCCACGGTAGAGAACGGTGACGCGGCCTCGCCCAACGCGCCCATCGGCAGTTCGTACTCGACGCGGTCCCGGACGATCGTTCGGTCACCGTCGGCGTAGAAGGCGTGAGTGTGTTCCCAGCTATCGAACGCGAACGGGCCGTGGACCATCTCGTCGCGGAAGTACGCCGAGCCGTCCCGCCGCTCGCGGTCGGTGATGACCGACGTCCAGTGCTGTCGTGGCCCGATTCCGAACGGACGGATCGACAGCGAAATCTCCGCACCCTCCTCGAGCGTTTCGGGGTCGGCTTCGCCGTCGGGGCCCATAGCGGCCTCGACGCGGAGGCCCATCCAGTCGGGGGTTAGTGCCTCGAGCCCCTCGGCTCGGGAGTGAAAGTCCCACACCTCCTCGAGGGGTGCCTGGACCGTCGTCCGGCGCTCGTAGGTCGGCATATCGGCCCGTACGACGAGAGTGCGTAAAACGTCGGGGCCTACACCGTCGAAGGGCCGGACACCGATGGACGGGACTCTCCCTGCGGTGCTCGTCGCGATCGCCGATAAAAAAGAGACGCCTACGTTCCCGACGAGACTCGCCGGCGGCTCCTGTCAGGGACGGGGAGCAGCCTGCTGTAGTGCCGTTTCGGCGACGTTGCCACCGTAGTCCGCGCTCCGGGAGAGTGAGTCCAGGATCAGACCGAGTGACTGGGCCCGGACGGTGTCGAGTTCGCGAAGCATGTCGTCGATGTGGCGCGTGTGCTCGTCGATCTCGAGCACCGACTCGAGTGCGTCGTGGCCCAGTTCCGTCGCCTCGTTGCTGTCTTCGGCAAACAGCGCGTCCATCGACGTTTCGAGGATGTCGGCTGCGTCGGCGTGCAAGTCGAGCAACGCCTCTGCGACCTCCTCGGGAACCCCCTCGAGATCGAGTGCGAGTTGGCTGATCTTGACGGCGTGGTCGGCCACCCGCTCGAGTTGGCGAGCGCTCGAGTGGTACTCGAAACAGTCCTCTCGGGACACGCCGAGCTCCTCCGTGGCACCGGGGGACCGGAGCGTCGCGCGGAATATCCGTGAGACGACGAGCCACAGGCGGTCGATATCGTCGTCCCGGGCGATGACGTCCCGGGCGATATCGTCGTCGTTCTCGACCAGTGCCGTAACTGCATCCTCGAGCATCGAAGTCGCGATCAGCCGCATCCGGGTGACGGCGTTGACGATCGACAGCTCCGAGGAGTCGAGCAGGTCCTGTACCACGACGTGGTCGGTTCCTTCCTCGACGACTTCGACGCCGATGAGGCCCTGTACGGCACTGCGGATCGCTCGTCGTTGGTCAGTCGTGATGTGGCCCGCCTCGAGGCGGATAACGTCGAATCCACTGACATACATCGTGAAGACAGCCCGAACGAGTTCTGCATCCTCGAGGGTCGCCACCTCGAGTGTTCCTTCCTGGTGATCGACGTCGGTTTGGGGTGTTACGAGAAGTGTCTCGTCGTCGGCGTATAGTTCGACTGTATCGCCGCTGCCGATTTCGTTTTCGGTCGCCCACGTTTTCGGAAGTGAAACGGTGTACGTCGAGCCGCCGGTCACCTGGACTTTCCGCGTCTCCATGGTACGAGTTGCTGATAGGGGGACCATAAATCTGCCTCTGTCTATAGAGACGATCAATATCTGGCTTTAGAGCGATTGATACTTGGATATAGGCACATATACCGGAACAGACTACTCGACCGATCTACCGATTACTACTGTGTAGTAGGTAGGACTATATATTTATTTGAGATGGGAACCGTTTTACTCACCCAGTCGGATGATGGGGTATGGCCGACGAGTCTTCGACCGGGCCGATGCGGCTACGAACGTCGGGTGTGGGAGTCGTCGGCGGCGGCGTTCTCCTCGCCGTAGCGGCTGTGGTCGTCCCGTTTTGGCTCGCCGCAACACTCGTGATTGTTTCCGGCGGCATCTGGATGGTGGTCGGTGAGGGGACCGATGCGTTCCAGGGGTCAGTCGGCATTCTCGCCGTCGGCGTTATCGGGCTCTTGGAAGCGCTTCCCGGAATCGGTCTGGGGCTCGATCCGGTGGCGTTCGCGGCGCTTGCAATCACCCTCGGGTGTTTCGACGTGATCGCAGGACTGGTGCTCGGTCGCTTCTCGAACGGTATCGACGGTTCGTGAGCCGTCCCATACACGATATTCGAAGCCATCCTCGAGACGCCGACGGACTCACTACGATCGATAGTCGTCGTACTTCAGCCTATGTTCGGCTATAGAGTCGTTCGTACCGGAAAGAACGCCTTCAGAGAGTAGTATATAATACTGTATCTGAGTATATAGCTATTAGAACAGTTTTTATGTTCATCCACGGAAGCGTCGGCCGATGGCACCAAGCCAGAATTCGCTGGGACGCGGACTGAGTCGACGATCGGCGATCGCATCTATCGGAAGTATCGGCGCGCTGGCGCTGGCCGGTTGCATGGGCGGAGACGAGGATGGACTCTCCGGGACGATCCAGGCCTCCGGTTCGAACACCGTGGCACCGATCACACAGGTAGCCGCCGAGGACTTCGAGGCGGAGTTCTCCGGTGTCGGCGTCAACGTCGAACCGGAGGGGACTGGAGCCGGTTTCCAGGAGTTTTGTCGTGCGAACTCGGCATTCCAGAGTGCGAGCCGTGAGATCACCGACGAAGAGATCGATCTCTGTGACGGGAACGATGTCGAGTACAGCCACTACACGGTCGGCCAGGATACGCTCGCGGTCGGCATCAACGAGGACAACGACTGATGTGAGCAGATCACCCTGGACGAACTTCGGGAAATCTGGGAGTTCCAATCCGACGTTCAGCAGTGGAGCGACGTTCGTGACGAGTGGCCGGACGAAGACATCGCACTCCACGGACGCGACTCCGCCTCCGGCACGTTCGATTACTTCACCGAGAACATCAACGGCGAAATGGGGGATATTCGGGACGACTACTCCCCGACGAGCCAGACCGACGAGATATGGGACGCGGTCGCGGACAACGAGTACGCCCTCGGCTGGGGTGGCGTCGGCCACCTCCGAAGCCTCCAGGAGCAGGGTGGCACTCTGAAAACCGTCGAGGTAGAGAGCGACACCGACGGGGAGTTCTACCCACCAGAAGAGCAGTACATCGAGGGAGGCGAGTACTCCCCCCTCGCTCGGCCGCTGTTCTTCTACTTCAACCACGCCGAACTCGAGGAGCGACCGGACCTGATCGCGTCGTTTGCCCGCTTCTACATCAACAACCAGCACGAGTTCGCCACGACGGTCGACTTCTACCGAGCGACCGACCAGGACATCGTCGACAACCACGACCAACTCGACAGCGTGCTCGAGGAGATCGGCGAAGACCCCGACGAGATCACGGTCGAGCGACAGGACCCCTGAGCCGACTGACGCTTACGTACCCATGAGTACCGAACCACAATCGGGACCGGGAATCTCGGGCGACGACAGCCTCGAGGCTGCCCACGAACGGAACCGGCGGATTCGTCGGCTCCTTTTCGGCTGTGCGGCAGTCACCGTCGTGACGACGGTCGCCATCTTCCTGGTCCTGTTCGACAACGCGGCGAGTTACTTCTTCGGTGCCCGGATCAGCGAGATGCTCTTTGCGGGCGAAGCCGTCGAACGGACGGTCTCGTTCGTCGAGTTCTTCACCGGGACCCGGTGGGCACCCGCTCATGCCACGCCTGCACACGGCGTCTTACCCATCGTCTGGGGGACGCTCGCGATCACGATCGGTGCCGGGCTGGTCTCGATTCCCATCGGAACCGCGACGGCACTGTACCTCTCCGAGTATGCTTCGACCGGAACGCGAAACAAGCTCAAGCCGATCCTCGAGGTGCTCGCCGGTATCCCGACGATCGTCTACGGTTACTTCGCGATTTCGTTCGTTACGCCCATACTGGTCGACGGGATTGCGACAGACATCCTGAACCCGATCGGTTCGGGACTCGACTCGATCAGTCACCTCGCACCGGTCCTTCTCGAGCCGGTTTCGGCCTGGATGCTGGGGGCTAGCGTCGGCCGATACAGCATGCTTGCCGGGATCGTCGTCGTCGGCACGATGACGATTCCGATGGTGTCGTCGATCAGCGAAGACGCGATGCAGGCAGTGCCTGACGATCTCAGAAACGGGGCGTATGCCCTCGGGGCGACGAAGTATCAGGTGTCGACCCGAATCGTCCTTCCAGCGGCAGTTTCGGGGATCTTCGCGTCGTACATCCTCGCGCTCTCGCGGGCGATCGGGGAAACGATGGCCGTCACGCTCGCCGCTGGGTTCAACCCGACCCTCACGGTGAACCCCTTCGACGAAATTATGACGATGACTGCCTATCTGGTCTCGATGGCCCGCGGGACGTCCGCGGTCGGGACCGTGGAGTACCAGAGCCTGTTCGCGGTCGGCCTGCTGTTGTTCCTGCTGACGCTTACGATGAACTTGCTCAACGACCGATTGAAACAGCGATTCCAGGAGGAGTACCGATGAGTACGAAACGCGAATCGAACTTCCTCGCTGACGTCGACCTGACGCGCGAAAAGCTGGTCAACCGGCTGTTCTACGGTACGCTCGTCGTCGCATCGGTGTTCGGACTCGTCATGCTGGTGCTGTTGATCGCGGACGTGCTCTGGGAGGCCACCCAGGCGCTGTCGACGTTCGACATCGACATCGGCAACTTCCTCACGGGCACGTCTTCCTCCCGTGCGGAACAGGCGGGATTTGGGGCATCGATACTCGCCTCGCTCTGGCTGATGGCGCTGACGGCCGTGCTGGCGTTCTTCATCGCCGTCGGCTGTGCGGTCTACCTCGTCGAGTACGCCCCGGAAAACCGCACCACCCGGCTGATCGAGGCAAACCTCGCAAACCTCGCTGGCGTCCCGTCGATCGTCTACGGCCTGCTCGTTCTGGCGTTGATCGTCAACGACGCCGGGCTCGGGTCGGTCATCCTCGCGGGAGCGATCGCCCTCGCGCTGTTGATCGTCCCGATCATCATCGTCGCCACGATCGAGTCGATCAGGGCCGTGCCAAGCAGCGTCCGCGACGGCTCCTACGCCATGGGCGCGACGAAGTGGCAGACGATCCGCCGCGTAGTCCTCCCACAGGCGATGCCCGGTATCCTCACTGGAACGATTCTGGCGCTCGCCCGCGCCATCGGCGAGACGGCCCCGCTGATTATGGTCGGGACGATGCTGCACGCAACGCGGTACCCGTCGGGGCCACTCTCGTCGTTCAGTGCGATGCCGACCCAGATATACAACTGGACCTACCAGGCCGATCGGATGTTCAACGGGCTGGCGGCACTCGGCATCGTCGTCTTACTGTTGTTCCTGGTCGCGATGTACGCCCTCGCGGGCTACCTGCGGAACCGATACGAAACCGACGACGGCTCGATCAGCAATGTCTAGCAACACCACGAACGAACGGACGACTGGCGAATCGACGAGCGAAACGGAGGGCCTGTCGGACGACACGATCATCGAGACCGACATCAGCGTCGGCCCGGACTCGAGCCGTACCACTGGACGACCCAACACGATCGTCAGCGCGGACAGTTTGGACGTCTACTACGGCGACGACCGGGCACTCTCGGATGTCACGATCGAGATACCCGAACACCGCGTGACGGCGATGATCGGTCCCTCGGGCTGTGGGAAGTCGACGTTCCTGCGCTCGATCAACCGGATGAACGACCGGATTCCGAGTGCACACGTCGACGGTGCCCTCTCTTTCCGCGGGAAGAACGTCTACGACGAGGACGTCGATCCCGTCGCCTTGCGCCGGAAGATCGGCCAGGTGTTCCAGTCGCCGAACCCGTTCCCGAAGTCGATCTACGACAACGTCGCCTATGGCCTTCGCGTCCAGGGAAAAGCCGACGACGTTGACCTCGACGATGCAGTCGAACGCGCACTTCGCGGGGCCGCGCTGTGGGACGAAGTAAAAGATCAGCTCGACGAATCGGGACTCGACCTCTCGGGTGGCCAGCAACAGCGCCTCTGCATCGCTCGCGCCATCGCGACTGATCCGGAAGTCATCCTGATGGACGAACCGACCTCTGCACTCGACCCCGTCGCCGCCTCGAAGATCGAGGACCTCATCGACGAACTCGTCGAGAAGTATACGGTCATCATCGTCACCCACAACATGCAACAGGCAGCCCGTATCTCCGACAAAACGGCCGTCTTCCTCACCGGCGGCGAACTCGTCGAGTTCGACGACACCGCGAGAATCTTCGAGAACCCCGACGACGACCGCGTCGAGGACTACATCACCGGCAAGTTTGGATAACCATGTCAAGAAACGCCTACCAGGAGCAACTCTACGAACTGCGAGAGGACGTTCTCGAGATGAGCGACGTCGTCTGTCAACGGTTTCGGCGCGCACTCGAGGCCTACGAGACGGGCGACGAGGCGCTCGCCGAGAGCGTGATCGAGGGGGACCACGAAATCAATCAGTTGTACCTCGACCTCGAGGGCGACTGCGTCGAGTTGCTCGCGCTTCAGCAACCGGTCGCGGGCGACTTGCGATTCGTCGCCTCGTCGTTCAAGATCATCACGGACCTCGAACGGGTCGGCGACCTCGCCGTGAACCTCGCGGCGTACGCGACACAGTCCGGCCGCGAGCGCTACTCGGAGGTCGATGTCGTCCACATCGGCACCGAGACGGTCCTGCTGCTCGAGGCTGCGATGGAGGCGTACGCGACGGACGACGCCGAGGCGACACACGAGATCGCTGCAACGGACGACGAGATCGATGCTCACTGTGAACGAGCCAGCCGGACCGTCGTCCGGGAGCTGCTGGCGGCCGATCCCTCGGACGAGCAACTGCTCGAGGACGTCTCGCGGATGCTGCTGACGATTCGCGATCTGGAACGGGTCGGCGACCACGCGGTCAACGTCGCTGCACGAACGCTGTATATGGTCGACAACGACGAGACACTCCTCTACTGATGAGACACCAAGCGCTAACGAACGGTTCCGACGGCCCTGTCGAACGGACGGTCCAGCTAGTTGGTGACTCGACGTTCGCCGTTTCACTGCCGAAATCGTGGGCAGTCGAGCAGGACCTCGAGCCGGGGATGTCGATGTACCTCTATCCCCACGAAGATCGACTGGTCGCTGCGCCCGATACCGCCTCCACCCAGGACCGGACCGTGACGATCGACGCGAGCACCGTGACTGACGAGGTCGTGTTGTGCCGGATCGACGCTGCGTACGAGGCTGGCTTCGACCGAATCACGGTTACGAACCTCGAGGGGACTGATTCGGGGTGTAGACGTGCTATCGAACGGACGACGAGCCGACGTATCGGGCTCACCGTCCAGGAAGCGAGCGGTGAGTGTCTGACGATCGCGAACGTGCTGGCTGCCAGTGACGTGTCGCTCCCGCAAACGATCGCCCAGGAACGGCAACTCCTCGCCGAAATGTATACCGACGCGATCACAGCTCTCGTAACCGGCGACGAAGAGCTCGCCGAACGTGTGATCGCCCGCGACGACGACATCGATCGCCTGTCTACGTTCGTTTCCCGAGGGTTTCACCGTGGTCTCGAAAACGTACACGAGATAGAACAACTCGGTACCGACCGGGTCGCGGCGTTCCGCGAGTACCGAGTTGCCCAGAGTCTGGAGCGAATCGCTGACCACGCGGCACGTATCGCGACGATCGCGACACGACAAACAGCGCCCCCCGACGGACCGGTTGCCGATCGCCTCGAGCCGATCGCTGCTGCCGTCCGTGAGGTCCTCGAGTCGGCGCTCGAGGGAGACGCCGAGACAGCGTACGAGAGGGCAGGCGCTGTCGAACAGCGCCTAGACGAGTTCGATCAGTATCTCTACGACGGGGCAGAGACAAATGCGTACCAGTACGGTGTGGTTATCGGGCGACTACGACAAACGACGACGGACGGTCGTCTGATCGCCGACACGATGACCGAAGCGATGTTCACCGACCGAGACACGATCAACCGACGATCACAGCCATGAATCCAACGACACTCAGTTTCGTTTGCGTGCAAAACGCTGGCCGGAGTCAGATGGCGACCGCGTTCGCTGAACGGGAACGGTCGAAACGGGGGCTCGAAGACGACGTTCGTATCCGGACAGGTGGGACTGATCCCGCTAACAGCGTTCACGACGTCGTACTGACGGCAATGAACGAGGTTGGGGCCGATCTCTCCGACCGGCAGCCGCGAGAAATCACACCCGAGGGGATCGAAACCAGTGATATCGTCATCACGATGGGATGCTCTGCCGATGGCATCTGTCCTGCTACCTGGCGCGGCGATGCCCGGGACTGGGAGCTGACCGATCCACACGGCCGGTCGCTCGCGGCGGTTCGCGAACTCCGCGATGAGATTCGTACTCGTGTCGAAGCGTTGTTCGACGAACTCGAGGCACAGGCCGGAACGTAAATCCGAAACGGAGCGGTCGAGAGGGCTTCTCCATCGAGACGGTATCAGGAGCGAAGCGTCTCGAACGCCGATTCGACCCGGTCCCGTAGTGGTCTCGTCGCCTGATACCGGTCGCAACCCCAGACGATGTCGCCGTCGGCATCGATTCCGAAATAGGGTTCCTTGCCCGACCCAATCCCGACGTAGAGATATCGATCGTCGCCGTGGAACCCGAGGACGCGGGGTGTGCGTCCGCGTACTGCGTGCGTGGCTCGTAGCTCACTCGAGAACACGTCGAGCAGAGACACCGTCGACGCCGGCGGCCGGGTGGCAATCGCGACCAAGTCACCGTCTGGACGAATCGCGGGGCGACCCAGCGTCGTGTCGAATCGCCGTGAGAACACCGGTTCACCCGAGCCGAACACCTCGAGTGTCGACCCGATCTCCGTCGAGTCGGTGCCGCTGACGACGGCGACCGTGCCGTCGTCGGCGATCGCGCCGTTGGTGGGACGAGTAATCGGTCGGTCGTCGACGATCCGTCCGTTCTGGATTCGAAACAGACGGGACTCGGAACCGCTCGTAGGACGACCGAACGCGAGCGTCCAGGTGCCATTCGGCGATTCAACGGTTCGACAGTAGTACTCCTGCCCGTCGACTTGCCGGGTCTCGTCGATCGGCTCATTCGGCACTGCCGAGGGATCGAAGCCCGGTGGCTCGGCAGGGCCGTGTCGAAAGAGCTGATTCCGAATCACGAACGGGCCTCCGGCGTGTAGGCTCTTGAACGCGAGTATTTGGGGTGTGTACGCGAGTGGATCGCTCCCTGAGGGTCCGTCGACGTACCGAGCAGTACGTAGCGGGACGGAGCCGACTGTGTATTTGGTGTGTCTCCCTCACTCCCGTTGCCGGTACGTTCAGTTCCCTGTCCGTACATATAAGAAATATAAGGAGTATTTGTCGAGGCCTTTCGATCCATGAGTGATGGCAGACAGACACGCGACTCAGGGCGGACGGTCCTCGAGACGAACTTTCGTACTGGCGACCGGCACAATCGGCACGTCGCTTCTCGCCGGCTGTCTGGACGGGGACGACGGTGGAGGGCAGGCCGGGGCTGGTCTCGGCGGTGACAGCGGCAGTGATAGCGGCGAACCGCGAGACCCGATGCTCTCGACGGACTTCGACCCGGAGAGCCCGGACTGGGAGAACAACAACTACCTCGGGGGGCTCATCGACGAGAACGACTTCGTTCGTGGGACCGAGTTCGACCTCGAGAACATGGGTGACCGTGGCCGTACCGAGGCCGTCTACGGTACTGAACCGCGCGACCACCCGGACGATCCGTCGGCGTGGATCGACCCGGACCCGATCGTGTACGCTGACCTACCCCGGGAAGACAGCGAACAGGCCTACGCCGATCAGCTGGAGCCGATGATCGAGAAACTCGAGGCAGAAACGGGTCGAAGCGTCGAGTTTCAGACGATCGAGAGTTATGCGGCGGTCGTCGAGGGGATGCGCTCCGAGCGAATCCACATCGCGAACTTCGCGACCGGCAACACGCCGTTCGGCGTGAACATGGCCGGGATGGTGCCCCTGGCGATGGGGATCGAAGGGGACGGCGAGTTCGGGTACCGACTGCTGGCGATCACTCGCGCGGGGCTGGACGACATACAGAGCGTCGAGGACTTCAACGACTTCCGGGCCGCACATACCGAAGAGTCGTCGAACTCGGGGAACCAGGCTCCGTCCGCGCTGTTCGACGAACACTTCGGGCTCACCAGAGGCGAGAACTACGACCCCGAGATGTCGGGCGGACACGAACAGTCCGCTCGTGGAATCGCGTACGGGGACTACGACTGTGGCCCGATCTGTAGTACGTGTATCGAACGGACCATCGACGCGGTCGACGACATTAGCTGGGACGACTTCAAAGTCGTCTGGGCAGCCGACCCATTCCCGTCGGGCCCGGTTGGGTACCGGTACAACCTCCACGAAGAGATCATCGAGGGCGCTCGAGAGACCTTCCTGAACACGGACTGGCCGGGAACCGTCTTCGGTGAAGAGGCGGGCTATCCGACCTACGTGGAGGTCGACTACGTGAATCACTGGCACGACGTGATGCTCAATCAACAGTACAACGGGGTCGAGTACGACGAAGCGAACCTCTAGGTCACACGTCCATCTCTATCAATGCTCGAAGTTACGAACTTACGGAAGGTGTACCCGACCGGCGACGAAGCGCTAACCGGCGTCTCGACCACTATCGAGGGGAACGAGATCGTCGCGATGATCGGACCGAGCGGTGCCGGAAAGTCGACGTTCATCCGGTGTATCAACCGATTGACCGAGCCGACCGAAGGCGAAGTCACCCTCGACGGAACTGAACTCACCGCACTCGACAGCGGCGAGATGAAAACTGCACGGCGAAACGTCGGGATGGTCTTTCAGGAGTACAACCTCGTCGAACGGCTCACCGTCATGGAGAACGTACTCTCCGGCCGACTCGGCTACGTCTCGAACTGGGCGGCCTTGCGTCGGAACTTCCCCCAGGAAGACGTCGAAATGGCCTACGATATCCTCGAGACGGTCGGTCTCGGTGGGATGGAGAACAAACGCGCGGACGAACTGTCCGGTGGGCAACGCCAGCGCGTCGGGATCGCCCGTGCTGTCGTCCAGGAACCGAAAATCCTGCTCGCCGACGAACCGACCAGCAGCCTCGATCCGGACACCTCACACGCCGTGATGGAGCTGCTCACCGAGATCGCAGCCGAACGGAACATTCCCGTCCTGATCAACATCCACGAAGTCCACCTGGCCGTCGAGTACGCCGATCGCATTCTCGGCTTGCACGAGGGGGAACTCGTCTTCGATGGCCCGACGACGGACCTCGACGAGAACGCGAAAGACGTCATCTACCGCGGCAAAGCGCTCGCAGGCGAGTCCTCGAGCAACTACGTCGAGGGCTCCGACACCGTCACCGGCGAGACAGAACCCACCGACAAATCCACAATCACGGGGGACTGAGATGGCGACAGAAGAGGGACACTCGGAGCTTCCGCCGGATCGTACCTGGCGGCGGCCGACTGCGTTCGGGAATCATCGTGTAAAGTGGGCCGTTTACGTCGGAGCGACGTTGTTCGTCCTCTGGTCGCTCGTCTCCCTGCTGGCGGACGTTAGCCTCGGACGGCTGCTCACCGGCGTGAACAACGGCCTATTGCTCCTCGAGGCGATGGTGCCGCCGAACACGGCGAGCGAAAACGTCGATCGGGTCGTCGGCTACATGGGGGAGACGATCGCGATGGCGTTCGTCGCGACGTTTACCGGCGTGTTGATCTCGCTCCCGATCGCGTTCGGTGCTGCAGAGAACATTGCGCCCCGACCGATCTACTATCTCAGTCGAGGGATCATTAGCATCACGCGGGCGATCGACGAACTCATCGTCGCCATCATCGCGGTGAAAGCCGTCGGGGTCGGGCCGCTGGCCGGTATCGTCGCGATCAGCTATTTGACGATCGGCTTCTTTTCGAAGCTGTTCGCCGAGGATATCGAGGACATCGACATGGGGGCGAAAGCGGCGATCGACGCTACCGGTGCCTCGCGTTTCCAGGCGCTCGTCTACGCGGTCGTCCCGCAGGTCGCGCCGCGATTCGTCGGCTTGACCGTCTACCGCTGGGACATCAACATCCGCTCGTCTACTATCATCGGAATCGTCGGCGCTGGTGGCATCGGGACGTTGCTGTTGCGATCGTTCGAACGGTACGAGTACGACTTCGCAGCGCTGATCCTGCTCGCTATCATCGCCGTCGTCCTCGCTGGCGAACTGTTCAGCGCGTACGTTCGACGGAGGGTTCAGTGATGGCCACGAACTCCGGTCCTCGCTGGCGACGCTTCGAATCCCGAGAGCGAATGAAACGGGTCGCTGCGTTTCTCGTGGCCATGGGAACAGTCGTCGTCTCGTGGCTCCACATGGGGCTCGATGTCCAGTACATCCGAACAGCGCCAGCCGAACTACTGGACCTCGCGGTCCGGATGTTCCCGCCGGACTGGGGGTATGCGCCCGAAATCGTCGTGCCGCTGCTCGAGACGGTACATATCGCCGTCGTTGGGACGATCATTGCCCTCACTGTGTCGGTCCCAGTCGCCTTTCTGGCAGCCGAAAACACGACGCCCAACCGGATTACGTACGCGATCGGCAAGCTGATCGTCACTGTCTCCCGATCGGTTCACGTCGTTATCTGGGCGATGGTGTTCGTCGTCATGTTCGGCCCCGGCGCGTTCGCCGGGATGGTCGCGATTGCCGTCCGATCGGTCGGATTCGTCGCCAAACTGCTCGGCGAAGAGATCGAAGAGATCGGGTTCGATCAGGTCGAGGCGATCCGTGCGACCGGAGCCTCTTCGTCCCAGGTCCTGCTCTACAGCGTCATCCCCCAGATCAAGCCCGCACTCGTCGGGATCGGCGTCTATCGGTGGGACATCAACGTCCGTAGCGCGACGATCCTCGGCGCGGTCGGTGCCGGCGGGATCGGCGTCCAGCTGTTCAACTCTGTCGACGCGTTCCGATGGTCGGCCGTTCTGACGATACTGATCGCTATCCTCGGCATCGTCCTCCTGAGCGAGACGATCTCCGCCCGGACTCGAGCGATGGTGCGTTGATCATGGCGTCGATCGGCCGACCCACCTCGAGACGAACAGTGATTGCGACGATCGGCTCCGCACTCGCGTGCGGAGTGACAGAGTGGGGCAGCGCCCGACAGAACGACCCCGCGGACGAACCAGCCACGGAACCCGGCCGGACAGTGACTTCGAACGGCCAGGACGGTGCAGTGGCTACCGACGACTCAAGCGCCGCCACGACGGGCGGTGATCCCGACGCGACGAACGAGATCACTGAGACAACGGACGACGAAGCCGGTTGCGGCTGTCCCGGCTGAAAGCACCAGTAGACAGTACACACGATTCACACCGATGACAACGAGACCAACGGGAAAGACGACGAGTGAACCGACGATCGAATCGGACGGCAAACAGGCACTACTGTTCGACATGGACGGCGTTATCCTCGAGGGGGACGGAACCGATCCCGACGTACACGCCCGCGCGTTCCGCGATGCAGTCGACGATCTCGATTTCGATCTCGACCCTGAAGTCCCCCTCGAGTCGCTGTTTCCACTGGAGACCGACGAGTACACCGAAACGTTCGCGAGGGCCTGTCAGGAACTCGGCCTCGAGCCGGCGGAGTTCTACGCGCTCCGCGAGGAGTACAGTGCCAAGCGGTCGATCGACCGCATCAGGGACGGTACTCGCGGACTCTACGACGATGTCGACGTTCTCGACGTGCTCGACGAACTCGAGCGAGGGCACCCGGTCGGACTCGTGAGCAACAACTACGATCCGACGGTCTCGTTCGTCGTCGACCATTTCGACCTCGAGGCGTTTTCGTTCGTCCGTGGCCGCGATCTCGGCGTCGAAGGATTCCGGCGACGGAAACCGGAGCCGTACTACATCGAGATGGCCCTGGACGCTCTCGGCCTCGACAGCGGCATTTACGTCGGCGACCGCGAGACTGATCTGCTCGCTGCCCAGAACGCGGGACTCACCCCGGTTCTGCTCCGACGACCGCACAACGAGACGCTCGAGCCGTCGGTCGACGGCTACCTCGAGATCGACTCGCTCGAGGAGTTACTCGAGCACCTGTAACTGCTACCAGCGCCGGCCGTCCGACGTTTCGACGAACGACGAAAGTGCTGGCCTCCAGGCGGCCGGTAACTCCTCGTAGGCTGTACAGTCGACAGTCACCGGGGCCGACACACTCGAGAGGGCGGTCGCTCGAGGGACGAAGTGGCTCTGGTTCCGTCTCGATCAGAGACGGGCTGTGTGCCGAGGTGAACCAGTGGAACGAAGAGGGCGACGAATCGGTCGGAAGTGGGTATTCCGACCGGACACAGCAGCAATACTGATGTATCCGAACCGATCAGTATCGCTCCGTACTGCAACTAGCAGCGATTTTGTGTGTTTCCGTGAGATCGTCGGACGAGGCCACAGACAGAGCTATGACTGACTTCTCGAGCGGAGACGATACTGACCGCATTCGTTCCCACTCCCGATCGCAGTCCGACACTCCTGTCCGCTCCCGATTCTGTGAGGACAGAGGGGACAACAGACAGGATCGATCCGGGCTCGAATCGATCGTCGTCCGATACGAGGACGAACCCGATCGGTGTACGATCACGCCACGATCCTGTGGCACTGGGGATCGACTCACGACCTGGCTGTCAGTGAACGTGACTGCGGTCGTCGAACTCGAGGAACGACGATAAGACGAGGTCCGAGCGAACGGTTCCCGATCTTCGTACTTCCCCGTGGGAGGTCACTTGAGTCGCTCCTGAAGGAACGACGGATGCGCCGCAGTAACCCCCTCGATCTCGAGCAGTTCCTCCGAAATGAACTCGCCGAGTTCGTCGCCGTCTTCGGCACGCACTTCGGCCATCAGCATGTGGTCGCCGCTGGAACTGTACAGTGCCTCGATCTCCTCGAGGTCTTTCAGCGTCTTCGTCGCTTCGACGTAGCGTTCGCTGGCGACATCCAGCCCCACCAGCGCGATCGTCTGACTCGAGAGTTTCTTCGGGTCGATCTCGGCCGAGTAGCCGACGATGACGCCTTCGTCCTCGAGTTGATTGATGTACTTACGAACTGTTGGCTTCGAGACGCCGGCCCGTTCGGCGATCTCGGCGTACGAAGCCTGGGCATCCTCTTCGAGAACTTCGAGGATGCGATCTTCCGTCGCCTGGGTACTCATGGGAGAGTGTTTTGCTCCGACGGGAAAATATCTTTTGTATACGAAAACGTCGGATTCCCTAATGGAAGCCCCCGAGAACTACCGGTTCTCGAGGGGTGAGACGGACGCGATCGTCGGACTTATTCGGTCGCTGCCCCGACACTCTCGGACGGATGGTCGACCCCAACTACGTCAGCGGCGCGGTCTGGTTTCTCTGTGGGCTCGCGATCCTCTATCTCGGCTATCTCATCGCGATCCGCGGGCGGGCGGACCTCCATGCCAACTACGACGAGGACAGCGGGGTCGACCCAGAGTACGTCTCCCGGTGGGCCGGCGGCACGGCGCTGTTGATGGGGCTGTTGGTCATCGGCTACGCCGTTCGCGAAGTGATCTACGGCTTCCAGCCCTACGCCCTCGGCGCGCTGGTCGTCACGCTGCTCGTGTTGAGCTACGTGACGAAGCTGTTCGCCCGCGGCTACGGCTACCGGGAGTGAGACGGATTGCTGTAACTAGTTACCGCCGGTCGCCAGCACGGGGTCGGCGCTCGGCGGTAATTGACCACAGTACACCGGATGAGAGCCAGGCGGTGAGGAGTCGTCGCCCTTATGACTCGGCCGGCCATACCGTGAGCAATGGCAAACCCCCGCGTACCGGGTTCCGACCCCGAGCGGACCGTCGAACTCCCCTGCGGGAAGACCCTCGATCCACACGACATCGGCCTCGGCATGCGCGACTACGAGTGTCCGTGTGGGGACGCTCACGCCGTCGTCACCGACGCGCACCCGCCGTCGCGGTTCTTCCCCGAGTCGCTCGTCGCCGTCCTCGAAGAGACGATCGAGACGGACGACGAGTTCGACCGGTTCGGCACGCCCCACCTGATGGGCGTCGCCATGGAGGAGTTCCCCGAGAAGACGGCTATCTACGACGGCAGCGACGACGGTGCGGTCGGCTATGCGATGCTGTGGGTCTTCGAGTTCGACTCGCGTCGACTCCACGAAATCGTCGTCGAACTCGTCGTCGAGCTGATGGAACACGCGATCAGCCACGCCGACGACGACGCTGCGATCACCGAGTTCGAATCCCAAATGCTCGAGTTCGACGTAAGCGAGTTCGTCGAGCAGTACCGACGCCAGCGGGATTTCGAGAGCGCACACGACGGCCCGGTCTGATCGCGTTCGGCGAGTGCGGTCGACAGTCCACGAGACACGACACGGTCTACCAGTCGGAACGGGTGACCAGACCTTTGTCACTCGGATCGAAACTAACCGACGATGCCGCTCGAGTTCGCGCCGACTCGGATCGCGCTGGTGGTCTCTCTCCTCGTCGCACTGGGGTATCTCTGGTACGCGGAAGGGAGAGGAAGGTGGGTAGCACTGGTCGAGGACCGTCTCCTCTACGGTGTCCCGTGGGGGACGCTGGTTACCGTCGCGATTCTGGTCGCGTTCTATGCCGTCGTACAGGGTGGAGTACGGAGCTGGAGCGAACCGCTGACGCTCCCGTTTATCACCTGGTCGTACTTCTACCCTACCGGCCTGTTCACGGCGGGGTTCGCCCACGGAACGCCGGGTCATCTGGCCTCGAACACCGCAGGGACGCTCGCGTTGGCTCCGATCGCGGAGTACGCCTGGGGGCACTACCCGCCCTCGAGCGATCGGCGAACACGAACCGATGGCGGATCGAACGTCGCGGCCGACGGCGAAGGGACCAGTCTGCTCGCCCGCCCCTGGGTCCGCGCCGTCGTCGTCTTCCCGGCAGCCCTGCTCGTCGCTGCCGTCCTGACGGCCGTCTTCGCGCTCGGCCCGGGACTCGGGTTCTCCGGGGCCGTCTTCGCTATCGCCGGCTTTGCGGTCGTGAGCTATCCGCTGACGACGGTCGTCGCCGTCGTCGTCACCACTGCGCTCCAGACGCTATACCAGGCACTGACCCAGCCCGTCGTCCGGGAAACTCTCGAGGTCGGGCCGCCGAGCCCACCGGGCTGGGCAGGCGTTGGCTTCCAGGCGCACCTCCTCGGGTTCCTGCTCGGGGTTCTCGTCGGCATCGCGTTGCTCCGCCGACGGGGGCGATCGCCGGCCGGTGACCGTGTGTTCGTCGGCGTCGTGCTGTTCGGGATGGCCCAGTCGCTGTGGCTGCTCGTGCTCACCGGCGACGACGTCTTTTATCTCTACCAGGGGGCCGGGATCGTCATGCTGCTCGCGCTCGCAGTCGCGACGACCGTCGCGGTCGCCGGGAGTGACCGGCCGATCCCGCCGACGTTCTCGCGGCTGTCGCGACGGGTCCCTAGTCGGGAACAGCTCGCCAGGGGTTGGCTGCTCGTCCTCGCGGTCGTCTTCCTCGTGGGAATCGTCGGCGCGTTCCTCGACGATTTCTCGCCCGTGTTGACGATCGCGCCGCTCGCGGTGGTGGTCGCGCTCCTCGCCCTGCCGGCGCTGCCGGCGGTCGTCCCGGATCGCTGGCTCTCGAGTCCGGTCTCCCGCCGAGGTGTTGCGGTCGGGTGTCTCCTCGCGTTTACGGTCGTCGTCGTCGCTCCGAGCGTTCCGCTGAACCTCCTCGTGGTCGGGGACGACGCGGTTCCGGGCGACGGTGAGGTCGAAGTCGGCGGCTACGCCGTCACCTACGAACAGAACGCGACCGCCGGACAGACGCCGGTGATCGATCCCGGCCCGATCCCCGATCCCGAGTTGGATGACGACGAAGAGGACGATTCCGAACCCGACGAACTCGAGGATGCGGCCGACGATCCCTTCGCCACCCAACAGAGCGGCGTGATCGTCGTCAATGACGACCGCGAAATCTGGACCGTCGGCGTCCGGGACTCGCTCCTCGAGCACGACCGCGAGGCGACGGTCGTCGTCGGCGGCATCGGCTGGCAGGAGACCGTCGCCGTCTCCCGAAGCGGCTGGGACGTGATCGGAAACGAAAGCAGCTACGCGGTCGATCTCGAGACCGGGGCCGACGCCGTCGACGCCGATGGCGGGGAGGCGGTCCGGTCGTTCGCCTCGGAGCCGATCGAGGCCGAAGTCAGGGTCGACGGGCACACGATCGCTATCGAGCCCGGGGACGGGGCCGGCGACGCTTTCGAACTCCGCGTCGTGGCCGACGGCGAGGTCGTCGGTACCGCCGACATCCCAGCCGTAAACGAGACCGCGACTGTCGGCGACCTCGAGTTCGACACCGAGGCGGTCGGCGATGTCGACCGACTGTACGCGAGCGCGGACGCGACGGATACCGAGGCACTGATCGCCGAGCGCGAGACGGACGGGTAGTCTCGGAGTTTCTTTCTCGTACGCCTGGCCTCCCTTCGCGATTTCCATCGACCCTTTCGCGAAAGTGGTGGTAGTTCGGCGTATACATCGACCGCCACCCACCGCTAAAGGGGTGGGATTCCCCGAAAGGTGACGTTCTCTGGACGTTCGCGGGACTCACTGTTTCGATCGAGTTCGCTTGCATCGAGGTCTCCCTTCGAGATACGCAGTGGCCGATTCGGAGAGACCTTGATATCCTCCCCGCGAGGGTTTCTCCATCAAACGACGATTCACGAGGGTTCGAAACTGGCCGATCGAAATCGACGCGAGAAGCGACAACGGCCACTGGCTACGCGCTCCCGTAGGGCGGCCGTCCGACGGCTATCGACCGAGCGGCGAGACGGCTGCTCGAGGGCCGTTCCGACAACGAACCGTCCTCGGGGCAGACAGCGGCCCCGAACCACCCATCGACCCCCTTCGGTTCGAAATTCGAAATCCGATTTCGAGATTCGTATTGTATCGTGGCCCTTATTACGATGTGCGAACTCCGGACGAACAAGACCAATGAGTACGGAGACAGACGACGCCGCAGGGGACGGGCGCAAGATCCTGCTTATCGGCAGCGGACCGATCCAGATCGGGCAGGCCGCGGAGTTCGACTACTCGGGGGCACAGGCCTGTCGCGCACTTCAGGAGGAGGGCGCGGAGGTCGTGCTGGTCAACTCGAACCCCGCGACGATCATGACGGACCCGGAGATGGCAGACGAAGTCTACATCGAGCCGATCACGACCGACGCCATCGCCGAGATCATCCGGGAAGAGAGCCCTGACGGCGTTATCGCCGGCCTTGGCGGTCAGACAGGCCTGAACGTCACCGCCGAACTCGCCGAGGAAGGCGTTCTCGAGGAACACGACGTCGAGATCATGGGGACGCCGCTCGATACGATCTACGCGACCGAGGACCGGGACCTCTTCCGCCAGCGTATGGAGAAGATCGGTCAGCCCGTCCCGGGCTCGACGACCATCTCGCTCGAGGAGGGCGAGTCGGTCTCGGAACTGACCGAGGAAGACCTCGAGGAACGCGTCCAGGCTGCCGTCGACGAGGTCGGCGGCCTGCCGGTCATCGCCCGCACTACCTACACGCTCGGTGGCTCCGGGTCCGGCGTCGTCCACGAGTTCGACGAACTCCTTCAGCGCGTCCGCAAAGGTCTTCGTCTCTCCCGGAACAGCGAAGTTCTCATCACCGAGTCCATCGCTGGCTGGGTCGAGTACGAGTACGAAGTCATGCGCGACGCCGACGACTCCTGTATCATCATCTGCAACATGGAGAACATCGACCCGATGGGCATCCATACGGGGGAGTCAACGGTCGTCACGCCCTCCCAGATCGTCCCCGACGAGGGCCACCAGGAGATGCGCACGGCAGCGCTCGAGGTCATCCGCGAACTCGGCATCCAGGGCGGCTGTAACATCCAGTTCGCCTGGCGCGACGACGGCACGCCGGGCGGCGAGTACCGCGTCGTCGAGGTCAATCCCCGCGTCTCCCGTTCCTCCGCACTCGCCTCGAAAGCGACAGGCTACCCGATCGCCCGCGTGACCGCGAAGGTCGCCTTGGGCAAGCGCCTCCACGAGATCGAGAACGAAATTACCGGCGAGACGACCGCCGCCTTCGAGCCTGCGATCGACTACGTGGTTACGAAGGTCCCCCGGTGGCCCAAAGACAAGTTCGACGACGTCGACTTCGAGCTGACGACGGCGATGAAGTCGACGGGCGAGGCGATGGCTATCGGACGAAGCTTCGAGGAGTCGCTGCTGAAGGCGCTGCGTTCCTCGGAGTACGAACCCAGCGTCGACTGGGAGGAGGTAAGCGACGAGGAACTCGAGACACAGTATCTCGAGCGTCCCTCTCCGGATCGCCCGTACGCGATGTTCGAGGCGTTCGACCGCGGCTACACCACCGAGGAGGTCGTCGAACTGACGGGTATCTTCGAGTGGTACACCGAACGCTACAGGCGCATCGCGGAGTCGACCCGCGCGGCTCAGGAAGGCGACTTCACCGAAGCCGCGATCGCCGGCTACACGAACGCCGCGATCGCTTCGGCGGCCGGCACCGACGTCGAGACCGTCGAACAGGAGGTCCCCGGGCGCTCGTACAAGCAGGTCGATACCTGTGCCGGCGAGTTCGAAGCCGAGACGCCGTACTACTACTCCGCACGCAAAAACGAGTTCGAGTCCGGGCCTCTCGAGGACGACGCCGTCGCGGGCGAACTCGAGGTCGACCCCGACGTAGAGAGCGTGATCGTCGTCGGCGGCGGCCCGATCCGCATCGGGCAGGGTGTGGAGTTCGACTACTGTTCGGTCCACGCGGTCCGCGCGCTTCGCGAACTCGGCATCGACGCCCACGTGATCAACAACAACCCCGAGACGGTCTCGACCGACTACGATACCTCCGACGGGCTGTTCTTCGAACCCATCACCGCCGAAGAGGTCGCCGACGTCGCCGAAGCGACCGGCGCGGACGGCGTGATGGTTCAGTTCGGCGGCCAGACGTCGGTCAACGTCGGCGAGCCGCTCGAGGAGGAACTCGACCGTCGCGGCCTCGACTGTGAGATCATGGGTACCAGCGTCGAGGCCATGGACCTCGCGGAGGACCGTGACCGGTTCAACGCCCTGATGGACGAACTGGGAATCGCCCAGCCCGACGGTGGGACGGCCTTCTCGAAAGAGCAAGCCCTCGAACTCGCCCACGAGATCGGCTACCCCGTGCTCGTTCGCCCCTCCTACGTGCTCGGTGGCCGCGCGATGGATGTCGTCTACGACGACGAGGAACTCGAGACCTACATCGAAGAGGCCGTCCGTGTCTCCCCGGAGAAACCGATCCTGGTCGACGACTTCCTCGAGGACGCGATCGAACTCGACGTCGACGCCGTCGCCGACGGTCGTTCGACGCTGATCGGTGGCATCATGGAACACATCGAAAGCGCGGGCGTCCACTCCGGCGACTCGGCCTGTATGATCCCGCCACGCTCGCTCGACGAGGATACCCTCGAGCGCGTCCGCGAGGTCACCGAGGACATCGCCGCGGCCCTGAAGACGAAGGGGCTGTTGAACGTCCAACTCGCCGTTCGTGACGGCGAAGTCTATGTGCTCGAGGCCAACCCACGCTCCTCGCGTACCGTTCCGTTCGTCTCGAAGGCGACCGGCATTCCGATCGCGAAACTCGCGGCGAAAGTCATGGCCGGCGAGACGCTGCACAGTCTCGGAGCGCAAGAGCAGATTCCGGAACACACCTCGATCAAGGAGGTCGTCCTCCCGTTCGACCGCCTGCCGGGCTCGGACCCGCGTCTCGGCCCCGAGATGAAGTCCACCGGCGAAGTGATGGGGACGGCAAGCGACTTCGGCACGGCCTACTGGAAAGCCCAGCAGGCCGCCCACAACGCGATCAGCGAGGGAACGGCGGTCGTGGACCTAGACGTCGACGGCTTCGAGGACCACTTCGATGTCGCGGAGTTCGACGACGTGCCACAGGCGATCCGCGAAGGCAAAGTCGACTTCGTGGTCAGTCGCGACCGTGACTCGCTCGAGATGGCTGTCGAAGAGGAGATTCCGTACCTCTCGACGGAAGCCGCCGCCCAGGCCTACGTCGAAGCTCTCGAGAGCTTCGGCGGGAACCTCGAGGTCGACTGCGTGAGCGACCGTCCGAAACGCATCGCGACCTGGGGCGGCGACGGCAACGAGTAACCTGAATCGACAGCGAGACGCTCGACTCTGGGTCGGTCGCGATCGATCGACCGTTTCCTGTGTGTTCTCTCCGTCTATCCTGAACTCCGAGTAGACTGTCGCACCGGGCTTACGCGATTCACGCCCGCCGTGAACGGCGGGATTCTCTCGCTGAATCAAGATAGCTCGGCTGGGAGACGGTCCGCAACTACGAAGGAAGCTGGCACGATTGGGGGGCACTTAGCGAGGACGACGGCTACTACTACTACACGTCCGGGAAGGGGACCGGCGACGTAATCGATGTCTTCGACTGATCGATGTGGCCGGCCGACGCGACCGGGCGGTGATCGTGTTCTGGTTTACTCGAGGGCGTACCAGTCGAACCGTTCGACCGCGTACTTGTACGCGACGGGCGGTGCCGCGAGGCCGACGAGGAGGACCACCCACGCGGCGGTTTCGATCCCGTCGGCGGACGCCGCGGCGGCCGTCGGCAACGGCGTCGCCGCGAGTAGGGCGGCCGAAATCTCGGCGATCGCTCCCGCCGTGTCGGTATAGAGGATGCCGGCCGCACCGGCCGGGAAGACGATTCCCGACGTGTAGACTACGAACGCAGACTTGCTCGGCATCACCGCCTCGCGGTTGTTCGTCACTTTGACGCTGCCGAACCGGGGAAACGCGGAACCGATCCCGACCGCCAGCGCGGGCGCAGCGACGGCCCCGACTACGGCTCCGACGAGCAACGCCGTAGTCGCCCCCGCCGAGAGCGGGCTCGCAACGCCTGCACCGAAGGCGACGACGACTGCGAGGGGGACACCGACGACCGTTCCGGCGAGTATCCGGCCGCGGATCGCGTCTCGGCCGGAGATCGTCGACGTGAGGACCGCGGGCAACGCCTGACCGAGATCGCCAAGCGGGTTGAGCGTAAAGAGGACGCCGGTTCCCCAGACGACGTACAGACAAAACAGGACGGCCACGTAGGAGGGGAGGTGGCCGGCCTGGATCACGTCCTGGACGAAAAACAGCGCGCCGAACAACGGGTAGGCCGCGTACGCGAGCCGGATCGGTGCGCGTCGCGTCCGACGGATCGCCGTCAGCGCCACGGTCCCGGCCGGTCGTGAGACGGTGCGTGAGAGGCCACGCTCGAGCCGACTCGAGGACGAATCGGACCGTGAGACGGTGCTATCGCCGGTGCGGGCTGGGTCGGCGAACCAGTGGATGCGTGCGGAGGGGACGGCCGCGGCGATGGCGAGCGCGCCGACGGCCGGCGCGGCGATTACGGCGGCGACCGCGGTGAGACTCGAGGCGCTCACGTTCGGGACGGCGAGCAAGAGCAGATGTCCGGGCCAGCCGAGCGGTCCGTCGCCGAGCAACGCGAACAGTTCGGCGGTGAGTACGTCGAACCAGCCAGTCGCGATCGAGCCGAAGTACGCGAACGCGAGCCCGGCAAGCAGCGGCGTTCGAAACCGGGCGATGGGTTCGTAGACGATGATCAGGTGCCGAAACCAGAGCCCGAGGAGGAAACCGACGGGGACTGCAGCGACCAGCAAGACGAGCGTGAGTACCGGCGCGACGAGAACCGGCAGGACGGTCCCGGCACCGGCGGCGAACGCGGCGGCAACGACAGTCGCGGGGAGCAGGAACCAGGGTGCAAAGAGGAGGATTTCGGCGGTGACTACGCCGACGACGACGTTTCGGAGCCGCGTCGAGAGCAGGAGACAGGCCGGTTCGTCGACGTTCGCGGTCGTCGTCACCGTTCGGATCGCAGCCATCAGTACCAGGAACAACCACACGAGTGCCACGCCGCCGGTCGCGACGTCGGTCGCGAAGGCGATGTCCGCAGCGTCGAACTCGCCGGCAGCGACGCTCTCGCCGAGTGCGGGCAACAGGAAGAGCGCGACCGCCGTGATCGGCCCGAGTGCCAGGAGCGCAATCGCGACCAGCACCAGCAGCTTCGTTCGATCGCCGGCGACGGTTCGGAGCGTGCGGCGACACTCCGTACGAGCGACGGCGACAGCGGGGCCGTTCACCGCCGATCACCGCCAGCGAGTCGGCGCGAAAGGGGACGTTCGGGGACCGGTTGCATACCCGATAGCGCGTCACGACGGCAGTAAACGTTTTGGATCGCTGTCACTAACTCGAGGAAAACCGTGAGCAGGTAGATTCCTCGAGCGACGATGGGACAGTCGCCGCTCTTGACAGCGAAGTAACGCCTTTAACTACTGGGGATCGAAACGGACCGTATGACCGCCGCCCAACCCGACGCCCTCGCTATCGAAACGGCCGGACTGACGAAGCGATACGGCGAGACGACCGCCGTCAAGGGGCTCGATCTCGAGGTCGAGCGTGGAACCGTCTACGGTTTCCTCGGCCCCAACGGCGCGGGAAAGACGACGACGATGCGCATGTTGACGACGCTGACCCGGCCCACGTCGGGAACGGCTCGCGTGGCCGGCCACTCGATCGCCGACCGGGAGGCAGTCACCCCCCACATCGGCTACCTCCCCGAAGAACCGCCCGTCTACGACGAACTCAGCGGCCGCGAACAACTCGAGTACGCCGCGGGGCTGCGTGACCTCCCGGAAGACGAGGTCGACGGGCGTATCGAATCGCTGCTAGAACGGTTCGATCTGCTGTCCGACGCCGACAAACGCATCGGGGAGTACTCGAAAGGGATGCGTCAGAAAGTCGGCGTCATTCAGGCGGTCCTCCACGAACCGGCCGTCGCCTTCCTCGACGAGCCGACGAGCGGGCTCGATCCCCGCGCCGCGCGAACGATGCGGGATACGATCGCCGACCTCGCCGATCAAGAGATGACGATCTTCCTCTCGACGCACATTCTGCCGGTCGTCGACGAACTGGCCGATGAGATCGGCGTCCTCCACGACGGCGAACTGGTCGCCGAGGGGGAACCGGAAACACTGAAGTCCCGCGCGGAGACCGGTGACGCGCGCAGTCTCGAGGACGCGTTCCTCGAGGTGACCCGGGAGTCGCCGGAGTCGGGATCGGGGCCGGGGTCGGGATCGGAACCGTCACGAAACCCCGGCGATGCGGCGGCGAACTCCTCGCTCGAGTGATCGTGGGAGCGAACGTGGACGGCCGTGGACGTAGACACGGGCGTGGACGTAGACACGGGCGTGGACGTAGACACGGACACGGACACGAACACGGACGCAGATAGACAGGTGAAACAGACCAGCGCGGCGGCTCGTGACCGTACGGAAATCGAAATATCCGTGACTGACCGACTCGGAGCTAGGCGGGAGCGAAGCTCCCGCGAGGCCAGCGGGACGGAGTCGCGCCAGAATTCGCGAGGGCCGCGAAATCCTTGCTCTCGCTCGATGACGAGAGATGCCGTCTTTCGAGCCACTTGACACCGGGGCAGTTCACCCGCACTTGCCTCGCGACCCACGGAAGCCCCCCACCTTCGTGTCCCTTCGTGAAGGGCTAGTTACATGTGGTCGGACGATCCATGCTTCGCGTATGGTCTCGTCCCGTCCCCGCCTCCCCCTTGCTTCGATCGCTGCCGGGGTCACCGGTGGTGTCGCCAACGCCGCGGTCGTGCTCGCGCTGTACGCTCGCGCCGACTACCCCGCCCTCGAGTCGGCGACCGCGACAGCGGTGCTGGCTTTCGGTGCGTTTGCCGTCGGCTTCGTTCCGCTCGCCCTCGCGGTCTACACCCGATTGTTCGCACCGGCGGCCGGATTCGTCGCCCTCGTCGCGGGCACCGTTTCCCTCGAGTTCACGTCACCGATGCCCGAGTGGGGGACACAGGGTGGAGCGGTAATCGTCGACGGACCGACCCACATCGGCAGTTACGCGAACACCTGGTACGTCTGGCTCGCGCTCGCGGCGGTAGTCGCCGCCGCGGAGTTCGGTGTTCGACGACAGTACGGAATCGCCGACGGGAGACTGCGGAACCTCCCCGATCGACCGCTCGAGCGGGCCGACCGGTACGCCATCGTCCTCGGGACCGCGGCCATCGTCGGCGTCGGAACGTCGCTTCTGGTCGTCCGCTCGGGCATCCGGCCGTCGCTGCTCGTCCCGATCGTCTTCGGGTTCGCCGCCGCCGTCACCGCGGTACCGTTCGTGGCGCTGTTCGAGGACGGCACACTGCTCCCGCTCGCGCTCTTTGCTGTCGTCCCCTCTCTCCTGGTATTCGAGGTCTTCGTCACGACGGACAGCCCCGTCCACATTCTCCTGTTGGGGCCGTATGCGGTCGTTCTGGCCCTCGTCTGGTTGCTCGAGCGAACTGCCAGGCAACGTCTCGGCGGTCTCGACGACGGAGCGACCGACGAACGGGCCGCGTGAGCCCGCGTAGGGGGTCGAGGGAACCCGACTCCGACACCCTAAAGCGGTCGGACAGGCTGGTTCGGATATGGAGTATCACGAGGCGGCGGACTTTTGCTTCGGTCTGCGGCGGTTCCGCCCGAAACCGGGGACGGAGTCGACCGCACGGTTGCTCGCCCACCTCGAGAACCCCCACGAGGGCGTCGATTTCGTCCAGGTTGCCGGCTCGAACGGCAAGGGGAGTACGGCCCGAATGCTCGAGCGTACCCTTCGAGAGGCGGGGCTCTCCGTCGGACTCTATACGTCCCCACACCTCGAGGACCTGCGCGAGCGCATCCGAGTCGACGGGCGCAAGATTCCGCGCTCCGCGGTGACGGCGTACGTCGAAGCGGTCCAGGAGTACGTGACCGAGCGGGCCGCCGACGGCGAGTCGCCGACTTTCTTCGAGGTGATGACCGGCATGGCGCTGTGGCACTTCGGTCGGTCGGACGTGGACGTGGCCGTCCTCGAGGTCGGCATCGGCGGCCGCTACGACGCTACCAGCGTCGTCGATCCGGTCGCAAGCGCGGTGACCAGCGTCACGCTCGAGCACACGGGGATCATCGGCGAGACCGAGACCGAGATCGCGGCGGACAAGGCTCACGTCGCGCCCGACGCCGCGCCGTTGGTCACCGGCGTCACGGGGGACCCGCTCGAGACGATCCGGTCGGTCGCGGGGGAAGTGGTGACGGTCGGTCGTGACGCTGATGGAGGGAGCGATGGCGACAGCGACAGCGACAGCAACGGGGCAACCGAACCCGAGCACCCAGACGTCTGCGTCTCCTACGACGGCCGCCGGAACCACACCGAAGCCGCCGTCTCTATCGCCGCCGACGACTGGGACCTCGAGACCCGTATCCCGCTTCCCGGCACTCACCAGGCCGAAAACGCGGGTATCGCGGCGACGTTGGCCCGGCAGGTCGCCGACGTTTCGACGACAGACCTCGCCCGCGGGCTTCGGAGCGCCCACTGGCCGGGCCGGTTCGAAGTGATGGATACCGAGCCGCTCGTCGTCCTCGACGGCGCGCACAACCCTGGTGCCTGCGAAACCGTCGCGGAGACGCTCGCGACGTACGACTACGACGACCTCCTGCTGGTCGTCGGCGCGATGCACGACAAGGACCATCGATCGATGGCCGAGGCTTTGCCGACGCCGGCGACTGTCTTCGCGGCCGAACCGCCTCTCGACCGCGCCGAAGATCGGGAGGTTCTCGCCCGCGTCTTCGAGAATACCGGGGCCGAAGAGGTAGCGACCGAGGCGTCGGTACAGGACGCCCTCGCGGCGGCGCTCGAAACTGCCGAAGCCGACGACTGCGTGCTGGTCGCCGGGTCACTGTTTGCGGTCGCCGAGGCACGCTCGCGGTGGACCGTCGACGGCGTTCCCAAGCGAATTCGGGACCTCGAGGACGCCCGTGAGACGCTCGCGGACGCGAACGTTCCCGACGAGTCGGCCGCGCGAACGGCTGACAACGCCGTCCACCGCGTCGTGAAGACGAACCTGGGGTACCGGCAGGCCCAGCATCTCAAAGAGGAACTGCTTCGACTGGGCGGGGACTGTGCGCTCTCCGGCCACGGTCACAGTCCCGGGAACGACGACGAGCGAGTCGACGCCGTCCTGATGGGAACCCTCGCACAGTTCGAGGCCCTGCTCGAGTCGATCGAGGCTGACTCGGGCCCGGACGGCGTCACGGACGTCGGCCGCGAACTGCGGTCGACGCTCGATCTCGAGGCTGACTCGTCGGGGATAGTGGTGGGATCAGAGTCAGAGTCAGAGTCAGAGTCAGAGTCGGGGTCAGGGTCAGGCTCAAGGTCGGAGTCGACATCGACATCACCAGCGGACACCGTCGATCGCGGGACACCGACCGGCACTGACGAAGCGGCGACGACCGACCGCTGGCCCTGGCACGACCGCACTGCCATCATGGGCATCTTGAACGTCACGCCCGACAGCTTCCACGACGGCGGCGAGTACGACGCCCTCGAGGACGCAGTCGCTCGCGCCGAGGGAATGGTCGAAGCCGGTGCGGACGTGATCGACGTGGGCGGGGAATCGACCCGCCCTGGCGCTGATCCCGTCCCGATCGAGGAGGAGATCGATCGCGTCGTCCCCGTGATCGAACGAATCCGCGAACTCGGTCTCGATGTCCACGTTTCGATCGACACCCGCAAAGCCGCTGTCGCCGACGCCGCCCTCGAGGCCGGCGCGGACATCGTCAACGATGTCTCCGGGCTCGAGGACCCCGAAATGCGGTTCGTCGCCGCCGACCACGATGCGGGTCTGGTCGTGATGCACAGCATCGACACACCCGTAGTACCGGACCGAGACGTCACCTACGACGATGTCGTCGAGGACGTCATCGACCAACTCGCCGAACGGATTCTGCTGGCCGAGAAGGCGGGACTCGACCGCGAGAACGTCGTCGTCGATCCCGGACTCGGATTCGGCAAATCGCCCCGCGAAAGCTTCGAGTTGCTCGGCCGAACGGACGAGCTCCGCGCACTCGACTGTCCGATCCTGATCGGCCACTCCCACAAATCGATGTTCGGCCACGTCGACCGCGACGCCGGCGACCGCCGCGAGGCGACGGTCGCGGCGACGGCGATCGCGGCCGATCGGGGGGCCGATATCGTCAGGGTTCACGACGTGCCCGAGAACGTTGCCGCGGTGCGGACGGCGCTTGCGGCCGGCGATTCCGAACGGTTCGAGTGGTAGCCCGCCCCGAGTAACCAGTTTTTCGAACAGTTCCCGCTCCGTGACCGACCGGTGTTCTCATAGGTCTCGACCGGTTACTCGGCACACATGTCCCCGACCTTCGATCGGAGACGACTCGCCCTCCCACTTCTCGTCCTCGTACTCGCGGTGCTTGTTGCCGGCTGCGTTGCGATCCCGACCGCGGACGAGCCCCGCGAGTTAGCGGATCGTCTCGCCGACGTCGAACCGCCCGACGAGATCGATGCGACCCTCGAGGTGCGCCACGAGATCGACGGCGAGACGACGACCTCCGTCGAGGACGTGCAGTTCCGCACCGACGGCGCGCTCCGGATCGAGCCGGGTGGTGACGACGCTCGACCGCTCGTGGTCAGCGACGGCCAACAGCGATGGCAGTACGACCACGAAACCAACGCCGTCCACCGAATGGAGCTCGATCCCGACGCACCGTCGTTCCTCGACGGGGTGTACGCCCAGCAGGAAGAGTACGTCGACCGATACGAACTCGAGGAGTTCGAGGAGACGACCATCGAGGGTCGGGACGCGTACCGCGTGGCGTTCGACCCGCCCGCCGACGAACCGATCGACCGCTCGGTGAGCGTGCTGATCGGCGAGACGGAGTACGTGATCCCGATCGAACGAGACGGCGATAGCGAAGACGAACTCACGGCCGGCGACCGAACCGCCGAGACCGTCGAGGTCTGGGTCGACGAGCAGCACCTGTTCCCAATCAAACACCGCGTCGCGGGAGACGGGGTCGCCCTCGAGACGACCTACAGTGACCTCGAGTTCGAGCCGGGGATTCCTGACGACCGGTTCGCGTTCGAGCCGCCGAGTGAGGAGCCGAACGGAACGGAGGGAGGCGACGGTGACGGGGAGAGCGAGGGTGGAGACGAAGACGTCATCGACGTCTCCTTCCCGTCGATCACCTACCACGAGACGATCGACGAGGCCGACGACGCCGTCCCGTTCCCGATCGCAGAACCCCCAGCCGAGACGTTGCCAGAGACCGTAGCGCTCGATACAGTCAGGACCGACGAGTACCCCGACGAGAACCGGGAGCATGCACAGCTGGCGTATCGTGGGAACGGAACGACCGTCCTGGTAACGACGAGCGACGGGCCGGGCTTGCTCCTGGCCGACGGCGACGACGTACAGGTCGGAGACACCGAAGGAACGATCGCCGATACCCCCGAAGGAACGGAACTCGATTGGCGCTGTGAGGACGGTGAAACGGAACTGTACCACTCGGTTTTCGTCGGCGACGAGGTCGACGACCACCGAGCCCTCGCACTCGAGATCGGTGAGGAAATCGGCTGCTGACGACGACTTTCGGAACCGCTCGAGTCGCCGTGTTAGCTGCGTTCGTCCGTCAGCGCGTCGTCTCCGGTCCCGGGCGTGGACGCTCCGGAACCGGTGGTATCGTCTATATCGCTGTTGCTGTCTTCGTCTCCACTTGCGTCGTCGCCATCACGCTCGACGGTATCGGCCAGTTCCGCGTCGATCGACTCGGTATCGCCGACCTCGAGATCGGGTCCGAGGTCGGCGTCACCACTCCCCGCAAAGAGATCACGCCGGGCACACGCCGGACAGTAGTAGTTGTACCCCAGCTCGTGGGTCCGGATCGGGAACCCAGCCAGGACCGTCTCGTCGCGTCGGCGTCGGACCACGCCGCCGTCGAACGGGTCGTTACAGACGACACACCGCTCGTCCGTCGTTTCTCCCGGATGGACGACGCGGTGGTCCACGGTTCGTGTCCGCCCGACGCTCCCGATCCCGCGTCGACGCTCGAGCCGCCGGCGGAACGCGGGAGCAACGTAGAGCCCGCTCGCGGCGAACGCGAGTCCGAAGAGGGCCGTGCCGATCGATCCGGCACCACCGACCGCCGAGAGGAGGAGTATAGAGCCGATCAGTAGGAAAGTCGCGGTAACGATGTACGCGGATGCCGTCGCCAGCGCTTCGAAGTTGGGTGTGGCCGGATCGGTTCCGGTACCGGTCCCGAGATCGCTCGCGGTCGACTCCCGTTCCCGCTGGCGCTCCGGACCGACTCGATCGTCGACAGAGAGGTGTCGCCGTTCGGCCAATTCGGAGTAGTGGTACCAGCCGTAGAGGAGGTTTCCGATCCCGCCAGTCAGGAAGAGCAACACGATGTGGACGGCGATCGACCCCATGTCGCGGTCCACGAGGACGACGCGATCGTCGTAATCGTGCTCGAGTTCCCAGCCGGCATCGAGGTGGCGCTGGACGCGTCGACGGAATGCTCGGCGAGCGTGTGGGTCCACGTTCTGGTCCGATGGCCCGTCGCTCGGAGGTGACTGCGACTGCGACTGTGGCTGTGGCTGTGGCTGTGACCGTGATCGCTCTGCTCCCCGCTCATCTGCCTTCGATCCGATCGACCTCGACGACCGTCCGCTCCCGGATCGCCGCGTCGGTTCTGAACCCGTCGCCGGCTCCGTGCTGTCGGTCCGGGCAGTCCCGCAGTTCGCACAGAACTCGTCACTACGGTCGAACCGCTCCCCGCAGTCCGGACAGTACGTCGGCAGGCTCGAGTCCTCGAGTTCGACGCCACAGTGGAGACAGAAGTTCGCATCGGGCGGGGCGTCCGCTCCGCAGTCCGGACAGTCCCGCGTCCCCGATGGAGATGATGGTTCGGAGGGCACACCGGAACCGTCGTTGTGCTATCAGTTAGTAGTATACGTCTTCGGGGCAGGTGGGGAGTCGAGTAGGGAGGGTGCTCGATCTACAACCCGCGACCCGTGACCTACGACTCGCGACCCATGACTCGACGACTTGACGACGAAGAACGGGAAACGACGAAAGTTATCGGTTGGCGCGAATCGAACGGGGAGTTCGCGTCGGGACCGGCCCTACTTGTGACGGTCGAGCAGGTCGTAGCTACGCTCCCACTCGGCGTCGTCGTCGAAGTACCGCTCGGCGAGGGGCTCGTCGGGGAGTTCGCCGACTGCCTGCTTCTCCTCGGTGTAGGACGGGCGGTCCTCGTCGACGTAGTACCGGCCGGTGAGGACGGTCCCCTCGTTGAGGACGTTCTCCGTCTCGCGCATCATCTCGGCGGCTTCCTGCCGGTTCGTGTGGTCGAACTCGTAATCGTCGGAGTCCTGGACGTCGACATAGGGGACGTACTGGCGCGCGTCCTTGTTCCAGGTCGGACACTGGGTCAGGAAGTCGACGTGGGCGAAGCCGTCGTGTTCGATCGCTTCCGCGATGATCTCCTTTGCCTGGTTGGGGTTGACCGCGGCCGTGCGGGCGATGTAGCTCGCGCCAGCGTTGAGCGACATCGAGAGCGGCCGCAGCGGCGTCTTCGCACTGCCCGAGGGCTGAGTCTTGGACTTGTGGCCCTTCGGGCTGGTCGGCGAGGTCTGGCCTTTCGTCAGGCCGAAAATCTCGTTGTTGAAGACGATGTACGTGATGTCGTGGTTCTCGCGGGCAGAGTGGATGAAGTGGTTGCCACCGATTCCGTACCCGTCGCCGTCACCGCCGGCGGCGATGACCTCGAGGTCCGGGTTGGCCAGTTTGGCTGCGCGGGCGACCGGCAGCGCACGACCGTGGATCGTGTGGAACCCGTACGTATCCAGGTAGCTGTTCAGCTTGCCGGAACAGCCGATCCCGGTGACGGTCAGTACCTCTTCGGGGGTACGGCCGACTTCCGGGAGCGCCTGCTTCAGCGATTTGAGGACGCTGAAGTCGCCACAGCCCGGACACCAGGTCGGCTGCGGTTCGACACCGGGCGTAAACTCGTCCCGGTCGATCTCTCGTTCCTCTCCGATGGCGTTGAATGCACTCATAATTAATCACCTGCAGCAGGTTCGATTCGTACCTGTGCGGTCGGTTCGCGGTCTTCGTCGGCGAGGTTGACCTCGTAGCCCTCCACGATTTCGGCGGGCTCGAAGGGGTTGCCGTTGTACTTGAGCAGGCTGGTCAGCTTCTCGCCGAAGCGGCCGAGTTCCTTCTGGACGAGACCACGGAACTGAGCGGTGGCGTTCATCTCGACGACCAGCGCCTCGTCGACGCTCTCGAGGAACTCCGTCATCTCGGCCTCGGGGAACGGCATCATATCGGAGACGCTGATCCCCTTGACGCTGTGGCCCTGCTCGTTCAGCCGCTCGATCGCTTCGGCGACGGCACCCTGACTCGAGCCCCAGGTGACGATACCGTACTCGGCCTCCTCGGGCCCGAAGTACGTCTGTGTCGACTCGCGTTCCTCGTCGAGTTCCTCGCGGATGGACTCGAGTTTCTCGAGGCGACGGTCCATCTGGTTGACGCGGTTGTCGGGGTCCTCGCTGATGTGGCCGACGGGGCTGTGCTCGTTGCCCGTCGCGAGGTATCGACCGCCTTTCTGACCGGGCAGCGAGCGTGGTGCGACGCCGTCCTCGGCGTCCTCGTAGTTGAACCGCTTGAACTTCCCGGAGTTGTCGTGGGCAGCTTCCTTGAGCTCTGCTTCGGTCAGCGTCGATCCCAGGTCCGGCGACGGTTCGCGGTCGAAGAACTCGACGTCGACGTTCTTGTTCTCGCCCCCGAGCTTCTGGTCGTAGATGAGCAGCGTGGGAATCTGGTAGTCCCACGCGATCTCGAAGGCCAGCCGGGTCTGTTCGTAGGCTTCCTCGATGTTACCCGGCGCGAAGACGACACGCTGGGAGTCGCCCTGGCTCGTATAGAGGACGTGCTCTAAGTCGCCCTGTTCGGGCTTGGTCGGCATCCCGGTCGAAGGACCGGCACGCATCGCTTCGATGAGGACGATCGGCGTTTCGGTCATCTCGGCGAGGCCGAGTGGCTCGGACATCAGGGCGAAGCCGCCACCCGACGAGCCGGACATCGCCTTGACGCCGGCGTGGCTCGCGCCAACCGCGAGTGCGGCCGCGGCGATCTCGTCTTCGACCTGCTCGGAGATGCCGCCCATATCGGGGAAGTTCTGGCTGAGGATGGTGAACACGTCCGTCCACGGCGTCATCGGATAGCCGGCGATGAACCGACAGCCGGCGTCGATGGCACCGTAGGCGATCGCGTTCGAGCCCGACAGCAGCGCCTGTTCGGTGTCGTGAGTACCCTCGGGCGCTCGGAGGTCGTGCTCGAACTCGTACTCGTCCTCGACGATCTCGTAAGCCTCGTGGAGAATGTCGAGGTTGGACTCGAGGATGTCCCCGCCCATGGCGTCGGACATCAGGTCCTCGATGTGCTCGAGGTCCATATCGAGCAAGGCGGCGGTGACGCCGACCCCGGCGGTGTTTCGCATGACCTCGCGGCCGTGTTCTTTCGCGAGGCCACGCAGGTCCATCGGGAAGACGTGCCAGTCGTTCTCTTCGGCACGTTCCTCCAGGTTCACCTCTTCGACGTCTTCGTCGCTGATCAGGCCCTCGTCGTAGACGATGATGCCCCCCTCTCGGAGTTCGTCCAGGTTCTCCGAGAGTGGCTTGAGTTCTTCGTTGCCGTAGTAGGCGTTCTCTTCGGGATTCCGGGCGAACGAGTCACCCAGTGCCAGGAGGAAGTTGTAGCCGTCTCCCCGCGACTGTACCTCGTGGTCTGCCGCCCGGATCTCGACGTAGGTGTGGCCGCCGCGGATGCGCGACGGATAGTGTCGGTGTGTGAATACGTCGAGCCCCGAACGCATCAACGCTTTCGCGAAGTTCTGGCTCGTCGAGTCGATCCCGTCTCCGGAACCGCCTGCGATTCGCCAGATGAGTTCGTCGTCGCTCATAGGTAAATCAGTGGCCGGTGGGCCAACCGTAGCTGAAGTTTTCCCTACTGAACCTAAAGCCTTTGCTATACATTACCAAGAATTTTTCGTGAAGAATGGGCAGCTGTTCAGAATAACGGATGAAAGATTATTAGTGTACCGACGACAGCCCGTGCCAATTTCCGTTCGTCGATGAACGAATCTGTTACTCGGACGCGCGTCTCGAAGCGGCCGTCGTCACACCGGATTCGACGACACCTTTTATCCCGCGTTCCCGGTATCCGATCGTATGGGGTATATCGTTCGGATGCCGACACTCGGACCCGAGATGGGGCGTGGCACCCTGCTCGAGTGGCACGTCGAGGACGGGACGCCCGTCGAGGAAGGGGAGGCCGTCGCGCAGGTCGCGTCCGAAAGCGGCGTCGGCGAGGTCGAAGCCAAGGAGGAGGGTGTCCTCCGTCGCACCTACCTCGAGGAAGGAAACACAGTGCTGTCCGGGACGCCGATCGGGCTCGTCGCGCCGGCCGACGCGGATATCGAAGACTTGGAGACGGTGGTCGAATACCTCGTGGACCGTCGGGAACTGCTGCCCGCGACAGTCGACGGCCGTACACGGGAGCAAGCGAGAGTAGAGACGGAGATGCCCGGACGCACCGTCACCGCGACGAACCCCAGTGGCATGCGTGGGCGGATCGACGCGGGCTCGTTCGGGTGGCAGTACGACGAACCCGAAGACAGCGGCGGCACCGAAACCGGCCCGACGCCGGTCGACGTCTTTCTCGGCGGGCTCGCTTCCTGTCTCTCACTGAGCACGCGCTACCAGGTCGAGAAACGCGACGCCGACGTCGGCGAGATTTCGGTGACGACCGATGCCAACCCTGAGCACGGCTCGGTGGAGTCGATCGAGGTGACGGTCCACCTCGCGTCCGACGAGAACGACGAGACTCTGGCACGGATCGTCGACCTCGCTGAACGGGGCTGTCACGTCTCGCAGTTGCTTCGGGACGACCTCGAGCTGGAGCTGTCGTGGAACCGCCGGTAGAGGGTCGGCTACTGTGTTCGACTCTCACAGCGAGACGGTAGCTTTATTCCTCCGGAAGATCGACCGGATTCGACGCATGCCGATTCCAGCGCCGCTGTTACCGCGACCAATCCGATGGGCGGGCGTGGTCGGCGTCGCTGCCATCATCTGCTACGGGTCGCTGGTCGCCGTTCCGGACACCGTCGTCGACGACGTTCAGCCGGACCTGATCGCGATACACCACTGGCGACATCTGGTCGCGTACTTCACTCTCGCCTGCAGCGTGGCGTACGCGACGGATCACTGGGAACTCCCCCGCTGGAAAGGAGTTCTCCTGACCGTCGGTATCGCGGCGAGCTACGGGATCGGGATCGAGTTCGGTCAGGCGCTTGTCCCCCATCGATCGGACTTTCTCCTGACCGACGTGACGATCAATGCCGTCGGAGCGAGCGGCGTAGTTCTCTGGTACGCCGTCCGGCCGTACGTACGGCTGCAACCGGTCTCCGCCTTCGTCGGGAACTCGAGTTCGGGATAGCGTGACCGAGACGTCGAGCATCTCACTCTCTCGAAGTCGGTGCTGCCGTTTCGGTTTCGCGTTCGCGTTCGGCCTGTGGTCTCTCTGGTGGGTTCCCGGGGGCAGTCGGTTCGATGCCGGTCCGCTCGAACGACATCGGCAACACCTGGCCGGGCGACCGCTCGTACCGGCGCAGCGCGTCGTCGAGATCGAGGAGGACGGCCTCGATTCGTATCACTCGTTCTTCGTTTCGGCCGGGGTAAAAAAGCTCGAGATCGACATCTCCGGCACTGCTCACTCGAGCGCCGGCGGATCGACCGGCTCGAGCCCCCAGTCGGCGAGGAAATCCTCGAGGAAGTCGGCCCGCTGGCCGATCTCGTCCGGTGCGTGTGAGTCGGTGCCAACGGTGACGGGAACGTCGTGTTCGCGCAGGGTCTCGAGAAACGTCTCGGTGGGGTGGACGATCTCCTCGTCTGTCAGTGCTCGGCCGGCGTTGATCTCGGGAATCGTCCGTGACGCCGCGAGCGCGTGGGCGACGCGTTCGTACTGTGTTTCGGTTGCACGGCCGCGGAGCGGCTTCGTTCGCTCGATCAGGTCGACGTGGGCGGCGACGTCGAACAGTTCCGACTCGATCAGGGCGACGAGCCGCTCGAAGTACTCCTCGACGATGCGGTCGCGTTCGGCCGCCGGGCGATCGGTGAACTGCGAGGAGACCTGCACGTTCGTCCCCGCGACCTCGTGGACGCTGCCGACGCTGTAGTCGAAGTCGGCCTCCGCGAGAAACTCGCGAATCTCGGCTTCGTCGCGCGGGTCGTAGTCCATCTCGACGGCGTCGTAGACGTCGATCGACGTTTCCGCTCGCACGTGCTCGATGGCCCGTCGTCGACGGTCGTACGTGATGTCCAGGTTGAACCCGTAGACGCTGCGAACCCACTCCATGCGATCCCGCGGCGCGACGTTGCAGTGGTCCGCGAACCCGACCCCCTCGAGTCCGGCGGCCTCGGCGGCCCGGACCATCCCCTCGAGGAACTCGCCGTCGGAGTAGTTGGAGTGGACGTGGAAGTCCTCCATACGTCGTCCACGTCGATCCGGGAGTTAGGCGTTGTGCCGGATTCGGAATGCGAGGCGACGGCTCCGAACGGACGACCGATCGTCGGATTCCGGGACGGGTATTCTCGATCTCACTCTCGATCTTCCCGTGGGTTGCTCGGGTGGTAGTCCGTATCGTACTCGCCGGGCTGATCGTCGAGACGGTCGGGGTTGATCCGGCCCGACAGCAGCATGAAGTCGACCAGTGTGAGTGCGAGCATCGCCTCGACGACGGGGACGCCGCGGGGCGGCAGGACGGGATCGTGGCGGCCGATGACCTGTTCCTCTTTTAGCTCGCCGGTTTCCCAGTCTGCGGTCTGTTGGCTCTTGGGAATCGACGTCGGCGCGTGGAGGGTGACCTCGCCGTAGATCGGTTCTCCGCTCGAGATACCGCCCTGGATGCCGCCGTGGTCGTTCTCGACGGGGGTCGGGTTCCCCTCTGAATCGAACTCCCAGTCGTCGTTGCGCTCGGAGCCCGTGTACTCGCGGGCCTCGCGTCCGAGGCCGAACTCGAAGGCCGTCGTCGCCGGTACCGACATCATCGCCTGCCCGAGTCGCGCCGAAAGGGAGTCGAACCGCGGCGCACCGAGCCCCGGCGGGACCCCCCGTGCTTCGAAGTAGATCGAGCCGCCGATCGAGTCTCCTTCCTGCTGGTACTCCTCGATGCGCGCTTGCATTCGTTCGGCGGTCTCGGGATGGGCACAGCGGACATCGTTCGTCTCGCTGTGTTCTTTGAGCTGCTCGAAGCTCACCTCCGGGGCCGCGATGTCGTCGATCTGGTTGACGTGGGCCTTGAGTTCGATCCCTTCGTGCTCGAGGAGCTGCTTCGCAATCGCGCCTGCAGCGACCCAGTTGACCGTCTCACGAGCCGACGAGCGGCCGCCGCCACCCCAGTTGCGCGTGCCGAACTTTGCCGAGTAGGTGAAATCGCCGTGGCTCGGTCGTGGCGCGGTGATGAACGGTTCGTACTTCTCCGAGCGAGCGTCCTTGTTCTGGATGACCATTCCGATCGGCGTCCCCGTGGTGTAGCCGTCCTGGATGCCCGATTTGATCGAGACGTCGTCGGGTTCGCCGCGGCTCGTGGTGATCATCGACTGCCCCGGTTTCCGGCGATCGAGGTCAGCCTGGA
>NZ_AOMA01000025.1 GCF_000337895.1 Halobiforma nitratireducens JCM 10879
TGAAATCGTCCTCATGTTCGCCATCATCAACATAGAAAAGCTCTGTGAGCCACTCTAACCCTCATTCAGCAGCTATTCAACAAAGCAAACAATTGTTCTCTCAAATCCAGACCAGATTGCCCTCCTGTATAAGACTCTAAAGGATATGCCGCAGTTCTCTATTGAAGGAGTTGCGGCGAGAATCGATAATAAATTCGTCTTTGAAGCACCTGAAGAGGTAAACATCGATGTAGATGTTAACATACTCTCAAACCACGAAAGCACGGTTCTATACCAATCTGAAGAGAAGTCTGAATTTGAGAAGCAACGGGAGCGAGAGCGTTTAATTGAGAAAATAAACGAGGGTCAACCAGAAGGTGAAGAGTACACGGTGGAGTCATTTGAAGAAGAATACGGAGAATTTGAAGACTGAATCACATTTATTAACCAGTTGGATAGATTGGTATGTATGACTGAAACAGGAACCTGTGAAAAGTGCGCTTCGGAAATATCAGTCGAGGCAGACCGTTGCCCTGAATGTGGCTATGAACCAGCCAGCCACGGTATTCTCGGTTCAATAGGTGTAGGTCTCGCAACTATGTTCAGCATCCTACTCGGCGGTCTCATCCTCATAATATGGGTAGTTGCCATCGGAACAGACTTCGGATTCACCGACGCTCTAATGCTGACCGCATTCTTCGGCTTCATCCTATTATTCCCGCTCGGGATTATCTACGCCGCTATGAATAAAGAGATGAAAACACCAACAGGGAAAAAGAAGAATCTGAAAGAAGAGTTGTTAGGAGAAGAGTGAGTTCAAAAGTCTATATGCCGAACAATTGAAAAGCGGAATCTTTCGTGGGGAACCCAGTGTTCCATACGCTCAGGAGTTCCACCCTCGTCTTCATATTTCTTTGCCTTCTCCAGAAGAATTCTGGCTAACTCTTTCATAGGAACTCCACCCTGTTCTTCGATTTCATCAGCCGCTTCTCGTGTAATCGAATGTGTGCGGTCATCATCTGGTGCTGAAATTTTATACACTTCACCTCCAGTTTCCTTTTCCAGATAACCATTCACCCTGTCAATCGTATTTATTGAAGCCGTCTCAGTCCAAACAATCGTATGAAGAAGTTCGTCCTCAATATCCAACTCCTCTTCGAGGTCGTAGCGGATTGAATCAATACTATACCCATCTGTGTCTTCCATATCCTCCTTCAACTTCTCTGCTATCACCTGAGCCTGTGATTCAGTTACATCATACTGTTCGTGGATAATCCCCGCCCGCTTCTCCACATTCACTTTGTCTTTGACAGCCCATTCTGGAACCTGAAACGCTCCGCCATTCTCAGACGCCTGCTCTGTTTGGTCATCGGTCTGCTCGCCACTACCCAACGCATCTGAAATTCTGTCGAATATCCCCATGAGTATCTGTTATTCAGGGAATATATGAAATTGTGGGAGAAAAATGATTAGTCGGCTGTAACTGGCTGTGCCACCGCTCGATGCTCTCTCTGATGGTCGTCTGCTTGTTTGTCTGTACTTGCTCGGATGTAAACAGCATAGTTTGTTGACATTTCTCTGGGCTGCTGCTTACAGATGGTACTCTATATAAATATCGGCGGTTGGTTACAGGGTGTAACTCATCGGTCGATTAATTACAGCGCTCATCTGTAGAAGTCAGTACTCAAGATTTTCTCGAACCAGTTGTCGGTGTTGAGAGTCAAGCTGAAGAAGTTCAAATAGCCCTGT
>NZ_AOMA01000026.1 GCF_000337895.1 Halobiforma nitratireducens JCM 10879
TTTCAAAACAGGACTCTCAGGCCATATAGCGGCATTAAGACGAATATCATAAATTCAATACTGTCGCCTTCTTGCGTTCAACAGAGCAAAATCACATCTACTACACATACAGGTGTATTTGGAGCGACATCTCTAAGATCAATCGCTCAGTTGGCAACTGGGTATAGCTCAAGACAAGATTCGAAAAAACTGTGAAACCGGGGAAGTCCCAAATGAGATATCAATTATCAGTGACAGGCGATATCCAAATTGACTGAAACCGATCCATCGGGATCAACAGTAACGAGGGCAGTTTCCTCTGTAGCTGCACCGCGCTCTCCTACGTTAATTCGCGTAGAATCGGAATCATCACCGTACATCGCGACTAATTCGATCTGTTCGTTATGCGGGATTTCGATGCGCTCAATTTCGGCTTTTGCGTCCTGCAAAATCGCGCTCGGGTCTATTTTATCGGTTGATTCGGTTCCGATATTATCTGCTTTGTTGAATAGCTGCTGAATGAGGGTTAGAGTGGCTCACAGAGCTTTTCTATGTTGATGATGGCGAACATGAGGACGATTTC
>NZ_AOMA01000027.1 GCF_000337895.1 Halobiforma nitratireducens JCM 10879
ATCATGCCTAACGGACACCGCTGACGCGGTGTCCTTGCTCTCTTCGATTCCACAGCGACAGCTGAGCAGTATCAACAATCTCCTACAGAAGAGCGTTTCCGGTATTAAGGAGTGTTTTGAATTCGTTACTGAGTTCCGTTTGCACATGTTCAGTCGCCTTCTTTCCGAAAACAAATTCGGCATCCAGTTGGTTCGCTGTCGCCTGAGTCAAATACGTCTCTACCATAGCCGAGAAAATAGTTGGCACAACACCGCTAATCTTAGCCGCTTCAGAGACTTGTTCTTCAAGATATTCGTACACACGATCTGGTCTCGTCTTCCCGATTACAAGTGTCGTTGCATCAAGAGCGACTGACGGATCAAGAACCGATCCAATCTCCTGTCCTGTTTCGAGTAATTGCTTCGATTCTACAAACGTCTGGACGATTTCATCGGTCCGCTCATACTGTGTATAGATGATTTCGCCAAACGTCGTTGGTGCATACATACCATTCTGTTTTTTGACTAGATTGTGATCTTCGAGTTGTTTGAGCCCACGGTAAACCGTCGACTGTGAGGCGTCTACTTCGTCGACCAGTTGGTTTTGATAAGCCGGGCCATCGATGAGTCGTTTGAATATCGACGACCGTTTGTGGAGGACCATGTAGGCGGCGTGCGCTTTCTCCGCATCCATGATTCTATGTATTGTGAAAATACACTTATAGCTAATGGAGATAACGATAAGAGCTAACTAAAATTGTGGTGTTCAATATGGCATAGTCAGGCTAGATAACGTACGACATTCGTGCCCTGTGCGCATAATCAACAGGTCAAGCAACGGAAAAGAAACCACGTGTTGTCGAATACCCAATCGATGGTAATGGGTTATACTTTCACTCTGGTAGCGTATACTTTTTATTCGAACTCAGGAAAGTATGGGGTAATGACAAACAGATTCCCGGAACAAAACCCCTCTCTTTCTACTGCATCCACTTCTGCTGATTCTCGTTCGTGGGAGGAACGCAACCGTGAAACATTAAACTCGATTGACCTAGATAACATTTCCCGAGAGCCTGGAGAAAACCCGTATAATAGTTTCTACTCTGCTGATCCAGTTGATCCAAAACACTCTACCCATCAAGCTGCTCTCACCACCGCCCACGAAATTATCGACGATCTCAACGACGAGATCGACGTGGCCAATGCCGTGACAAACGCGAATATCCCACTCGAGAAATTCAACGATCCCTACTGGGATGACCACCCAGAAATCTACGAGTTCGAGGTAATGCTCCGGTCGTTCATCTACGCCGAACTCCGAGGAATCCGTTATCACCAGGATCTCGCGGACTTCCTCGAGCGCAACCCCACGATCGCGTTCACACTGGGCTTCGAACCGGACTTCGGTGACGACAACGAGTATCCTGCCCTCCAAGTGTATCACACGCCAGAGACGCCTCATCAGACGACGATTACCCGGTGTGCGAATCGTCGATTCCTCGCTCGAGCGGAGCAGTTCATCACGGACGTCGCCGACGAGGTCGAAGCCTACTGCCGTCGACACACCTACCTCGTCGAGATGCATGAGCTGTGGAGCGAGGACGAGGACCTAAATCCAGGCGAGTCGGAAGAAGAACTCGACCCGGACGGCCTCACGAAACAGCAGATCCGGCGGCTGGTGAACGAATTGATGCGCCACGTCTGGCCGAATATCACCTTCCAGTGCGGGAAGAGCAAGGAGATCCGCAAGAACCTCTTTCTCGAGGTGATCGCCCACTGCGGGCTGACGAACTCGAGCGTCTACGGTGGCGGCGACGTCTTCGATATCTACGCCTGTCCAGAAGACGGCGAACTGCCCCACGGCAAGACCTTCTTCGACCACATGAAGGGGCTACGTCTCGAGGAGATGCTCGAGATGTTCGACGCCGCAATCGAGAGTATGGTTGGCGGGGCACAGGATATCGGCCTCTACGACCGGCCCGTTGACATTGCAATCGACGTGACGACCGTCGAGTACACCGGTATCGGGAAGACGTTCAGCTTCGAAACGATCGCCGATCCCGACAACGATGACTGGGGCGCTCGCGAGCGGTCGGAAGTGAAAGAGGCGATCGAAGAGTGGGACCTCGAGCCGATCGTCGGCGAGGACCCAGCGGACATCAAGCACGCGAACTTCGACGACCCAAATAAACGGGCTGCTGCCAAGCGCGTACGGGACTGTGTGCAGTGGGTGAACGGCACTAAAAAGCAAGACGAGGATATCGAATACGGCTTTCAGTTCGCCGCTGCGGCATTCGCTGAGCATACCTGTCCGATGATCTACGGCGTCGAACCGATTGACGGGCGAAGCGGTGAAGAACTCGCCGGCCACGTCAGTCAGTTCGTCGAGCGAGCGCAGGACCTCGTGGTCGTGGACACAGTGTATATGGACGCCGCCTACGGGCGCTGTTCAGAGGTTCATAACCAGTTCCACTACGGGCACGGGTTCAGGACCGCCGACCGGTTCGACGTCGAGTACGTCGTGAAGATGGAAGAGCGAAAGCGTGTGAAACGTGAGGTACTCGAGGAGCGATATAAAATCGATCACCGATTCGAAGAGGGAGATACGCCGCTGAGCATCAAGCGGAACTACGGTTTCGGCGATCACCACAGCGGCAGTGGAAATGCTCACACGACGCTCGTGGCGATCGGGAAGTGGGACAAAGACGATATCGAGGACAAGGAAACTGACCGGGTCGTCTTCGCGACGAACCACCAGGGCGATGATCCGGCGGACCTACGACGATTCATCAACGGCTATCGTGATCGATGGATCATTGAGAACGGGTTCAAAGTGCTTTGTTGAATAGCTGCTGAATGAGGGTTAGAGTGGCTCACAGAGCTTTTCTATGTTGATGATGGCGAACATGAGGACGATTTCAC
>NZ_AOMA01000028.1 GCF_000337895.1 Halobiforma nitratireducens JCM 10879
TCTCGAGTTCGAACTCCTCAATACTGGCTGCGTCGCGAGTGATTTTTGCGATGGGGCGAGACAATTTGATGAGCAACTGGTTCAACTACACCCACAGCAACTTCAACACGCCCCATCGGGCGATCCTCGTCACCGGTGCTGTCACCGGGTTCCTGGTCAGTCTGGGTCTCGAGGTCGAAGCGATCGTGGCGCTGTTGGCCGAAGTCGCGAGTTTCAGCTTTCTGGTTTCGTATGCGCTCGTTCACGTGGCGCTCGTCGGCTTTCGGTACGCCGACCCCCCGGAGTACGACCCGGACTTCGCCATCCCGAACGTCCTCTATCCGGCCGTGCCGATCGCCGGCGTGGTCATGACGGCGCTTGTCATCTCCCAGATGGAGCCGATCGTCCTGCTCGTCGGCTCGGGAGTCGTCGTTCTGGGCGGGGTCTGGTATTTCGCGTACGCACGACAGCGGGATATCGAAGCGGGGGTTTTCCCGACGGCGCTCCGTAAACCGTCCGAACAGCCCTATCGCGTCGTCGTTCCAGTGGCGAACCCCGAAACACAGCGTGGACTGTTGAAGCTGGCGGCGGCGACTGCACGGGCACACGCTGGCGAGAGAGCCACCGAACTCGTCGCCATCAACGTCATCGAGGCCGACCAGTCCGGACTCCAGAACGTCGACTCGACCCGTCTCGACCACCAGCGCAAACTCCTGGAAACCGCACAGGAGATCGCCGACGATCTCGGGGTCACCCTCCAGACACAGGCGGTCGTGAAAGACGACGTCGGAGACGGGATCGTCGACGTCGTCGAAGATCTCGAGGCCGATCAGTTGGTCCTGGGATGGGAGGGCCACCTCGATCGCGACGAGTACGTCTTCGGACGAACGCTCGATCCCGCGATTAAGGGCGCTCCGTGTGACGTCTCAGTAGTCACGATCGAGTCGGACTCGATCGGGACGCCCGTCGCACTGGCAGGCCCCGGCCCGCATAGCCCGGTCGCCGTCCGGCGGGCGGCAGACTTTGCAGCAGTATCCGACACGACACCGGTCCTCCTCAACGTCCAGCCGCCAGCCGACGAGGACGACGTGAATCCGGTTGAGCGGGGCCATACGGCGGTCCGCTGGATCGCTCAGCGAGCAGGGCTCGAACCCGACGAGTACGAGACGGAAGTTGTCGTCGCCGAGGATACCGAGGCGACGATCATCGACGCGGTCGAGAGTTACGACACCGTCTGTGTCGGCCTCTCCGAGAAGAGCGACATGTCTCGTATCTTCTTTGGCTCGATCGCCGAACGGATCGCCAGACAGAATACTGGGAACGTCAGTATCATTCGCGGCCCCATCGATTCGTCTGCGGAAAGCGTTGACAACGCCACTGCGGAATCGTCGGTCATCCGTCCCTCGACGAAGAATGCAGAATGATAGACTCTCTGTTGGTATCTATCGAGCAACAGATAAGATCGACGTTCAGGGGTTTGCCTTCGTGAGCCCCACCGAAACTGCCGAGGAGACGTGATGTTCATGAGGGCGAACGGAACCGCTGTGACGAACCTGACCGGTCCGTAGACGATCCGTACTGTGTAGGTGAATTGACATCCCCCCCCGCGTTCACGCGGAGGAATCCCGAGCGGATGGAAATCAACGATTTCCGAGCATCGCGGACGCTTCGATTCCGCTCAGCGGTGGGA
>NZ_AOMA01000029.1 GCF_000337895.1 Halobiforma nitratireducens JCM 10879
GCCTTCACCTGCGGGAACGACGTCGTCTTCAATTCCGGCGAGTACGACCCCGAGAGTCCGGACGGGCAGTTCCTGCTCGCTCACGAACTCGCCCACGTCAAACAGCAAAACGGCGGCGCGACCGTCAGCATGATGCCCCAAGAAGGCGCTGACCTCGAGATCGATCCCGACCCACAACTCGAGCGGGAAGCCGATCAGGCGGCCGAACAAGCTCTTTCCGCCGAGGAGCCACTGGTCGTCAATCGGATGGGAACGGACGTGCACGTCCAACGGTATCCCGGGGAAGCTGCTGTCGAAAAAGCTACCGGGTTACTCGAGACGGGTGAAGAGAAGGTAGACGATGCCACGAGCAAAACCTATCGTCTCAGCAAGGAGCAACTAATGAATCTGGTCGACTCCGTCGAGACGCCGAAAGGGGCTGCTCAGTGGATCGAGCACCACGATGTCGATGTTGCAAGTCGGGTGCAGGATTCCACAAGTAGCATGCCCAAAGGAGCAACTAGAGGCTGGACAGTTGGTTCGGCGGCTGGAGCCATGGCGGGTCCAGGCGGGGCAGTCGCTGGTGGACTCCTCGGAGCACCCCTCGGAGCACTCCTCAGTACGATGTTCGGCGAACAGGTCGCCGGCAAAATACAAGAGGTCCTGCGAGACCAACTTGGTCTCGAAACCGATCAGGAGTTCGACCTCGAAGACGAGACTGGTGTGGGCGACTCGACTGGTGATGGTAAAGCTGGGGTGGTTACACAATGAAAGCAGTCATTACTGGCGAGTCTGAGAGAGTTGGTGTAAATCTGCTCGATAACAATGGGGTAGAGCACGTTGTCGAGATGACGTTCGACGGCGAGATCAAGTATCACCAACAGGACGGCTACCCAGACAAAGCAGCCGAGCGCACCCACAGTGAAGGCGAACACGTCGGGCATGCCCGAAAGTATGCACAGTACTACGTTGCTCAGGAAACTGACTACGACACCATTCCGTGGGACCTCAACGCCGACCGCTTTGCGGACGTTCGCCAGGCACTTCAGGCACTTTCGACCGACGACATCGAGCACTTCTTCGGCGACTTGCGCGACCAGAGCCTGAGTCACTACCGCGACGACCCGGATGTCGACGTTGGTGAGATGACTCGGCCGCACGAACTCCCTGCCGAAATGATCGGCTCGGACGACGCGGTCCGATACAAACAGGAGATCTATCTCGACGACACCGGTTCGATCGAGGCCGTCTCTGGGATCGGACTCGAGTACTACGTCGCAAGGGGCGAGCGAACCACCACCTGGCACGGAGACAGTCCCGATAGAGAGCCTGACGCCGCTGTCGATGTCGTCCCAGCGCCGCTAATCGACCCTGCCTCCTTCCGAGACTATCTCGACTACAACCTCCGCTGTCAGATTCGGGATTGCTATCTCATGCGCGGCATGGAACCACCTGAACAGTACCGTGTGCTTGGCCACGGCCAGTACCGCTTTACCGGCAAGTACGAAAACTTCGACCTCTACCCGCCGTACCACGATTTCCAGGCCGATATCCCAGGCTACTCCCACGAGTTCCGCCCTGACCTCCCGATCACCTGGGCCGAACTGCGTGGACTGACCGATCCGAATCAAGCCGGATCACTCTACGACCAAATCAAAAACACCCTGTTCTCCCGATAAATGTTCGCTCGCTTCGGTGTATGACCAAAGACTACGTGACAAACATCAGAATGAAGCTAAAAAGGATGCTGCTCTCGGGATCGATCCCGACCCACAACTCGAGTGTGAGGCCGACGAGGCTGCCGAAGCCGCCTTGCAGGGTGAGGCTCCGCTGGTGATCAACCGGATGGAAAGCGAGGGACGCGTGCAGCGATTCGGTGGTGTCATGCCGGTAGCCCCAGCTGGTGGCCTGCTTGGAAAGAACGAGGACTTCAACAGAGCCGTTCGGAACAGGTTCGCTCGTCACACACTCAGCCACACGCGGCGCGCGCTGATCACGCGCCCGAGAACGGGAGGGCGCGTGTCCGACTCTCTGTGAGGGATGAGCGAGTGACCGGCGGGAACGAGCGAATCGGCTGGGGAGGACGCGGCGTCGTCGGGTGAGAGTTTCGGGGTTCCGATTCGGTCGGCCGGTAGCTGACAGCAGTCTGAAGTTCGAAGCCGGTTACTCGTGGCCTTACTCCGTGACCGCTTCTTCTACGATCTCGATTTCTTCGTCGGTCAGCCCGTACAACTCGTATACGATCTCGTCGATCAGTTCGTCCGTCTTCTCGATTTTCTCCTCGAGGTCCTCGGCTCGCGCTTTCGTCTCGCGGTAGCTCTCGAGGCCGTCACGAACATCGTCGACGGCGGGGAGGGTGAGTTTCCGGAGGCGATCGACGAGCGAGTTGGTCTTGGTGGCGTTCTCGCGGAAGTTCGCGAAGCCGCCGGCCTCGTCGACGGCGACGGGGACGAAGGCCTCGATCAGGTCGGCTTCGGTTTCGGTGAGGTCCGAAATCCGCAGCGCCGGCAGGGGTTCGGTCTCGGTGTAGCCCCACTGGTCGGTCTCGTACTCGTCCTCGCTTTCCGGTTTGTAGCGAGCGGTGAGTCGAATCTCGAGGGATGTAGGGGACTCGCGCTCGATTTCGCAGGTTCCAACCCGGAGGTTCTCGCGGTCTTCAGCAGTGTTGGTGAGGATGGAGTCTGCGGCTCCTTCTGGGGGTTGGGTGAGGCCGATGTCGGAGAGGTTACGACCGTCAGAGTAAGAGCCGAAATGATCGATAACAGAAGTGTTCAGTTGGCATAAACTCTTCTTTAAGCCGATTATTTCTTCACATTTATTAGCGAGTGTTTCCTGATCGTTTGTGCGGGTGATCGGGAGATATCGAATATCGTCGGGATATACATTTAAGCCGTCGCTAATCACGTTCTGGAAGTAAAATTCCAGAAGTGTAGAGTTTAGCAGAGAAGTGAGAAATTGTAAGTCGATATTTTTCCCAAAGGCAGAGATGTCACTCGCTTCTGGGATCGGCCGTTGAGACTTTATTTCGTCTGAAACGGATTCAAGATCAGAGCCACGAACGGCAAACACGACTTTTTCGTTTCCATAGAACTGTTCTTGATCATATGCTGCCTTAATCGTAGAGGAAATCTCAGAGATGACTATTTTATTATTTTCGAAGAGTTCAGGGAACGCGGGCCTGTGTAATTCATCCGGGGAGTATAACAGATACTCACCATCGTAGTCTATTAGAAATCTCTCTATATTCCTTCCTCGAATGAAGGGTTTAATCTCTGGATCGTTTTCGAGATTCGCTATCCCCGCCTCTGCATCGTCTTTGTTGTCGAAAACAAATTTGCTCAGAGAACCGGGCTGTGCACCAAAACTCACATACGCAAAGTCACCGACTCTTTCTGAGTTTTCGGATACCTTTTCAATCACCTGTGACCTTTTCTCATCTAGGCCTATTATTATCTTATTCTCATATGTTTTTTCAAACACGCTTTGTGGGCAAACCTTGGACCGGTCTCTGAATTTCCCAAATTTAAATTCGACTTCTGTGGCTTCAGTTTGATCCTTTTTTATTCGATAAACAATTGGTGAGTTAGATGCATCAGGAAAGACATCCACGTTCCGTAAGTCCCATATCTCTTGTAGAATTGTGTTTTGTATTATATTGGAACGGAGACTTTCCCCATAATCTGACACTAGCCACTTGTCCGGCACAATCATCGAATTATATCGACCATTCATACACAATTTGTTCGATTGTTCAATAAATGCGAGATATATGTCAATCCTCCCATATTCTGTCGCAGTATAAGAATTTCGTAGATAGTCTACAATAGTGTCATCCAAATTTTCTATTGAAACGTACGGCGGGTTCCCAATCACCGCATCGAATCCAGCATCCTCACGCTTTTCTCCATCTTCATTAAAGAAGACCTCGGGATACTCCAACTCCCAGTGGAAAAACGCCTCTCCACCGGCCATCTCTTGTGCGGTCTGGAACCAATCTTCCTCGCGCACCTCGAGCCACTCGTCTTCGTCCTCGATCGCTTGAGCCATCCGCTCGTAGGCCCCCTCCGGCACGTCCAGATCGAACCGTTCCGCAGTATGCACGTTCGTCAACTCGAACAGCCGCTGGTAGAACGGATCGCTGCGCACCTCGTCGTAAATCTCCTCCATCGACTTGACGTCCTCGAGCGTCTCGTTGTCGATCTCGAGCAACTCCTGCATCCGTTCCATCACGTGCTCGAGGGTGTCCTGCCGGACCCGGGCCAGCGCCTGCTCGAGAGTCAACTGGCCGCCGTTTTCCTCGGCATCACTCGAGAGCACCTCGGTAACGTCCGACCCCACAAGTGAGTTGCCCGCCTTGAGGTGGTGATCGAGGAAGGCGAGGGGCTGGTCGGCCGACAGCGTCTCGAGCCACATCGAAAGTTTGGCGAGTTCGACCGCCATGCCGTTCAGGTCGACGCCGTAGATACACTCCTTTGCCACGTCTCGTCGCACCCGCTGTTCGTCGAAGGTCGTCGCCTCTTCGATTTCGCGTACCTCTTCCATCACCTGCTGGGCGAGATACTCCGTCGCCCGCGTGAGGAAGTGACCACTCCCCATCGCGGGGTCGAGAACCTTGAGGTCCAGCACCCGGCGGTAGAAGGCCCCGAGATACTCGTGGGTACCCGGCTCGAAGCCCTGGTCTTGCAGGTCCTCGCGGATTTCCTCGATCAACGGATCGACCGTCTCCTCGACGATGTAGGTCACCACGTAGTCGGGCGTGTAGTACGCCCCCGTCGCCTTCCGCTCACCCTCGTCGTTGACGACGTACAGGCCACCCTCGTCGACCGTCTCGACCGCGTCCGCCACCGACACCTCCGTCCCAGGCTGCCAGACTTGCCCGCCGTCCTCGGCGACTGCCGCGTACTGTTCCGGCGCGATCCGGAACTGGTGTTCCAACAGCCCCTCGTAGACACTGCCCAGGTGTCGCGTATCCAGGTCCGCGTAGTCGGCCAACACGTACCGACCCTCGTCGTTCTCCGTCGTCGAAATCCGGTAGATGACCTCCGCGAGGTACCGGTTGCTCACCTCGTGGTCCGTCAGGAACTCGTGGTTCTCGCGGTTGAACAACCCGCCGTTGTACGGTGGAATGCCAAGCGACTCCTCGCCCTCGTCGACCAGCCGGAACAGATCCTCGAGTCGGCTCCACATCGTCGTCGAGTGCTCGCTGTAGGCCTCCTCGAAGCCGTCGTCGACCTCGCCGATCTCGTCGTGAATCTCGAGGCGCAACTCGTCCAGGCTGAAGTTGTCCTCGTACTCGTCGATGGCGTCCTCGCTTTCGGGGTGGATCAGCCCCCGCGACTCCGCATAGAGGACGAACATGAGCCGATAGAGCAGAACGAGCGATTGTTCTTTCAACTCGTCGAGCGACGCCTCGTCGTCCGGATCGATCTCGAGGTCGTTCGTCTCGACGAACCCCCGACCGAGCACCCGCAACGCGGTAAAGACGTTGTCCTGCAGGTCCTCGCCCAGTTCCTGGGCGACGGTTTCGCTTTCGGACCGCACCGAGTCCAGGAACGTCGAGCCCGCCCGCTCGCGGAACGCGTCGGGCCGGAAGAAGACGTAGAAGTATTTGAACGCCTCGAGATCACCGCGCTCGAGCAGCTCCGGCAGGTCGACCTCGTAGTAGGTCTGGGTCTCGTAATCTTTGGTGCCGTACAGTCGCCACTTGCGGCCGTTGGTGAGAACTCCCCATTGGATGTTCTCGGGCGTCCGCTCGAGGTAGTGTTTGATTTGGTGGGAGGCGTTACGGTAGGGTCGTTGCTCGCTGAATCGGGTCGTGAAATCCGCATCCCACTGCTTGGCTTCTACCAGGCCCGCGCCGCGTTCGAACAGGTCCGTCGTGTCTTCCGTACTCAGATAGACTTCGGCGGCGTCTCGGCGTGTCTCGGTGTCTTCGAACAACAACGCGTCCACGTAGCCCCCGCTGTCCGGAAGCGTCGTCTCGACGTTGGTTCCGAATCCCAGTACGTCGAGTACCTCGTCGATTGCTCTGTTGAACGCAAGAAGGCGACAGTATTGAATTTATGATATTCGTCTTAATGCCGCTATATGGCCTGAGAGTCCTGTTTTGA